>JBEKVN010000077.1:0-2727 GCA_049513915.1 Candidatus Aminicenantales bacterium | reverse complement strand
TCATCACCGAATACAACACCTGGGACTCGTTCAACCCGGGGCGGCTCGACCAACACCTCTGGCCCTTCTACCAGAAGGGCCTCTCCGACGGGACACTGACCAAGGAAAGCGCCCGGGAACTCCTCGAGGCCTTCTGGGTCAAGTTCAACAACCAGCCCGCGCCCCCCAAGGTCGGCGTCACGGCCGAGGAGAGCGGGACCTACACCGATTTTGCCCTGATCAACGTCGGGGGGCTCAAGGAGGACGGGACCGACGGCGTCAACGAGCTGTCTTACCTCATCCTCGACGTCATCGAGGAGATGCGCATCCTCCAGCCGAGCTCCATGGTCCAGATCAGCGCCAAGGGGCCGGATTCATTCCTGCTCCGGGCGCTGCGCATCGTCAAGACCGGGTTCGGCCAGCCCTCGATCTTCAACACGGACGCCATCGTCCAGGAGCTCGTCCGCCAGGGCAAGAGCGTCGAGGACGCGAGGAACGGTGGGGCCAGCGGCTGTGTCGAGTCCGGGGCCTTCGGCAAGGAAGCGTACATTTTGACTGGGTACTTCAACCTGCCCAAGGTCTTCGAAATCACGCTCAACAACGGCCTCGACCCGAGGACGGGGAAGAATATCGGCCTCGAGACGGGCGACCCGCTGACGTTCAAGACCTTCGACGAGCTCTTCGAGGCCTTCCGGAAGCAGATCCGGCATTTCGTCGACATCAAAGTGCGGGGCAGCAACGTCATCGAGCGGCTCTACGCGACCTATCTGCCCGCCCCGTTTCTTTCGATCCTGGTCGACGACTGCGTCAAAAAGGGCAAGGACTACCACGCCGGCGGCGCCCGCTACAACACGAACTACATCCAGGGCGTGGGTATGGGGACGATCACCGACGTCCTGAGCGCCGTCAAGCACAATGTCTACGACCAGGGGCACTTCACGATGATGGAGCTTCTTACGGCCCTGGGCGCGAACTTCAAGGGTCACGAAAGCCTGCGCCAGCGCGTCCTCAACAGAACACCCAAGTTCGGGAACGACGACGACTACGCCGACAACCTCATGCGGCGGGTCTTCGAGGCCTATTTCGAGGCCGTCGACGGCCGGCCCACGCCGAGGGGCGGGAAGTACAGGATCAACCTCCTGCCCACCACCGTCCACGTCTATTTCGGCAAGGTCACGGGCGCGACGGCGGACGGGCGCCTCGCGGGTGACGCCGTTTCCGAAGGCGTGTCGCCCGTTCAGGGCGCCGACCGGAAGGGGCCGACGGCGGTCATCAAGTCGCTCGGCAAGATGGACCACGTGAGGACTGGCGGGACGCTCCTCAACCAGAAATTTACGCCCCAGCTGCTCGCCGGCGACACCGGACTGGCCGGGGTCAAGGACCTGGTCCGGTCCTACTTCCGGCTGATGGGCCACCATATCCAGTTCAACGTCGTCACGGCCGACACGCTGCGGGAAGCGCAGAAGTTCCCCGAGAAGCACCGGGACCTCATCGTGAGGGTGGCCGGCTTCAGCGACTACTTCGTCGACTGCAGCACGGAGCTCCAGGACGAGATCATCCGCCGCACCGAACACCAGGAGATCTGAGAGAAAACGAGGAAAGACCGTTGCCGATTTGATGGGTTTTATCGGCTCCCGCCTTGACATCCATTCTCCACCGGCAATATCATCCCGTCATAGGTAGTTGGGACAGAGTTTAGCGGGCAGGGAATACTGTCCAGCGCGATAGCGCTAAATTTTGTCCCATAAGCCGGCGACCGGGTCCGTGCCCGAGGTGAAGGGGAGGAGAAGATGTTCAATATCATCTGGTGGATTATCACAGGTTTCGTCGTCGGACTGCTCGCCCGCGCGATTCTGCCCGGTGTTCAGCACATGGGGTTCATTCTGACGACATTGCTGGGGATCGTCGGGTCCCTGCTCGGCGGTGTCCTCGGCGCCCTGATCTCGAGGCGCAAAGAAGGCCAGAGATTCCATCGGGCGGGATTCATTCTGTCCCTCATCGGGGCCATCCTCGTGCTTTACCTCTGGCAGCGCTTCGCGCGCTAGGCGAGGCTCGGCGCCGTCAGCGCGTCCGCACCGGCAGCACGATGTGCGACGGGTGCGCCTGGGAACGAAAAACGCGATGGGTGGCCGGCCGGTAATCCGAAGCCTTGGCCAGGAAGATGTTCTCGACATAGGTTTGGGGGTTCCGGTCGATCAGGGGAAACCAGGTGCTCTGGACCTGGACCATGATCTTGTGGCCCTTGAGAAAGCGATGGTCGGCCGCGTGGAGGTCGATCGCGAAGTCCGTGACGCGATCCGGGACGAGCGGCTCGGGTTTCTCGAAGCCCGACCGGAACCGGCCGCGGAAGACCTCGTCGGCGATCATCAGCTGGTAGCCGCCCATGGCCGGCTCGGCCGGATAATCCCCGGGGTAAACGTCGATCAGCTTGACGATCCAGTCGGCGTCCGTGCCCGTCGTCGAGGCGAACAGGCGGGCGGTGATGCGACCGGTCACGGTGACGTCCTCGGCGAGCGGCTCCGTCTTCCAGCTTAAGACGTCCGGCCGCAGGTCGGCGAACCGCTGGTCGCCGACGAGCCAGGTCCCCCAGCCCGAACCGCGCGGGTCGTAGGTCGCCTCGACCGGGCGGGAGCGGTAGGGCACGGGGCGGGCCGGGTCGGAAACGTAGCTGTCGAACGCCGCCGCGTCCGTCTGGGCCGGAGGCTCGAAGGAAAGTTTTCCGTCTTCCCTGAAGTAGAGGTCGCGGTC
>JBEKVN010000076.1:0-3436 GCA_049513915.1 Candidatus Aminicenantales bacterium | reverse complement strand
GACTTATAACACCATCCGGCCCCACCAATCGCTTGATTATCAGACGCCGGCCGAATACTATCAGGCCTGGCTTAAAAATCATCCTCAGCCCGCCGCGTCACTAATGTAGTGGACGAGACCACGGCCTTTCCATCCCCCCCCGGCAGGTGGTACAATGAGCCGGAAAATAGGACGGGCGTGAAACCGGACAAAATCGATAAAAGGATCGTCCTGGGCTTTACCGTGATCCTCTGGCTCGCCGCGGCGTGGCTCCTCTACCCCCTCGTCACCCTGGACCGGATGGACATGTCCAACGTCAAGTCCTACCTTTACCGGTCCGCCCTCGGGCTGACAATGCTCATGATCTTCTTCGGGAAGACCCTGTTCGACATCGTTTATCCATGGGTCGTCGGCCGGAAGATTCCGGTCGCCAACGCGGTCTTCCTGACCCTGTACCTTCTTGCCCTGACGGGAGGGATCATTTTCCTGATCCTCCGGCTGGTCGTTGTCCTCCTGAAGAACCGCCAGGGTGGCGGAGGCACGATTTTCTAGGCCCCCCGGGGCGAGGGGCCGGCGCTCCCCCCCGGGAAGGGGCGCGCAATCACCTCGCGAATCACCCCCCGAGGCGATTGACCGCGTCCCGGCCCGGAGGAAAATGGGAGCGAAGTTAGGACTATCATCGACAAGGAGCTTGCGATGGGCAACAAACGCAAGGAAAGCCGGGTCATCGAGCGGAACAACGTCTCGATAAAGCCGTCCTTCCCCACTAAGAAAAATACCGGCATCAACGCCTTCACCCGCGATCTGTCGCTGGGCGGGGCGAGGATTTTCACCAAGGAGCTTTTCGACGTCGGCTCCGTCATCAAGATCCAGATCGAGCTCGCCGGCACGACCGAGCTCATCAACCTCGAGGGCGAGGTCCGGTGGTTGAACGTCAAGAGGGACGAGGACCTGTTCGAGCTCGGGATCGAATTCCGGCACAAGATCTCGAACAGCATCCTGTGCCTGATCAAGCACATTTACCAACAGGATTCGAAAATCCCGTCCAGGGTCGCGTGAGGCAGCGGGCGCCGGTCCGCCGGATCGGCCCCGGGCCTTCTACATCACTCCCCTTTTCTTTTCGGGTTTGAGCGCCAGCTTGTAGGTCCTTTCGGCGAAGCACCTCGGGCATTGGAGCTCGATACTCGCGACAGACCAGTTTCTGACGTCGTATTCCTGCATTTCGCCGTCCGTCGGGGCCTCGTTATAGATCCGAATGGCATGGGAGAAAATCGCCCGGCAAGCTCCGCACTCGAACTCCAGCTTACCGGACGGCGTATCGATGGGCTTGATCATTTCGGGCCTCCGTTCCGGCCATCTTATCAGCTCTGCCCACCGCATGGCAATGCCTGTCCCGAGCACGAAGGGACGCGTGGGAGACAATGAGGACCGAGAGAAAACGGGACCGCCCCGGGGGCCAAGCCCCCGGGGCGGTCCGCCGTTCCAAGCGAATCGTCAGTTGATGACCTGGAAGGCCATCACCGTATAGGCGTGCCAGCTGTAAGATCCGTCGGTGCCTTTGACCGGGCGGACCCAGACTCTCACGCCGACGAGGCTGGGCGTCAGGAGCGTTTCCCACTGGGCGGGAAGAACGGGAACCGTGAACGTGAGGATGCGGGTGGTGGAATTCCAACGCAGAGAGCCGACGACGGTCTGAAGGTCTCCCGTCGTATCCAGGAAGACGGTCATGGCCGTGGGCAGAGTTTCATCGTCCCAGTCGAACGTGGCAACCCCCATGGACCCGCTGGCCGCGGTGTAGGCCGTGGTGATCCGGGTCGGGTCAGGCAGCTTCTCGGGAGCGAGAACGACGTTTTCCGCAACCCAGCGGCTGTTGGCCTGGTCCCAATAAAGCTCGACCCTTACGAAAACCCGGAGATTGGCCCCCTTGGCCTGATTCACGGTGTCCGTGAAGTCCTGGACGCTCGTCGAGACGCCCGAGGGCAGGCCGAAGAACCACCAGGAGAAAACGTGGTCGGTAATGGTACTGAAGGCCCACTCGTGGGTGTAGTGCTGCCCGAAATTGGGCAGGACGTTCGAATTCCACCCGGAGCCATAGCCCGACCCTCCGAGCGTGAAGCCCGTGGCCGAAACCGACCGGATGGCGCCTTCGTCATGCGCGCTCTGGACGTTGATGGACTTGGCCACCCTGGGCGTGACGTTGGGGTCCACGAATTCCACGGACACGCGGAAGCCCCGGCGGATGTTCTGGAGCACGGCGGTGCCGGTCCCCAGGGGGATCGTGTCGTGGAAGGTCCAGGCCGTGGCGTCGTTCACGTAGACGACGTCCCAATCCCAACGGCAATAATGCCCGCTGCCGGCCGTGGGCTCAGCGTTCTTGTTCAGGATCTTCAGCCAATTGTCCCCCACCCGGCGCACCAGGCCTTCGGGGGTGAACACCGGCAGCTTGGTGATATCGCCATACCAGACGCGGCGGGCGAAGAGGCTGCCGTCGGAGTTCATGTTGGAGGCCACAAGGGCCCCTTTGTCCGCAACGCCTACGAGAGCCTTCAGGCCGTCGAAATTTCCGGTCGCGTTGGCGTCCGCGTCGACGTAGATCGTGTTGGCGTCAACTCCGAAGGTGAGGTCGGCGCCCTCGAGTGTCTTCAGGGAGAAGCTGGTGCCGTCCGTGGCCGCGGCCGTCACATTGCCGATGTTGCGCGCGAACTGGATGTCGCGGAGATTTCGCGGCACGGCCTTATGCCGGATCTGGAGGTTGATGACGACTTTGCCGTTCTGGACGACGATGGACAGCGGGTGGGCCAGGTCGAAATCGACCTGCAGGTTGGCGACACCGCCGTCTGCCACCGTCATCGGCGGAGAAATGACGACTTTGATCTCGCCCTTTCCGCTGGGGTCGAGGACCGTGATGTTGGCCGGGTCGATGGTATTCCCGGCGTCATCCACGAGCTTCATCGTGGACGGATTGGTGTCGATGACGAGCTTCAGGCGGTCATAACTGCCGGCGGCAATCGGGGCGTTCCCCAGGATCTGGGCGACGCCGGACAGGTCGACGAGATTCAGCTTCCCGGAGTTCGGGTCGTTGGGGTCCGCGGTCCACACCGAATTCCAGGATTGGTCGTCCGCCTTGCGCAGGCTGATGGAGTTGACCTTGACCGTCACCTCCTGCCAGTCGTCGGAAGGCGCGTCCGTGACCAGCAGGTTCACGCGGCCGGTGCCGCCGGATGTGGACGACGAGATGTTGCACGCTGAAAGAAAGACGAGGCCCGCGACGCCCGCAACGGCCAGGGCGCACACGGCCAGGCGACGAATGATTCGGCTCATGGATCCTCCTTGCGGCCGAAGCCAAAAATTACTTCCCTTTCCCATATTGATTATATACTCCCTAAAGAATTGATGTCAAGGTTTGCCATGCTTACTCGCCGCTTCCATCCCTGTCTGATTAGACACCGGGGAGCGC
>JBEKVN010000075.1:0-4044 GCA_049513915.1 Candidatus Aminicenantales bacterium | reverse complement strand
GCCACCCCGACGTCCGCCTGGGCCAGGGCCGGGGCGTCGTTCGTGCCGTCGCCCGTCATGGCCACGAGATGCCCTACGGATTGTTCCCGCCTGATGAGGGCCAGCTTGTCTTCGGGCTTGGCCTCGGCGATGAAATCGTCGACGCCGGCTTCCCTGGCGATGGCCGCCGCGGTCAGCGGGTTGTCGCCCGTGATCATCACGGTCTTGATGCCCATGGCCCGGAAGCGCTCGAAGCGGTCTTTCAGGCCGCCCTTGACGATGTCCTTGAGCTCTATCGTGCCCAAGATTTTTTTTTCATCGGCGACGAGAAGCGGCGTCCCGCCCTGGAAAGCAATCTGGCTGACGGCGTCCTGGACCTCGATGGAAAGATCCCTCCCGACGAAGGCCCGGACCGCGTCCGGCGCCCCTTTCCTGATGCGGTGGCCGTCGAGGTCGATGCCGCTCATCCGGGTTTGGGCAGAGAAGGCAATAAAGGCGGCCCCGGGCCATTCGGAGATGGACCGTCCACGCAGGCCGTATTTTTTCGCCAGGACGACGATGCTCCGTCCCTCGGGGGTTTCGTCCGCCAGGGAGGCGAGCTGAGCGGCGCTGGCCATTTCCTCGACCGTGACTCCAGGCGCCGGGATAAACGCCGTGGCCTGGCGGTCGCCCAAGGTGATCGTCCCGGTCTTGTCGAGGAGGAGGACGTCGACGTCGCCCGCGGCCTCGACCGCGCGGCCGCTCATGGCCAGGACGTTCTTCTGGACCATGCGGTCGATCCCGGCGATCCCGATGGCGTTGAGCAGGCCGCCGATCGTCGTCGGGATCAGGCAAACGAGCAGGGCCACGAGCACGGTCAATGTCAGGTCGACGCCGGAATAGCGGCCGAACGGCTTCAAGGAGATGATGACGACCAGGAAGATCATTGTCAGGGCCGAGAGCAGGATGGTCAGGGCGATCTCGTTCGGGGTCTTCTGGCGCCGCGCTCCTTCGACGAGGCTGATCATCCGGTCCAGAAAGCTCTGGCCGGGGTCGGCCGTGACGCGGACCTTGATCCGGTCGGAGAGCACGCGCGTCCCGCCGGTGACGGCGCTCCGGTCTCCTCCCGCCTCGCGGATGACCGGCGCGGATTCGCCCGTGATGGCGGATTCATCCACCGTGGCGGCGCCTTCGATAATCTCTCCATCGGCCGGGATGATTTCGTGGGCCGAGACGATGACCAGGTCCCCCTTGCGGAGCTGTTCGGCCCGGACGGGTTCCGTCGAGCCGTCCGGCCTCAGCAGGTTGGCCATCAGGCAGGTTCTTGTTTTCCTGAGTTCGTTGGCCTGGGCCTTGCCCCGCCCCTCGGCCATCGCTTCGGCGAAATTGGCGAAGAGGACGGTGAACCAGAGCCAGACCGAAACTTGGAGAACGAAGCCGGCCGGCTCGCCCTTCGACCGCGTGAGAAGGCCGAGGGTCGTCAGCAGCGCCCCGACTTCCGTGACGAAGATGACGGGGTTCCTCAGCAAATGAACGGGATTCAGCTTCCTCGCGGCATCGAGCGCCGCCCCGCCGATGATGTGCGGGTCAAAGAGACTGCGGGTCGATACGGGCACGTCATCCTCCTTTAATACAGGACCCCGGATCCGGTCATCAGGAGATGCTCAACGATGGGGCCGAGGGCCAGGGCGGGCAGAAAAGTGAGCGCGCCCACGACGAGGATGGTCCCGATGAGGATGATGACGAATGTCGGGCCGCTTGCGGGGAAACTCGCTTCGCTCGGTGGGACGAGCTTTTTCCGGGCCAGATTGCCGGCCAAGGCCAGGACCGGCACAATCATGATGAACCGGCCGAAGAGCATGGCCAGAGCCAGGGTGATGTTATAGAAGGGCGTATTGCCGTTAAGACCCGCGAAGGCGCTGCCGTTGTTGCCCGTTCCGGACGAGAAGGCGTAGAGGATCTCGCTCAGGCCGTGCGGTCCGGCGTTGCCGAGGCTGGACAAGCCCAAGCGGCTGACCGTGCCCCAAGCGGAGAAACCGAGGATCGAGAAGATCAGGATCAGCACGGCCAGGACGGACACCTTGACGTCATAGGACTCAATCTTTTTGCCCAGGTACTCGGGAGTCCGTCCAACCATCAAGCCGGTGAGGAAGACAGCCAGGATTACAAATACCAGCATCCCGTACAGCCCGGAGCCAACCCCGCCGAAGATAATCTCGCCGAGCTGGATGTTGACGAGCGGGACCAGCCCGCCCAACGGCGTGAAGGAGTCGTGCATGGCGTTGACCGCTCCGCACGAGGCCGCCGTCGTGACGGTGGCGAACAGGCTCGAGTTGAAGACGCCGAACCGGACCTCTTTGCCTTCCATATTGCCGCCGGCCGCGTCAACGCCCAGGGCCTGCAGCCGGGGATTGCCGGAGCTTTCGGCCTTCCAGCAGATGAGCACCGCGGCCAAGAAGATGATCGCCATGGCGCTCCATACGGCCCAGCCGTGCTTCTGGTTCCTGACCTTCCGCCCGAGGTAATACGTGAGTCCGCTCGGGATGAGGAAGATGGAAAGCATCTGAATGAAGTTCGAAAGGGGAGAGGGATTTTCGTAGGGATGGGCGGCGTTGGCGTTGAAAAACCCTCCGCCGTTTGTCCCGAGCATTTTGATGGCGACTTGGGAGGCCGCCGGGCCCTGGGCGATGGTTTGGCCGGCCGCGGCCTTGTCCGTCGTGGTTCCGGCTGAGCTCTCCATGGTCGCCGCCCTGACGTAAGGCTTGAAGTTTTGGACGATCCCCTGGGAGGTCAGGAAGAGCGAGAAGACGATGGAGATCGGAAGCAGGAGATAGAGGTTGACACGGACGAGGTCGACCCAGAAATTCCCGATGGTCTTGGCCGAATGCCGGGCGATGCCGCGGACCAGGGCCGCGGCGGCGGCGATGCCGGTTGCGGCCGAGACAAAATTGTGGAAAACAAGCCCGACCATTTGCGAGAAATAGGACAGCGTCGTTTCCCCCGCGTAATTCTGCCAGTTCGTGTTGGTGGTGAAGCTTGCCGCGGTGTTGAAGGCGAGGGCAGGCCCGACGGGTCCGAATTTCTGGGGATTCAACGGGAGGAGATGCTGGAGCCGGAGTACGGCGTACGTGAACAACAGTCCGGCCAGGCTGAAGACGATGAGGGAGCGTGTGTATTGCCTCCAATCCTGCTCTTTTTTCGGGTCGACGCCGAGAACCCGGTATAGCCAGCGTTCAATGGGCTTAACGGGACGGTCCAGCCAGGTTTTCCCTTCGGGCTCCAGGACCCGGACGAGATGGAGGCCCAGCGGTTTCGTGACGAGGAATAAGATCCCCAGGAAGAGCGCCAATTGAATCCAACCGAAGATGTCCATAGTGATCATGCCCTTAGAATTTTTCGGGCCGCAGAATGCTCATCAGGAGGTAGCCAATCAATAACAGCCCGATAATGAGTCCGATAATGTCGGCCATGGTCAGAGCCTTTCACAGGCCCGGGCGTAGAGATCGCACAGGCCGAAAAAGAGAAGCGCTAATAAAACAAAGAACAGGTCGATCACGGTCGGGCCTCCTCTTTGGGGTGCCGGTCGACGCGCCTCAGCGTGAAGGAGAATGTCGACCCCTTTCCCTCCTCGCTCTCGACGCCGATCGTGCCGCCGTGGGCTTCAACGATCTCCCTGACGATGGCCAGCCCGAGCCCGGCGCCGGTCTCATTCTTGCGGCCCGGGACCCGGAAAAAGGGCTCGAAAATCCTCGGCAGATGTTGACTCGGAATCCCGGTGCCGGTGTCGGTCACGGTGAAGCGCACGAAATCCTCCTCTTCCCGCGCGGAGACCGTGATCTTTCCGCCGGGAGGTGTGTGCTGGAGCGCGTTCGTGAGCAGATTCCCGAAAATGTACCCGGCCCTGGACCGGTCGACCCAGACGCCGGCCGGGCTTCCCCGGACATCGAGGACCAGAGTCACCCCTTGGTCCTGGGCCGTCCTCCGGTAGGGTTCGAGGGCGTCCATCACCAGCATTTGCGGAGAGATGTCCTGGAATTCGAGACTGGCCTTCCCCGACTCCATCCGGCTGATGTCCAGGAGGTTGTT
>JBEKVN010000074.1:0-4932 GCA_049513915.1 Candidatus Aminicenantales bacterium | reverse complement strand
GGGCAGGGTCTGGTGGCTGATGATCCCGGGGTAGCGGCATCCCCGGACGTCGAGGCCGTATTTCTGGACGTAGTAATCGCAGAGGAGTTCGCCGGCGACCTTGGTCACCCCGTACATGGTTTTCGGGTCGAGGACCGTGTCCTGGGGGGTGTTTTCCCTGGGCGTCGCCGGTCCGAAGACGGCGATCGAGCTCGGCGAGAAGACGCGGGCGAGACCGAACTCGCGGGCCGCTTCGAGGACGTTATAGAGCCCGTGGATGTTGATGTCCCAGGCCTTCTGGGGGGTCTTCTCGCCCGTGGCGGAGAGGAGGGCGGCCAGGTGGTAGACCGTATCGATTTTATGCTTCCGGAGGAGCGCCCCGAGGGCCGCCCCGTCGGTAATATCCAACTTTTCCGTCGGACCGGATTCCGCGAGCGGCCCGGAAATCGCCACGATATCGCTGGCCACGACGCTGCCGTTTCCGTACGTCGAGCGGAGGAGCTGGGCCAGCTCCGAACCGATTTGACCGGCGGCCCCGGTCACCAGAATCCGTTTCGTCTCTTTGATCATGGAATATTCTCCGCGCGTGGATCCGTCTGCTTATGGAGCGATACTTATAGCACAGGCCGCCGCTCGAAATCAAACTAAGAAGGGGTCGTATCTACGCATTACGCACTTTTTGCGTAACGCGTAGATACGACCCCCTCTTGCCTTAGGAGGCGTCTTCCGCTAAAGTGGTAATCCCCAATGAAAAGGCGGAAGACAATTCGGACGGAGATTCAGCCATGCCCATCGTTTTAAACGGAGAAGGACTGACCATCGAAAAAGTCGTCCAGGTCGCCCGTGGCGGCGAGCCCATCGCCCTCGCGCCGGAGGCCAGGAAGCGGATCGATAGGTGCCGGGCCCTCCTCGAGGACAAGATCCAGAAGCAGGAGATCATGTACGGGGTCAACACCGGCATCGGCGAGCTGGCCAACGTCGTTCTCACTCAGGACCAGGTCGAAAAATACCAGCGTTATCTCATCTACAGCCACGCCGCCGGCTACGGCAAGCCCATGCCCGGGGACGCCGTCCGTGCCGCCATCCTCAGCCGGATCAACTGCCACTGCCACGGGCATTCGGGCCTCCGCCTGGCCGTCACGGAAACCCTCGTCGAGCTCCTCAACAAGGGGGTGACACCGGTCATGTGCGAGAAGGGATCGGTCGGCGCCTGCGGCGACCTTTCCCCCATGGCCCAAATGGCCCTCGTCCCCATGGGCGAAGGCGAAGCGTTCTACCGGGGCGAGCGCCTCCCGGGGGCCGAGGCCCTCAAGCGGGCCGGCATCAAGCCCATCGTCCTCCACGCCCGCGACGGCCTGGCCATGATCAACGGCTCGAACGTCATCACAGGCATGGGCGCCCTGACCGTTCACGACGTCCACCGCTGGCTCAAGATGTCCGAGATCGCCGCGGCCATGACCCTCGAGGTCCTCAACGCCAACATGAAGGCCTACGACGAGCGCCTCCACAAAACCCGCGGCTATCCCGGGGCCCTCGAATCGGCCGAGAATGTGCGGCGCCTCACCGAAGGGAGCGAACTCCTGACGCAACCCGGCAAGAAAGTTCAGGACGCCTACAGCCTCCGCAGCACCTCCCAGGTCGTCGGCGCGGCTCGCGACGCCCTCAAATGGGCCCGCTACATGATGGAGATCGAGCTCAACGGGGCGGCCGACAACCCCGTCTTCTTCCCCGACGAGCAGCTCGTCCTGACGGGGGCGAATTTCCAGGGCGTGCCCATGGCCTTCGCTCTCGAACTCCTGGGCACGGCCGTGACCACGGTCGCCGTCCTCTCCGAGCGGCGCCTCAACCGCCTCATGAACCCGCATCTCAACGCCGGCTTGCCGGCGTTCCTGACCAAGGGCGCGGGAATGTTCTCCGGCCTCATGCTCTCCCAGTACACGGCCGGCGCCCTCGTCTGCGAGAACCGCGTCCTCTGCCATCCGGCGGCCACCGGATCCATCCCGGCCGCGGCCGACCAGGAGGACTTCGTCAGCATGGGCATGACCACGGCACTCAAAACGCGCCAGATCATCGAAAACGCCCAGGCCGTCCTGGCCATCGAGCTCATCGCCGGCGCCCAGGCTGTCGACTTCCGCAAACCCGCCAAGCCGAGCCCGGCCGTCCGGGCGGCCTACGATGCCATCCGCCGGCACGTGGCTTTCCTCGAGGAGGACCGGCCCCTGTTCGACGACATCAACAGGCTGTCGGCCGTCGTCCAGTCCGGCGAAATCCTTGACGCGGTCGAAGCCGCCGTCGGGACCTTGAAGTAAATGAGCCTGCGTATCGCCCTCGTGACCGGCGCGAGCCGCGGCATGGGCCGCGAGATCGCGCTCCGCCTCGCCGACGAGGTTTCCGGCGTCGCCGTCCACTACCTGACCCGCCGCGAGGACGCCCAGGACCTGGCCGCCGCCATCCGCGGGAAGGGGAAGCTCAGCGCCGTCTTCCGGGCCGACCTCACCAAGAAGGCCCAGGCAGCCGGGCTGATCAAAAAAGTCGAGGAAAAATTCGCCCGCGTCGATGTCCTGGTCAACAATGTCGGGCCGTTCCTCGTCAAGCCCTGGGACCAGCTCGAAGTCGCCGACTGGGAGCGCGTCTTCCGGGGCAATCTCCTCAGCTCCTATTTCTGCGTCAAGGCGGCCCTGGTCGGCATGAGAAGCCGCCGGTGGGGGAGGATCATCAACATCGGCTACAGCCGGGCCGAGCAGCTGACCTCCTTCCCGACCATCGCCCCTTACGCCGCGGCCAAGACGGGCCTGCTCATCCTCACCCGGACGGCGGCCGTTTCCGAGGCCCCGAACGGCATCACGGTCAACATGGTTTCGCCGGGGCTGATCAAGGGGGGCGTGCTTCCCCAGGCCCGCGATCTCTCCGAATCTCAGCTCGGGACGTTTGCGGACGTGGCGGAGGCCGTGGCCTTCCTCGCTTCGGACCGGGCCGCCGCGGTCACCGGCGCCAATATCATCGTGGCCGGCACCTGGAAGATGTAAGCGGCCGGTCCGCGGTGCGGGCGCGCCGCCGGCGGCCGCGTTTCTCGTAACCCCGCCCCGCCGGCCTGCCGCGCGGCCCCGTGATATAATAGATAGAAGTCCATGCGCAACGCGACCGGTGGCCGGATGAGGAGAGAAACCGTGCCGAGGTCAGCGCTCTCTTTCGTCGGATTAGCGGCCCTCCTCACCCTCGCCGCCGCGCAAGACATCCGGGTCGAAACCAAGGCCATAAACATCGAGATCCCGGTCCGGGTTTTCAAGGGCACGGCCTTCGTCGACAACCTGACCATCGCCGATTTCGAGGTCACGGACAACGGCCGGCCCCAGCGGCTCGAGGCCGTCTACCTGGTCAAGAAGACGAACATCGAACGCCGCGAAGAAAACCGCAAATTCGCGCCCCGTACGGCGCGCCATTTCTTCCTTTTTTTCGAGCTCGGCGAATTCGATCCCAAACTTTCCGAGGCCCTCGAATATTTCGTGAGCAGCGTTCTCATTCCCGAGGACGAACTGACGCTCGTGACCCCCATGAAAACCTACCGCGTCAAGAGCCGGGTCTTCGAGCGAATGAGCCGGAAGAAGATCTTTGCCGAAATTGTCGGCCTCGTCCGCCGGGACATCCTCATCGGCTATTCGGAGTCCCGGGGCATCCTGGAGGAGATGAAATCTCTGGCCCAGGTCATGGCGTCCCTGGTCTCCAGCCGTATGAGCGCGACCATCAGCGGCTCGCTGCCGACGGACCCCCTCGTCACCGCCCCTCCTACTCCGGTTCCGATCCTGGCCGAGGCCACGTTCTCCGCCTCCTCATTCGAGGAAGAGCTCCAGAATTATGTCATGCTGCTCGACAAGCTCCAGAGCCTCCGGGTCGTCGAGCAGAAGAAGTTCGTCGAGTTCGCCCAGTACCTCAAAATGCTGAACGGCCAGAAGGATGCCTTTGTTTTCTATGAGAGGGAATTTATCCCCAAGATCGACCCCAGGGTCCTGTCGATCTACATGGGCATGTTCAACGACCGGCCGGAGATCACCCACACTCTGACCAGCCTCTTCGAGTTTTATCGGCGGGAGGTCCCTCTCGACGTTGACGGCCTCAAGCAGGCTTACTCGGATTCCTCGACGACCGTCCACTTCATGTTCATCTCCCGGCCGCGGGCGACGCAGGAGGGGATTGTCCTGGAGGAGCAATCGGAAGACGTTTTTGCCCCCTTCATGGAGCTGGCCCGGGCCACGGGCGGGTTCGCGGGCAGTTCCGCCAACTTGGTCGCGATGATGAAATCCGCCGTCGAGGCCTCGGAGAATTACTATCTCCTCTATTTCCGTCCGCTCGATTATGTCGCCGACGGCAAATTCCACGACTTGAGCGTCAAGGTCAAGACCGGAAGCTACAGGGTGACCCACCGCGCCGGCTACATCGCGGATTGACATTCCCGGGCGGCCCGCGTTACCATCTGACCCGGATCGAGAGTCACTTTCTGGAGGGACCACATGGGCGCACTCATATGGATTGGAATCGTCGTCATCGTTATTTTCCTGTCCGGGATCCGCATCATCCGGCCGACACACCGCGGCCTCGTCGAGCGACTCGGCCGCTACAACCGCTTCGTCAAGGCCGGCTTCCAGTGGGTCATTCCGGCTATCGAAACCCTGCACAGCATCAACATCACGGAGCAGATGGTGGACGCGGCGCCCCAGGAGATCATCACCTACGACAACCTCAACGCCCGGGTCGACGCCCAGGTCTATTTCAAGGTCAAGGACGACGAGGGGAACGTCAAGGCCTCCCAGTACAATGTCAATAACTACCAATGGCAGATCGTCAATCTGGCCCGGACGACCCTCCGCAACATCATCGGCACCCTGACGCTCAAGTCGGCCAACAGCGAGCGCGGCAAGATTAACGAGGAGCTGCTCAAGACCCTGTCCACCGAGACGT
>JBEKVN010000073.1:0-5321 GCA_049513915.1 Candidatus Aminicenantales bacterium | reverse complement strand
GTTCGCCGGGACCCAGCGCAAAATGGTCACGGACCTGGGCGTCGAGTTCGTCCCGAGCGGCTTCCAGCCCTGGCTCCCGGACGGGACCGCTCTCTCGGTGGCCAACGACGTCGGCGTGATGCTCTCGCCGGAACTCCACGACGAATTCAGCGTGCCCTATCTCAACAGGATCTCGGAGGCCTTCGGCGGAATCACCCTCCATTCCTGCGGCGATTGGACGCGCCTGTTCCCGAGCCTGGAGAAGATTCGGAACCTCCGAGGGCTCGAGTTCGGCGGGAGCGAAGCTCCTTACGCCGGCGTCCTCGAGCGGTTCGGCGGGAAAACGGTCCTGGCCTGCCGGGTGGGACTCCACCGGGACATCCGGTTCGCGGGGATGGCGGATTACGTCCGGAAGATCTTGCGGGCGGCCCGCACGGTGCGGGGCCTTTTCGTTCACGTGGACATCACCAATGGGCTCGTGGACGAGAGCTGGCCGGAAACCGATCTGGACGAGATCTACGGCCTCCTCGAAAACCCACGGGTCTGAAGGTCAGCCCCAGGCCGGGGGCTGTTTATTTAACGGTGAAATCCAGGATCGCCGTTCCGGCCGCGGGGCCGCCCCTCTCTTTGGCGACGACCTGGAGCGTGTAGCGGCCGGGCCGGAGTTCCCCCGTCCCAAGCTCGGCAAGGATCAGGGTCGTTTTGTCGGCCTGCGTTTTCTTGATCACCACGACCGGGACGCTTGTCGAAACCGGGGCGGAGGCCTCCTGAAGGACCGCCGAAATGTCGAGCTCAGGGCTCTGGCCCCCCGTCGAACAGCGGAGCGCCGCGAGGAGTTTGGCCGTACCGGCGGGGACGGCGCCGGCGAGCGGGGCATAGGCGTCCTTGTCATATCCGAATAAGCTCGACAGCGTTCCGGACTCGGAGGCCGCCAGGTCCAGGGACCGGGTGTCCGTCGTCAGGAGGAGGGGCGGGTCGAGGACGACGGTCGCGGTCGGCGCGCCGGGGACCACGACTGAAGCCGAGCCCCTGGCGCCCAGGCCCGTCTCCATGTTGCGGAGGACCATCCGGCACGTATAGCGGCCGGGCTTGACGGTGAGGAGGAACGAGGGAAACAGGGTTTCCTTATCGGCCTTCTCGTCGGGGAGGGCCAGCTTGAACCGTTTAACCAGGGCAACCTCCCCGCTGTCATCGAGGAGGAGAAGGTAGGCCTCGGCTTTTTTGCCGAGGACGTCGCCCTGCGCCGACTTCGCGGCCCGGGTGAAGGCCACGAGCTGGGGCCAGCCGTTGACGGTCACGGCCATCGCGGCCACGGGAATTTCCCCGGGGATCTGAAGCTGGGGGGAGTCGCTCAGGGCGAGGTCCGTGACGTGGATCAGCTTCTCCGCGCTCGTGTAGTCCTTGAACGGCTTGGGGCTGAAATAGCCGCCCTGGGCCATGACGTCGCATCCTTTGCGTTTCACCCGGACCTTGATCTTGTGGAACTTGCCGTCCCATTTTTCGCTCACGGAATAGCCCAGGACGTAATAGGCACCCGTGATGTTCTGGATGTTGTCCATGATCTTCTTGTGGTCGACGGTGTTGGCGTAGAACTTGCCGCCCGTGCCGGAGGCGAACTGACGGAGGGAGTCCGCGCCGTCGAGCTCGCGGGCCGCCATGCCAGAGCCCTGGTTATAGGTGACGTCCGCCTCCTTCTGACTGCGGGACACATCCAGGGCGTAGACGGGAGAGTTGGAGGCCTTGAACTGGTCCAGCATGCTTGTGAAATCGCCCCGCAGGCCCGTGTCGGCCTGGGCGGCGTCGTAGGCGTTCATCTGGGCGGCCAGCTCCTCAGGTGTCGTCCAGTTGTCAAGGGTCGCCCCGCCCCTTTTCCCGTAAAGGACCTGGCGGGCGAGCCCCCCCGAAAAGAGAATGATATTTTTATAGCCGGGGATGTAGCGGAGCACCCGGGCGAAATTGTCGAGGCTCTCGACGAGATGTTTGGCCCGCTCGACATAGCCCTGCCGCGCGCCCTCGTCCACCCGCTGTCCCGTCTGGAGACGTGCCTGTCTCTGGAAGAAATCCTCGACCGGCGTCAATTGGCTCCCCGTCGCCGGCGTGCGTTCGTCGAGGTCGGCTGTGTAGACGAAGTCGGACAGGTTTTCGGCCCGGCCGGTGTAATTTCGCAGGCCGAAGCCGTCTACGATCCGCCGGATCCTCTGGTGGTCGGCGGTCAGGTACTCATGGAGAATGAGTCCCCGGAACGCCGTGTACGTCAGCAGACCGACCTCGTCGGTCGGCCGAAGCTCCGCGTCGATGAAGTGGAGCCCGGCTTCTTTGGCCTTAAGGACGCCGCGGGGGTCAATGAAGCCGAAATCGAAGAGCAGGAAAAACTTCCGGCTCATCCCCGGACCGGTCGAGGGAGGGACAGCGGCCTCCTCGAGAGTCCCGAGAAAATGTTTCTCGAAATGGGTGACGGGGACGGCCTGGCCGTTGTCGATGACCTCGAATTCGCCGGGCGTGAGGTCGGCCACGGGCTGCCCGCCCTTGCCGGTCACGTACACCTGGACGAGTTTGAAGGACACGTTGACCGTGTACTGGAGGGGTTTCTCCTGGCCGGAGGTCGCCTGGGCCAGGAGGCCCGCGAAAAGGGCGGGCAGGAGGATCAGGATGCCGGCCGGAAGGCCGGCGCGGGCGCCCCGGCTGGCCGGTGCAAACTTACGCTTCATGTCCACCTCTCACGGTAAATTCGAGCCGGCCCCTCTATTGTATCAACAAGGCGGACAAAAAGGAACCACGTCCGAGACGGTCAGAGTGGCCGAGGCGATCGGGAAGGGAGCGAAGCCCGCAACCGAGCGGGTTTGGCTCGCCGGGACAAACCCGCGACCCGACGGAGGGAATCCCCCGAGCTCAAACTCAATATAGGCCGAGGCCGTCTCTTAGGCGGGCTTCACCTTTTTGAACCGGCCCTCGAGGTTATCGAGGATGATGTAGAACACCGGGACGATGAGGAGCGTCAGGATCGTCGACGAGACGAGCCCGCCGATGATCGTGAATCCGATGGCCGCCCGGAAGTTCGAGCTCGCGCCGAGACCGAAAGCGACCGGGATCATGCCGAGAACCATGGCCAGGGACGTCATGAGGATGGGCCGCAGCCGGGTCGCTCCGGCCTCGAGGATGGCCTGGGTGCGTTCCGTCCCCCGCCGCCGCAGAACGTTCGTGTAGTCGATGAGCAGGATCGAGTTCTTGGTCACAAGCCCCATGAGCATGATCAGCCCGATGAAGGCGACCATGTCGAAAAGCTTGTTGGCGAGGAGGAGCCCGAGGACGGCCCCGATGATCGACAGGGGCAGGGTCAGCATCAGGGCGAAGGGCTGCAGGAACGACCCGAACTGGGAAGCCAGGATCATGTAGACGAACACGACGGCCAGCGCGAGCGAAAGGGTCAGCGTTTGGAACATCTCCGCGTTCGTCTCAATCTGGCCGCCGAAGTCGTAGGTCACGTCCTTGGGGAGATCGAGAGCGCTCAGCCGGTTCTGGACGTCGCGCGTGAGCACGTTCATGGCCGCCCCCTTCAGGATGTTCGAGACGACCGTCACCTGCCGGACCCGGTCCTTTCTCTTGATCTGGGTCGGGCCGTTGACGACCTTGAATCGGGCCACCTGGTCCAGGGTGATCATCCCGCCTTTTATCGTGGGGATGTAGACGCGGGACAGCCGGTCGAGGTCCAAGCGCGTATCGTCGGCGGCGAGGACCCGGATGTCGAAGAGCTTCTCCCCCTGCCGGAAACGGGAGGCGATATCACCGTCAACGATGCTGCGCATGACCGAGGCCACCTGCAGGGTGCTGACGCCGAGCTGCGAAGCCCGCTCCCTGTCGATCTGGATCTGGATCTCGGGCTTGGGGGGCTTGTAGTCGGAATTCAGGTCCACGAGCTGCGGGATCCGGGCGAGCGAGGTCCGGACCATGTCGGCGGCCGCGGTCAGGCTCTCCAAGTTCGTGCTCTTGATGTTGATCTGGATCGGGAGCTGGGCGAAACTCTGGGCCGCGCTGCCGGCGATCGACATCGATTCCTGGAACGTCAGCTTGGCGCCGGGGATGCCGGCCAGCTTGGGCCTCAGTCGGTCCTGGTACTCATCGGTCGTCCCCTGCGTTTTCATCTTGACGTTCACGGTGGCCTCGTCGGAGGCGCCGTCGGTCGTGCCGATGACGGAGAAGACGTCCTTGATCTCCGGTTCGCTCCGGAGGATGTCCTCGATCCTGCGAACGGTCCGCTCGGTACTCTCGAGGGAGCTCCCCGAGGCCACCTGGACCTTGATATTGAACTCGGGCCGGTTGCCGTGGGGGATCCCGCCGATGCCGACCAGGGTAAAGAGCCAGCCGCTCAGGGCGAAGATGGCCAGGGTGATGACGATGACGCTTTTCCGGTGGCCGACGGCCCACTTGAGGATCGGGCGATACCCGCGGCCGAGGCTGTCATAGACCCGCGTGATGGAGGCCATGAGCCTGGCGGAGAAAGAAGCCCGGCCGTTTTGCCGCCCCTCCTTGAAGAAGTACGCGGAGAGCATCGGCGCGAACGTGAAGGCCTCGAAGAGGGAGATGAGGACCGCGGCCGCGATGGTGATCCCGAACTGCTTGAAAAACTTGCCGGCGATCCCGGTCGCGAAACCCACGGGCAGGAACACGGAGACCAGGGTCAGGGTCGTGGCCAGAACGGCCAGCCCGACTTCCGCCGTCCCTTCGCTCGCCGCCTGCATGGGGTGCTTGCCGAGCTTCTCCATGTGGCGGAAGATGTTCTCCCGGACGACGATCGCGTCGTCGATGAGGAGGCCGATCGAAAGGCTGAGGGCGAGGAGGGTGATGACGTTGATCGTGAAGCCCAGAGCGGCCATGACGGCGTAGGTCCCGATGACGCAGACGGGCAGGCCGGCGATGGTGATGAGGGTGTTGCGCAGATCGCCGAAGGACAGGAGGACGACGAGGCCGGCCAGGATGGCGCCCTCGATGAGGCTCTTCAGTACGTCGTCTCTCGACTCCTTGATGAAGACGGACTCGTCCGTGGATTGCTTGATGTCGAGGTCGGGATAGGCCGCGCCGATCCGGACGATGGCCTTCCTGACGTCCTCGGCCACCTTGACGGTGTTCGTCCCGGACCGCTTCTGGACGACGAGGGTCACGTTTTCGACGCCGTTGACGCGGGAGATCGTCTGCCGCGTCTTATTGCTGTCGCTGACCGCCGCGATGTCCCGGAGATAAATCGGGTTGCCGCCGGGGTTGGCCACGATGACCCGGTTGATCTCGTCGACCTCGCGGAACTCGGCCTTGGTCCGGATCAGGAAGTCGTAGTTCTGCTGGGTGATGCG
>JBEKVN010000072.1:0-5379 GCA_049513915.1 Candidatus Aminicenantales bacterium | reverse complement strand
ACCAGGGCCCGAATGAACTCGGCCCCTGGAATAATCGACCCATAAATCGTTGATGACCTTAGGTACATGGCGGCACCTATCATAGCCCAAGGTGTCACCTATGTATCTGAACGAGCCCAGGCCGGGAGGCGCCCCCATATTGACCTGCCTCGGATTTGGTGATAAGCTCGGCTCACATCGGCGGGCGAGAGTGGGGGAAAATGAAATGCCCCGAGTGTTCTTTCGAGAACCCTGATTCGGCGCGCTTTTGCGGCGGCTGCGCCCTTCCGCTGCTTTCCTCCGAGGCCCTTCTCCCTCCTCGCACCAAAACCATCGAAACGTCGAGCCGGACATTGACCAGGGAGACGATTTTTGCCGGAAAATACCGGGTCATCGAGGAGTTGGGGCACGGCGGGATGGGCATCGTCTATAAGGCCGAGGACCTGAAGCTCAAGCGGCCCGTGGCCATCAAGGTCCTGCTCAAGGAAGCGGTCTCCGACTCCGAGTCCAGGGACCGGCTCTTTCTCGAAGCCCAGGCCGTGGCGGCTCTCTCCCATCCCAATATCTGCACGATCCACGAGGTCGACGAAGCCGAGGGCAAGCCCTATCTGGCCATGGAATATGTCGACGGTCAGAGCCTCAGGAACAAAATCAGGTGCGAGATCCCCCTGAGCGTCAAGGAAATCCTGGCCATCGCCCTCGAGGTGGCCGGCGGGCTCGAGGAGGCTCACAAAAAGGGGATCGTCCACCGGGACATCAAGACGGCCAACATCATGCTCACGGAGAAAGGCCAGGCCAAGATCATGGATTTCGGGCTGGCCAAGTTCCGCGGCGGAAGTTCGCTCACGCGGGAGGGGACGGTCAAGGGCACCGTGGCCTACATGTCTCCTGAACAGGCCCGCGGCGAGCCGCTCGACGAGCGCACGGACATCTGGTCCCTGGGGGTCGTCCTCTATGAGCTCCTGACCTGCCAGCTGCCGTTCCAGGGAGATTCCGACCAAGCCATGGTCTATGGCATTCTCAACCGGGGGATGCCGTCCCCAATGAAATGGCGGGCTGACGCGCCGCGGGGCCTGGTGAGAATCATCGAGAGGTGCCTCGAAAAAAATCGCGCCGCCCGGTATCCGTCCGCCGCCGCGCTCAAGGCCGACCTCCTCCGTTTGCGGGAAGGAAAGGAGGTCGGATCACGCCGCCGGCAATGGATGGCCAAGGCCCTGCCACGGGCCGCCGCGCTGGTGGCGATTCTCGCGGCGCTTTCGCCCTACTATCCCGCAATTTGGAATACCATCAAGGACGTGGTGTGGCCCATCCCCGACATAAAGCGCGTCGCCATCCTCCCCTTCACGGTTATCAACGGGGACGCTTCCGACCAGGCCTTTTGCCTGGGCCTCGTCGAAGATCTGGCTTCGAGCCTGACGCGGCTCGAGCCCTCGCAGAAGAATCTGTGGGTGGTCCCCACGAGCGACCTCTCCGACAGGAGCGTCAAGAGCCCCGACGACGCAAAAAATGCCCTGAGCGCGACGCTCGTGATCACGGGAAGCATGGAGCGGGTGAAAGACCGGCGGCGCCTAATCCTCAGCCTCATGAAGACGACGTCCGAGCCTCCCCGCCAGATCCGTTCGAGGAAACGGACGCTTCGCAGGGAAGAGACCCGGGACGTCCGGAATCCGATCTTCAACGACGTTTTCGGCATGCTGGGCATCAAGATCCCAAAGGAGCTCCGGAGCGACTTGGCGGCCGGGCAGACGTCCGTGCCGGGAGCGTACGATTTTTATGCCCAAGGCCGCGGTTACATAGGCAATATCATGTCCAAAACCTATATCGCGGACCTGGACGTGGCCATCCAGCTGTTCCTTCGCGCGGTCGATAAAGACCCTGCATACGCCCTGGCCCAAGCGTGGCTCGCCGAGGCTTACCGCCAGAAATATGAGCTGACCAAGGCCCCTTCCTGGATCGACCAGGCGAACGCCTCGGGACGGAGGGCGATCCAGATCGAAGACCGCCTGGCGCTCCCCCACGTCACTCTGGGGATGATCAAGAGCGAGACGGGCCATTACGAGGACGCTATTGCGGAGTTCAAGCAAGCGCTGGCCCGGGACCCGGGGAACTTCGACGCTTCGATCGAGCTGGCCTCCGCTTACGCGCGGTCCAATAAACGCCGCGAGGCCGAAGAGACCTACCAGCAGGCCGCCCTCCTGCACCCGAATTACTGGCTGGGCTATAGCTACCTGGGCTTCTTCTATTATAACCTTGGCCTTTATAGCGACGCGGAGAAGATGTTCAGGAAGGTCATCGAGCTGAACCCCTCGAATTTCAACGGCTATAATTGTCTGGGCGGCATATTTCTGGCAACGCGCCGGCCGGACGAGGCGCGGGTATGGTTTGACAAGTCCATTTCGATCGAGCCTAACGCGGCGGCCTACTCCAATCTCGGGACGATCTACTTCAATCAGGGGCAGTATGCCCTGGCCTCGCAGGTCTACGAAAAGGCGCTCCGATTGGACCCAGCCCGTGTGCGGGTCCGGGGAAACCTTGCCCGGAGCTACCTCTATACTCCCGGCGGATCGGACAAGGCCAAGACGGCGTACAAGGAGGCGATCCGCGTGGCGTTAGGCGACCTCGAGATCAACCCCCGGAATGCGGAGACGCGGAGCTGCCTGGCCAGTTTTTATGCGTGCACGGGGGACTTCACCCGTGCCCTCGCCGAAATCGCCGCGGCCCGGAAACAGGCGCCGGACAACCTCTACGTTCTCCGAAAGTGCGTTTTGGTATATGAGCTCGCAAGCCGCCGGACCTGGGCTGAGGAAGCTCTCCGGGAATTGGTCGACCGCGGGGCCCCGCTGGAGGATCTGGACACGGACCCCGCCGTCGCGGGCCTGTTCAAGGGATCCACGAATCAAAGGCATCGTCCATGAGAGGCCTGGGAAACGTGCTTCATCATCCCTGACGGGGGAATGAAATATATCGAACCCAAGAAGGAGGGAAAGACATGGGCAAGTATTCGCGGAGGAACTTCATCAAGGCGGGGGTCGCCTTGGGAACGATGCCCTTGATCGCCGGGAGCGGTGGGCAGGACCCCGAGGCAATGAAAGAAAAGGGAGCAAAAGACGTAAAGTCTGTGACTGAAACGAACCATATCAATGTCGTCGAGGGGGAGTTCATCTACGATAAGCCTCGCGTCAAAGTCCGCCCCGGGGACACCATTCGATGGGTTTACCCGGAGCATCCGATGTCGATCCATTTTCCCGGAATCGTCCCCGTCACCCAGTCTTCCTATCAGGCAGGTCCGGATGGCGTGATTTCTATGACGATCCCGGAGAAGACGACACTATTCGGCTGCTTCAAGTATTTCATAGCCGTCTATGATGCCGCGACGCGGAAAATTCTAACAGACGATCCCGACATCATTATCGATCCCAAAGGAGGCAGAGGCAACGGCTAGATTCCCGGGCTGTTAAAGCGGGGGTCTGCGGCCTTTTGCGCCTTGTGGAGAGCGCTGCTCCGGGCGCTGTAGGCGAAATAGATGATCAGGCCGAGGGCCAGCCAGATCAGGAACCTGAGCCAGGTGATCGGCGGCAGGCTCGTCATAAGGTAGCCGCAGAGGAGAATGCCGATGGCCGGCAGGACGGGGCTGAGCGGCGCCCGGAAGGGCCTGTGGATGTCGGGCCTGGTATAGCGGAGGACGATAACCCCGGCCGCCACGATGATGTAGGCGAAAAGCGTGCCGATCGAGCAGAGCTCGGACGAAACGTTGATCGGCGTGATGGCGGCCGCCACGGCCACGACGCCTCCCGTCATCCAGGTCGTGATATGCGGCGTCTTGTATCGCGCGTGGACCTTCGACAGCAATGGCGGGAGCAGCCCATCGCGGGACATGGCGAACAGGATGCGGGGCTGGCCCATAATCAGGACGAGCAAAACGCTGGTGATCCCGGCGATCGCCCCGACGCTGATCAGCGCCGAGGCCCAGGGCATTTTCAGGGTGTTGAGGACCAGGGCGATCGGGTCGGCGACGCCGAGGTCCTTGTAGGGGACGATCCCGGTCATGATCGCCGCCACGGCCATGTAAAGGACCGTCGCCACGATGAGCGACGCCATAATCCCGAAGGGCAGATCCTTCTGGGGGTTCTTGGCTTCCTCCGCCGTCGTCGAGACGGCGTCGAACCCGACATAGGCCAGGAAGACGATGGCGGCGGCCGTCATCACGCCCTTGAAGCCGAAGGGCAGGAACGGATGCCACTTGGCCGGGTCGACGTGGCCCACGGCCGCCACGATGAAGAAGAGGACGACCGCGAGCTTGATGATGACGATGATCAGATTGACCCGGGAGCTCTCCTTGATGCCCCGGACGAGGAGCCAGGCGATGAGCATGACGATGGCCACAGCGGGCAGGTTCAAGACCCCAGGATTCTTGTCGAAGGGGGACGCGGAAATGGCTTGGGGGAAATTGATCCCCAGGCCGTTCCGGAGAAGGTTCACGAAGTAGGCCGACCAGCCCGTGGAGACCAGGATGGCCGCCACCATGTACTCGAGGATGAGGTCCCAGCCGATGATCCAGGCGAATATTTCGCCGAGCGTGGCGTAACCGTAGGTGTAGGCACTCCCCGAGACGGGAATCATCGCCGCGAGCTCGGCGTAGCACAGGGCGCTGCAGGCGCAGGCGATGGAGGCGATGGCGAAGGAGAGGATGATCCCGGGGCCGGCGTTGTTGGCCGCCTGGACGCCGGGCAGCACGAAGATCCCCACGCCGATGATGCAGCCGATGCCGATGGCCGTCAGGTCCCAGGCCGTCAGGGCCCGCCGGAGCTTGTGCCCTTCGACCTCGGTGTCCGCCATGATGCGGGTCATGGGTTTGGTTCGCAGCAGCCAGCTCTTCATGGGCTATCCTTTTCCTTGAGGCTTATATCATAGCGGGGATGGAGCGTCAAACCGGGAGGGAAGATTTTTTCCTCCGGAAGGTCTAAAATGATATGAGATGTAAAGGGGGAGATATGAAAGCGAAAATTCTGGCGGCTTTAGGGATCGTGATCGCGGCCGGGATCGGCCCGGGCCGGTTGTCCGGAGGCGCCAAAGAAACTCCCAAGTACCGGACGGCCGCCGTCACGCGGGGAGATATCATGGCCGTCACCTCCAGCACCGGCGTCCTGAACCCCGAAATCCTCGTCGACGTCGGCTCCGAGCTGTCCGGGCAGATCACCAAGGTGAATACTGATTTCAACGCGCGCGTCCGCAAGGGCGAGGTCATCGCCGAGCTGGACCGGACCCCGTTCGAAGAAGCCGTCAAACAGGACGAGGCCTCTCTCCTCCTGGCCAAGGCGGCCCTCGACAAGGCCAAGGTCACGCTGGACAGCGCCAAGAACAAATACGACCGGACCATCGACCTTTTCGGGAAGAAACTCG
>JBEKVN010000071.1:0-5408 GCA_049513915.1 Candidatus Aminicenantales bacterium | reverse complement strand
CGACGGCCGGGATATAGTGCTCGTAAGCTCCGCCGCCGAGGAAAGAGAGGTAGCGCGCGTAGGAGTTGCGGCTCCCGACATCCTCGAGCTCGCGGACTAGGTCGGCCTCCGAGAGCGGCCCGGGCAGGTCCAGGTCCCTTTTCAGCCGGACGGCTTCGGGGATGCAGAAGAACAGCTCTTCCGTAGAGGAGATCCCGGCGGCGGCCAGCATGTCCTTCTTGTCTTTGTCGCTGAGAGAGAGATAGCTCATGGCCTCAACCCCTTGTCATGACCCCCGCCCGGGGGGTATCAGGCTTCCAGGCCCTCCAGGAATTTCTCATAATCGGAGGCCTTCATCAGCCCCCCGAGCTCTTTCTTGTCCTTGATCTTCAGGCGGACGATCCAGCCCTTGCCGTGCGGGTCCTTGTTGAGCAGGTCGGCGGTATGGGAGAGATCGTCATTGACGGCCGTGATCAGCCCGGCGACGGGGGAATAGACGTCCGAAACCGACTTCACCGATTCGACGACGCCGATCGATTGGTGCGTCCCGAGCTCCTTCCCGACCTGGGGGAGCTCTACGAAGATGATGTCGCCGAGCTGGTGCTGGGCGAAATCCGTGATCCCGACGAGGCCTTCGTCGCCCTCGAGTTTGATCCATTCGTGGTCCTTGGTGTAGTAAAAGTCATTGGGATACATGGAAACCTCCTCCTTGATCTCAAGCGGCGGGCCGGCGGCCCGCGGGCTCTGTTTCGTTATTTCCTGTCGGCCCTTTTATAGAAGGGAGTGGGGACGACTTTGGCTTTGACCTTCTTGTCTCTGATGCCGATTTCAAACTCCGTGCCCACGGCCGTGGCCTCGACGGGGAGATAGACCAGGCCGATGGATTTTTTGAGGAGCGGCGAGAACGTGCCGGAACAGACCTCCGCCACTTTCTGCCCCTTCATATAGGCCGGGTAGTGGGGTCTCGCGACCCCCCTGTCGACCAACTCGAAGCCGGCGAGCTTCTTCTTGAGGCCCTCGGCCAGCTGCCGTTCGATCACGGGCTTGCCCAGGAAATCGCCTTTCTGGAGCTTGACGATCCACTTCAAATCGGCCTCGAGGACGGTCGTTTTGTCGGTGATGTCGTTGCCGTAAAGCATGAGTTTGGATTCGAGGCGAAGCGTGTCCCTAGCCCCGAGTCCCACCGGGAGCAGGCCGAGGGGGGTCCCCTTCTCGATGATCGAGGTCCAGATGGGGCCGGGTTTCGGATCGGTCGTGTAGACCTCGAACCCGTCCTCCCCGGTGTATCCGGTCCTCGAGATGAGGCAGGCGATTCCCGCCACCTTGCCCCTGGCCCACCAGAACGACTTCATCCCGGCCAGGTTGACGTCGGTCAGGGGCTGAAGGATTTTTTCCGCCAGGGGCCCCTGGAGGGCGACCTGGGAATAGGCGTCGCTCTGGTTTTCGACCTTGACGTCGAAGCCCTTGGTATGGCCCGCGATCCAGGCGAAGTCCTTGGCCACATTGGCCGCGTTGACGACCAGGAAGTACGTTTCCGGGCCTATGCAGTAGACGAGCATGTCGTCGACGAACGTCGACTCAGGGGTCATGAGCGCGGTGTACTGGACCTGGCCGGGCGCCAGCCGGGCGGCGTCGTTCGGCGTCAGCCACTGAACGTAGGCCAGGGCGCCCTTGCCCGTGACGAGAACCTCGCCCATATGGCTGACGTCGAAGAGCCCGGCCCTGGTCCGGACGGCCATGTGTTCATCGATAATGCCCTTGTATTCGATGGGCATCTCCCAGCCGACGAACTCGACCATCTTGGCGCCGAGTTTCTTATGCAGCTCATTGAAGCGGGTCTTATCCATGGGGCCATCCTTTCTCGAAAGAAGATAAAAACTATCACATTCCGCGGACTCGTTCAAGTGCCGGAGCTGCCCGCGAGGGCCGGCTTGTCGCCGGCCCGGAATTTGCTATAATATTGAACCGTTATGCCCGACTTCAAAAGCCGCCTGAAACAATCGATCTGCGAAAGGCTCGAAGGGACCTTCCCGCTGTCGCCCGGGGACGTCGAATTCGCCCCGACGCCCGACCAGTCCCTGGGCGACCTGGCCCTCACCTTTCCCCTTCAACTGGCAAAAAAGCTTCGGACCCCGCCGCGGGTCATTGCCCAGCAGGCCGCCGCCCTCCTCGCGGGGCTCGACGGCGTCCGTAAGGTCGAGGTTGCCGGAGCGGGTTTCATCAATCTCTCGTTGGACCGGGAGATGACTTTCGCCCTTCTCCTCCGCGACCTTGGCCGGCCGACGCTCGTGGCCGAGGAAAAAAAGATCATCATCGAGCACACGAACATCAACCCCAATAAGGCCGCCCACATCGGCCACCTTCGCAACGCCTGCCTGGGCGACACCCTGGCCCGCTGCCTCCGCTACAAGGGCGAAAGGGTCGAGATCCAGAACTACATCGACGACACCGGCGTCCAGGTCGTGGACGTCGTTTTCGCCCTCATGGAGATCGAGGGCAAGACCATCGCCGACCTGGAGAAACTGCCCGGAAAATTCGATTACTACTGCTGGGACCTCTACGCCCGCGTTTCCGGCTACCTGGCCGGACATCCCGAAGCGCAGGCCCGCAAGGCCGAGGTCCTGAAAAAGATCGAGCACGGCGCGGAGCCGGAGTACCCTCTGTCCCGTTATGTCTCGCGCCGCATCGTCCGGGCCCATCTAGCCACCATGGCCCGGCTGGGCATCACCTATGACGTCCTCCCCTGCGAGAGCACCATCCTCCATATCAAGTTCTGGGACAAGGCCTTCGAGCTCCTCAAGGGAAGGCAGGCGATTTCCTACGTCACGGAAGGCGAGAACAAGGGCTGCTGGGTGATGCGGCTCGAGGAGGAGGAAGACCGCGAAAAAATCATCGTCCGTTCCGACGGCACGGTCACTTACGTGGGAAAGGACATCGCCTACCAGCTCTGGAAGTTCGGCCTCCTGGGCCGGGATTTTCACTACGAGCCCTTCGCCGTGGAAGCCGGCCGGACCCTCTGGATCTCGACTGACGTCCCGGGACGCGACGAGCCCACGTTCGGCGGGGCCAGCAAGGTCTACAACGTCATCGATACCCGGCAGTCCTACCTTCAAAAGGTCGTCGTCCAGGGCCTCCGATCCCTCAAGTACGACATCCAGGCCGCCAAATCGGTTCACTTCTCTTATGAAATGGTCGCCCTCTCGCCCAAAAGCCTGAAAGAGCTCAACTACGCCGTTTCGGACGAGGAGAAGGACAGGTCCTTCCTCGAAGTCTCCGGCCGGAAGGGGCTTGGCGTCAAGGCCGACGACCTTCTCGACCGCCTCGAGGAAAAGGCCCTGGCTGAGATCGACAAGCGCAACCCCGGCTTCACGGCGAATGAGAAGTCCCGGATCTCCCGCGAGATCGCGGCCGGTGCCCTTCGCTATTTCATGCTCAAGTTCGCCCGCAACTCGCTCATCGTCTTCGATTTCGAAGAGGCCCTGAGCTTCGAGGGTGAGACCGGGCCGTATCTCCAGTATACGTTCGTCCGGCTGAACAGCATTTTCCGCAAGCTCCGGGAGCGCGAGGGAACAACCGAAGAGGAGGTCCTCCAGTCCGCGTCTGACGCGGCCATCCGCCTCGGGGAGCTGTCGGAAAAAGAGGGGATCGATTTCTGGGACCTCGTTTTTTACGCCTCTCAGTTCGAGGAGGAGGTCCTGCGCTCGACGCGGGCCCTCGAGTTCTCGCACCTGGCCAAGTTCGCTTTCAACCTGTCCCAGAAGTTCAACACGTATTATCACCGGTATCCGGTCTTGTCCGAAGAGAACAAAGCGGTCAGGGCCGTCCGGCTCCTGACCCTCCGGTACGTCAAGGAGCAGCTCAAAAGCGCGCTCATGCTGCTGGGCATTCCGTTGCCCGAGCGGATGTGACGCAACCCCTGGGGCCGGCGCCGAGTTTCTTCATCCGAGAGACGGAGGTAATTCATGATCGAAGTTCAAGACCTCACCAAGAAATACGGTGAACTGACGGCCGTCCGCAACCTGAGCTTCAAGGTTGAAAAAGGCAAGATCTGGGGCCTCCTGGGCCCGAACGCTGCCGGCAAGACGACGACCATGCGCATCCTGACCGGCTACCTGCCTGCGACGGAGGGCAAGGCCTCCGTGGCGGGATTCGACGTTTTCGAGCAGCCGAACGAGGTCAAGAAGGCCATCGGCTACCTGCCCGAGGTCGTGCCGCTCTACCCCGAGATGACGGTCGCCGGCTACCTCGGCTTCGTGGCCGAGATCAAGCAGATCCCGGCGGCCAAGCGGAGAGCGGCCCTCAGCCGGGTCCTGAAATCGGCCGCGCTCGAGGACGTGAAGGGGCGCCTCATCAGGAACATTTCCCGCGGCTATAAGCAGCGCGTCGGCATCGCCCAGGCCATGATCCACGACCCCCAGGTCCTCATCCTGGATGAGCCGACGATCGGGCTCGACCCGGGCCAGATCAAAGACATCCGGGAGCTCATCAAAAGCCTGCGCGGCGAGCATACGATCATGCTGTCCACCCACATCCTGCCCGAAGTCACCCAGGTATGCGACGGGGCGGTCATCATCAATGAGGGACGGCTCATGGCGTCCGGCTCCCTCGCGGAACTGACCGCGACGCTCCGGGAGAAGGACAGGAAGGGCGGGGTCGTGCTCAAGGTCCGAGGGGAGACCGCGGAGGCCGTCAGGCTTTTCCGGGGGCTCCCCGGCATCGAATCGGCTGCCGCCGAGGCGGATGAGATCCGTCTCGAATGGAGCGGAGACCGCGACCTCCGGGAAGAGGTCGCGGGGCTGGCCGTCACCAAGGGACTTGGCCTCCTGGAGATGAGACCGACAGCCCTGAACATGGAGGAGCTCTACATGAAGATCGTTTCGGGAGGGCTCGGACAATGAAAAACGTTTGGTCCATCGCCAAAAAGGAACTCGGGCTCTACTTCCGCTCGCCCGTGGGCTATGTGGTCTTCTTCACCTTTCTACTCATCTGGGGCTTCTTCTTTATCAGCGCCCTCCGCTGGTTCAACGATGTCAGCCTCCAGGCGGCCCAAAATCCCTACTATGCCCAGCAGCTCAACATTAACCAGATGGTCCTGGCCCCGACTTTTCAGAATATCACCATTTTCTTCCTCCTCCTGCTCCCGGCCCTAACGATGAGGCTCTTCGCCGAGGAAAAAAAGCTCGGCACCGACGAGCTGCTATATACCTCTCCCCTCTCGGTGGGCCAGATCCTGGGGGGAAAATATCTGGCCTCGCTCATCATGCTCCTGGTCATGCTGGCCCTGTCCGCCGTCTCGTGCCTCTTCCTGTTCCTCTACGGCAATCCCGAAATCGCTCCGCTCCTGCTCGGTTACCTGGGCCTCTTCTTGATGGGCGCCGCCTTCATGGCCGTGGGTCTCTTCTTCTCGCCCTTGACGGAGAGCCAGGTCG
>JBEKVN010000070.1:0-6710 GCA_049513915.1 Candidatus Aminicenantales bacterium | reverse complement strand
CGTGGTGGATCCGCCAGTCCATCACCCGGGCCATCGCCGATCAGGGCCGGACCATCCGTATCCCGGTCCATCTCACCGAGACCATCCATCGGCTCAAGAAGATTTCCCAGGCCGTCGTTCAGGAGCGGGGCAAGGTGCCTTCCCCGGAGGACCTGGCCCAGAGGATGAACCTGCCCGTGAACAAGGTCCTTGAAATGATGTACAGCTCCCAGGACCCGGTTTCCATTGAAACCCCGCTCGGCGAAAACGGCGAGGGGGCCCTCGGCGACCTTCTTGAAGACAAGTCGTTCCCCTCCCCTCCCGACACGGTGATCCACATCAACCTCCGCGAACAGATCGAAGCCGCGCTGAGGACGCTGCCGGAACGGGAGACCATGGTCCTCCGGATGAGATACGGCCTCGGCGACGGGCGTGAATACACGCTCGAAGAAGTCGGGCAGCATTTCAACCTGACCCGGGAGAGGATCCGCCAGATCGAGCTCAAGGCGCTCAAGGCCATCCAGCTTTCGGTGCCTGGTCAAAAGCTGAAATCCTTCTGAGTTTCCGTCTCCCGACATTCTCTCTCTCGGCGACCGCCGAATCCGGATCTAGCTGGATTGGGCCCGGCTCTTCCAGCCCTATCCAAATTTACGTATCATCATGATATTAAACATTTTAACTGTAAAACCCGTTCGGCGTCCATTTCGCGCCCGACCAACGGGCTAAATTTATTTATCTTATTGTATATCAACACGTTATGCTGAGGGAACCGGCCCGCTGAGACTTTCCCGACCCCCCGGCGTCCTTGAAAGACGCCCCCTTTTTTGGTAGTCTATTGAGCATTCTGCCTATGGCAACAACATGAGCTTCGAAAAGATCGGCTTCATCGCTCCCTCCACCTGCATCCCCCGCGGCGAGAAGCCCGCGCTCAGGAAAACGGCCCATCTCCTCAGGAAGGCCTTGGGTGTCAAGGACATCTACTTCAGCCCCCATCTTTTCTCGAGCGACGAAGACATCGACCACGTCACCGCGCCAGCGGAAGCCCGGGCCGAGGTCTTCAAAAGGGCGATCCGGGATCTCGACCTGATCATCTCCGTGGCCGGAGGCACCGGCGCCGAGGACATCCTCCGCCAGATCGACAAGAAGGATTACAGGATCATCCGCGAACGGCGTCCCCTGTTCATCGGGTTTTCCGATTTCACCTTCCTGCTCAACGAGATTTATCATATGTCCCGCGTGCCCGCGGTCTATTTCCCTTCGCTCAAGCTCGGCCAGGGCAACCTCAAGAAAATCTCCGCCCTGATCTCGGGCGAGGAGATCCACTACCAGGGCCTGGCCTGGCTGACTCCCCCGCCGCCGCGGAAGCTCTCCGGCATTCCGATCGGCGGCAACCTGTCGACCTTCGTCAACTTTCTGAACCGCAAGAAGCCCCCCCGCTTCAGCTGGCGGCGGCATATCCTGTTTTTCGAGGACATCCAGGTGGACGTCGAGGACCTCCACCGCCTGCTCGCGGCCCTGCGGCGTCACAACGTTTTCAAAGAGATCAAGGGCATCGTGGTCGGTTCGGTGAGCCGGACCAGCAAGAACTCTCACGCGAAGAAGCAGCAGCGGGAGGCCTTGCGGTTCATCCGGACTTATCTCGATGACGTGATCCGCGATCGCCGCAAGCGGGGATTCCCCCTGCCGATCCTGGCCGTCTCCAACTTCGGCCATTACCGCCGGCGCAACCTCATGGCGGTCCCCATCGGGGGGAAAGTCACGATCTCCAAGGGCAAGAGGATGACGTTCTGGATCGGACGCCGGCCCGTCAAGAACGGCCAGCCCTCATAGTCCGCGGGGCCCCGCCCGACAAAGCTCCATCGAGCGCTATTTTCTCAAGTATAAAAGGGCCTGGAGGGCCGCGACGCACCCTTCGCCGACCGCCGCGGCGACCTGCAGGCCGCCGCAGGTGACATCGCCGGCGGCAAACACGCCCGGGATATTGGTCCGCTGGAAGCGGTCGACGGCGACGCACTGCTTATGGTCGAGAGTCAGACCGGCGCGGCCCAGAAGCGGACCGGCCGGAATGTCCCGGAATATGAACACGGCCGATACGGCCAAGTCCTCGATCCGCCCGTCAACTTCGAGCGTCACCTTCTCCACGCGCTGGTCTCCGGCGATCTCCTTGACCTTGGCGTCCCGCCGCACCGTGATCCCCCGGGCTTCGATCTCCGCTAAGCCTCCGGAGGCGGGGTCCGGCGCGGGCTTCCCGGGGACCCAGATGACCCGGCACCCCATTTGCTGGAGAGCCAGGACGTCTTCGCGGGCTTCCTCGAAGTCGCCGGTCGCGACGACCTTCGCGCCGCGGAACAGGGGTCCGTCGCAGGTGGCGCAATAGCTCACCCCCTGACCGATAAGCCGGTCCTCCCCCGGGATCAATTGTTCCAGGGGGACGGGCTTTCCCGTGGCCAGGATGACCGCCCGCGACTCGATGAGGGCGTCCTTGGTCGTGATGAACTTGGGGTCGGTTTCAAGCCCGAAGGCGCTGGCGTCACCCGCCAGGACCTCGGCCCCGAACCGGACCGCCTGGTCCCTGAACTTTTCGAGCAGTTCCAGGCTGCCGATGGAGAGGAACCCCGGATAGTTCTCGATCGTGTAATTGATACCCAGCCGGGAGGAGGCGCGGCCCTTCAGGACGAGGGCCTTCTTGCCCGATCGGGCGACGTAGAGCCCCGCGGTCAGCCCGGCGGGCCCCGCCCCGATGATCAGCACGTCGGTCTTGAGGCTTCGGATGGGCATGACGTTTCTCCCCCGGGGGCCGCGTCACTTCATCAACTGTCCGCTGTCGGCGACCTTCCACTGGCCGCCGATCTCGACATAGAGCATCGTCCGCTGAATGTCCCGCTCCTTTTCATCCTTGTACTTGAGGTCGACGAGCATCCAGTCCTGCAGACCCCGGTAGGCCATGTCCAGGACCGCCTCGTTGGCCCCCGCGAACGCGGTGCCGCGGAACTTCTTCAGGACGGCCGCGTTGCGGCCGTAATTCTTGAGATAGACGGGCAGCATTTTTTTCTGCTCCGCGTCGGTCTTTATGAACTCCTCGACGGAGTTCCGGGGCTGGTAGGTCTCGTCCACGGCCATCCAGACATATTCGTCCTGCGGGTTCGGCCCCTTGGTGTTCAGGGCCTTGACGCCGAAATAGACGGCGGCGGCCAGGGCGTCCATGACCAGGAAAATGACGACAATCTTGAGAATTCTATTCAAGCGGACCTCCCGGTTTCTGGGGCGGGGGCTGTCTTTCCCCCTTCTTTCTGGCCGCGGCTTCGACTTCGCAGGCCAGCAGCCGGAACCGGTCAGAAGGAACCGCCCTGGCCCGCGGCTTCCGGAAGAGCGTCCTCGCGCGGCGCTCCTCGTTGCCGGTGGCGGCGCCGAAGACCTGGCCCTCCCGCTCCTCGGGATTCCGCTTGAAACACTCCACGAATTTCGCGTCGGGCAGGTGCCCCAAACCGCGGAGCGACCGGAGCATGGCCCGCGTGCTCACGCCGAAATACCGCTTGAGAAACAGGACATCCTCATAATCCAGGTTCCGGGCCCGGAAATCCTTTTCGATGAGCTCCTGGAGCTTGGACCTGGGGATGAGGAACAGGGAGGCGAAGGTCTGGGCGAATTGCTCCCGGGGGGGGTACAGGGAAACGTATTCCTCGACGACGACGTCGAGGTTGTCGACGATGGGACTCTCCGAGCGGTCTTTGAGATAGTGGGCATAGACGTGGGCCGCCGTGAGCGTTTGGAGCCCGGCGGGCTCGCCCGCGTTGACGGCCGCGAAGGCGGCCCGGCGCTCGGGGTCGAAGACGAAAATCCCGGCGATGCGTGATTCGTCAGGGAAGGGATGCCGGGCGATCCGGCAGCCGTTGATTTCGCACAATCCGAAGATGTCGCGGATGGGCTCATTGCCGAGCCCGAGGCGCCGTCTTTCCTCCTCCGCGAGCCGCTCCGGGGAAATATGCGAGTACGCTGGGGCGAGGTCGAGCCGCCGGCCCGTCTGCTCCTCGAGGAGGAGGTACTTTTCGCAGTAGGCCCGGAACCTCAGGATCTCCCTCCGGGCCCCGGGGTCCACGGCCCCCTCCGCAAGGAGGGCCTCAAAGGCGGGCTTCTTCTCGTCGAAGAAAAAGGCGATGTCCTTGTTCAGGTATCCGGAGATTTTGAGGAGGGTTTCGAAGCTCGGGGTCCTCTTCCCCGCCTCCAGGAGCGAGATGTACTCCGAGGAAAGGCCCAGGGCTTTGGCGAACGCTCCCTGGCTGAGGTTGATGTCTTCGCGGGCTCTTCTGAGCCGGGTCCCGAGGATCTTCTCCATGGTCGCGCACCCCCTGGCGGCGCGGGTAGGATAACATGAGGTTAGCGGGGTGTCAACTTTGACAAGAGCCCCTTTCTCTGATAAAAGTATGGGCGTGCTGGCGTAATGCCGACGAATTCATTCCGGAGGGGTTGCGTCATGGCCGAACAAAACATTCTCGAGCTTTACAAGGGAGCCACCAAGAGCTTCTGCAACCTCGTCCTCAACCAGGTCCAGGACGGCGTCTCCTGCCTGAGCACGGGCCGGAAGATCATTTTTTGGAACAAGCCCGCCGAGCAGATGACGGGCTTCGACAACGCGGAGATTTTGGGCAAGCCGTGTTTCGAGGACCTCTCGCTCTTCGTCGACCAGGAGGGCACGAACATCTGCCGGGAGAGATGCCCGGTGGAGCTCACTCTCAAGGACGGCACCATTCGCAGCCTCAGCGTCTATTTCCGCCACAAGGACGGTTTCCGGGTCCCGGCGACGCTCCGCATCATCCCGGTGTTCAAGGAGGACGGGGCCGTCATCGGGGCCGTCGAGACGTTCACCAACACGGCCCCCAAGGTCCGCGTCCCTCTCAGCGTCGCCGAACTCGAGAAGACGGGCCTTCTCGACACGGACGCGGGAATCGCCAACAAGTCCTACCTCGACATGGTCCTCCAGGCGCGCCTGGAGGAATTCCAGAAATACGGCCTGCCCTTCGCCGTGATCTTCATCGACGTCGACAATTTTAACAAGACCCTGGAGAAATATGGCCGCTTCAACGCCAGCAAGATCCTGAGGACCGTCGCCCGGACGCTCAACAAGAACATCCGCTACTTTGACGTCGTCGGCCATTGGAACGCCGACGAGTTCCTGGTCATCCTCCTCAACATCGATGACAGCCGGCTCGACATCGTGGCCAACAAGCTCCGCCTGCTCATCGCCGAGTCCTACATCACGACCGAGACGGGCATGCTCAACACGACCGTGTCCGTCGGGGCGAGCACCGTCCAGCGTTACGACTCGGCCGAGTCCCTCATCAAGCGGACCGAGCAGCTCATGCTGCACAGCAAGTGGCTGGGGAAAAACCGGGTCAGCCTCAGCTTCACCCAGAAAGAGGTCGGCTGAGGCAAAAGGCCCCCTTTCCCGGGGGGTGCGGAAAAGGGGGCAAAGAAAGGAGGGGGTATTAAGAGATCGGTTTCTTCGTCTTGACGTCGCTGATTTCGGCGCCCAGGACGACATGATTGTTCGCTCCCACCAAGGTGAGGCGAAACTCGGTGTCCCGGAAAACCCATTCCGACGAAAACTTCACATGGCCCTGGCCGAGGGCGATCCCCCAGCAGTCGTTCAAGTTCTCGTAAGAATGGTCCTGCCAGACGGCGCCTTCGGCGCGGGGGGACCCGACTCTGGCCGTAAGAAATTCCCGCAGCCGGTTGTAATCCTCGACGTAACGGTTTTTGTCGGCGTAGTTCTCCATGAGGCGGCAACGGGCGCCGACGAGCTTGTTGCCGTCGAGGAGGTATTCGATCTCGCATTTCTTCTTCATGAGATCGCGTTTGTACCGGAGCACCGAGAGACCCTGGGACACGTCCTCGCCTTTGGGCCGGCCCTCGGCCCGGATGATATCGGCCTTGGTCGATCCCCATTGGAGGTCGGACTGGAAGGGCGAATCCAGGTCGATCTCCGTCGGATTCAGGATTTCGTCCCCGGACTGAATCTCGATCACTATGAGGGAGGAGAAGAGCTTGCGGACACACGACTCGTGGATGTACCCCGCCCGGGTGTTTCCGGACTGGAGGGACGTGAAGTAGACGTAATACCAGTTGACCTTGGTCCGGACGTCGCTCCCCAGGGTCAGCAGGGCGCCTCTCCCCAGGGTTTCAACGACCGCGCTCCGCTCCGTTGCCTCCAGGCGGACCACCGCCTTGTCCTGGATGACCTGCAGTTTCTTGCCGGTGGCCGCGGCCGGAATCGCCGAAAGCCAGAGAATGGCCAGGAGCACGGCGGCGACCGCGGCGTGGGCCTGGTGCGTTCGTCGACCGGTGCTCATTGTCATGCCTCCGAGGGATTTCCTGCCAGCCGTCGGCCCTTTGGTTCCTTCTGTGAAGACAAGGTTAATATCCGCCCCGGAGGGCAAGGGAGCAATCCCCTCCGGGGGTGATTTCAGAGGGGATCTGCCTCACCCCCGGCGGGGGGAAAAAAAGAGGATATCAGGCCGGGTTCATTTCAGCTGGAATCTGACGGTGACGGTGAAGATGACGGGCCGGGGACGGCCGTTGATGATCATCGGCTCGTAAACCCACTGCCGCACTGCGTCGACGGCCGCCTGGTCGAGCAGCGGAATCGACTTCAGGATCTTCACGGTCGCCACCCGCCCGTAGATGTCCGTCGTCGCCTCGATGATGACGACGCCTTCCACCCGCGCCTGCCGCGC
>JBEKVN010000069.1:0-7152 GCA_049513915.1 Candidatus Aminicenantales bacterium | reverse complement strand
GGGCTCGACGCCCAGCTCGTCAAGGCAGGCGCCCTCTACCACGACATCGGCAAGACCAAGATGCCCGAGTATTTCATCGAAAACAGGGCCAAGGAATTCGACCTGCACAAGGACCTCACCCCGGCCATGAGCACCCTGGTCATCATCAACCACGTAAAGGAGGGGGTCGAGATCGCCCGCAAGCTGAAGCTCCCCAAGGCGCTCCGGGAGATCATCGAACAGCACCACGGCAACTCCCTCGTCCGCTTTTTCTACAACAAGGCCAAGCAGACCTACGACCCCGATCAGCAGAAGATCGGCGAGGAGAGCTACCGTTACCCGGGCCCGCCCCCGCGGACGAAAGAGGGGGCCCTGGTCATGCTGGCCGATTCCGTCGAGGCCGCCTCGCGAAGCCTGCGCGCTTCGACCAAGGACAACCTCAAGCGGGTCATCACGGATATTTTCAACGCCTATCTCCAGGACGGCCAGCTCGACGATTGCGACTTTTCGTTGCGCGATTTGCGGACCGTCGCCTCCGCCTTTCTGACCATCCTTTTCGCCATCTACCATCCCCGGGTCGAATACCCCGGATTCGAATTCGAAACCAAAAGGCCCCGGAAACCCGCCCGGCCGCAGAAAAAGGACAATGATCGAAATCCTCAACCGCCAGAGAAAATACCCGGTCCGGACCAGGGCGTTTAAGCGCCTGCTCGAAGGCCTCATCGCCCGCTACCGCCTGGCGGACCCGGACGTAACGCTGGCCTTCGTCGGGACGACAGCCATCCGGACGCTCAACCGCAAGTTCATGAAAAAGGACAAGCCCACCGACGTCCTCAGCTTTCCAGTCGGGAAAAAGGGCCCCGACGGAAGGTTCTTTCTGGGCGATATCATCGTCGCCGTCCCCGTGGCCGAGCGCCAGGGGCGCGAGAAGGGCCACGGCCTCGAACGGGAGCTCAAGCTTCTCGCGGTCCACGGGTTCCTCCACCTCCTCGGCTACGACCATTTCGCCGGGATCGAGGAGGAGGAACGCAAGGTGCACGGGCTGTATCCAAGATGACGGCCGATACGCTCACCTGGGTCGGCCTCGGTTTGAGCTTTCTGGCCGCCCTCATCTTCTCCGTCTTTCACGTCTGCCTGGGATCGTTCTCCAAGATCTCGCTGAGCCGGTTTCTCGAAGACCGCGAAAAGAGATTCCGGGCCAAGGTCCTCGGGGACTTCGACGAGATCCGCGCCGTCGTCGAATACCTGCGAAACGTCCTGCTCCTCATCTTCCTGGTTTACCTGATCGCTCTCTTTCCGCGGCTCCGTTTCTGGCCCCTCTGGTTCTTCCTCGCGGTCCTGGCCGTTTATACGGTCGTGTTTGACCATCTGCCCCGGGTTCTCAACGCCTTGGGGAAGCCGGCCATCCTGAAGGTCTTCCTCCCCGCCTTTCCGCTCGTCCGGGCGCTCGGCGCTCCCGTCCTGCTCCTGTCCCGGAACCTCGTCGCGCGGGAGGAGCAGCGGGAAGAACGGGAGGAGGGGCGGGAGGCCAGCGACGAGGAGATCGAGACCTTCATCGACGAGGCCACGGAGGAAGGGATCATCGAGAAGGGAGAGGACGAGCTCCTCCGGAGCGTCGTCGAGTTCGGCGATACCATCGTCCGGGAGATCATGACGCCTCGGGGGACCATGGTCTGCATCCGGAAGGACGCCACCATTGACAACCTCAAGGACCTCATCATCCGCGAGAAATACTCACGCATCCCGGTCTACAAGGACCGCCTCGACAACATCGAGGGCATCGTCATGGCCAAGGACATCCTCGAGTACGCCGACGAGAAGCACAAGGCCCAGCCCATCGAGGCGCTGGTCCGGCCCGTGAGCTTCGTCCCGGAGTCTATGCCTATCGCCGACCTCCTCAAGGAACTCCAGAAAGCGAAGCAGAAGCTGGCCCTGGTCATCGACGAGCACGGCGGTGTGGCCGGCCTGGTCACCATGGAGGACGTCGTGGAGGAGATCGTCGGCGAGATCCAGGACGAGTACGACACCGAGGAGGCCCAGATCGTCGAGAACGGGCCCCTCGATTACACGGTTTCGGGGCTGACCGAGGTCGAGGAGCTCGAGGAGCTTTTCGACGTCGAGCTGGCCGATGACGACTTCATAACGGTCGGAGGTCTCGTCAGCAACAGCCTGGGGCGGCTCCCCAAAAAGGGGGAAACGCTCGCCGTCAAGGGGCTGACCATCGAAGTCCTCGAGGTCGACCAGAAGAAAATCAAGAAACTGAGGATCCGGAAAGCCTGAGACAGGCTTAGGGGGAGCCATGCCGAGAAAAAAAGCCGCCGCCGCATCGTCGGGCACGGACGCGCCGAAAAAAGCGCCGGCCGCCAAGCGGGCGCGGAAAAAGGCCGTCGAGAAGGTCGAGAAAAAGCTCTTCAAGACGGGTTACGTGGCCCTCGTCGGACGCCCCAACACGGGGAAGTCCACCCTGCTCAACGCCATGTTGGGCCAGAAGATCGCCATCGTCTCCGACAAGCCACAGACAACCAGGATAAGCATCCTCGGCATCAAAACGACCGAAAAAGGCCAGATCGTTTTCATCGACAACCCCGGGATCCACAAGCCGCTCCATACCCTCAACAAAAGGATGATGAATTTCGTCTATTCGGCCCTCGAAACGTCCAACCTCGTCTGCCTCCTCATCGACGCCACGGAGAAGTTCGGCCACGGAGACGAGTTCGTGCTGGAAACCCTCAAGCGGGTCAACACGCCCGTCTTCCTGCTCATCAACAAAGTCGACGTCGTCAGAAAAGACAAGATTCTGCCGATGATCGAACACTACAAGGACCTCCTGCCCTTCAAGGAGATCATCCCCATCTCGGCGCTCAAGGGCGTCAACCTCGACGTCCTCGAGCGGCTCATCTACGATGCGCTGCCGTTTGCAGAGAAGCTCTATTCGGACGAGGAAATCTCCGACCAGTCCGAGCGCTTCCTCCTGGCCGAGATCATCCGGGAGAAGATCTTGAACCACGTCAGGGAAGAACTCCCTTTCGTCACGGCTGTTTACATCGAGAGCATCGAGAAGAAGGAGCAGGCCAACTGGAACACGCCCGGGGAGACGCGGCCGCTCACCCATATCCGGGCCACCATTTTCGTCGAACGGGACAATCACCGGGCCATCATCATCGGCCACCAGGGCCAGCTCATCAAGATGATCGGCACCGAGGCCCGCCGCGAAATCGAGGGCATCCTCGAGACCAAGGTCTATCTGGACCTTCACGTCAAGGTCCGCGAGAGATGGCGAGACGCCGAAGACGTCCTCGACCTCATCGAGGGCCAGAAGGGCTGACGGGGAATTCGGGCGGAATTCCGTGACAGGAATTCCGGGGCGGGAATTCCGGGACATGTAACAATTCTCTTGAATTGGTACGTGTCCCACGAATTCCGTAACAAATCTCTCGAATTGGTACGTGTCCCACGAATTCCGCAGGGAGCGGCGGCCAATATTGACAACAACCCCCAAGGATGGGACAATTGTGTCCCTTCAAACGGCGGTGAGTGTAGCTCAACCTGGTTAGAGCATCGGACTGTGGATCCGAATGTTGGGGGTTCAAATCCCCTCACTCACCCCACTCTTTTCTCCCCGAGAGAGCCGAGAATATCAACGACTTACGGGCCCAGGCGCTGAAAATATGGGCTTGCCCGAAGTGACCCGGATTACCCCCTTTTTGCCCAAAACGGACGAAAAAGCGGACAGAAAGCGGACAGCGCTTTTGGCTATCCCCTGCTGGCCAGGATGATCGCCTGGGCGACCGTCCCGACGAGTTGCGCGATTGCCCCCAGGATAAGCAGGCCGACCCCGGCGACAGAGAACTTCAGTTTCTGCTCTTCCTTCCGCGCTTCCTCCTCACTGGCCGCTTTGATTTGTTCCGGAGTCAAGAGCGACCGTTCGCGTGCGTCCTTCATCATTTCGCGCCCCCACTCAGCAGGCGTCTGTCGCGCTCTCGCAAGATCCACGGTGGGCGGTTTAGCGATGAAGATCAAGAACATTCCGGCCAGCGAAAAGATGAGGCCTCCGGCCACGACAAAAATCCAGATGATCATTTCGATACCTCCTTGCTGTCTTTACGCTCATTCTACGTCCGTTCCCCGGCGCCGCTCAAGGCCTGGTCTCCTCGTCTCCGCGGCCCGCAGACGGGCGATCGCCGCCCCGGCGCCGACGTCGAGCTCGAGCCCGGGCCCCCCTTTTCGACGACTTCCGCCGATCTGTGAAAAAACGGCCGCGCAGGAACGCGCAGGACGCGAGATCTCGGCCCGGGCCAGGACAGTTGACGGCGGAAACCGGGCACTTCGTGAAAAAGGGCTTGACAAAGAATGATGGAGCTACTAATCTATTAGCACAGGAGATGAGAAAATGTCAAACAATCTCGCCAAATTTCGAAAACGCTGCGGACTCACACAGCTCGCCCTCGCGAGTCGATCGGGAGTCAGTCCTCAGTACGTGCGTTTGATCGAGCAGGGCGGCCTGACGCCCGGCGTCGACATCTCGGAGGCACTGGGCAAAGCCCTGGGTTTACCATCACAACAGCTTTTTCCCCTGCTCCGCCTGCGCGATCCGGGCCTTGATCGTTTCCAGCAGCTGCAGCACAGCCATCCGGAGCCGATCAAAGAGCTTTCGGCCCAGGAAAAGAGGATGATCCAGGACACCGTGGGGCTCATGCCCAAGGTGTTGTTCGAGGGATTTCTGCACTCAAAATGGGCGATCGTCCTGGACGTCATCCTGGCTTATGCGGCCCATGTCAAAAAATTCAAACCGCCAAAGGAGACAGAAAAGTGATCAAAAAGATCGGTCACCGTTACGTCATGAATGAGCTTTTGGTCCCGACGATCACGCGCCAAGAACTGACCGGGCCGGACCGCCTGGTGCTGCGGATCACCTCGTCCACCATGACCCGCCAGACCTGCGGCAGCTGCGGGCTTAATGACCGGCCGGACATCCTTTCGATTCAAGCCTCCCCGATCGGCAAGGACGAGCCCAGGTATTGGATCTGCGACAACTGCACGAAGAGAGAGGCGCCGGACCTCTACGAAGAACTCCAGACCAAGCTCCGGGCGGAAAATGTGAAGCTGTTCGGAGAGGAGGAAGTCGCCAGGTTGGAGAAGGACAAGGCTTGAGCAGGGGCTGAGGGACGCGAAAAGTGACCGAGCGGCGGTGGGGCACAGTCGAGGAGGTGGCCGACTTCCTCCGGCTGTCGTCGTCGGGTGTGCGAAAGCTGATCCACCGCGGCGCACTCCCCGCCATCCACGTCGGCCATAGTGTCCGCGTCGACCTCAAGGCCCTCAATGAACGGCTCGAGGCCCAGGTCCGGACAAACGACTCGGCCGGCCGGCCGGTCACCAAAAGAAGGACGCGGTGAGGACCCATGGCGAATTACCGGATCAAACGCTGTAACTTCTACACGAAGGCGGCGAACCGGAAGCATGGGCCTTTTGGCGCGCTCCTCTACGATTGGATGAACGTAACTCCCCTCACGAACCTGGCCGGCTTTTTGGACACAACGCCCGAAGTCATGGCCTTTGAAAGCATGGTCCCGATCGAAGAGGTCAATAGACTCATCCCGGAGTTCATCAAGGACGGGAGGATCATGCAGAATGGGACGCTGATCTGGATCGTAGAATTCGCCGAGGATCAATGGCCGAACATTCCAGCTCCGACGACCATCAAAGGAATCCAGAAAGACCTGATGCAGATCGGGCTCGATAACCCCCTGGTCCGCGCCTTCGATCTCCGGTACGGTCCGAGATGGGGGAGCGCCTGGCCGGAAGGCCTCATCATCCACCCCGAAAAAATCAAGGGCTGGACTCAACCCTCTCATCCCAAAAAAGGCCCACCCAAACATGAATAGAGCCTTAAACATAGATCTTCGGTTACCCTTAAGAAGCCAAGCCAATCAAAGCAAAGCAAAGCAAAGCAAAGCCTGTGACCTATCGATACCCTATCGATACCCCATGGATACCCTATACCAAAAAAGGGAGAAAAGTGACCGTCTCGTCTATGCCCTTCCGTCCCCTCGATCCTACCAGAAAACGGGGCCAAGCATCGGAGGGGGAGTCCGTTGTTTTCCCCGAGAGACTTGGACGGGCTGTCCTTTTCCTGTCCTCTTGGGAATGGTCGTTAATCGTAAGTTATTGGCATTAAACAGGTTATAAATTGACGGAAACCAAGCGGAAATCGAAGGCCGGACGACCCCCTCAGCATGGGGCTTGGAGCCTCATGGTCAAGAGCGGCGTTCTGCCCGAGCGTCGGTCCTATCTCCGGGCCTATCTCACGGAGACCAGGGCCGGCCTGATCAGGGACCTGGGACCGCTCGAGACAGACCTCACCGTGGCCCAGGGGATCTTGATTGACCGCGCCTTGTCGAAGCTCTGCGTTCTGAGGGTGACGGAGGAGTGGCTTAAAGAGCACGGCCTCTTCACGGATAAGGGCGAGCTGCAGCCCGTTCTCGTCCAGGCGTACCTGGCCTTCGCCAATTCGCTGCGGCTTGACCTGGTCGCCCTGGGGTCGGACAGGCGCAAGGTTGACGAGGTCTTGACACCGTACGAGATCGTCGAAAAAGAGGGGAAGAAGTGACGATCATCGAGGCGCTCGAGGATCCGCGGTTTTTCAAGCCTGTGTTCAGGGATCCGGGGACGTGGCGGGCTTGGGAGGTCTATCTCCGGGCGCTCTTTGGGCTGCCGATCGTTGACCAGGGGGATCTGGACGTCCTCCGCGCATGCACGGGGCTCGAGGCGGCGCCGTCGGAGCGTTCGCGGGAGTCATTCGTGATCTGCGGGAGGCGGAGCGGGAAGTCGACGGTTGCGGCGCTGCTGGCCGTGTTCTTGGGGACGTTCAAGGACTGGGCGAAGGTTTTGAAGCGGGGGGAGACGGGCTGGATCTTCATCCTGGCGGTCGACCGGTACCAGGCGCGGATCATCAAAGGCTACGTGACGGGGATGCTCGAGGCGAGTCCGCACTTCCGGAGGCTGGTCAAGAACGTCCTGCAGGAAGAGGTCCAGCTGACGAACGGGGTCACAATCGCGGTGAAGACGTCGAACTTCCGGAGCGTCCGGGGCTTCACGGTTCTGGCGGCGATTTTGGAGGAGCTGGCGTTCTGGCGGTCGGAGGAGTCGGCGAATCCGGACAAAGAGATCCTGGCG
>JBEKVN010000068.1:0-8142 GCA_049513915.1 Candidatus Aminicenantales bacterium | reverse complement strand
TAGTCGCCGCTCCCGGTGAATAGTTGTCACGCCTAGCGCATCACGGCATCCTTCTTTTTCTCGTCGATTTTGTTCCAGTCCGGCGGCTCGACGCCGAGGAGATTGCGGACGAAGAAATCGCGCCGCACGCGCTCGCCGTAATCCCCGCCGCTCGTGTGGTTTTGGCCCGGAAGGACCAGCAGGCCGAAAGTCTTGTTAGCCTTGATCAGGGCGTTCACGACCTGCATCGTGGACGACGGGTCGACGTTCGTGTCGAGCTCGCCGACGAAGAGGAGGAGCTTGCCCCTCAGCCGCCAGGCGTTGTCCACGTTGGACGCGGCGGCGTACTCGGGCCCGAGAGGCCAGCCCATCCACTGCTCATTCCACCAGATCTTGTCCATCCGGTTGTCGTGGCAGCCGCAGGAGGCCACGCAGGCCTTGTAGAATTCCGGGTGGAAGAGGACCCCGCCCATGGCGCTCTGTCCGCCGGCCGATGTCCCGTAGATGCCGACCCGGCTGATGTCGTAATAAGGATACCTCGCGGCCACGGCCTTGTGCCAGAGAATCCGGTCGGGGAAACCCGCGTCGCCCAGGTTCTTCCAGCAGACGTCGTGGAAGGCCTTGGACCGGTTGGACGTTCCCATGCCGTCGATCTGGACGACGATGAACCCGAGCTCGGCCAGGGACATCATCCCGTTGTATGGCATGAACGATTTCGGGACGAAGGAGTCCTGGGGCCCGGCGTAGATGTTCTCGATGACGGGGTATTTTTTCGACTTATCGAAATTCATGGGCCGGACGATGATCCCCCAGATGTCGGTCCGGCCGTCGCGGCCCTTGGCCGTGAACACTTCCGGGGCCCGCCAGCCGGCTTTGACGAGGCCGGCGATTTCGGCCTTTTCGACCGGCATGAGGGTCTTCCCGTCGGAGGCCTGCCTGAGGACACAGACCGGGGGCGTGTCCATTCGTGAAAAGGTGTCCACGAAAAATTTCGTGTCCGCGGAATAAACGACGGCGTGATTGGCCCCTCCGTCCGTCAGAGGCGTGAGGCCCGTGCCGTCGAAATTGATCCTGTAGGGATAAACGAAGTAGGGATCCTCGCCGGGGATCAGGCCGCTCGCCCGGAAATATATCTGTCGCTTGTCCTCGTCGACCTTGTCCACGCCGCGCACGACCCAGGCGCCCTTGGTGATTTGATTCTTGACCGCGCCTGTCGCGCCGTCGTAGAGGTAGAGGTGGTTCCAGCCGTCCCGCTCCGACATCCAGATGATCTCCTTGCCGTCCGTGACGTCGAAGCGGTATTTCTTGCCCGAGTAGCAGAAGAACGTCTTTGGCTCCTCGCTGATGACGGCCCGGGCCTTCCCTGACGCGGGGTCGACCTCGATGACCCGGTAGACCTGGTGGCCGCGCTGGTTGTACTCGAAGGTCAGGCCGCGGCCGTCCTTCCACCAGGCCATGTCCGATAGCTCGAAGGCGTCGGGGAAAAGACCGTTGCCGACGTCGACGCGTGTTTTCGCCTCGGCGTCGAAAAAGACGGGCTGCTCGACGTCGAGCGCGTCGCCGGGCTTGGCGTAGACGATCGTGGAGGCTTTTGGCTGGAGCTGCTCTTCAGGGGAGGACTCAACGTACTGGACGAGCCGCTTGTATCCGGGCCGGACCCGGTAAGCGGCCAGCCTCCGGGAATCGGGCGCCCAGCGGATCGAGTTCAAGGCGTAGGCGTTGCCCTCGCTTCCGTCCAGGCTCAGGGCCGTTTCGTCCTTCTTGTCCTTGTCCTTGGAGCGAACCCAGACGTTGAAATTCTTGATGAAAGCTTCCCGCTTGCCGTCGGGCGAGGCCTTCGGCTCCTTGGATTCGGGCGGCTCGTCCAATGGCTGGGGGCGCCGGCGCTCGACCGGGCCGAGCTTGGTCACGGCATAGGTCGCGAGGTCGCACGCCCACCGGAAATCGGCGGCCTCGAATTCGACGGCCTTCTCGCCGTCCGTGAAGCGGATCATCATGAAGGGGAGCTTCGCGGCCTTGAATTCTTTTCCGGACGCGGTGTTGAGGGCGGCCGCGAGCTTTTCGTGATCGAAGGCCGGTTGCTTGGCAAGCTTGTCGGCGTCCACGACTTCGAATTCGAAGCCGTCCTTGACGCTCTTGCGATACCAGAACCGGTGGGTCTTCTCGATCCAGACGACGCGGCCCGGGATGTCGAGGGCCAGGGCCTGGAATTTCTCCCTCAGGCCGTTGGCCCGCTCGTAGTCCGCCTGCCGTCCTTGGGCCGACAGCCACAACGTCGACGAGAGGATAACCAGCAGGATAACCGAAGAAGCCAGGGATGGTTTGCGTTTCATGGGACCTCCAGTTCAGCGCTTATTTTCCGGATTATAAGCCACCTGGGAGGGGCGAAACAACCGGCGATTCCGGATCGAGGGCTCCGGCCGCTTCCACCCGCGCTCGACAAATAGATGGACAAGACCTCGTTATAAGTATATCCTTTTATGAGGGATATCCCACAAATGACAACTGAAGCCACACTGGTCAATGATCTTTTCACGTTTTGCCATAAGTATCATCAGGGATTTAAGGGCTGTCAGATCCTGAAACCCACCGGTATCCGGAAGAATCTCAAGCCCGGAGAGCGCGCGGCAAAAGAATCGCCCCATGACGTCTGTGAAAAATGCGCCCACGGTTTATTCGAGATCGTTGGACTGCATTGCCTGTCGTGCCAAAAGCCGGTCAGCCGGGTTGCGTCGAGCCAAGGGCCGACGACATGGTCGAATTGGCCTGAGCATGGCTGGTTTTATTACCGGTGCGACAACTGCAGAAAGAACTGCTACTCGCAGTCCGACCTGGGAAAATAGCCGCCCGCCGTCCGACCCCATCCTTCCTTAGATCCTTTTCCCGCTACTTTGCAGGCCCGGGGTCGAGCCGCTTGCCCGGGATGGCGGCTGGAATTTCATTTTTTCCGGGAGAGGGGGTATGATTTAGGGGTCAGGAAAGGACATGATCCGCGTGTTCGCCAGTCGGCTCCGCCTCGGAAGATCGCCGTCTTTCCCCGGCCTTGCGCCTCGCCGAGCCTTGATTATTTTGTCCGGTCTGGCTTTGATCCTCTTGGCCGGGTCCTGCGGCGGCTCCGGAGGCGGCGGCGGCAACCCTCCGCCCCCGCCCACTTCGACCGTCACCATCACGCCAAAAACCGCGACCCTCTCGACAGGCGCGACTCAGCAATTCTCAGCCACCATCTCGGGAACGACGGACCAGACGGTCAGCTGGAGGGTGAACGGCACTCCGGGAGGCGACCTCAGTCACGGATTCATTTCTCAGGGCGCGGTGTACATCGCGCCCGTGACGGTTCCGAATCCGTCCGTGGTATCGGTGACGGCCGTTTCTTTCGCCGATCCGACCAAGTCCGGCACGGCCAGGGTCACGATTCAGGCTCGTTCCGGCGTCAGCGTGGCGATCACGGGAAGCGGCGCGCCGGTCACGGTTCCAACCTACGGATCGTATGCCTTTACGGCCACCGTCACCGGGACGGCGAACACCGCCGTCACCTGGCAGGTCAACGGCGTCACCGGGGGCTCCGCTACGACGGGGACCATCTCGTCCCTGGGGCTCTACAGCGCCCCCCATTCCGTCCCGGTCTCCACGGCGCCGAACAACGACGGCCAGACGACGGACGTGGTCGTCACGGCCGTCTCCCAAGCGGATCCGGCGGCCGCCGATTCCGCCATCGTTCTGATCGCGCCCCCCCAGCAGGCCCATTTCAATGCGCCGGTCCCGCTCGGGACGTCGGGGGGAAACGGAAAAGACACGTCGACAGTGGGCGGCAAGACCTTTTGCTGCGGCGGGACCTTAGGGTCGCTCGTGTCCCGCGGCGGCAAGTTCTATATTCTAAGCAATACCCATATCGAGGCCCGGAGCGACGCCGCCTCCCTCGGAGACCCGGTTGTCCAGCCCAGCCTCGTCGAAAACAACTGCGCGATAAACGGCACGCTCACGGCTGCGAATCTCTCCCAGTTCTTCAATCTCGAGACGGACCCCGTCCCGAATGTCGATGCCGCCATCGCCGAGATCGACCCGGGCGCCGTCGATCCCGAGGGGACCATCCTTCAGCTGGGCGCCGTGAACAACGGGGATCAGCCGACGGACGGGACGCCGAACCCCGGGCCGGGGGTTCCACCCACGGTCGGACGGAACGTCGTCAAGAGCGGCAGCGCCACCGGCCTGACCTGCGCCCCGATCTTGGCCATCAACGCTACGATCAATGTTCAATACCAGAAGGGGTGCAACTCGGGCACGACGTTTACGGTCAATTTCGTGAACCAAGTGGACATCCCGGGTGTGGGCTTTAGCGCCGAGGGGGATTCCGGATCGCTCATCGTCACCCAGGACACGGCCGACCCCGTGGGACTGCTGTACGGCGGCTCGGACTCGGATACGGTCGCGAACCCCGTTGCGGACGTTCTCGCCCAGCTTGCCGACAAAACCACGGGAGAAAAGCCCCTCTTCGCGGGCAACGCCGCCGTGGGCCCGCATCCCGTCGCGGCCTGCACGTTGCCCCAGCCGGTGCCGGTGGCGGCCCGGAGCCTGCTGTTGGGGAATTCGGCCGTGACTGCGGAGGCCCTGCAAACGGCGGCCGCAGCGCGCGACAGCCGCGCGACGGAGCTTCTGGCGCGTCCCGAAGTCCTGGCCGTGGGCGTAGGCCCAAGCTACGACAACCCCGGCGAGGCTGCCCTCCTCGTCTTCGTGACCCGGGGCCAGCCGCTCTCGAAGGTCCCCGCCCAGATCGGCGGCGTCCGCACGCGCATCGTCGCCGTCGATCCGGCTGAAAAGCTCGGTTCGCTCTCGGCGGCCTCGAGCGCGGCGCTCGAGGAAACCGCGGCCCCGCCGCAGATCGTCTATGCCATCCCGGAGTCTGAAGCCGACCGCGCCACGGCCATACACGCGGCGCGCGCGGCCGATTGGATGAACCGCCCAGGCGTTCAAGGCGTGGGGGTCACTTCGAGCGTCGATGCCCCGGGCGAGGCGGCCCTCATGATTTTTGTTATTCGGGGAGAGCCCCACGATGCGATTCCGCCGGTTATCGACGGCCTGCGCACGCGGGTTCGGGAAACCAGCCGCTTCAGGGCGCGGTAGACCGCTAGGGACATTCCGACGGGCGGGGGCTGGACTGAAGCTCCACGGACTTACATCCGGGGAGTCCTGTTGGCTAGAACCCCCGCAGTCATCAAGAGGCTGCCGAGGGCGGCCTCTTGATGGCGTCCGTGGAATCCCACGAAGGGGATTCAGCGCTTCAGGACGGCGATCGTCATCACGGGATTGACTTCATTCCAGCCGCGGCCGGGCTGAGGATCGTAGCGGGCCATCCCGTAAACGCGAACGCGGCTGCCTTCCCGGGGGATGACCATTCCGGCGGGACTCCGGACTTCACAAATCACAAAGGGCTCCGGTTTCTGCCGGATATCCACGAGTTTGATGTGGAGAGTCTTTTCCTCTTTATCGAAATAAACGTCGCGCACGATGCCTTCCGTGACGACGGGAGATTTTGTGTTCGAGGCAAACTCCGTGATGCGGAGCGGGGTGAAGTCCTGGATTTGCCCGCTGACCAAGGAGATGGCGGCCCGGCCGCCGGCCTGCCAAAGGGTATTCCTGTAGATCACGACGAGGAGGACGGTTTGCGCCAGCACCAGCAGGACGAGGACGCGGACCGCCAGCGGGGTGGTCAGAGCGCGCAGAAAAGCCCCGGCAGGCCGCACCGGCAGACCCTGCCCGTCTCGAGCGGGGCCGATGACCGCCCGGAGCTCCTCGAACGCCGGCGGCCGCCGGCCGATCTCCGGGCCGATCCGGCCGAACTGCCGCCCGGCCTCGTGTCCAGCGCGGAGCCTGTCCAGCAACACACTGCATCTCCGGCAATGGGGCAGGTGTTTTTCGAGACGCTCCGCCTCGCGGGGAGGCAGGCCGCTTTCGAGGTAGGACACGAATCCCCTGCGCAGCCGAAAACATCGCCATTTCATGCTCTGAACTCCAGCGCCTCCACGATCTTCATAAGAGTCCCCCGGAAGCCCGCAGGCGTCCCTCCAGTTCCGTCAGGGCCCTGTTCAGCCTCGAGGCCACCGTTCCCGGGGGACACCCGAGGATGCGGCTCATCTCCTTGTAGGACAGGCCTTCGAGGTACTTCAAGACGATCACCTCTCGCATCTTGAAGGGCAGCTCCATGACCGCGGCCCGGAGCGCGGCCTTGCGCGCTTCCGACCGGTCGGAAACCCGCGTCCTGTCGATTTCAGCCTGACTCCCGAGGACGGACTCCAGCGGGAGGAGGGGAATACTCCGTTTCCGCAGGTGATTCCGGCATTCGTTGTGAGCGATTCGGTAGATCCAGGTGAACAATCCCGACTGGAACCGGAAGCCTCCGAGACCCCGGAACGCTTTGAAGAAGACGTTCTGAAGAAGGTCCTGGGCCTGGAGGGGATCCCCGACCAGCGAGTTGATCAAGGTCCAGATCGGATCGCGATATGTTTGATAAAGTTCCCGGAACGCTTCCTCGTCCCCCCGCTGCGCGGCCAGAACGATTCGCCGCTCCCCTTCCGTGGGGATGGCGCCGAGCGCCAATGTTTCGTCGGAAGAAATGTTCGGAGCCACGACGCCAATGTATCCACGGTCCGAACAGATGTCAAGCGGTCTCAGGTCCGCGGCGGGAGCGTTCAGGATCCATGGAAGAATCGGGGTTTTCCGCGTGTCTAATATTTATAAAGGAGTAATTTTATGCTTTATATGCCCTCGAAACCCCACCGGAACCTGTTGCTCGTCGCTTTTTCGTTCATGCTCCTGGCCGGACCGTCTCTGGCCCTGTCCCTCGCCCCCAAGGACAAGGACCCGGCGAAGACGGCGTCCGAGGAAAAAACCGGACAGCAATCCAAGGAAAAGGAGCAGGCGGCGCAGACGGGAGAGAAAGTCGAGATCACCGTCACGGCGCCCCGCGTCGAGATCCCGCTCAAGAAAAACCCAGCGGCCACGACGGTCGTCGAAACGCCCATTCTTCAGGCGATGCCGAGGACGATCGGCATCGACGAGGTCATGAAGCTCGTCCCCGGCGTCAAGGTCGATAACCAGGCCGACGGAGAGCGCGTCCACCTGTCGATCCGGGGCGAAGGCATCCTGACCGAGCGCGGCACCCGCGGTATCAGGACCATCGTCGACGGCATTCCGCTCAATGACCCGTCCGGATATATCTCGGACTTCTACGACGTTGACTGGGCCACGGTCCGCAGGATCGAAGTCCTCCGCGGGCCCGCCGCGGCCTTTTACGGCAGCAGCTCGTCGGGAGGGATCATCAATATCCTCACTCGTGACGGCGGCCCCGACCCCGTCACGGGCGGCGGCGACCTTGTGCGAGGCGCCTACGGCCTCAAGAAGGGCCTGGGCGAGATGGGCGGCACGACAGGCATCCTGAACTACAACATCATGGGTTCGATGCTCACCGGCGACGGCTACCGCGACCAGTCGGCCTACAAGGGTGACAACGCCCGCGGCAAGTTCGCTTTCACCCTGAGCCCGACCATCAAGGTCACGGCCATCGTCGGCTGGACGGATTTTTTCAACCAGAACCCCGAAGGCCTCAACCTCAACTGGTTCAGCTCAAACCCCGAGGTCCTGCGCCGGAGGGCGAACCCGGATTCCTACACGTTCAACGAATACCAGAAAACCCAGCGCGCGACGGGCGGCCTGACGAGCTCGATCGGATTGGGATCGAACCTGGACCTGGCCGTCTCCGCCTATTATCGTCATACCAAGTACACGGAGTCCGTCCCCTCCTCCGTCATCCACCGGGATTATGACACCCCCGGCTTCACCTTCCAGGTCAACCACAAGGCCGCTCTCGGCCGGACCTGGAACTACTTGAGCGCAGGGGTGGACCTCGCCTGGCAGGGCTTCGACGAATTCAAGCATCCCAACCTGGGCGGCGCCGTCGAAGGGCCGGGACTGCTCGCCAACCAGCGGTTCACCCAGACGGGCACGGGCGTCTTCCTGCTCGACCGCCTCGACCTCACGCCGGAGTGGGGTGTGTCGGGGATCGTCCGCTACGACCGGGTCACCAACAAGATTGCCGACCACCTCCAGGACGGCGGGGTCGACCTGTCTGGTTCGGTCGCCTACAATAAACCGACGGGCAGGATCGGCGTG
>JBEKVN010000067.1:0-8360 GCA_049513915.1 Candidatus Aminicenantales bacterium | reverse complement strand
TCGGGAGCGCCGGGATCCGGGATGTATTCGATCTCCTCGGCCGGTTTTGGCTTTTCGTCGTCTGTCATAGCGAGACCTCTCTGCCGAAGATGATGATGGCCTGGCTCAGGCGCTGGGCGACACGGTCCACGAGGGGGATGATTTTTTCATAGGGGATCCTCTTGGGTCCGATGATACCCAGGGAGCCCAGGACCTCGCGGCCCGTTCCATAATGGGACAGGACGAGGGAGCAGTCCTGGACGCCGGGGAAGTTGGCCTCCGCCCCGATCAGGACCTTGACGCGGCCCAGGCTTATGAAATCGGCCAGAAGCTTGACGAGGGCCGATTTCTCCTCGAAATTCTGAAACAGGGACCGCAGCTTGCCCGTCTCGAAAAGTTCGGCCTTGCCGAGGAGCCGAGACGTTCCCTGGATGAAGATCCGGTTCTCGTCCCCCTCCCGGTTGATGACGACGCGGACAAGGTCCGTGAGCTTGCTGAGGACGTCTTCGTACCGGGCCCGGTACTTGGGGAGCTCCTGAAGCAGCATGTCCCGGGTGTAGACGAGCGTTTTCCCTCGGAAATTCTGGTTGATATATTGCGAGGCCCGGTCGAGTTCGGTCTGAGTCATGGGAAGCTCGGTCTCCAGCGTTTCGGTCAAGACCATCTGGAACGGCGTCACGAGGATGGCCATGATCCGATGGTGGGATATGCGGACGAAGCGGACGTGTTCGAACTGGACCCGGGAAATCTGGGGCGAAATCACGAAGGCGAGATTGTCGGAACTATCGGCGAGCAGGCGCGAGGCCTGGATAAGGAGGGAATCCAGGTCCGCGGTCTTCGTGGGGAATTCGTCCTGGATCAGAGGGAGGTCGTCCTGGGCCAGAGATTTTTCCGAAAGCAGACTGTTGACATAATAGCGGAACCCTTTGTCGGTCGGGACGCGGCCGGCTGACGTATGGGGCTGGGACAGGAAGCCCTCGTCCGCGAGTCTGGCCATGATGTTCCGCACGGTGGCCGACGAGCCATCGAACTTCCTGGAGTGGGCGATCGAGGCCGAGCTGACGGGCCGCCCGTCGCGGACGTAGGCCTCGACGAGAAGTTTCAAGACTTTCCCATCCTTATCGCGCGGGGCAGACTTAGACATCTTGTTCTTTCTCTTGATTTATAGCACTAACGGCGGATAATTGTCAAATGACTGGGAGTTAAGGGGGGCCTGCTCAGATTATTCTAATTCCAGCGTATCCAACAACTTGGGCGAAGTCGCCAGTCCTCGCCCCCGATGTCTGGTATTGTATAAGATCGGCCCCGGCGGCTCCCAGTTCCCTGGCTGCGGTGATGGCCGCCGTCGTGGGTTGATAGCCGCACATGCTGATCTTGTGGTCCCTGACCGTATCGAACAGGCCGCGGGCGTCGAGGGCGATGATTTTCCGGATGGCCAGGAAGTCTTTCTTCTCGGCCATTTCCTGGCTAACGTAATGGCTCATGTCCGTGCTGGCCACGATCAAGACGTCCTGGCCGAAGGCGCGGAGGGAGGCCGCGAGGGCGCGTCCAAAAGTCTCGAGGTCGTCAAATTCCGCCTCGTAGGATACGCAAACCGGGACTAGTGAGACCTTTTTTTCGAAGTATTGAATGAAGGGTAACTGGACTTCCAGGGAATGTTCCCCCTGATGGGCCCGTTCATCCTCCGTGACAAGCGGGCAGAGGTCGAGGATGAGGGCGGCCAGGTCGGCTTGGATGGGCGCCTCGCCCAGAGGCGTCACCCAGCTGCCTTCCTTCTGGATGGCGAAAAGCTCCCCGATTTCCCTGTGGGCCGGGCCCAGAATGACGACCGTCCGGGGGATCTCGACGGACGAGAACACGGCCCCCGCGACGGGACCGGAATATTCATAGCCAGCGTGTGGAGCGACCACGGCCAGAGCTTTTTTTCTGGCGGCTTTCCGGTCCGTCATTTGGGCGATGGTTTCAAGGAGCGCATCCTTCTGACCGGGGTAAAAACTGCCGGCGACACTGGGTTTTCTTTTCATCACGGCCCTCCCCATCAACAATAGACGCCGGGCCGGCGAAAGTCAAACCTCCCGGGTGCATCTGAAAGAGGGGCCATCCCCATCTGTCCCTCTTCCGTCCGGGTGGGGGCTTACACCGGTTGACGATGTTCTTGGAAGCGGATGCCCAGCCTGGCCAACTCATTAAGGATGGGATTGTAGATGTCGGGGGTCACGGGGACGCGGACACCGATTTCCTTGATCCGGCCTTCCAGAATAAGCCGGGCCCCGATCGCCGCGGGCAGTCCGACCGTCCGGGACATCGAGGAGTCGCCGCCGGGGATGCCGAAGTCGATCAGGGTCGACGTGATCTTTTCGACCCGGCCTTTCCTGCTCTCCAGCAGGAATTCGTGCTGAAGGATGACCATGTCTCTCTCCCCTTCGGTATATTGGAGCCGCTCGACCATCCGGGCCGCCAGGATGTCGAAGGCCGACCCCTTGGCGACGGGGAGTGGATCCGCCGTGAAAAGCCCCAGCCATTCCAGGCGGCCCATAATGTCCGAATCGAGCTTTAGTCCCAGACGGGCGGCGACGGCCTTCGCGACGTCGTCCCCTGCCGCGGCCTGGGCGAGCCGGGCCATGAGGTCCCGATACGTGCGGCCCGTCCAGTCGCTGATGCCGGTTTCATCGAGCAGTCCCAGCTCGCCGATTTTTTTAAGGGTGCGGCACCACCCGGGATACCGGAGAGTCCCTCGCAGGACGGTTCTGGCTTCGGGGATCCCGTAGGTTTCCCGGTAGGACGCCGAATCCCTATTGGGATATCCCTCGAATTCGCCGAGGCCGGGAAACGCTATCGTTTCCGGGCTGTCGAAGAGCTTCTCAGCGGGGATTAGGACGACATTCCCGTCCTTGAGATATTTGGCCGAGTTCTTGGAAGCCAGGAGAACCCCCCTGGGGCTCCAGGAGAACTTGTAGCCGAAGGGGTTGGTATTCGCCTCGGGGGCCGGCAGACCTCCGCAATAGGACCTGAAGCTCAGGACGCGGCCGCCTTCCTCGTGCACCTCGTGGATGATCCGCATGGCCTCCATGTGGTCGATCCCCGGGTCGAGCCCGAGCTCGTTGAGGACGATGACGCCCTTCTCCCGGGCGCGGCCGTCGAGTTCCTTCATGGCCGGGCTCACGTAGGAGGCCGTCACGACGCTCTTGCCGGATTCGATCGCAACCGCGGCGACCTCGGGGTGGAACGCGTACGGGAGCATGCTGACGACCAGGTCGCTCTTTCCGATCTCGGCCTTCATGGCCGCCCGGTCCTCGATGGAGAGCGCCATCGCCTCACCCCGGGGGTGGCCCGAGACGACCCTGCTGGCCCTCCCGGGCGCCATGTCCGCCACGGCAACCCGGAAGTCCGGCTGATCGAGGAGGTATTTCACCAGGGGCTTCGCGACCAGTCCTGCGCCGAAAACGAGGATCTTTTTCATGGCGTTCTCTCCAAAAAGATTTATTGGACGAACGGGCCGAGATAAGCGTAATCAGGGGTCAATTTTCCACGGTAAAGGATCACCGCCCGCCGGATGACGTCCGGCAGGCCGCAATCCTCGAACGTCGCGCGGAAATTGGCCTTGGCCAGGGCAGGGACATATTCTTTCAAGCCGCCGCTGAAGTACGTGGACGCTTCGAGGGGGAGCTCCGCCGGAAGGTTATAGACGGCCAGGACCACGGGTCCCGTCCCCTCGAAGCCGAAAACCGGCTTGTCCAGGAACGGATCATAGACATAAACCGGATTCTCGGGGTCGGTGGCCTCGACCGTGCTTTCGATCGAGCCGTTGATGTCGCAGGTGATGTCCCCGATCACCCTAAGGCGCGGCCGGTCCCTCCCGCCGAAGAGCTTTTTCAGAAAGGGCTTGGTCACGAATTTGGGATACTTGGGCGTCCAATAAATGCCGTTGACGATCGCCGTCAGGCAAGGGACCAGGCTTTCGACGACCGGCCGGTACTCCTGGGGGTTCTGATAATAGTCCTGAAGGTCGAACGGCCGGCCGGGGACCGTTCTCTCCACCATGTCCTCTTCTTTGAAAACGACCTTATAAACGGTTCGCGGAGAATCCGGGCGCCGCTTGAAGAGCCGGGGCAGGTCACGGGGCTGGACGGCTTCTACCGGCAGGATATCGAGAATCTCCTGGGCCCCCTGCGAAGTGTGTCCGTAGCCGAAAAAGCCGATGACCAGGGGGTCGAGATCCCCGGGCAGTCCCTCCCTGATGATCTTCCAGGCCACCTGGCCGACGGCTTCCTTGGCTTCCACCAGATTTTTGTAATAGTGCGTCGGGTGAAGCGCCCCGAACGGGTTCGGGATACCTTCGAGGGCAAGCTTCCGGCCCAGGGCCCAGAGGGTATCGATCATTCCCGCGTGACCGGCGTAGTTGCCGAAGAAGAGCACGCGCTGCCCCTTGTCGTTGACCATTTTCTCGTAATCGATGATGGAGCAGCCCATGTCCATCATTTTCTTGAGCATGGGCATGTTGTGGCTCTGACCCTTCGCCGTGTGGGAGAAAAAGACGTAGGTCTTGTCCTTTTCAAGGCGCTCGATGGGGATCTCTTTGAGAGCGAGGACGATGTCACAGGCCGAAAGGTCTTCGCGGACGGGGATTCCGGAGATCCGGTAATCATCGTCGGTGAAGATACGGATGGTGGACGGCTGAATTTGGATTTCGAGAGGGTGCCCGTTGATCAATTCACGGGCGTGAGACGGGATGAGAGGGACACGTTTTTCCCACTTGTTGATATCCTCCCGGCGGATTCCGATCTTTGTTTTCATATTGTGCGACTCCGGGCAAATGGAAGATAGATTATGGCACAAAGCGACCTTGTCGGTCAATAAGCCTGACGAATCCTCGGCCGGCGGGCGTCTATTAAAGTGAAGGCCCTTCAAACCGGCTGAAGCTCCACGGACTTGGATCCGTGGAATCCCCCGAAAGGGATTGACTGCGGCCTCGAGAATTTCCATAATGACCCTGATGATCCGATTTCACAATACCTTCAGCGGCTCGGTCGAGCCCTTCGTCCCCCTCCGTTCCGGCGAGGTGAAGCTCTACACTTGCGGGCCCACCGTCTACGATTTTCCCCATATCGGCAACTGGCGAGCGTACATCTTCGAGGACTTGCTCAAGCGCTTTCTCCTGTTCAGCGGGCTCAAAGTCACTCATGTCATGAACATCACGGATGTCGACGACAAGACGATCCGCGGCGCCAACGCCAAGGAGCTGACGCTCGGGGAATATACCCGGCCCTTTATCGAGGCATTTTACGCGGACCGCGATATCCTGAACATCCTGCCGGCCGACCATTATCCCAGGGCAACGGAGCATATCCCCGAAATGGTCGCGATCGTCAGGACCCTTCTCGACAATGGCTTCGCCTACGAAAAAGACGGTTCGATCTACTTCAGCATCGCCAAATTTCCGGCCTACGGACGGCTGTCCAAGATCAACCTGGAAGACCTCCGGCCCGGACAGCGCGGCGACTCGGACGAATATGAGAAGGAAAGCGTCCACGACTTCGCCCTTTGGAAGGCGAAAAAGGAAGGCGAGCCATCTTGGGAGACGGAGCTCGGGCCGGGACGGCCCGGCTGGCACATCGAATGCTCGGCCATGAGCTCCAAATATCTGGGCCCGACGTTCGATATCCACTGCGGCGGCGTCGACAATATTTTCCCCCACCACGAGAACGAAATCGCCCAGTCAGAGGCGGCCAACGGGGTCAAGTTCGTCAACTGCTGGCTGCACTGCCATCACCTGGTCGTCGACGGCGAAAAAATGGCCAAATCCAAGGGGAATTTTTATACTTTGAACGACATTCTGGCCAAGGGATATGATCCTCCGGAGATCCGATTCCTGCTCCTCTCCACACATTACCGGAAGATGCTCAACTTCACCTTCGAAGCTCTCGAACAGGCCCGTGCCGGCCGCAACAGGATCCGGGACTTCCTGGTCGACCTTCGGGGCGTTAAGGACGGGACCGGAAAGAATCCCGCAATAGCCAAGCTGATCGGCGAGGCCCGCTCGGGCTTCATGGCCGGTCTCGAAGATGACCTCAATATTTCCGAATCGCTGGCCGCTCTTTTCGGCCTAGTTGAGAAGGCCAACAGTCTCATTTCCAAAGGGCAGATTTCCCAAGCAGATGCGCTGGAGCTGAAGGATTTCGTCACCGAGATCGATGATAAGATTCTCATGATCGAGCCGACGTCCGTCTACTTAAGAGGCGAAGCGACCATAAAAGCGGACACCTCGGGCAAACTCGACGTAAAAAAAGTCGACGTGTCCAGCGAACTCGATTCCGCCATTCAGAGCAAAGTCGAAGAGCGCCAAAAAGCCCGGGCCGAGAAAAACTACAAGCGTGCCGACGAGATCCGGAAGGAGCTCCTGGCCCAGGGGATTCTCCTCGAGGACACCAAGAACGGCAGGGTGCGCTGGAAAAGAATCCAGCCGCCGCGATCCTGACGGGTCCGCCAGGTCGGCTCCGGCCAGGCGGATGAGGCCGATCGGAAAATCGGGGGGTAACAGAATTGCGGGAGAGCCGAACAACGACCCAGGCCGTCGGCCGGACGGGCGAAGCGATCGCCCTGAAATTTCTCCGCCGGAAGAAATACACGATTCTGGAAACCGGTTTCCGTCAGTTCCGGGGAGAGATCGACATCGTCGCCATCGACGGGAAGACGCTCGTCTTTGTCGAAGTCAAGATGCGGACGGGCCGAGGCTTCGGCCGCCCCGAGGAATCGGTCACGCCGGCCAAACAGCACCAGATCCGGAAGGTGGCCGAGGGCTATCTCCTTAGGCACCGCCTGGGGGACGTGGATTGCCGCTTTGACGTCGTTTCAATCCGGTCTCAGGCAGGCGCCGGCTATGCCATCGAACATTTCGAAAACGCCTTCTGACCGCGACTCAGCGCAAGAATGGGCCGGAGAGCAGACGCTCAGGGGGTCGGATTTCTCCCGTGCCTCCGGCCTCGGCTCCCCTCCCTGAGCACCGAAGACTTGTCGGGGCATGTGCGGAGCAGCTCATGAACTGTTTTCAGCAACACCGGGTGGAAGGCTCCGGGGGCGAGTTCGCAGAGCGGCACAAGGACAAAGTTCCTCCCGGCCATGCGGGGATGCGGAATGGTTAAATCCGGGGTCTCGAGGACCGTGTCTCCGGCCAGCAGAATATCGATGTCGATCGTCCTCGGTCCCTTTTTGATGTTCGGGACGCGCCCCAAGGCTGCTTCGATCGATTTGGCCAGCGCCAGGAGCTCATGAGGCCTGCGGCCGGTCCGCACCTTGAGGACCTGATTGTCAAACCACGGCTGGTCGCGGACGTCGACGGGTTCGGTCCGATAGACGGAGGACGCTTTGAGGACGGCGACGCCGTTCTTCGCGAGCAGTCGCCTCGCGCGCGCCAGGTTTCGTTTCCGGTCGCCGATGTTGCTGCCCAGAGACAGAAAATAGATCATTTCTCATCCAACGGTGCGGCCCTATTTTATGCGCTCCGGTCCTAATGTCAAAGCGCGAGGCCCCCGGAAACCCTCCGTCCGGGCCCGGCCGTCGGCTTTGGGCCGTCCGTTGTCTGCCCGGGGAGCTTCCAGTATAATATTCCCGGTACGATCATGAACGAAAACCTCAAGAGCCGGATGAATGGGTTGGGCCACTGGGTCGGCAACACGCCTCTTCTCGCCATAGATTTCACGTTCGACGGCGACCCGCGTGTCCTTTACGCCAAAGCCGAGAACATGAACATGACGGGCAGCATCAAGGACCGCATGGCCTATCACATCCTCCGCCGCGGCTACGAGCGCGGGACGCTCCGGCCCGGGGCGACAATCGTGGAGGCCACGAGCGGGAACACGGGCATCGCCTTCGCCGGCATCGGCCGGGCGCTCGGCCATCCCGTGACCATCTTCATCCCCGACTGGATGAGTCAGGAGCGGAAGGACCTCATCCGGAGCTTGGGGGCCAGGGTCCGGCTCGTCTCAAAAGAGGAGGGCGGATTCCTGGGAAGCATCCGCCTCGCCGAGGAGCACGCCGCCTCCCTGGAGAACTCGTTTCTGCCGCGGCAGTTCTCCAACGAGGACAACGCCGACGCTCACGCCTGCACGACGGGGCCGGAGATCTGGTGGCAGCTCCGCTGGCACAACCTCCGGCCCGACGCCCTGATCGCCGGGGTCGGCACCGGGGGGACGATCATGGGGGCCGGCCGGTTCCTGAAAGAAAAGAATCCCTCCATCCGGCTCCATCCGCTCGAGCCGTCGAACTCGCCCACGATGTCGACGGGCCACAAGGTCGGCAAGCACCGCATCCAGGGGATCTCCGACGAGTTCATCCCCCCGATCGTCGACCTCGGCAAACTCGACGCCATCATCGCGGTTGACGAC
>JBEKVN010000066.1:0-8622 GCA_049513915.1 Candidatus Aminicenantales bacterium | reverse complement strand
ATGATCGTCAAGGAGTGAACCATGGACGCGAAAATCAAAGCCACGGAACAGGAAACTGGAATGAAACAGGGGCACGTCCTGGACCTCAAGCTCCCGATCGGCTGGCTCCTCAGCATTTACGGCCTCGGCCTCGGTGTTTACGGGCTGGTGACGGGGAAGGAGATCTACGAAAAGTCCCTCGGGGTCAACGTCAATCTGATCTGGGGAATCCTCATGCTCGCGGTCGGCGCCGGCTTTCTTCTGACGGCCTTTTTGAAAAGAGGGGCGAAGGGGTGATTCCGGCGGGTCCAGGCCATCACCTTAACTTTTCTCGGCCCCGGGGGGTAAAATAGACGAAGATAAATCGAGGAGGCCGTCCGCCATGAAGAAAGTCGCCGTCATCCTCGTTGCTTTTATCAGCGCCGTGACGCTTTTCGCCGCATTTTTCTCCGGGCAGGCCCCGCCCCGGAGGGTCATACCCAACGACCCCTTCTTTAAGTTCCAGGTTAGCTTCCTGAATCCAGGAGGGCAGATCCCGATCGAACGGACCTCGATCAAGCCGTCGCCCGTCACGCTCGACGCCGCGGCCGGGATCGACCCGGACATCACCCGGGCCTGGACGATCTCGACCGGCAGCCGGAAGGTCGTGGTTGCCGTTCTGGACGACGGCTTTTTCTACAATCACGAAGACCTGGCCGGAAATATCTGGACCAACCCCGGCGAGTCCGGGCTTGACGCCACCGGCCATCCTAAGGAAACCAACGGCATTGACGACGACGGGAACGGATACGTCGACGATGTCATGGGCTGGGACTTCGCCTTCGACGACTCCGACCCGGACTGCTACGTCTTCGACGGCATGCGCAAGGACCGCATTCAGCCTTATTGGCACAGCATCGCGGCCCTGGGCATCATCGGCGCCCGGGGGAACAACGGGATCGGAGTCGCCGGGATCAACTGGGATGTTTCGATGATGCTCCTCAAGATCGGGGCCCAGGGCATCGGGCGGAACGAACATGATACGGCCCGTCCCGGGCGGGCGGCCAAGGCCATCCGTTATGCCGCGGACAACGGCGCCCGCGTCATCAACTGGAGCGGTTTCGTCAGCGAGCCGACGCCGGAAGCGCTGGCCGAACTGAAGGCGGCCCTCGAGTATGCCGGGAAGAAGAACGTCCTGCTCGTCGTGGGCGCAGGAAACAACGGACTGGACATCGACCGGCCGGAGAACTTCACCTATCCGGCCTGCTTCCCTCTCGACAACATCCTGACCGTGGCCATGATCGATTTCAAGGGCGGGCTCGTCCGCTACCAGGCCGGCGACCGCTGGCTGGGATCGAACTACGGTGTGCGAAACGTCGACATTGCCGCCCTCGACGAGAATTTCACGACAGACGTCCGGGACGGCCGGAGCACCTACCGGCTCGGAGCGGGCACGTCTTGCGCCGGACCGGTCGTCGCCGGGATCGCGGCGCTGACGCTCTCGGTGAAGCCGGATTTGAGCGCCGTGGCCTTGAAAAAGATCCTCATGGATACGGCGACGCGGCTCCCATCCCTCGAGGGCAAGGTCGCCTGCGGCGGAATGGTCAACGCATACAAGGCGCTCCTGGCCGCCGGCTCCGCACGTTAGCCGGAATCTCCGCGTAGATCCAGGCATTTCCGGGAGCGGTTGAGGAAGGAAGCCGGAACGGCGCCGGTATTCAGGCCAGGACCCGCTCCGCCTCCCGGATTCTGGCCCGGACGTTGACTCCATAAGGGCAGGTTGCCTCGCAGGTGCCGCAATCACGGCATCCCGAATACGTTTCCGAACGCCTCAGGGCCGCGTAGGCCGCTTTGGCCCGCCGCGTCTTTCCATAGCTCTCGTGGTAGGCGAGAGCGTGAAGAATGGCCGTGGTGGCGACGCCGGACGGGCAGGCCCGGCGGCAGGCCCCGCAGGCATGGCAATAATTCAGCCCGTTTTCCTCCACATATTTCGCCAGGGTCCTCATCTCGGCCTCGGACAGCGGCCTATCAACGGCCCCAAGGTCCTCTTCCATCTGCTGCCGGTTCAGGATCTCGGTCAAGGCGGAGGCGACCTTCCCGTTCGCGAGGACCCACTTCAGCATGGCCTGAAAAAGGGATGCCGACCCGGTCCTGTATTCCTCCAGGTTTTGACGGCGGCCGGCGATTTTCAACGTCTTCATGGCGATGACGCCCACGTCGCGGGAATGGGCGAGATCGACGAGCTCCCGAAGGCCGCTCGAACGGAGGTAGTCCGGGTACGTCTGCACGTTGGCGGCGCCTTCCTGGATATCGAAGACGTTGAAACCGACCTGGACCATGTCGTAGAGCCCGCAGTCGACCGCCTTCCGGACGACCTCGTCATGGTTGGCGTGACAGGAAATCCCCCGGAAACGGTATGCGCCTTCCTGCTTGAGCTGTTCAAAGGCGCCGACGACCCGCTCGTCGACGAGGACAGCGGCGCTCTCCGCTCCGTGAATGCTGAGAACATCGATGCGGTCCGTAGCCAGCCGGCGCAGGCTGCCGTGGACCGAGGCCGCGATCGAGGCCCGGGTGTCCCTGGGCGTGACATGAAATTTCGTCCCGACGTGGACTTTGTCCCGCCCCACGTCCTTGAGAAGGCGCCCGATTTGACGCTCGCAATTCCCATTTTCATAATTATGGGACGTATCGATGTAATTGACGCCACGGTCGATGATGGCCCGGAGGAGGAGGGGGTCGGGTAGCGGGCTGCTGCCGAGCGAGATCTCGGAAACCTGGAGGCCGGTCCGGCCCAGGCGGCGGTAGCGCATGCCGCCCGCGGACACGGCTGCGGGGCCGGGAGCCGTCTGGCCGGACAGCCCCTTCAAAAAGGGACCGATGGCGAAGGCGCTTCCGGCCACGGTCCTGAGAAAAGACCGCCGGTCCTGCGGCGTTTTCGGCATGGGAAACTCCTTGAACGTCCCCAATGTAGCTGAGCGAACGCGCTTGGTCAAGATAAAGGACAGATGCGATCTATTTGGCAGGGATCTCCTCCGGCTCCGCCGTCTGGCGAGGGACAGAAGCTGAAGCTCCGCAGAGGCCAAAAATAAGTCGGCGTTCTGTTGGACGGTCGGCGCCAGGTTCAGCCCGCGCCTGATCATTTGCTGACGTCAATGAACTCGACCTCATATACGAGGAGCGTGTTTGGGGAGATGACGAAGCGCTTCTCGTTCGGGCGTTGCCTGGCGTAATAGCCGCTCCGGCCGTATCCCAGCGTGGCCGGGACGATGACCAGCCGCTTCTCCCCTTTTTTCATCAGAGCCACGATCGCGTCGATTCCGGGATTTACTTTGGGTTTTCCCAGCATAAATTCGAATGCCGCGGGCGTCTCGCCCCAGTACGGCTTGCCTTCGTCCGCCGTGCTGACAAAGGCCTTGCCGCTGAGGAGGCACTTGCCCGAATAAGAGACGTTCAGCCTCTGCCCGCCCACGGGAAGCTTGCCTTTGCCTTCCCGGAGGACGACGTATTTCAGGCCGTTTTCGAGGGCGATCGCGCTCGGCCAGTTCTCCTGAATGGCGAACTCTTCAGCGGCCTTCATTTTAGCATCGGCTTCAGCCACCCTGACCTTGGCCGCCTCGACCATCGCCTTGAATGAGTCTGTCGTCGGCCGGAACGCCTTGGCCGCCTTCCCGACCCGGACGATTTTCACACTCTGGACCTCATCCCCCTGGACGATCTTGAAAACCACATCCATCCCCTCGGCCACGTGACCGAAGACCGTGTAATCGCCATCGAGGTAGGAGCGGTCGCCGAGGGTGATGCACCACTGGCTGCCGTTCGTGTGCGGGCCGCCGTTGGCCATGTTGACCATCCCGGCCCGGCCGTGGTTGAGGTCGGGCAATACGATTTCGTTCGGAAACTCGTACCCGGGACGGCCGTCCGTGCCGGCCTTGGCGGTTTTGGGGATCCCGCACTGGATCACGTGACCGGCTACGACGCGGTGCCATTTCGTCCCGTCGAAATAGGGCGTCCCGGCTGGAAAGGCGGCGTTAGCGATCGTCCCCTCGGCTAGCCCGACATAATTCGCGACCGTCATGGGGGTTTTTTCGAATTCGAGCTGGAGGACGATGAGCCCCTTGTTGGTCGTGACCTCCGCATAGAGCCCATCGGGATACTTCGGCTTCGCGCAGGCCGCGAGGAGAAGAATCGAAGCGGCGAGGACGATCATGGCCAAGTGGATCAGTCGGATGCGGCGCATTCTAGACCTCCTGAATTTTGGCGAGGGGGACACAATACTCTGTCCCTCTTTAATGAGGCCGATTTTGCCACCCAAGCAAATGCGGGACAGAGTATTGTGTCCCCCTGGATAAAAGCGTATCTTCGAACGCATAAGAATGTCAATGCAGGAGGTCCCGATGAAATCAACAGAAAATCCGGCACAACCGGCCATCCTTCTTTTTGCCCTGGCCGCGGCCGGATTATCCGTCTTCGGCGGCCCAGCCTCATCCCGTTCCGTGACGCCCCTGCAATCCCCCATTCAGGGGCGCTCCGCCGACGCGAGCATCGAGCTCTGGCAAAAACAGCTCGTCCTGACGCCGGAGATATCCGCGCGTCTCGCCTGGGCTCACAAGGCCCTCGCGCCTTCGGGCATTAGAAAACTCGAAGGGCTGGCCGTCGCTTCGGCTTCCGAGATCGCTTCGGGAACGGACTTCGCCACGCTCCAGAAACGAACCGATGAAGAAACGGCCCGCGCGTTCCCCGGACTCTCCGCCTCGGACGTTTCGGCGACAGCTCTCATCGTCCTGGGCATGGCCGCCAAGGACGCGAACGACGACCTCCGGACAGTCATGGCCGAAATGAACGCTACGAATCAAGCCAAGCAAAGACTTCGCGACCAGATCCGCCAGCTCAACGACTGGATTTCCCAGGAAATGTCGAAAGCCGGAGGGAAATCGTCCGACCTCGAAAACTCCCGGGCCGCGGGGGCGCAGCCTCCCGCCTCAAGGGCGGCCCAGCCCGCTAAGCCCATTCCCGCCCGCTCCGCCGCTCTCGAGAAAAGGATCTCGCCCGTTCTTCACCTCGAGTACGCCAAGACACCCGAAGTTCCGCCCCTGCCACCGCGGGGTTCCGGCACGACCGCTCAAACCCTGAAATCCCTCCAGGACAACCTGAAGGGCAAACTCGACGGCATGAACGAGATGTCGGAGATGACGTCCCTGCGTCTCCAGATGACCATGGACCGCCGCGCTAAGTTCATCGCGACGCTCTCCAATATCATGAAGAAAATCGGCACGACGCAGGAAACCGTCACCCAGAACATCAAATGATCCGGAAACACGGCGTCCACGAACGTTTGACGATATCAGGCCAGAAATGGAGATCAAAATGAAAGCGATTCGATACGCAGCCCTGCTCGCCGTTCTGGTTGCGGTTTTTGACGGCGCGGTCCCGGCCGTGGCCGGTCCTTCCAGTCACGGCCCTGGCAGGACCGGGGCCGAGAAGAGCTTCACCCTCGAGCAGGTTTTGAGTACTCCCTACCCCATGAACCTGGCCGCGGCCAGGAACGCCGACCGCATCGCCTGGATCATGAACGACCGCGGCGCCCGGAACGTCTGGACCGCGGCCGCCCCCGATTTCCGGCCGGTCCGGCTGACGAATTTCGCCGCGGACGAGGTTTTCGAGATCCCCGACGTCCTTCTCACGGACGACGGAAGGACCGCGGTCTTCATCAAAGGCGGCCGGCCGAATAGCGCGGGCTGGGTTACGAACTCCGACAGCGACCCCGACGGGCGGGAGCAGGCCGTCTGGGCCGTACTGACCGAAGGCGGCGAGCCGTGGAAAATCGCCCTCGGCAGCGAGCCCGTTCTCTCGCCCGACGGGCGCTCCGCGCTCATGGTCAAGGACGGCCTGATTTTCCGGGTCGGGCTCGACCCTCATCTGAATGCCGGCTCGACGCCCGCGCCGGAGCTTCTGTTCAAGGCGGCCGGCCGCAACGGCTCTCCCCGCTTCGCCCCGGACGGCCGGCGCGTCGCCTTCGTCAGCAACCGCGAAGACCACAGCCTGATCGGCGTCTTCGAGCTCTCGACCCGGAAAATCACCTGGGTCGCCCCGAGCGTTGATCGGGACAGCGATCCGTGCTGGTCGGCCGACGGAACGAAAATCGTGTTCGTCCGCCGCACCGGGCTCGGCTTTAACATGGACCTCGCAGGGGAATTCCGCTCGCGCGCGCCCGTTGACCTCGGGATCTGGGTGGCGGAGGGCTCCACGGGTCAGGCGCGCGAGATCTGGCGGACGCCGAGGGATTCCCCTCGCGTCTACACGTTCCGGAATTTCGGCCTGACGGCCAGCGGCCGCATCCTCTTTACCGCCGAGTGGGAAAACTGGAACCACGTCTTCTCGATGCCCCTCGCGGGAAGCGAGCCCTTAGACCTCACGCCCGGCGACGGATTCGTCGAGCAAATGGAAGTCTCGACCGATGGGGCGAGCCTCTACTTCTCCGGCAACATGGACGACCTCCACGGGCGGCACATCTGGAAGGTCCCGACGGGCGGCGGCAAACCCGTCCAGCTCATCAAGGGCGCGGACATCGGGACCTATCCCACCCCCCTGGCATCGGGCAACCGGGCGGCCTTCCTTTACGCCACCGCCGTCCATCCGACATCCGTCGCCATCGTCCCCTCCGCCGGGGGGAAGCTCGAGATCGTCGCGCCCCGCGAGCTTCCGGCCGATTTTCCAGCCGAGGAACTCGTGACCCCGCAGCTCATCGTCGTCAAGGCCGCCGATGGGCTCGAGATCCCCTGTCAGCTCTTCCTGCCGAAAGGCGTCAGGCCCGGCGACAAGCGCCCCGCCGTCGTGTACACGCACGGCGGCCCCATCCGCCAGATGCTCCTCGGCTGGCATTATATGGAGTTCTATTCGGAGGCCTACGGCATCAATCAATATTTCGCCGGCCGCGGCTACGTCGTGCTCTCCATAAACTATCGCAGCGGCATCGGCTACGGGCGTTCGTTCCGGGAAGCGCCCAACTGCGGCATGCAGGGCGCCGCCGAATACCAGGACGTGCTGGCGGGGGCCGCTTACCTCCGGAGCCGGCCCGAGGTCGACGCCGAGCGCATCGGGGCCTGGGGCCTGTCCTACGGCGGTCTGCTCACGGCCTTGTCCCTGGCCCGGAACTCCGACATCTTCAAGGTGGGCGTGGACATGGCCGGGGTCCATGACTGGTCACAGATGCGTTGGGCGCGCCTTGAGGGCGTCATGGCCAAGATCGCCCGCGACTCCTCGCCGGTGGCCGGCGTCGCGACCTGGAAATCGCCGGTCCTCTTCATCCACGGCGACGACGACCGCAACGTGCCCTTCCAGCAGACGACGGACATCGTCCAGAGGCTCCGGGCCAAGGGCGACGTGCACATCGAGCTCATGGTCGTCCCGGACGAGCCGCACGAATTTCTTCTTCATAAGAACCGCATGGAGGCCTATCGCCGGACCTTCGAGTTCATCGACAGGTATATCGGGAAGAAGAATTAGTCCGCGCCGATGAACCGCCTGAGCCGGGAGAAAAGCCCCTACCTGCGCCAGCACGCGGGAAACCCCGTGGACTGGTATCCGTGGGGCGAAGAGGCCTTCGACCGGGCGCGGCGCGAGGACAAGCCCGTTTTCCTTTCTATCGGCTACTCGACCTGCCACTGGTGCCACGTCATGGAGCGCGAATCCTTCGCGGACGAAGACGTCGCCCGGCTCCTCAACGGGGCGTTCGTCTGCGTCAAGGTGGACCGGGAGGAGCGGCCCGACCTCGACCAGTATTACATGGCCGTCGGCCAGATGCTCACGGGCTCGGGCGGCTGGCCCCTGACGATCGTGATGACCCCCGACAAGAGGCCCTTCTTCGCCGGGACGTATTTTCCGAAGGAGCGGCGCTGGGGGCGTCCCGGGCTCACGGATCTCGTGCCGCGGGTCCTGGAAATTTGGAAAACGCGGCGCCACGATATCGTCCGCTCGGCCGAGGGGATCTTCGAGGCGGTCCGCGAACAGCAGGCGCGCGCGGAGGCCTCGACCGCCGTCCGGCCGGAACTCGGGCCCGGGATTCTTAATCAGGCGTTCCACGATTTCGAGGCCAATTTCGACGCCAAGCGCGGCGGCTTTGGGGGCGCGCCGAAGTTTCCGCTCCCTCACAACCCGGCCTTTCTTCTGAGATACTGGAAACGGACGGGGAACGCCTCGGCCCTCGACATGGCCGAAAAAACCCTCCGTGCCATGAGCCGCGGCGGCATCCGGGATCATCTGGGATTCGGCTTCCATAGGTATTCCACGGACGCCGCCTGGCTGGTCCCCCATTTCGAGAAAATGCTCTATGACCAGGCCCTCTTGGCCGAGGTCTATGCGGATGCGCATCTGGCGACAGGGAAAGCGGATTTCCGGCGGACCGCCGTCGAAACGCTAGAATACGTCCTCCGGGACCTCACCGCGCCGGAAGGCGCCTTTTACACGGCCGAGGACGCCGATTCGGAGGGCGAGGAAGGCCGCTTCTACGTCTGGAGAAAGGAAGAGATCGACTCGGCCCTCGACCGCGAACAGGCGGCGCTCGCCGGACAGGTCTTCGGGGTCCGGGGCGAAGGGAATTTCGCGGAGCACGGCGGTGAGCGGGACGGCCGTAATATCCTTTACGAAGCAAAGGCCGCGCCCGCGGCC
>JBEKVN010000065.1:0-8800 GCA_049513915.1 Candidatus Aminicenantales bacterium | reverse complement strand
ACCCACATCAGGACGGCCGCGCCGCCGGCGGCGATGGCGATGAAGGCGCCCATCGAGAAGAAATCCCGCCGGTAGATGAAGGCGATCTTGCCGGCCATGCGGTCCAAGCGGCCGCTGAACCCCGGCCGGCCGGCGCTTTGCTCGATGTCCTTGACCAGGCCGACGACGTAGTTTCCGAGTTTCTTCTTTTTCATGAAGGCCGTGAGCTGAAGATAGAACGTCCCCATCGAGAGGAGCGCCAGGACGCCGAGGACGAGCCAGACGGGGCGCCGTGAGCTCCGGTAGAGGCCGACCGGCAGGCAGACGAAGAACAGGACGAAGATGACGGCGTCGCCGACCATGTCGACGAACCCGCCGAACTTCGATGTCCGGTAGGTCAGCCGAGCCACCTCGCCGTCGCAGCCGTCGAAGATCGAGGCGAACTCGAATAGGAACGCGCCCAGGACGGAATTGACATACCCGCCCTGGGCGATGAACCAGCAGCTGGCCATCCCGATCGCGAGGCAGAGCACGCTGAGCGGGTTCGGTTTAATCCCCAGCCAAATCAGGGGGCGGGTCAGGAAGAGGGAGATGGGGCGGTTGAAGGTCCGCGAGATGAAACTGTCCGTTGGCTTCCGGGCCGTGGCGAGAAGCGAGCGGCGGGCCTTTCTAAGGGCGGCCTTCGACAAAACCCTGAAGCAGAATCGGCCCCCGGTGTCGAACGTCTTGGACCCGGACGGCCCGAAAATTCCGTTCATGGCGTCAACATCGGGGAGCGCGGCGTCCCATTTCCTGAGAACGCCGGCGAGCTTGGGGAAAATCCCCGGCGGGCAGAGGCTGATTCCGGCGTAAGCGGCCGCGCCCATGTCCCGAAGGGGGACGAAAGGCAGAGCGTTTCCGCCGTCTTCATCGGTATTCAAGCCGATCCCGTCGTGGTCCTCCGGGCTAAGCGTCGGACGGCGGTCCATGAAGTGAACGGATTCGTCTTCCTTGCGGCCGGCGTCCGGGGCGTCCGCGAGCAATGCCTGGTCGAAAACGAGATCGCCCCGGATGAGCCAGAACGGCCTCAGGATTTCGACCTCGCGGCCTGGACCGCCCATCGCGGAAAGTGGGACGAACTCCAGCCGGAGTCCCAAACTTTTGACCCGCGGGTCGCATCTCAAACCGGCCGTGGCCTCTTCCCAGCCCTGTCCCGTACGGCCGGCCAGGACGAAATCCCTAACGCCGGATTGAGCGGACGCCAGGACGGCGCGCTCAAGAAGCGTCAGCCCCAGGATTTTTTTCGTGGAGAGATCCCAGGAGCGGGCAGGCCCGGCCACGCGTGGAGGAAGCAGAATCACGGCTTGGTCGACGGGATTCACGATTCCTCCTTCCATCGTAACGCCCGGCCGCCGTGGCCCGGGGCCGTGAATGGCGCCACTCAAGCCGCCCATTATAGCTCGAACGGAGACGTTTCACAATTAGGGGCAGGCCCTAACTCACGGCCGGGCGTATAGAGGCTTATGGGGCTGTCCTCTCAAGGCGATCGATGGACATCAGGAACCCTCCGGGGGTGGGGATTTCCGCTTTCCGGAGGCGAACAGGATGAGCCCCAGCCCGACGAAAAGGAGGCTCCGGATTCTCCTGATAACGGACAGGCTGAGGCCGATCGCGGCCGGGTACCCCAGACTTTGGAGGACCAAGATGTGGACGCTCTCCATAACGCCCCACTGCCCGGGAAGTATGAAGAAGATCGAATTGCCCACGGTCACGACCGTGCAGATGAAGATGGCCTGGATGAAATTGACCGGGGCCTTGAGGACTGCCAGAATGATCATGACTTCGACTGTGCCGAGAAGCCGGCCGATGACGTGGAGGACGAAGGGAAGGATGGCCTTGCGGTTCGAGCGGGAGTAGAGCAGGCGGAGGTTTTGGTCCAGGGCCTCCAGGTGAATTTCGCGTTTTTCAATCCACGCCCTGCCCCCGGGGATCAGCGAGCCGACTCTCGCAACGATCTTTTTCACTCCGGTCTTCTGGGCGAGAATGAGCAGGAAGGTCGCTGTGGCCGTGATCCCCAGACTGACGATTACGGGGATGGTCAAGCTTCTGGGCAGGCGGATCGTGATCAATCCCAGTAGGAACCCGCAGGTGAGAAAGAACGTGGAGGCGATGAATTCGAGGGTCTTATCGAACAGGACGCTGGGAATGCCCTCCTTCAAGGGAACGTTTTTTTTGATCATGAAGGCCCGCATGGCGTCCCCCCCGAGACTCGCCGAGGGGAGCACCAGGTTGAAGGCGCCGCTGATGATTTTGATCCGGTAGAGGAGGCCTAGAGGCACCCGCCGAAAGAATCCTTTCTGGATCAGCCACCAGGCCACGGACTGGCAATAGATCCAGCCGGCCGCGAGGAGCGAAGTCAGGATGAACCAGGGACCGAACCGCGAGAGATTGGCCCCCAGCGTTTTGAACCCGATCCGGCGGACCAGGTAGAAAAATAGGAGGACCCCGACCGCCGTTAGAAGGCCCTTGATCCAGCTCCGGGGCGATTTGAGATTCATCGACACGTTCTCGCCGGACCTCGGTCCCGGGCGGAGGAGGCCGGGGAAGGGTCAGCCGCGCTCGGCCAGAAGGGTTTCCGCTCGTTCCAGGGCTTGTTCATCATCAATATCGATCCAGAATCCTGTTCCAATATCCATCGCCTTGACGTTCCGGCTTTCCATGAGTACCCGCAATCCCCCCGACAGGCTGAAATCTCCCCGCCTCTGGCTTTCCTCGAGGGCGCGGAAAATCGCGGACGTGCAGAGGAACATCCCCGTGTCGAAGGCGTTGTAGGTTTCGATCGCTTTGCCAATCGCGGCGACCCTTCCGTCCTCGACCAGGACCTTGGTCACGTCATCGAGGTCCACAGAGGGGTTCATTCCCACGTTGAAATCGACGGCCAGTATCGTCTCGTCCGGGCCCAGGGGCTGGCCCATCAACCGGGCCAGGGTTTCCGCGTCAAAGATGTGGTCCGACATCAGGAGCGCGAACCTCTCTCCGGCTTGGCCTTTGGCTTTGTAGACCGACAGCCCGTTCTCTTTTTCCCAGCCTTCGTTGTAAACGCAACGGATCGGGATCTTCTGCCGGCGGGAAAAGTCGGCGAGATGGGCCTCGAGCTTCTCCCTCGCGTACCCGGTCACGACCACGAAATCGCAAATCCCCGCCTGACGGGCGGCCAGGATGACCCATTCGATTAAGGCCCGTCCCTTCACGGGGCAGAGCGGCTTGCTCTCCCGCCGCTCGCCGAAGCGGCTGCCTCTGCCCGCCGCGATGATTACGCCTGTCAGGGGTCATTCTCCTGTGTGATGGGCTTCGTCAGGCCGCCCTCAGGACAACGCGGCCCGAACCCGAGCCGCCCATTATAGCGCGAACGCCCCCGATTCTCAACAAGATATCCCCCCAACGGGCCGAGCGCTCCGCCTGAGGCCCGGTCGCTAGACATCCCCCTCCGGAGGCCCTATAATGATGCCGCTCTTGGCCAGAAGGGAATCCGATGAAACTGAACCCCGGCACGCCGTTCCTAGTCGCCCAGATCACGCCCTATCCTCCCCAGCCCAATGGCATCGGCGACTGTACGTCTGACCTCTGTCGGGCCATCCGCCTGGCGGACCCGAATGTTTCGGTTCTAGCCCTGGCCTGTCGCGTGCCGGGAGTCGCAGAAAGAGAGCGGGATGTCTGGCGCTGTTGGGATCCCCGGTCGGATTGGCCGGCCGAACTCCTCCGGGCGGTTGATGACATCGGCCCCCAGGTCGTCCACGTGCAACACGGATTGTACATGGGCCACGGCCGCCGTGTCGCGCGGTTCCTCGAAGGCCTGAGGTCGCGGCGGATTCCCGTCGTGGTCACCCTTCACGGGGTTTGGCCGACGGCTCCATTGCGGCGTTGGCCGCGCCGCTTTCACGGCACCCTGGCCAAATACGCCGACCGCGTCATGATCCACCAGCGCGCCGGAGGTCAGGACGTGCTCTTGAAACACGGCGTGCCGGCGGAGCGCATCGCGGTCATCCCCCTGGGAACCCCGGACCCGCCCGTGTTCGATGCCGCCCGGGCCCGGGAAACGCTCGGCTTGACCCGGAAACCGGTCGTGCTCTTCGCCGGGCACATCTTCCGCCGGAAGGGGCTTCACACGGCCGTCGGGGCTTTCAGGAGCGTATCCCGAGAGATCCCGGAAGCCTGCCTCCTGGCCGTGGGCCGTGTGCGATCCGCGCATCCCGTCGACGAACTCTACCGCCTCTGGCTTGGCGGGCTCATGCGTCGCGGTCGGAAGGCGGGCTGGATCGATTTCCGGCCGGGCTACGCTTCCGAGGAGGACCTTTCCCTTTATATCGGGTCCGCCGACCTCGTCGTCATGCCCTACCTGAGAACTTATGGGTCGTCGAGCGCCATCTTTCACCGCGCCCTGGCCGCCGGCCGCCCCGTGCTGTGCGCGGACGTGCCGACGTTTGCCGAGGCCAGCGACGCCTGGGCGGCGGACCTTCCCGAGATGATCGTCCCTCCCGGCGATGTTCACGCCTGGGCCCGGGCCTTGACCCTTGTTCTGACCCGGCCCGAGCTGAGGGAGCGCGCGGCCCGGGCGTCCTTCGAACTCGGGCTGAAGAGCCGCTGGCCGTCCGTCGCCGAAGAGCACATCCGCATGTACCGGACCTTGCTCAGCCGCTGATCGTGTTGCCCTGGACGGCCCTTTAATCCGTCATGGAGGGGCGAGCCGGCGGCATTGGATAAATGCCTTTGAAACCATTATAATCGGCCCGTGGGAAAATTCCGGATACGAACCCTCAAGAAATACGCGGACGCGGCCGACTATGAGGTCGCGGTCGAAACTGGGACGCTGCTCGGCGATTCGGCGTTGAGGTTGAGCCGGCATTTTCCGACGGTTTACACCATCGAAATCAACCGCGAACTGTTCGAGAGAGCGTCGGCCAGGTTCAAAAGAAACGACAGGATCCGTGTCCTCCACGGCGATTCCAAGCAGGTGTTGCGGGACCTGGTAAAGGAAATCCATAAGTCTTGCCTGTTCTATCTGGACGCCCATTTCAGCGGCAACCACGCGACGAACTGGAAAAAGAGCCGCTGGAGGGGGTACCGGGTCGACACGGGCTACGCGGGGGACCGGCCGACCGCGGAAAACCAGGTGCCCCTCTTCGAAGAGATCAAAGCGATCCACGACGGCCTCAAAAGCCGATGCCTGATCTATATCGACGACGCCGACGAGTTCGACGAGAGCGGGGCGGGACTGAAAGACAAAAAATTCCAGGGTGAAAACTGGTCTCATTTGAACCTGAACACGATCAAGGATTATCTCTCGCCCCGACTGAAAACCTGGGTGAAACTCGATCGCCAATTGATCATCGAGCTGGACGAAATCCATGAGGGGCGTTGAACACGCCGCCGGCCGCGATGCCGGCCGGGCCGCGTCGGTGGAGTCCGGGCCCGAACCTGGCGTGGTCCGCGTTTACAGGGAAAAGATCGTCGGCGAAATCTGTTATGCCCTGGGCCTCCGGCGGGAGGGCCTGGCGCGGAGACTGCTGGCGCCGGCGCTTCGCGGGCCTGCCCGGCGATTCGGCCGGATCGCGGCCCGTGCGGATCTCGAAGCCGAGCGCTCCGGCATCAGCGGGGCCGCCCGCCGCATCCTGCCGGACCTTTCGCTCGCCCCGGCGGCGCGAGGAACGGAGAACATTCCCGTCGCTGGCCCGCTCCTCCTGGTTTCCAACCATCCCGGTGCCTACGATTCGGTGGCGATCCTGTCCTGCGTCCCCAGGCGGGACATCAAGGTCTTCATTTCGGACGTCGGTTTCACACGGGCGTTTTCCGCGGCCCGCGGGTACTTCATCTATGTCCCCAAAGCCGCGGCCGGCAGGACGGCGGCCCTGCGGGAGGCGATCGGGCATCTCCAGGCCGGGGGGGCGCTCCTGATTTTCCCCCACGGCGACGTGGAGCCCGACCCGGAGCTCGGCCCCGGCGCTCACGAAGCGCTGGGAGACTGGTCCCGCAGCATCGGCATCATGCTGCGCCGTGTCCCGGAGACCCGGCTCCAGGTGGCCATCGCTAGCGGGATTCTGATGCCGAAGTTCCTGCGCCACCCGCTCGTCAGGATCCGGAAGACGGCGCCCCGGAGACAGAAGCTGGCCGAAGTCCTTCAGATGAGCCAGCAGATGCTCTTCCCGCGCAGCGTCCGGACCGATGTCCATATTTCTTTTGCCGGGCCGGTCCAGGCGAGCGCCCTTCCCGGCGGGGACCCCATGGCCGCCGTGATCGGGATGGCGCGCCGGCTCCTCGCGGATCACCTGGCGGCGTTTGGGTTCGCCCGGAGAGGTCCAACGAATTCATGAACGCCCGCTATCTTCGATATCCTGCGAGAGCATGGCGGTCCGTCAAGCTGTCCGTCAAGTGGCTCGGCTGGCTTCCCCGGAATCTCAGGGCCCGTCGCCGCTGGATGTCCCTCAAGGACCGGCCCGTCGAGGACCTGGGCCTCTTCGAAATGAGAGCGCATTCGCAAAATGGGGAAGACGGGATCCTAAGGATCATCTTCCATAAGATCGGCCTCACGAACAGGTTCTGCGTGGAGTTCGGGGTCGGCGACGGGGCGGAGTGCAACACGCGACGCCTCGTCAGGAATGAGGGCTGGAATTACCTGCACATGGATTGCAAAGACCATCTCCCTCGCGGCATCAAGAAAGAAAAGATCACAGCGGAGAATATCCAGCATCTTTTCGCGAAGTACGACGTCCCCGGGCAGTTCGACCTCCTGTCCATCGATATCGATTCCAACGACTACTGGGTCTGGAAAGCGATCGAGAGCTACTCGCCGAGGGTCGTGGTGATCGAATACAACGCCAGCATTCCCGTCGGGGAGAGCAAGACCGTGCCCTATAATCCAAGCGCGGCCTGGGACCATTCCGATTATTACGGGGCGAGCCTGCGGGCCTTATGGAAACTCGGCCGGTCCAAAGGCTATACGCTCGTGGCGTGCGACAGCCGGGGCGTCAACGCGTTTTTCGTCCGGGACGATCTTGCCGGCGCCCATTTTCCGGTCAAGGATATCGCGGACATCTACAGACCTCCGAAATACGGGCGGAAGACGCACGGGGGAGGCTACCGGCCGAGCGGCAAAACGATGGTCGATGTTTAGGGCTTTTTATTGGCCTGGGTCAGCACGACCTCGACCCGGCGGTTCTTGGCCCGGTTGAGGTCGTTGTCGTTAGGCGCCACGGGGTTCGACGATCCGAAACCCCTGTAGCTCATCCGGCTTTCGACGATCCCCTGGCCTTTCAGGAAATCGTAAACCGCCTTGGCCCGCTCCGTTGACAGATTCATGTTGAGCTCGTCACTGCCGGTCGAGTCGGTATGCCCTTCGATGCTCAGGTTCATGTTCCGAAAGACCACCAGGATCCCGGCCAGCTTGGCCACCGTGAGCTGCGACGGGATATTGAGCGTCGCCTTGTTCACGTCGAAGAGGATGCCGGGCAGGTTGACGATCACGCCGCGGGCGGTTTCGTTGGTGTCGGCCACGGTGGACAGGGCGCCCTTGAGCATGCCGGCCAGGTCGTCCCGTTCTTTCTTGATGGCCTCGCGCTCGACGGCCAGGGCGTCGCGCTCGGCCGCCATCTTGTCCCTATCGGCGGCCGCGACTTCTTTCTCGGCGGCGATCTTGTCCCGTTGGAGGATGAGGTCCTTGGATTCCTGGGCCAGGGCCGCTCGCTGGGTTTCGACCTCCTTCAGCTCCCTGGAGATGCGCTGAGTTTCGTTTTCTGCCGCGTTGGCGCGTTGCTCCAGGGCCGCTTTCTCGGCCTGGCGTTTCGCTTCGGCTTCGGCGGCCGCCTTGGCCTCGTTGGCCCGGGCCGTTTCGAGGATCGCCTGGGACGACAGCTGGACGGCCAGCCGGGCGAAGTCGGAGATTGTTTTCTTGTTGGCCCGGGCCTGGTTGGCGTTCAGGGCGTTGGCCAGGGCAGTCTTGGCGTCGCGCATAGCGCTGGGGTTGGTCCCGGCGGCGTTCATCTTTTCCGCGGCGTCGACGGTTTTCTGGGCCTGCTTAAGGGCGATGGGCGTGTCATCGCTGTACTGGAAACCGGCAATGCTTTCCAGGGCCGGCTTCGACCCGGTCTGGAAGTTCGTGAACTTGAAGGGCGTGTTCGTGACCTGGCCCAATTGGACGCTCCCGGACGTGAACAGGACGACGTCCGTCGGCCGCCGCGATGACGGGTAGGGCTCGGCCGTCACCATGAGGGCGAAGATCTTCTTGGTCGTGTTGTATTGCTGGGTGCCCGAGCAGTCCTTTTTATCGACGACGACCTCGCCGAGATTGTCGGCCGTGCCGTCGATGGCCACCGCCCAGAGAGCATAACAGGTCATGTCCCCGGCGAATAAGATCGCCGGTTCCATCCTCTCGAAGTTCAGGGTGATGGAGCCCTGGTCTCTCTCGATCTTGACGGACGCCATGATCGACGATTTGGAGGGCGCCCGCGGCGTCCGGCTGAAGGCCAGGTCGAAGGGCTTCCCCTGAGGCAGAAGAAGGGCCGTCAGCTGGATTTCGGCCGCGGACAGGGCGGCCGCCACGAGAAGAATTGCCGCAATCAGAATCGCGCGTTTACCGAGAGACATGCTTCCTCCTTCGGTCCGGCCGCGGATCGTCCCTTTGGCCAAAGGATAACACCGTCGCCGTGGCGAGTCAATTCTAATGGCCTTGGGCTCGTTCAGATACATAGGTGACACCTTGGGCTATGATAGGTGCCGCCATGTACCTAAGGTCATCAACGATTTATGGGTCGATTATTCCAGGGGCCGAGTTCATTCGGGCCCTGGTTCG
>JBEKVN010000064.1:0-9960 GCA_049513915.1 Candidatus Aminicenantales bacterium | reverse complement strand
CCGAGCATGGCCACCACCATCTCCCCCGAGCTGGCCGTGTTCGTCCGTTCGAGGAGGACGTGGTCGCCGTCGTCGATGTAGGCGTCGATCATGCTCTTGCCGTCCACCCGGATGCAGAAGATGTTGCCGCGCCGGCGGCCGACCATCCAGGCCGGGACGTCCATGGCCTCGCCCGAGACGTCGAAAGCCTCCCGGGGCCCGCCGGCCGGGACGAGCCCGGCCATCGGCACTTTGACCTGGCTCTCGAGGAGGGCCGGGAAACCGGCCACCCGGATCTCGCCGCCCTCGCGGGCGAGATAGCCCTTCCGCTCGAGGCTCTGAAGGTGCTTGAAGACGGCCGAGGGGTTGGCCATCCGGAGCGAGGAGGCCAGGCCGCGGACGGTCGGGGCGTAGCCGTGCTCGAGGACGAAGTCCTCGACGGCCCGCAGGACGGCCGTCTGCTTGAGGGTGAGTTCCCTTCTCAGCTTGTTTACCATTTTGTTCACCATTTATAAAATAATCCGGCGCAGGGCGTTTGTCAAGAGGAAAAAAAGAAAAGACCAGGACTCAGGCTTTCGTCCGGATTGTGCCGCGCCGGGGCGTGCTATAATAGGCCCGAATGATAACCCTGAGGGGGCTGACGAAGTATTACGGCCGCATCCGTGGCATCGAGGACGTCGATCTCCAGGTCAACGGGGGAGAAATTTTCGGATACCTGGGGCCCAATGGAGCGGGCAAGACGACGACCATCCGGCTGCTTCTCGATTTCATCCGCCCTGACCGGGGCAAGGCGCTCATCTTCGGCCTGGACGCCCGCCGCGACGGCGTCCGGGTCCGCGGCCGGCTGGGGTATCTGCCCGGGGAACTCTCTTTGTACGGCAACCTCACCGTCCAGGAGATGCTGCGCTTCCTTTTCGGGCTTAGAAAGGGCGATGGCTGGGATTTCGCCGGTGAACTGGCCAGGCGGCTGGATTGCCCCTGGCGCCAGAAGATCGCCTCCCTATCGCAGGGAAATAAGCGCAAGGTGGGCTTGATTCAAGCCCTGATGCACCGCCCGGAACTGATCATTCTCGATGAGCCCTCCGGCGGTCTGGATCCTCTCGTGCAGCAAGAGCTTTACGCGATCCTGCGGGATTGCCGGGCGCGCGGGCAAACCGTGTTCCTCTCGTCCCACAACCTGGCGGAGGTCGAAAAGATCTGCGACCGGGTGGGCATCATCCGGGACGGGAGGATCGCCGCCGTTGAAAAAATGACCGACATCCAGGCGCGCAGCCTGCGCAACGTCGAAATCCGTTTCGACGGCCCGGTGCCGCCGCGCCTGTTCGCCGACCTTCCGCATGTCCGCGTCGTCGAGGAGGGAAGCGGATCCGTCAGGTGCCGGGTCCAGGGAGATATCGACCCTCTGATCAAAGAGCTATCCCGCTACCAGGTGGCCGATTTTCTCTGCCAATACCCGACTCTTGAGGAGATCTTCCTGGCCTATTACGGAGGGGGAGCCGATGCGTCCCAGCGTTTTCGGTAAAACCCTCCGTGACCAGCGTTTCGCCATCATCGGAGGCGGCGCGGGTATCGTCGCCCTGTCCTTCTATCTCTGCTATGTTTACCCGTTTATCGGCAGGGCCAAGGAAATCGTGGAGCTGTTCCAGAAGATGCCGCCTTTCCTGCGCAAGTTTATCGACCCGAGCGTTCTGGCCAGCCCTGAAGGATTCTTCAACCTCCAGCCGTTCTCCGTCCTCGGCCCGCTCGTGTTCGTGGGCTACGCAATCGCGCGCGGCAGCGACATCGTGGCCGGGGAGGAGGAAAGGGGCACTCTCGAACTCATTCTGGCCGGCCCGTTGGGCCGGGCAAATGTCCTGCTCCAGAAGGCCGCCGCGACGGCCCTCATCCTAGCCTACCTGTCCGCGGTAATTTGGGCCGGGATGGCGTCCGGGTGCGCGGTGTTTTCGATCGCCATCAATCGGCGCCGGCTGCTCGAGGCCGCGGCGAGCCTCCTGCTTCTCTCGCTGGCGGCATTGGCCATGACTCTCGCTGCGGGATGCTTGACAGGGCGAAAACGGGCCAGCATCGCGGCGGTCAGCGGCGTCATGGTGTTGGCCTACCTGATCCAGGCTTATGCCCCGATGGTGGCCTCGCTCCGTCCCTGGCAGAAATTCTCGCCATTTTATTACTATAACGGCAACTCGGTCCTGATCCACGGCCTTCAGGGCTCGCATGCCGCCGTTCTCGGAGGCCTGGCCGCTGTTTTTTTGGGGCTCTCGGTCGTATTCTTCAACCGTCGCGACCTGAGGGCCTGAAGGTCCGGCCGGGATCTAAAGCTCCACGGACTTACGGCCGGGGGGGCTGTTGGCTTGAACCCCCGCAGTCATAAAGCGGCTGCCAAGGGTGGCCTCTTGATGGCGTCCATGGAATCCACTGAACGGGATTGATTCCGCGCCTCTATCCATCTAAGATTAGATCCATATGTCAAGAGTTTTCGCCGGAACCCGGATGGACGCGGAGTTGAGGATCGCGCGGGAAACAGTGTTATCGCCAGGAAGATCGGTTCCCCTAAAGGTCGCGATGCTTCTGGTGGCGGCGATCCTGGCCTCCGCGTGCGCCACGGGAGCCGGGGTTCAGAGATCTCTACCCGCCCCGCCCCGCCCGGCCGAGCGTCTGGGCCAGTGGGACCTCCCCATCGCTCTTTATGACCCGGCATTATTCGGCCCGGAGCGGCCCCTGGCCGAGCTCATCAAGGAATTCCGCCTGCCCCTGGACAACGGCAGGCTGAAGAACGCCCGGCTCCTCGTCAACAAATCCCAGCGCCGCCTGGAGTTATGGGTTCTCCGGAGAATGGTCAAGGCCTACAGGGTTCAGCTCGGCTGGAATCCCAACGGCCCTAAAATACGCCAGGGGGACAAGAAAACCCCGGAAGGCGAATATTTCATCTGTGCCCGTCTGCCCTCGACCTACCACATGTCGCTTTGGATCTCGTACCCGAACCTCGCGGACGCGCGCCGCGGCCTCGAATCGGGTCTGATCACCGACAAAGAATACGAGGCGATCGTCGCGGCCCTCGGGAAGGGGGCCTGCCCGCCCCAGAACACAAATCTCGGCGGGAACCTCCTCCTGCACGGCCAGGATCCAGACTACACGGCGGAACTGGCGAGGGCCCAGCGTACCCGACCCGGGCCTCTCCGTCCGGGGGGCCGCATCGGCGACGCGGACCCGGCCGCAGTGCCCGAGTTCGAGGATTGGACGGACGGGTGCGTCGCCCTGTTCAATCCCGACATACGGGAGCTTTACGAATTCGTCCCCGACGGCGCCCCGATCACGATCGTCGCCGACGGGCAGATCACCCTTCCCCCCAAGTCCCGCCGGTGAACACCCGCCAAAGGACCCAGGTGGGGTTGATGGCTCAGCCTACAATCCGAATTTCCTTCTCAATTCCTGGTCAATCCCCTTCGCGGGATTCCACGGACGCCATCAAGAGGGCGCCCTGGGCAGCCTCTTGATGACTGCGGGGGTTCAAGCCAACAGGCCCCCCGCCTGTAAGTCCGTGGAGCTTCAGCTTCGGATAGGGCAAGCCTTGACTCCCGAATGGGCGATCGGATAAGATTCGGCGCTGGACCTTTCGCTGACGAAGGAGGGCGAAAACCATGGAACTCAAAGAAGCCATTTATACCCGCCGATCCATCCGCGCCTATTTGCCCAAGCCCGTCGACCGCACCCTGGTCCAGCAGTTGATCGATGCCGCCGTGCAGGCGCCGTGCGGTATGGGCATCCAATCCTGGACGTTCGCCGTCATCCAGGACCCCGCGGTCCTCGCCGACCTCTCAGCCCGGACGAAGGCGCACGTGCTCGGAATGATGGACCAGATGCCGCCGCTTGCGAGATATCGGGGGATGCTCGAGGACCCCAAGTTCAGCGTCTTCTACGGCGCCTCCACGCTGGTCCTCATCTGTTCCAAACAGAACGTCAGCCCGACCGCCGAGACCGATTGCACGCTGGCCGCGGAGAACCTGATGCTGATGGCGCGCGGCCTCGGCCTGGGCACCTGCTGGACGGGCTTCGTGCGCATGTATCTCGGGACCTCCGATGGAAAGAAGCGCTTCGGCATCCCCGATGGCTATGCGGTCGTGGCGCCCGTGGCAGTCGGTTATCCCGCCGGCGGGTTCGCGACCATGGAAAGGAATCCCGCGGAGATTATTTTCTGGAAATAACCGCCCCGTGGTGGCTTGACCCGGCGCCTCGCTAGAACGCGGGATCCTCCGCGATCCTTTTGAGACGTTTTTCGCTATCTTTACGATGCGTGACCGCCAGGATGACGACGTCTTCCCCGCAGATCCTGTAATAGGCCCGGAAATCGCCGCTCCTGAGCCTGAACAGGTCCGGGTCGAAACCGGACATCTTTTTTATGCGCGATTTTCCGAATGGGACCGGAGGGACCTCAAGATAAGTTTTGATATCCTTCACGAGCCGGATGGCCGCCTCCGCTTCGATGCTCTCAACGTCCCTGACAGGGGCGGGGCTGAAGACGACTCTAAACCGTTTTTTCCGCATGCCCTTTTTCGAGCTTCCTGAGCAGGTCGTCAGCCGCGAGGCCGCCCAGCTTCAGATACTCGGCGTAGGCTTCTTCGATCTTTGACCGGAACCCGGGATCGTTTTCGATGAGATAGTCCTCGACGTCCTCTTGCGTCACATAGTGGAGGATAGCGGCGGGCTTCCCGTAAGCGGTAATGACGATGTCGCCCTTTTCTGATTCCCTGAGGAGATCCATAGTCTTTTGTTTGAGTTCTTTGACGCCAGCAAAGCGCATATGTTGTCTCCTTGAAATGTTACACTATAGTGTAACTTTGTCGGAGGATTATGTCAAGAGTTCATTGGTCTCTCAGCTTTAGGCGGTCTTGGGCGTGCCTGCAAAAGTCGGATCCCACGGGCGAACGTCTGTGGAGCTTCAGTTGCCGGGGACTCCGATTTTCTCTAGAATGAATGAACAAATAGACAAAACAGGCGGGGGAATGGGTCTAAAGAAGTAGAGCGGACGATAACCGGGATGCTATGAAGCTCGACGAGCTGTACGACCGCTACGGGGAAAAGATGTACCATTATCTAGCTCTCAGACTCGGCTCCTCGGAGGACGCCGAAGACGTCCTCCAGGATGCGTTCTGCCGCCTGGCCAAATACTCCGTGCGCTGGACGCTCGTCCGGAATCCCGAGGCGTTTGTCTTCAAAGTCCTGAGAAACGAGGCCAACCGTCATCTCGCGCGGCGGATCAGGCAGCGAGAGGACGGGCAAAAATATTCTGAACGCGAGATCCGCCCGGTTTTCGCGATCGATAACGCGGCTGACAATTCAGCGACTGTCATATCCCAGGCGCTCTCCCGATTGCCGGATGACCAAAAGGAGATCATCATCCTGAAAGTATTCCAGGATTTCACGTTCAAAGAGGTCGCCTCGGTCTGCGGGCTGTCGATCAATACGGCCGCCAGCCGCTACAGGTATGGGATCGAAAAGCTCCGCGCGTCTCTGGAGGGGAAAGTATGAAGAACGGGGATAATTACGAAATCGAAGGGCGGCTCAAGACTATAAGACTCACACCGGCGCCGCCGGGCCTTCGGGAGAAAATCCTCGGGGCGGCCCAAGAGAGGAAAGAGGCAACGGCCTGGACGACTCCCCTGCTCCGGAAATGCCTGGCCGGTTGCGCGGTCCTGCTCGCGGTCATCTTCATCGCGGATGCCGGGGCAAACCGAACACAGAACGCACGGGCCCAGGCCGTTCTTGATGGGACGCGCATCACTCAAACCGACGAGGCCAAGCAATGGAACGCGGAGCTTGAAGAGCTGCGCGATGCCCTCGGTCCCGGCGGAATCGCTCGGGAAAGATCGCTGCAAGCCCGGCAAAAGATCAAGCCCTCGAGCGGCCCGGGCGACGAAATCTGGTAAGAGTCCGAAAGGGAGGATCTCTATGCAAATAAGATCACGAAAGATTTTGACCAGGGTTCTGGCCGGTTTGCTGGTCGTTGTGACCGTGATCTTGGCCTTACGGGCCATTTTGAATTATACGACCGGGAAGAAGCTGGAACGGTATCTGGCTGACGCCAAGGCCCAGGGGATCGCCCTGAGGGTCAAAGACTTGATTCCAGACTGCCCAGACGCCAAGAACGGCGCCCGCCTTTGGAAAGCCGCGGAGGCGCTCCTCCTCGTGGAAGAGCAAGAAAGTCTCCTGATAAACAAGACGTTCGAAGGATTTTATGGCAATCAACCTCTCGCCGAAGCAACGAGGGAGAGCTTAAGCCAATTGGTGGAAAAAAACAGGCGGGTGCTTGATCTTATTATTGAAGCCGCTGACCGGCCCTGTTTCCGATACCGAGAATGGAGGAACCCCGTTTATGAAGCGGATATTCCCCATGCCATAAGCATGATCAGGTCGCTGAGGCTCCTGGCTATCGATGCCCTCCTCCGGGCGGAGAAGGGAGACGTCAAGGGAGGCCTGAACGAGTGCCGGGCCGGCATGCGGTTGAGCTTGAGGTTTCTGGACGAGCCCGTCTTGCTCGAGGCGCTTATCGCCGTGGCCATAAGGAAGGAACTCCAACGCTCGTTCAACCAAATCGCTAGCGGGCGGGACCTCGATCCCGATACTTTGGCCGCCTGGATTAAGGACATGGAGCCCGGTTCATGGCAGTCGAGGTTTGTGAGATGTATTCCAGGAGAGAGAGCCCTTGGCATCGAAACTTACCTGGAAGTGATGAAAGGAAGCCCGGATCCGGTGAAGGACTTTTATGGCTCCGGCGCGATCAGGCAAGCTATTGGGTGGCTGACGAGACCGATCTTCAAGTCACAAGTTCTCCGGGCTATGTCACAATATCAGGACCTCGAAGCTATATCCAAAAGGCCATATTTTGAACAGCGTGATCTCATCAAGAAACTTGGGCGGGAGCATGGTATCCAAGCTTGGTATGAACAACGGTTGCTGGCCCTGGTTTCCGATTCGCAAGGTATGTTTTTGAAGGAAGCATCCCTAGAAGCTATGATGCTCACGACGAAAGCGGGACTGGCCTGCAAGATATATAAGGCCAGGACCGGCCGCTATCCTGAGAATCTCGAAGCCCTGGTACCGGACATCCTGCCTGAGGTCCCCGTCGACCCGTTCACCGGAAAGCCGCTCGTCTATAAAATGGAGAACGGCGAGCTCCTCATCTACAGCCTAGGATCCAATCAGAAGGACGACGGTGGCCGGAGCAGCCCGATTACCCAGCTCGTCATGGAAAAAGACGACGACTGGGCATGGCGGGAGAAAATTAAGTAGGTTATCAATTGTCGCGCCGGAGCTCGAGCCGCTCGAGGCCGTGTTCGTTGAATTCCTTCTCGTACTTTTCGACGAGCGGGCGCTCCTTTGCCATGCCCTCGTCAGTGGTCAATTCCTCGAAGGACTCCTCGCCGTACTTCCGGACGTAATCGCGGTCGGCCAGCCGGTAAATGAGCTGGTCCCAGAACGTGTTGTCATTGTAGAAATCGACGACCTCGGTCATCTTCTCCTCGAGCTCGTGGGATGGGAAGGCCTTTTTCTCCTCCTCGTCGAACTCCACGTAGTCCTCCAGGCCGTGCTTCGCGGCCTCCGACAGGACGAGGCTTTCGACCTCGTCGTACTCTTCGATAACATCTTCGTTCCGCCAGCTGTTGGCCAGCCAGTTGCCCAGGAAGACGAGCTTGGAGAGGCTCGCGAGTTGTTCATTCGTCAATTCAATTTTCATGGCATCCTCGAATCTCATGAACTTTAACTATACCATGTCCGCGCCCCTTCGCCAAACCGGGGCCGATGGCATACAATAGACGCGGGAGGACCTGATCCATGGGACATTACGAGGAATTCACCAAGTTCCGCCAGGACATGAACACGAAGATCCTGGAGGAGGGGACGCTCGAGATCAAACGGTTTTTCGGCATCGACGAGCGGGCTTATCATCCCGGGGCCCTCGACGCCAAGACCAAGGAGCTGATGGGCCTCGCGGCCTCCATGGTCCTGCGCTGCGACGACTGCGTCAGCTACCACATCATCCAGGCCCTCGACAAGGGCGCGACGAAAGAGGAGCTCTTCGAGACGTTCACGGTCGCGCTCGTCGTCGGCGGGTCCATCGTCATCCCCCACCTGAGGAGGGCCGTGGCCTTCATGGACGAGATGCAGAAAAAGCCGTGACGATCCTCCTTTCCGGCCTGTATAATTGAGAATGGGATGGGAGTTCTTCTGCCGTCACACTCTGAAATAGGGAGCAACACCATGAGAAGAAAAGGCATCATGCTGCTGGTCTTGGTTATGGGCCTGACTTTGTTCGCCTGCGCGGATACGGCGCCGGAGAGGTCACAGGCGGCTTCGGTCCGGGACCAGGCGGGCGGAACGCCGGCCAAGACGGAGCCTGCGGCACAGCCCCAGCAGGCCGTTCCGGCGTCACCGGCAGGATCGAGGCTCATGACGGAGGACGAACGCAATACGATCGATATCGTTAAGAAAACCAAGAACTCCGTCGTCTTCGTCACCAACATGCAGTACGTCCGGGACTTTTTCTACCAGTCGGACCAGCCTGTCGCCCGGGGCAGCGGTTCCGGCTTCGTCTGGGACGACATGGGCCGGATCGTGACCAACTTCCACGTCATCGAGGACGGGGACAAATTCATGGTCAGCTTGCCCAACCAGAAGCAAGTCGAAGCCAAGCTCATCGGCCGGGAGCCGACCAGGGACATCGCCGTTCTTCAGCTTCAGGAGAAGGTGCCGGACCTCCAGCCGGTCCAGATCGGGAGCTCGAAAGATCTTTTCGTCGGGCAGAAGGTCATTGCCATCGGCAACCCGTTCGGATTCGACCACACGGTGACAACGGGGATCGTCAGCGCCATCGGCCGGAACATGCCCGGGGCCGGCAACGTCACGATCCGCGACATGATCCAGACGGACGCCTCGATCAACCCCGGCAATTCGGGCGGGCCGCTTCTCGACTCGTCGGGCGCGCTCATCGGCATGAACACGATGATCATCAGCCCGTCCGGGGCCTCGAGCGGCGTCGGGTTCGCGGTGCCGGTAGACTTGATCAAGAAAACCGTGCCGGAGATCATCCAATTCGGAAAGGTCACCAAACCGGGGATCGGCGGGCTGACGTTCCTGAGCGACGAATACGCCGCCCAGGCGCGGGTCACGGGCGCCGTCATCCTGGACGTGCCCCGGGGCGGCCAGGCGTATGAGATCGGCCTGCGCGGGCTCGGTCGTGACAGCTATGGGCGCCTCTACATCCGCGACGTGATCACGGCCATCGACGGGAAGAAGATCAAATCCTACGACGACCTCTTCACGGCGCTCGGCGGCTACAAGATCGGGGACACGGTGACGCTGACGGTCGACCGGGACGGAAAAACGCGCCGGGTCGAAATCCGGCTCGTCGGGGTCGACTGAAGCTCCGCGGACTGACCTCTTGGCTTGAACCCCCGCAGTCATCAAGAGGCCGCCGAGGGCGCCCTCTTGATGGCGTCCGTGGGATCCAACTTTGGGGGGGACAGGGTATTGTGTCCCCCTAATCAGCTTTTCTTGATCGGGATAATGCCGGCCATTTCCCCGATCACGTTGACGATGTCCTTGTCGGACGGCACGATGATTTTCGTATTGTTCTGAAGCGCCGTTTCGAGGGCCTGCAAGCGGCGCAGGATCTGGGCGTTCCCGACGAAGTACTTCTCGGCGGCCTCATTGACCAGGCGGATGGCCTCGGCCTCGCCCTGGGCCTCGAGGATCTTGGCCTGGCGGATGCCGTCGGCCTTCTTGATTTCGGCCCGGCGCTCGCCGTCCGCGACCGTCTCCCGGGCCGTGGCGAAGTCGACGGCCGCGACCTTCTCGTTTTCGGCCTTGACGACCTTGTTCATGGTCTCCTGGACGTCCTTGGGCGGGTCGATCTCCTTGAGCTCCGTCCGGACGATGTCGATCCCCCAGCGGGACGTCTCGGTGGACAGGGTCTTGAGCAGCTCCTCG
>JBEKVN010000063.1:0-10747 GCA_049513915.1 Candidatus Aminicenantales bacterium | reverse complement strand
GGATTCCTGCGACGTGCTGGGCCGCGTCGTCGTGCGCGTCAAGGAGCTCATGGAATCCTACAAGATCTGCGAGCAGATCCTCTGGAAGCTCCCGCCCGGGGACATCGCCGTCAAGGCGCCCCGCAAGGCCAAGCCCAACGAGGCCGTGGCCCGCTACGAGGCCCCCCGCGGCGAGAACATCCATTACATCAAATCCAACGGGTCCGACAAGCCCGAGCGGCTCAAGGTGCGGGCCCCCACCCTCGCCAACTACCCGGCCACGGTCGAAATGCTCAAAAACGGGTTTATCGCCGATATCCCGCTGATCTTCGCCGCGATCGACCCCTGCATCTGCTGCGCGGAACGGACCGTCAGCCTGGTCAATATCCGAAACGGCGAAGAAACGGTCGTCCGGCTGGGCGAGCTGCGCCAGCAGGCGATCGACCGTCACAAGAACGCCCCCCCGAAAAGGAATGCGGTATGGCCGTTTTGAGAACACTCCTCTATCTCGTCGTCTACCCGGGACTCCTGTTCCTTTTTCTTTACTCCACCTTCTGCGAGTGGTTCGACCGGAAGGTCTACGCCAGGCTCCAGAACCGGATGGGTCCGACCCATACCGGCCGCTTCGGGCTTCTCCAGCCGATCGCGGATTTCGTCAAGCTCCTGGCCAAAGAGGACGTGGTGCCCGACGCCGCGGACAAGCGCCTCTTCACGCTCCTGCCGATCTTCGGCCTGGCTGTCGTCTTCACGGCGGGGCTGCTCCTGCCGGTCTGGAACTTCGACCTGGCAGGGGCCGGGCCGACGTCGTTCTCCGGAGACATAATCGTCATCCTCTATCTTCTCAGCCTCCCGACCCTGATCCTGTTCCTGGCCGCCTGGGCGTCAACCAACCTCTTCTCGACGATCGGTGGTTCCCGCGTCCTGACCATGCTCTTCGGCTATGAAGTCCCGCTTTTCCTGGCCGTCCTGAGCCCGGCCATCCTGGCCAATTCCTGGCGGCTGGCGGAGATCGCGGCCTTCTACCAGAGAAAGCCCCTCCTCGTCCTGCCCAACCTCCTCGGTTTCGTCATCGCGGTCATCGCCGTCCAGGCCAAGCTGGAGCGCACGCCGTTCGACATCCCGCATGCCGAAACGGAAATCGTCGGCGGGACCTTCACCGAGTACTCCGGGAAGAAGCTGGCCCTCTTTCGCCTGATGATGGATGTCGAGCTTGTCGTCTCGAGCGGGCTCCTGGCCGCTGTTTTTCTGGGCGGGTTCCCGGGCGGCGCGCTCCTTGGATTCGTGTCGTTCGTCATCAAGACCCTGTTCGTAATCTTCCTCCTGGCCCTTCTCCGCGCCCTGACCTCCCGGATCCGCGTCGACCAGGTCGTCTCTTTCGCCTGGAAATACCTGGCCCCGCTGGCCGTCCTTCAACTCCTCGTCGTCATCCTCCTGAAGGGGTTCCTGAAATGAAAATAGCGGTATTCTTTCCCGAACTCGTTCGCAGCTTATTCAAAAAAACCGCCACCGTCGACTACCCCTTCAAGAAACTCGAAGTCCCGAAGGACTTCCGGGGGACGCCATTTCTTCACCCCGAGCTCTGCATCGTCTGCCGGGCCTGCGAGCGGGACTGCCCGGCCGAGGCCATCGAGATTACTTCCGTCAACGAGGCGGAGAAACGGTTCCGGATGGTCATCCACAACGACCGCTGCGTTCACTGCGCCCAGTGCGTCGAGTCGTGCCCGACATCGCCGAAGGCCATGGACATCGATTCCCTTTTCGAGCTCGCGGACTTCGACCGGCATGATCTGAAGAAGGAATGGGTCTATGTCCGGGCCGTCGTCAAGCCCAAGGCGGCCGCCCCGAAGCCCGACGCGTCTCCCGAAGCCGCTCCCAAGGCGTGAAGCTTCAAAGGTCGACGGGTCCTGACCCGGTGGCTCGCAGCTCAGGGGCTGAGGGGTTGGCCTCCACTCCAGAGCGCGGTTTTTCACGCCGCGAGAATCACGCCCTTCTCGGCGCCAAAACAACTCGCTTGGCGTGCGCTACGCCAAGCTCAAACAAGTTTTGGCGGTTCCCCCTGGAACTTCCCACCAAGGGCGCGATTCTCGGGCTAAACCGCGCATGACGTTTCGGCCATTCCCCTCAGCCCCTCTTCGCGCACCTGGGCACTTCTCCGCTTTTCTATTTAAATAGATTGTCTCTGGCCAGAATCGTGGAAGGGTGGCGCGGCATAGAGGCCCCCGGCCCCCGCAGCCTCGCGAGCCGAAGCGGGAATGGTTTTTATTTTCCCAGATATTTACCAGAAGCACGGCTCCGAGTAGCTCCGCCGTGCTTCTGTAGGTCGCTCCCCAGAGTTTGCTCCCTGCCGGACGGGGATGGGCCGCGACAGGACCCTATTGATAAGCTGCCCGGAGGAGACTCTGCCTTTTTCCTGTATAATGAGGGCCGATGAGCAAGCGGCCCGCATGGAAGGCACGACTTGCCCGGGAATTGGGCCGGCCGGAGAAGCTGGCCGTTCTTGGGGTTGGGAACGTGTCCAAGGGGGATGACGGCGCCGGTGTCCGGGCGGCTGAGAGGCTGGCCGAGCTTCTCGCCGCCACGCCCTGCCCCCGCCTGAAGGTTTTTGTGGCCGGCGAAGCCCCGGAGAATTTCACCGGCGCCATCCGGGCTTTCGGACCGTCCCACGTCCTGGTCGTCGACGCCGCGGGCGCCGGTTTCAAGCCCGGCACGGTGTTTCAGGTCGACGCGGCCGCGATCCCCGACGACGGGGTTTCCACGCACAGGACGCCGCTCTCGACGCTGGCCGCCTACCTAGAGAAGACGGCCGCCTGCCGTGTTGTGATCTTAGGAATGGAGCCGGAGAGTTTCGCGCCGGGCGCGCCTCTCCGCCCCTCGGTCCGGAAAGCAACGAGAGAAATCGCCGTGTATCTGGCCGGGTTCGCCCGCCGCCGGCTTAGATCTTCATCGGCATCAAAACATAGATGTTCTTAATGCTCTCCTCGGCCTCGGGCTTGAGAAGAACGGCGCTGTTCTCGTCCTTGATCTCGAAGGTGACCTTTTCGGACGAGCCCGCCGTCAGGAAGTCCAGCAGGTATTGGGAATTGAAGCCGATCTCGAGGTCCTGCCCCTTGTACTCGACGGCGAGCTTGTCCCTGGCCTCGCCGATCTCGGGGTTCGAAGAGAAGAGCTTCATCCTGTTCTTCTCGAGATAAAACTTGATCCCCTTCGAGCGCTCCGCCGACAGGAGCGAAACCCGCCGGATCGCGCCGGCCAGCTCCTCGCGGCTGATCGACAGGGTGTTGGGGTTGTCCTTGGGGATGACGGCCAGGTAATTCGGGAATTTGCTTTCGATGATCCTGGAAATCAAGGTCCGCGCCCCCACCTTGAAAAAGAGGTTGTTGTCGTCCAGGTCGAACTGGACCGTCTCCTCCTCGAACTTCCTGAGCTCGCTCAGGGTTTTTTTGGCTACGATCACGCTGATGTCCTTCTCGAGCTTAATGCCGTCTTCCGGCTTGGCCGTGTAAGACAGCCGGTGCCCGTCCGTGCTTACGAGCTCCATGTGCTTGTTCTTCAGCGACAAGAGGGCGCCGTTCAGGTAGTATCTCTGCTCCTGCGTGATTGCGTAATAAACCCTGTCGATCATCGCCTTGAAATCGTGAAGCGGAAGCTCGATTTTTTTCTCGAAGTTCGCCTCCGGCACCTGAGGATAATCGTCCTTCGGCATGCAGAGGACTTTGAATTCGCTCTCCCCAGCCGTAATCTCGACCGTTTCGCCCTTCTGCTCAATGGTGACCGTCTGCCCCTCGGGAAGGGACTTGACGATCTCGAAGATTTTTTTCCCGTTCACCGTGATCGCCCCGGGCTTCGCGATCGTCGCCGGGAAGTGGGTTCTCAACCCGACTTCAAGGTCCGTCCCGGTCAGCTCGACCTCCGATTCCGAGACGTTCATCAGGATGTTGGCCAGGATGGGCATCGTGTTTCTTTTTTCCACGATCCCCTGGAGGATTTGAAGTTCGTCCAGCAGGACGTCTTTCGGGAGTGAAAATTTCATGTCGTCACCTTTCCGCAATCGGTCATTCTTCTAGTTATATTCTTTTTATAAAGACATATAAAATCAAGAAAAGAAATAATAAAGTTCTGTGGAAATGTGCATAACGGGTGCAACGTGTTGACGGTATTCATTGAAGGAGAGCCATGAGGTTGTTGATTTCTTTGTTGAATTCGGGATCGTCGGCCCGGAGCTTGTCGATTTTGCGGATGGAATGGATGACGGTCGTATGGTGTTTTCCACCGAATTTTTTGCCGATAGCGGGCAAAGAAGATTTCGTCATTTCCTTGGCGAGATACATCGCGATCTGACGGGGGAAGGCGATCTTTGGGGAGTTGTTTTTGCTCTTGAGCTGGGAACCCTTGATTTTGAATTTATGGCAGATGAGTTTCTGGATTTTTTCCACAGTGATGATCGTCGTCGAGGAATCGAGGAGGCCTTTGAGCGCTTCCTTGGTCAGGTCAAGGTCGATTTTTTCGCCCTTGAGGGAGGCGAAGGCGATAACGCGGCGGAGGTAGCCTTCGAGTTCCCGGATATTGGTCTGAACCTTATCCGCGATATAGAGGGCCACGGGCTCGGTGAGCGAAACGGCCTCGGCCTCGGCCTTTTTCTTGAGGATGGCGATGCGTGTCTCGATGTCCGGCGGCTTGAGATCGGCGATGAGCCCCCATTCGAAGCGCGAGCGGAAACGGTCCTCAAGGTGGGGAATCTCTTTCGGGGGGCAGTCGCTCGAAATGACGATCTGCTTCTGGCTGTCATAAAGGTGGTTGAAGGTGTGGAAAAATTCCTCCTTGGTCCTTTCGCGGCCGGAGAGATAGTGGACATCGTCCATGAGAAGGACGTCCACGCTGCGGTATTTCTCGCGAAATTCGAGGATTTTTCCGTACTGCAGGTGGTTGACGAGGTCGTTCATGAACTTCTCGGTCGTCACGTAGAGGATCTTCAGCCGGTGGTTGTGCTCGAGCGAGTAATGGCCGATGGCGTTCATGAGATGGGTCTTGCCGAGGCCGGCCCCGCCATAGACGTAAAAGGGATTATAGGATTTGGCCGGATTCTTGGCGACGGCCAAGGCCGCGGCCTGGGCGAACTGATTGGAGCTGCCGACGACGAAGTTTTCAAACGTGTAATTCGGGTTGAGGTTCGGGTTGATGGCCAGTCCCTGTTTCGTTTTGCGGTCGTCGGGAGACCGGCGCATGAAGGCCGACGGGGTGTCCTCATAAATGTAGCGGACATCGAGCGTTTTCTTGAAGAGCTCCTTGGAACAGTCGTTGATGAGGTTCGAATAATGAAAAGACAGCCAATCGCGGAAATAGGAATTGGGGACTTTGATATACAGGCACTCCTGGTCCTGCCCGATGAAGCTCGTCGGCTCGAACCAGGTCTCGAAACTGTTGGGGTCGATCCTGGTTTCGACGACCCGTAGGATTTGATACCAAGGATTTTGTTTTTCTTCAGGTTCCATGGGTGCCATCAACTTTTCCACAGATTTTTCCACATCTGTGGAAAAGCCTGACCCGGCGCTGATGGGATCGGGAAAGGCTTGGTCATGATAGCACTTCACCCCCCTGATTTCAAGCTTTTTTTTAGGGGGAAAACGGCCCGCTGGCCGGACCGGCCGAACCGCCGGGCCGGGCCGATTCCGGTCTTGTCCAGAAAGGGCCGGGGACTCGGAAAACGGGCAAATTATGCCGCGCAGCCGGCTCGGCCCGGGGCCCCGGACACGGCTCCGGATCAGCGGAGGAGAAGGTACCTCTCCTCGACGGAGCGCTTACCGAAGATGGCCGCGACGAGCTTGGCCTTGACGGCCGGGAGGAAATCGAACAGGGCGAACTCGGAGGTTTGCTGGACGTCCGGGAAGATCCTGGTCTCCTTGAAGTCGCCCTTCTGAATGGACCGGCCGGTCGCGGCGTCCACAAGGAGGTAGCCGAACGTCAGAACGAAGCGTGTCCGTTCGGCGAAGACCCGGTTTTCAAGGTTGAATGGACCGTCGGCGGGAATACCGGGCTGACGCAGCGCTTTCTGCGGCTCCCGGACGAGCCCCACGGTTCCGGCGAGGACAACGGCGTCCTTGAGGCCGCCCGGGGCGTCTTTTTGAGACGGCGCCAGGTCACTGCGGGAGACCGTGCCCTTGAAAACCCGGCGGAGCTCGGTTTCGAGGTACTCGGAAAACGTTCGCCCGAGGTTGAGGTCCGGAACCGGGGCCGCCTCCGCGAACTCCGTCACGACGAATTCCCGGTAGCGCTCTATGCCCACCGGAGAGGTCGGAGGGATGTCGATCGTAATTCTTTGGACCGGATGTCGTCCCGGAGCGCCCTCCGCCGCCGGGGCTTCCGGGCTCCTCATGAACCGTTTGAAATTGTCGTCGACGAAGGGATCCGCGGGGCCGAGCCTCAAAGCGGACTCGTACTCCTTCCGGGCCTCCTCCCGGAGGCCTTTCTTTTCGTAGGCGACGGCGAGATTGTTATGGGCGGCGGCCGAGGAGCCGTCCTCGGCCAGGACTTTTATCCAACGAGCGATCGCTTCGTCCCACAGATCGTTCTGCGACGCGGAAACTCCCAGCCGGATATCACCCCGCCCGGCCGGCGACCGGCAGCCGCAGAGGCCGACCGCCATCAAAATCAGGGCCGGAACGAGAGCGCTTTTCCTCGCCATGGAAGCCGACGGCAACAGGGTACCCCCTGAGGGGCTGCCCGTCAAGCGCCGGAATTTGCCTTCCGGACGGTTTTATGGTATAAACTCAGCTTCAGTCCGGAGCGAAAGAGCAACGACCATGCCGAAAGTTTGTGAAATCTGCCAAAAAGGGCCCGTCTTCGGGCATAACGTCAGCCACTCCCATAAATCTTCGCCCAGGAAATGGAAGCCCAATCTCCAGCACGTCAAAGCCCAGACCCCCAAGGGCGTCCGGCAGATCTGGGTGTGCACGAGATGTCTCCGCTCGGGCAAAGTGACCAAGTCCGCGTAGCCTTCAGGTCCTTTCGACCGACACCACTTCCTTCAAGGCCCCGATCCGCCTCGATATCTCTTCGAGATGGCGGAGGTCCCGGATGCGGACCTCCAGGCTGATCTGGGCTTTCTGGCTCGAGAACGTGGCCACGTCCGCCTTGGCGATATTCCCCTCGAGCCGGGCGATGGCCGTGGCTACCTTGGCCAGGACGCCCGGAGAGTCTTGCGACTTGACGAGCAGCCTGGCCTTGAAAGTCCCGGCGAGGGCCGGGTCCCAGGACACGTCGACCAGCCGCTGGCCGTCGAGGATTTCCCTGGTGACCAGCGGACAGCGCAGGGAATGGACCGTGATGCCTTTCCCCGCTGTGATATAGCCGACGACGGGCTCCCCCTTGACCGGCGAGCAGCATTTTGCCAGGCGGATCGCCGGGTCGTCGAGGGACTTGATCAGAATGGTCGAGCCCGGTTTCCGGACGGGCCGGCGGGTTGTCTTTTCGAGGCGCGTTTCGCCGGGGGCCGCTCGCCGGCCGGCAGGGAACACTTCGCGGATGAGCTTTTTGTCGATGACGATCTTCCCCAGCCCGGCCTGCCGGAAAAATTCGTCGAGGCTCCCGATCCTTATCCCCAGGACCTCGCCCAGCTTCGGAACGAGTTCGGCCTCCCTCCGCCACTCGGCCGGGATGTCGTATCGGCGGACCTCTTTCTCCCAGAGCTTTTTTCCCAGCCCGGTGCTCGTCGTCCGGCTCTTGAGGTTGAGCCAGCGCTTGAGTTGCTGGCGGGCCCCGGGTGTCGTGGCGGCGCCGAGGAGGCCCCGCGTCGGGGTCCGTTCCGCCGCGGTGAGGATTTCGACGATGTCGCCGGTCTTGAGCGTCGTCTTGAGCGTCGCCGGCGTCCCGTTGATCTTGGCGCCCGAGGCGTGAAGCCCGACTTCGGTATGGATCTTGAAAGCGAAATCGAGGGCCGTCGCTCCCGCCGGGAGGTCGATGACCTTTCCCTTGGGCGTGAAGACGTAGACCTCCTCGGGGACGAGGTTGGCCTTCAGGCTCCGCAGGAACTCCTGCGGGTTTTTTTCCTCCTGGTAAAGCGCGACCATCTCCCGGAGCCAATGCAGGCGCCGGTCTTCCTTCATCAGAGTCCGGGGCGCCTCCTCCTTGTAACGCCAGTGGGCGGCGATCCCGTTTTCGGCGAGGTCGTGCATCTCGCGGGTCCGGATCTGGACCTCGAACATCTTGCGGCCTTCGGTGATCACCGTGGTGTGGAGGGACTGGTACAGGTTGGGCTTGGGCATGGCGATGAAATCCCGGAACCTCTGCGGCAGGTGGGGCCAGCGCTGATGAATGATGCCCAGGGCCGCGTAGCAGTTTTTGATGGAATCCGTGATCAGGCGCAGGGCCAGGAAATCATAGACCTGGTCGAAGCGGACGTCGCGCTTCTTCATCTTGGTCCAGATGCTGTAGGGCCTCTTGAGGCGCGAGAAGATTTCGGCCGGGAGGCGGTTCTTCTTCATGAGGCCTTCGAGGGTCTTTTTCATTTCGCGAAGGTCTATGTCGGCCCTTTTTTTCTGGGGCCCCAGGAGGTCGTCGACCTTGGCGAAGCCCTCGGGCTCGACATAACGGAAGGAGAGGTCCTCGAGCTCGGCCCGGATCCGGCCCATGCCGAGGCGATTGGCGATCGGGGCATAGATGTCGAGGGTTTCCCGCGCCACCTGCCGCTGTTTCTCCGCACCGAGGAACTGGAGGGTCTGCAGGTTGTGGATCCGGTCGGCCAGCTTGATGAAGATGACCCGGATGTCGTCGGTCATGGCCAGGATGATCTTGCGGATGGTCTCGGCCCGCCGGGCTTCGGGCGACGTCTCGTGGACGCGGCTGATCTTGGTGACGCCCGCCACGAGGTCGGCGACGTCCTTTCCGAAATTTTCCCGGATCTCGGCCGCCGTGACCTCCGTGTCCTCCAGGACGTCGTGGAGGAGGGCGGCGACCAGCGTCGTCTTGTCGAGGCGTATGTCCGCGAGAATGTTGGTGACTTCAAGCGGATGGCTCAGGTAGGGCTCGCCGGAGCGCCGGACCTGCCCCTTGTGGGCCCTGGCCGCGAAGACGTACGCCTTCTTAAGGACCAGAGCCTCCTTCTCGCTGATGTAGGAGGAGACCTTTTCGAGAATATCGTCAAACCGGAGCATGGCCGAAGCCGCCCCTCCCGCGAGGATGGCCGGGCCCGGGCGGGGCCCGGCGTTCACGCCCGCAGATCCAATCGGCCGCGGCCGCGAGGTTTTCCGCCACGTGGGCAGGGCGGATGCCGGCGGCCTCGAGCTCCCGCGAAGACTGCCTCCCGTATCCCGTGAGGACGAGGACGGGCAAGGCTCCGACGTTGAGGCCGAAGAGGACGTCGGCTGCTTTGTCCCCGACCATGTAGGATCCTTGGAGATCCAGGCCGAGCTCGGCCGCGGCCCGCAATCCCAGCGCGGGGCTCGGCTTGCGACAGGAGCAGTCGCTTTCCCCGGCGGCGGGGACGGCGGCGGAAAAATGGGGGCAATAGAAGAACCCGTCCAGGCGGGCCCGACGTTTTTTGAAGGCCGCGGCGAAGCGCGTGTGAAGGGCGGCCAGCTCGTCTTCGTTGAAGAACCCGCGCCCGATGCCCGACTGGTTCGTGATGACGACCGCCGCCAGGCCGGCCTCCCGGATTCTGCGGACGGCGTCAAACGCGTACGGATAGATGTGGATCTGGCTCCAGTGGCCGGGATAGCCGACGTCCCGGTTGAGCGTGCCGTCCCTGTCGAGGAAGACCACCCTCTTTTCCTTCACGGGGCCATTCTATCCCGGGGCTTCCGGGCGTGTCAAAAGCGGGGGGGGGCGGGCTGAGTCAATCCCGTTCGCTGGATCCCACGGACGCCATCAAGAGGCCGCCCTCGGCAGCCTCTTGATGACTGCGGGGGGTTCAAGCCAATAGGCCCCCCGGCTGTCAGCCCATGGAGCTTCAGTCGGACGAGGACGGCGTCGGCTTGGGCGGGTCTTTCTTTTCCTGGGTCGCATCCGGCTTCCTGTCAGGTTTCTCGGCAGGCTTGCCGTCCGGAGACGGGGAGTTCTTCTTGGCGTAATCCGTAATGTACCAGCCGTTTCCCTTGAACTGGATGGCCGACGAAGAGATGAGTTTTACCAGCGAGCCGCCGCATTTCGGGCACTTTTGGGGCGGCTTGTCTTTGGCCTTTTGCAGCACCTCGACTGTGGAGTGGCACTGCGTGCATCTATATTCGTATATGGGCATTGTCGGTCATCTTCTCCGCGAGCAAAGCCGTCGTTTAATTATCTATTATATCAGAAGGATCGGTTCCCTAACAGATCGAGGTCGTGGTCGAGGGCCGCATTAAGGTAATTGACGGGTGGCCCGGTGCCAGTCCCCGCCCGCCCGAGGCGGAAGGGGATTGCGCGAGAGCGCTGGGGGGTCCAGGGGGCGGCTTCCCTCCGGCCCTCACACTCGAATGCTGCTTGGTATCAGGAATTCTCCGAGTGTGAGGAGTGGTGGTTCAAGATGGGCACAATTTTCCCTCCGCCCTGGCTTGGAAAGGGCCGAAGGGGGTATGGCCGGAACGTCATGTGCGGCTTAGCGCAAGACGCACTCTGGAGTGGAGGCCATCCCCGAGGCCCTTTCCGATGACGCACCGTGACAGGACCCGTCCGACCCTGATGATCTTGGGAACGGCGTGAAATACCGCGCTTATTCGTGGAAGACGATGGCCTCGAAGACGCACACTTTGGCCCCCTTCTGCCAGGCGTCGGGCGGGAGGCCGGCCTTGAGGCACCCTTC
>JBEKVN010000062.1:0-11061 GCA_049513915.1 Candidatus Aminicenantales bacterium | reverse complement strand
GACCATCAATATGCCCAGGACGATTCCCATTTCAGGATGTTCCTACGCCACGGTCATCCAGGTCCGCGGCTGGCTGCCGCCCGCCGTCGGGGCCATCTGCTGGTTCGCCTTCGACAACCCCGCCATGAGCGCCCGGATCCCCATTTTCGCCGGCGCGACGGAACTGCCTCCGGGCTTCGAGGTCTGCGGCCAGCACCGGTTCCGACTGGACTCGGCCGATTGGGCGTTCCGCCGGGCCAACCGGCTGGCGACGATCAGGTGGGGGGCGACGAAGGCCCAGGTCGAGGGGACGATCGCCGAGTTCGAAGAGAAGGCCTTCGCCGACCTGCCGATGCTCGAAAAAAAAGTCCAGGATATCCTGGCCAGCAAGACGTCCGACAAGGAGCCGTTTACGGTGAATCAGTACCTGACGAAATACACGAACGACTTCGCCAGGGCCGCTATCCAGAAGTACCTCGAGCTGGGGGACAAGTTCTGGATGCTGATCGCCATGGGGCTTTAGCTCCGGGGACGAAGAAATGGGGACGGTCCTGGTTTTCTGGGAAAACCAGGACCGTCCCCATTTCAAAGAGCGTACTTGAACAGGTTCATGCCCGGGGCGAGCCTGGCCTTTTCCTTGTAAATGTCCCAGTAATGCGCTTTGGCCTCGGCCAGCCGTCCGTAGAGCGGGTGCCCGGTATCGGGAAGGTGGGTGGCCACGACGGCGTTCGCCTTGTCCACGCAGAGAAGCTTCTGGCACCGGTTCATGATGCCGGCCGTTCCGATGCTCGCGGCGACGACCAGGTCGTTCGTTTTGATCCGGCCGATGAGCTCGCCGTAGGGGATGTGCCGTTCCTCGACCTTGACGCCCATTTCCCGGAGGATGCTGACCATGCCCTGGATCGTGATCGAGGGGAGGATGAGCTCGCTTTCCGGGATCTTGATCACGGTCCCGTCCCTGAACCCGAAGAGGCAGCACGACGAATCCCATTCTGTGATGCACCGCTCTTCAAGATTCCGGTGGGTCTTGTCGTCGAGGAAGAGGGCCGCGGCCGCCAGGGGATCGACGTCCTTGGCGGCGTCGATGGCCTTCAGGCTGATCAGGTAGTTGATTCCGAGCTTCAGCCAACCCGTCTTGTTGGCGCTGGTCGCCCGGATGAGGTGAGGGATGACGACTCCGGTGAACGGCTCGCCGAGGTAATTGTCATACCGGCAGAAGATGGCCCGGATGGCCGGTTGAGAGGGGAAGGTGACTCCCATGGACTGCTCTTCGTCCACCGTGAAGGGCCTCAGGTAGCCCTGAGCGCCCGCATCGGCCATCTCCTCGAGAAAGGCGCGGACGGCAGGCTCCTTGAAGTACTGATGGACGATGACATTCTCCATCTCCTCGACCGACGGGATGAGGCCGGCCTGGCTTTTGCTCAGGTTGAAAGCCATACCCCTCTGGAAGCGCTCCAGGTTTTTGTGCCAGTTCAGGAAGCTCACCTCGAGCTGGCCTTTGGAATTTCTCTTAGCGAAAAAACGGATGCCCTCGAAACAGAGGAAGGTGGCATAAAAGATCGACCGCGAGACCCCGTACACCTTGGCGTCGGGCTCGAGGATATCGAGCTCCTTTTCGGGCAGGAGATAACGCATCTGCCGCGGGGCCCATTTCACGCCTTCGAACTTGGCCATGGGATGACTCCTTTCTTTCCTATTTCACGACCGGTTTGAGATGCTCGATGAAATATTCGACACGCGACTCGGGGTAGCGCTGGAAGCCGATGCCGTGCTGCTGCTCGGGGTAGATCATGAGGTCGAAGGTCTTGTTTTCCTTGAGCAGGGCCTGGACGAGCTGGATCGTGTTCGCGGGGTGGACGTTGTCGTCCACGGCGCCGTGGTGGATGAAGAGCTTCCCCTTGAGGTTCTTGGCGTACGTCAGGCAGGACCCCTGGTCGTAGCCGTCCGGATTGTCCTGGGGCCGGCGCATGTAGCGTTCGGTGTAGATCGAGTCGTAGTTCCTCCAGTCCGTGACCGGGGCGCCGGCGACGCCCACGTGGAAGACGCCGGGCTCCTTGAGCAGGCAGAGGCAGGTGAAATATCCGCCGTAGGAGTGGCCGGTGATGCCGACGCGGCCCGTGTCGGCGTAGGGCCTTTGGGCGAGCGCCTTGACGAAGGCGACGTGGTCCTCGAGCTCGACCTGGCCGAGTTTCAAGTAATGAAGATTCTGAAAGCCCTTGCCGCGGCCGGAGACGCCCCGGTAGTCGCACATCGCCACGAGGAACCCAAGCTGGGCCAGGGCCTGGCTGCCGTCGTTCATCTTGTAGCTGTTGGAGACGCCTTTGGAGCCGGGCCCGCCATAGACCGAAAGAAGGACTGGGTACTTCTCCTTCGGGTTGAAGTGGCCGGGGAAATAGATCAAACCGTCGAGGTCGTACTTGCCGTCGGCGGACTTGAAAAGAAAATGCTCCGGCTCGAGAAGTTTCAGCCCCTGAAATTCCTGGCTCGGGACGGCTTGGCCGATGGTCCGTACGGCTTTGCCGTCAGCCTGGCAGAGGACGGCCTTGGGCGGCGAATCGTAGTTCGAGAAAGAATCGGTATAGTATGCGAAACCGGGCGCGAAACTGATCATGTGGGTCCCCGGTTCCCGCGTCATTTTGGCGAAACCCGTGCCGTCCAACCGGACTTTGAAGAGGTGGGTTTCGGTGCCGTTCATCTCGGCCCCCGTGAAATAGATCCAGCCGCCGGCCTCATCGACGCCCAGGATGCTCTGGACGGGCAGGCGGGCGTTGGTCAGCTGTTTGACGAGTGTCCCGCCGAGATCGTAGAGATAGATCTCACGCCAGCCGCTCCGCTCCGAGCTCCAGAGGAAGCGCTGATTATCCTTGAGGAAGAGGAGATGCGTGGTCTCGTCGATGTAGCACGGGTCTTCGTCGGCCAGGACGAGACGCGTCTTGCCCGTCGCGGGATCTGCGGCGAATACCTCGACCCGGTTCTGGAGGCGGTTCAGGCGGTGGTAGGTGAATTCCCGGCCGTCATTCGTCCATTGACCGCGGTACAGATAGACGTCCAGGTCGTCGCCGGTTTCGAGCCGCACGATTTTTTTCGAGGCGACATCGGCCACGAAAAGCCGGACGATGGGGTTGTTGGCTCCCGGAACGGGATAGCCCTGGAGCTCGTACCGGGGCATGGGCGCGATGTCGTGGACGATCGGGTACTTGGCCACGGGGCTCTCGTCGAACTGCATGAAGGCGATCTTTTTCGAGTCGGGCGACCACCAAAACGCCTGGTACTGGTCCAGCTCCTCCGGGTAGACCCAATCGGGGAAGCCGTTCCGGAGATCCTCGGTCCCGTCAATCGTCAGCGCCGTTTCGTTGCCGTCCATGTCCTTGACGTAGAGGTTGTAGTTCCTGCTAAAGGCCCGGAGCTTAAGGTCTGGGGAGAGGACGTCGCCGTAGCCGCGCCCCCTCACGCCCGAAACCGTGCGTTCAGGCTCATAGAAGACGAGCTTCCCGGCGGCGAGGTCATAGATGAAGACCTTATTGAAGGCCGCAAACTGGATCTTCGCCCCGTCCTCGAGATACTCGAAACGGCTGAACGGGAGCTTGGCTTCCTGCCGGCCGGTCGCCAGGTTCACCGCGGCCAAGATCTTGACGTCATCGAAGAGCGGAGATTTCTCGCCGCCGAGGAGATCCACCCTTTTGAAGGTCCCGTCCTCAAAGACATAATAGGCTTTCCCGTCGGAGGTCCAATTGAGCCGGGCCAGGCCGTCGAACTTGACCAGATTGCGGCCTTCCTTGCGCAGCTTGTCGTAGAGAGCCCGGCCGACGGGTATCTCCTTGGACACGACCGGCCGGGGGGCCGGCTTTTCCTGGGGGAATGAGGGCCCGGCAATGAGAACGGCCAGGAATAAACAAATCAGGACCGCCGGTTTCGAGCATCTTTTCATGAGACCTCCTCGGACGATATGACTTTATCCTCAAATTCTTTTGACGGCAAGGACCCTGTCCTCCATCCCGGATTTACTTATTGACCGGGGCATTCTCGATTTTTTTGATGGACGATTCGGCGTTCCTTTTGAGCATATCCCGGGGCGAGGCCAGACCCGCGGCCTTGCGCAGAAAAGCGATCCGGTCCCGGCCGCCGCATTCTCCGATCGCTATCAAAGCCTCGGCCTGGACGACGTAGCTTGAATCCCGGTTGAAGACGTCCACAAAGAACGGGGCGAGAGAAGGAGACTTCATCGCCGCGAGCGCCCGGACGGCGGCCGCCCGGACCTGAGAGTTCCCGTCGGCCAGTTTTTCCTTGAAGAACAGGACGAGGTCCGCGGCGCCGATTTTGGCCAGCGTCTCGACGGCCGCCCGCCGGACGGCCCAGAAGACATCCTTTCGCGCCGCCTGGAGGAGGGCTTCCCGGGTGGTAGGGTCGCTGGGGAATTTCTGGAGCTCGCCGGCCGCCCACATCCGTCCGACGACGTCGTCATTCTGAATCTGAAAGATCAGCTCTTCGGCCGACTTCTTGAAGATGAGCTCCTTCAGGAGTTGGTTCCCTTCGTCGAAGCGGACGAGCCGGGGTTTAGCCGCCAGTTTGAACTCGAAGTCCTCCTCGCTTTTTTCGATCCATTTTTTTTCCGAGACGTTTTCCCCGGCCGCCCGGATTCCGATGACGACCGGCGTCCGGAAAACCGGAATACCGCGGGAAAAATCCTGGACCTGGCGGACTTTGAGAAGGAGCTTTCCGGCGGGTTCGTCCCAGGTCCCGGATACCTCGAACACCGGGTGACCGGGCTTATAGATCCATTGCTCGAAGAACCAATCCAGATTCTCCCCGGTCGTCTCCTTGACGACGGTCATGAAATCGCGGGTGTCGGCGTTCTTGAAGGCGAAACGGTGCAAAAACTCCCCGAGCACTCTAAAAAAGGCCCGGTCGCCCAGGACATAGCGGAGCATGTGGAGCACGGCCGCGCCCTTGGGATAGGAATGGGCGTCCATGATCTCCCAGGGTCCGTTGTAGCGGTTGAAGACGATGGGGCGGATGTAGCGGGTTTGGGCTTCCGCGAGGTAGCCCGCTTTCTTCTCTTCGAGGTTCAGGGCGCCTTCGTCCTCGCCCCGGTCGGAGCGCGTGAAAAGATATTCCGCGTATGTCGCGAAGCTCTCGCTCAGCCAGACGTCGGGCCAGGCTCGCTCCGTGACGAGGTTTCCCCACCACATGTGGGCGAGTTCATGGGCGACCAGCCCGTCGCTCGAAAAGTCCTGGTCGGCCCGTTCGTCGTGGATCGTCGACTGACCGAGGATCGTGGCGGTCGTCGCTTCCATGCCCCCTCCGTAGCCCGCGACGCAGACCTGGTCGTACTTGGCCCAAGGGTAGGCGTAGCCGAAGGTCTTGTTGTAGAACTCGATCATTCTGGGAGTTTTCTTGAATGAACGCGGGGCGTCGGCGACGTCCTTGGGATAAACCCAATAATCGACCGGGAGCGTGCCGAGGGAATCCTTGATGACCTCGTACGGGCCGGCGGCCAGCATGATGCAGTAGGTGGGGTGGGGTTCCTCCTGCGACCAGTGCCAGGTCGAGGTCCCGGCGGACTTATCCTGCAGGACCTCCACCAGCCGGCCGTTGGACAGCACCTTATAATCTCCCCGGACCGTGGCGATGACCTCGCTCGTCACCTTGTCGTTCGGGTAATCGTAACATGGGAACCAGTGATGCCCGTCCTCGGGCCAATCGTACGTGTTGATCTGGGCCGGGTGGCCGGGCCCGGCGTCGACGAATTTCAGGCCCGTTTTGGGGTTTTCCTGGTGGAAACGGACGGCGACCGAAACCTTTTCCCCGTAGGCTAGCCCTCTCAAAAGGGAGATGATGAGCTTTTTATTTTCGACGGCAAATGGCAGAGGCCGCCCGTCCGGGCCGGCGACCTCCGTCACCGTGAACCCCTCGGCGTCGAAGACGAGCGATTTCAGGTCGTCCTTGAGGGAGGCCACGGTGATCGTGTTTTCGCCTCGATAGGATTTTTCCTTGTCATGGAGCACCAGGGCGAGTTTGTAGTGGAGGGCGTCGTAGTCGCGGCTCCGTTCGAAGTTCTCGGGCTTCCGCAGAAGCTCGGTCGGCTGGGCCGGGAGGAACACGGGGAGGAGGCAGGCGGCGAGAATGGCCGGCAGCGCGAGGCGCTTGGCCGCGGCGGATGTCTTTATCACGGCTTCCCCCCGGCGATGTCTTCGAGCGCGGCCAGGAACTGCTCGACGGTCTCCATCGTGTCGTAGTGGGCGAAGCTCGCCCGGCACAGGGCCGGCTTCTTCAGGTGGCGGAAGACGGCGGCCGAATAATGGTTGCCGTCGGCGATTTGGATGCCGTGCCGCTCCCAGAGGCGCTTTTTTGTATCCGACGCCGATTCCCCGGATATCTCGAAGGCGAAGGTCGGGTCCCGCTCGCCACAGCGGTCCGGGTCCTTGAGGCCAAAGTACGTGAATCGGCCGGGGTCAAGCTTCCTGAACTCCTCGAGAACACGGCGGGAAATGCGCTTCTCATAATCCGCGATGACGGTCATCGCGTAGGCGAACTTTTCACGGCGGCCAGCGAAGGCGCGCTCCGGCCCGGCGGCTTCTTCGCCAAGCCAAAGGATATACTCGATGGCCGCTTCGAGGGAGGCCAGGGAGGCATTGTTGAGCATGCCCTGCTCGAACTTATAGGGGGGCTCATTCTTATTGGTTTCGACCCGGTAGGGCCTGGCCATTTCCAGGACCGACTCTTTCCCCCAGAGGACGCCGAGCATGGGCCCGAAGACCTTGTAGCCGGAAAACGCCAAAGCGTCGCAATCGATGGCTCGGACGTCGATGGGACCGTGGAGGGCGTGATGGACGGCGTCGATGACGACCAAGCAACCCGGCGCCTTAGGCCGTACCGCCGCGATGATCTCGGCGAGCGGCGGCACGGAGCCGAACCCGTTGGAGGCCATGGTCATGGCCAGGACCCTGGTGCGACGGTCCACCAAGCTTAGGAGATGATCGACGTCCAGGGTTCCCTCGTTCGAGACCGCGGCCCGGCGGATCTCGCGGCCGAGTTCCGTCCCGATGACGATTTCCCAGGGAGAGACATTGGCCATATGGTCGAGGTCCGTGACCACGAGGTTGTCCCCGGGGGCGGTGAAGTCTCGCAGGGCGAAGGCCAGGTTGAAAAGGGCGGCCGTGGTCGAATGGTGGAAGGAGATCTCGCGGCTGCTCCGGGCATGGAGAAAATCCGCGGCGATCCCGCGGACCCGGTCGTGAAGGCGGGCCGTGTCGATTTCAGTCCGGCAGACGGCCCCGGGCATGGGATTTAGCGTCCGGTTGGCCTCGGCCGCCGCCTCCATCGCGGAATCGACCATCAGGCTCCCGGCGCCGCTGTTGAGGTAGATTCGCGGCCGGCCCTGCGCATCGTGGTCGAGTAGCGGGAAACGGGCCCGCACGCGGGCGTGGATCGTCTCGAGAGGGTCAGGCGTCCGGCTTTTCAGCATGGGGTCTCGGCAACCGAGGACAGATCACTGTATTCGAACGCCCGCCAAATTTCAATTCTTTATTTCGACGGCTTTCTCCCCGGCCCCGTCGGCGAGGGTAAAGGCCGTTTTCGCCCACCGCAGGTCGTTCCCGGCGAGGACGATGCCGCTGGTCTCGCGTCCGGAAAGGAACAGGAACGTCCCGGTGCCCTCGTCCGCGCGGCAGTTGCGGATGACGGCGTCATTGACCCGTCTTAAAACGATCGCCGGAGCGTCCCCGCCGTCCTTGGCCTGGCGGGCCCGCACCCCGTCGAGGACGAGCCACTTGACGTCCTCGAAAGAGAGGGCGCTCTGCCACCGGTCATAGAGGGGCTTCTCCCACACGACCTCGAAGTCCTTCAGCCTGAGGTTACGGGCCAACTCGAACTTGATGGCCTGGACCGCCTTGTCGTAGGGCGCCTTGGGGTCGTGGGCGATCGTAAGCTTGACGTTCTCGAAGCTAACGCCGTCGAGCCAGGAGTCCGGGTGGCCGTTGCAGACGCTCATCCCGTAGCCGCGGGCGATGACGTTCTGGATCTTGATGTTTCGGATGGCCCCGGCCGGCCGGTCCTTCTCCTTCGGCCAGTTGGCGTGGACCTCGCTCCTCTTCCGGATGTTGAAGTGGAACGGCTCACCGTCGCCCCACCAGAACCAGTCGTTGCGGACGGTCTCGATGGTCAGGTTGGAGAGCACGACGTTCTCGACCGGGCCGCCGTCGAAGGTCATGAAGGCGATGCCGCGGTTGGAGTTGGTGATGACGCAGTTATCGATCGTGACGTTGCGGATGCCGGCGATATTCCCGTCGCAGAACTTGATGGCGCTCGAAGCCGAGCTCAGACGGCAGTTCGTGACCGTGATGTTCTCGCACGGCGTGGCCGGGCCGAACCAGTCCATGGAGTAGAAAACGAGGGCGTCGTCGCCGGTTTCGATGGCGCAGTTCGAGATGCGGAGGTCCTTGCAGCAATCGGGGTCGATGCCGTCGGCCCAGACGCCGTTCTTGAGGCTCGTGCGGATAAAGATCCCGTCGATGACCATCCGCTCGCAGTGCACGGGATGCATCGTCCAGGAGGGCGAATCGATGAAAGAGACTCCGGAGATCCGGACATCCTTGCAGCGGACGAGGAGGAGCATCTTGCCGGTCTGGTCGGGCTTGGGAAATGAGCGGAAGAGAGGTTTGCCGAGCTTTTCCATCTCGAGCTGGTTGGGCCGGATGAAGTCGTCCTGGTGATCTCCCTTGAGCCGCCAATCATAGGCGGCTTCGCCGTCGAAGACGCCGCGGCCCTCGATCGTGATGTTGTCCAGGTCTTCGCCGTAGAGAAGGGCGTCCTTGTCGAACAGCGCTTTATTGTGGATGGAATAGACCGTCGCCCCCGCTTCCGCGTGTAAACGGACGTGGCTCCTAAGATGGATGGTTCCGGAGCTGTATTCTCCGGGAGGAATGTAGACCATACCGCCCCCGGCGGCGGCGCAGGCGTCCACGGCCTTTTGGATTGCGGCCTGCGCGTTGTCGGCCTTGCGGCCGGTCGCCCCATAATCTTTGACATTGAAAATCCGGAGACCGGATGCGGGATCGGCCGACGCGGCCGGCATGACGGACGATGTGAGGATGGTCAGGCAAAGGACAAGTTTCGGGAGTTTATTGATCATGTGGCCTCCTGCGGGCGGGATATTACAGCGGAGGCAGATGTCTTTTCAAGCGGGTGTCCATATCCGCCGGAGCTTCCCGGCCACTGCCGGAGCGGTTAGGCTGTTCCTCTTGCCCGTGCCATAGGGTCTGAAGTAGAATCTGCGCGGCGCTGCGAGGCGGACATTTGAACGGGCGGAGGGCCTATCAATGAGAAGAAGAGCAGCCGTGAAGAGCCTCTTGGCCGCCGCGGGGCCCGTTGCATTATGGACCGGGAAAGCCGCCGGCGCTCCGGGGACGGGCTCGACCACGGCGGACCCACTGGTCGAAAAGGTCAAGCTGGCCATGCTGACCATGCAACGGCATGCCTGGGAACAGGGCGTCGCGGCCCAGGCCCTCCTCGAGCTCGGCGAAGAGGACCTCGTTATTTTGATGGCCAAGGAAGCCCTGGTCCGCGTCTCCGACGATGGCCGGCTAGGCCAGGTCTCGGACAACCACGGCGTCACCGATCCGGGCGCTAACGGCGAGGCCGTCCTGCACGCCGCCTTACGCACCGGGGACACGAAGCTCAAGGCCGGCACCGACGGGATGCTCGAGTACTTTCTCCACAAAGCGCCCCGGCGCAAGGACGGGACGCTTTATCATATCGACGACAAGCCCCAGGTCTGGATCGATTCGATGTACATGGCGCCTCCCTTCCTGGCCGTTGCGGGCCGGCCCGGGGAAGCCCTGACGCAGGTCGAGGGGTTCCGCAAGCTCCTCTGGAACAAAGAGAAGAAGCTTTTCTCCCACATCTGGGACGACGCCAAGAACGATTTCGGACGGAAGGATTTCTGGGGCGTGGGGAACGGCTGGGCCGCGGCCGGGATGACCCGCGTCCGAAGGGCCCTGCCGGACCGGATGCCGGCCGAAAGAAATCGCCTCGAGGGGTATGTCCGTGAGGTTCTCGAGGGCTGCCTGGTTCACCAGCGGCCCGACGGCCTTTTTCACGATGTCCTCGACAACCCCAAGACCTTTGTCGAGGTCAACCTGGCCCAGATGCTGGCCTATACGATTTACCGGGGCATCAAGGGCGGTTGGATCGCCACAGCCTACAAGTTAAAGGCGGACAAGATGAGGGAAGCGGCGCGGGCCAAGGTCGACGCCCTTGGACTGGTCCAGGACGTGTGCGGCTCACCGACCTTCGAAGCCCCCGGGACGGCCACCGAAGGCCAGGCTTTCTTTCTATTAATGGAAGCGGCGCGCCGCGACCTCGACGCCTAAAATCCGGAATGCGACGCGCCGGAGCTTACCCCCCGAATGGAGGGACGCGCCCCCCGGTGCATAGAGAGGGGCTGGGGGGAATGGCCGGAACGTCATGTGCGGCTTAGCGTAAGCCGCACTCTGGAGTGGAGGTCAGCCCCTCAGCCCCGAATAGAAAAGCACCGGGGGGGACGCGGCCGACCATTTCAATTCTTGAGCTCGGCGCAGCGAATGCCGCGGAGATTCATGCACTTGTTGCAGGAAATGCACTCGGATTTCGCGATCCGCCCCTCCCGGAAATTCTTTAAGAGAAAGGGGTCGCGGATGAACGGCCGGCTGAGCGAGATGAGATCGGCGCGTCCCTCCCGGACGATCTTTTCGGCGACCGCGAATGTCCGTATGCCCCCGAGCCCGAAGACGGGAACTTTGACGGCGGCCTTGATCCGGGCGGCCGCGGCCACGAAATAGCCTTCGTCCTCCTCCTTGCGCAGTCCCGGCCAGATCGATCCCCGGCCCGCTTCGGCCATGCCGCCGCTGACCTCTATGCCATCGATCCCGGCGGCTTCCAGCAGGACCGCGGCCCGGACGCTGTCCCCGGGGGTTAGTCCGCCGTCCAGAAAATCCGTGGAGTTGAGCTTGACGATCACGGCGAAATCGCTTCCCGCGAGCGCCCGGATGCCGCCGGCGATTTCCACAAGAACGCGGGCCCGGCTTTCGATGGGTCCACCCCACT
>JBEKVN010000061.1:0-11078 GCA_049513915.1 Candidatus Aminicenantales bacterium | reverse complement strand
GGGGTGTCGAGTTTTCCCAGGTCGTGAAAAAAGGCCGCGATGCCCAGGTCCACGAGCTCGCTCCGGCTGAGGCCGAGCCGCCGCCCGAGGGCGAGGGCCAGCATGCATACGTTGATGGAATGGTTCAGGGTATATTCGTCATAGTTCTTGAGGTTCGTCAGGCCGTAGATGAAGGCCTCGTTGTCCACAATGTGGTTGAAGATCGACTGCATGAGGCGCCGCGTCGTGTTGATTTGGATCTTCTCGTTCCTCTGGTCCCGCTCGAAACTCTCCTTGAGGTGAAGGATGCTCAGAAAGTAGATCCGCGCCGTGTCCTTGTGGAGGCTGGTGAAGGTTTCTGTGGCCGAGACCGTTTCCATCCGGACGTTCCGCACGCCGGCGTCCGCGAGGTCGGCCAGGAGTTTCTCGTACGCCATGTCCTCTTTTTTATCACGCTTGCCGAAGACCGAAATGAAGCGCGTCAGCTCGTCCTGGGTCAGCCCGGCCAGGAAAGAGAGCGTGCTGATCTCCCGGGTCCGGAATTCCTCGAGGATGGATTTGAAGATGGGATACGTTCCCAGGACGAACTTGAGGCGGACGCCGTTGAAGAACAGGGCGCTCTGGCGGACCTGGAGCGAGGCCGCGTCCTCCTCTTTCAGGAAGGCCTCGATGGCCTCGAAGAGCTGCCTGACCTGCTCCTGGAACATCGCGTTATTGGGCTGGTAGAGCTTGGCGTTCTTGGTCACGATGTGGAAACGGATGAGAAGGTCGACGGCTGATTTCTGAAAGGCCTTGATGTCGGGCCGTACGTCGCGCCTCCGGCCGTCCCGCCCGGACGTCTTGATTTCAGTTTCGCTCACGTTACCGCCTCACGCTTGTCCGGTCTTGGCCTGCGCCAGGCGGGCCAGGGCCCGGGAGCAGGCCTCTTGGAGGGCCTTGTCCCGGGATTGCGCCCCTTTTTCGAGCAGCTTCGCGGCCTCCCCGGTGCCCAAGCCCTCCAGGCCGGAAACCGCGGCCAGCTTCATGTCCCGGGCTTTGGCCGACATCCAGAGGCCCCGTTTCGTAAAGACCTTCCGGAGGAATGTCATGGCCTCCTCGGTCTGCGTCCTACCCAGGAAAGACAGGATGGCCTGCTTTTCCTTCAAACTCTTGTCCCGGAACGACCGCCCTTCGGCCTCACGGATGAGATGCTGGATCCTCGATATTTCCTCGACGGGGTTGAGCTTCAGGGCCGCCTGGATGCGGATATCCTCGTCCTTGTCATCGAGGAACCCAAGCAGGATCCGGTTGGCCATCTCGTCCCGGAACTGTCCCAGGGCGCGGATGGCCTCGAGCTTGATCTCTTTGTTTTTCAGGCCCAGGAAGACCGAGAAGTGGGGGAGCCCTTTTTTTCCGGGGGATTGGCTCAGGAGCCCGATGATCGCCCTGGAGAGCTGGGGCCTCTCGTCGGCGGCCTGAGCGGCCAATTCCCTGGGATCCTGGGCGTTCACCGAGTTCATGAATTCCAGGATCTTTTCCTGGGTCTTGGGATCGGGAACGGATTCATAAACGTCGGCGGCCAGGGGCAGGGCCGGGCCCGCCATGAGGACGAAGAAATCAACGAGCGCGTTCCAATCCACGGTCTTGCTTTTTTCGAGCAGGTTCTGGATCGCCTCCACGGTCTTGGGGCTGATGATCGTGGCCAGGAAGGCGTCCAGGCGGGCGGCCTTCTCGCGATTCGACGAAGCGAGGAAGGTCCGGAGTTCCCGGACCTTATGGACGAGGGGGATGGCGAAGCCGAAATTCCCCTTCTCGAGCTGCTCGTGGTGGTAATCCGCCAGAACGTCGAGATCGGCTCCAAAACCGTCCAGGCCTTTTTCAAGGTTGAGGATCTCGATCATGAGGTTCAGAAATTCCTCGTCCGGCAAGATCGTCCGGTTGGCGCGGACCAGGGTTTCGAGCGTCTGGAGCTCGGCCTCGGTCAAGGTCGGGTCCATGGCCGCGGCGGGACTCTTCCGGGATTCCTCCGACCCCTCGGCCATGGCCTGCTCGAAGGCGAACCGGGGTTGCTCCTCGTTTTCGAGCGACTTGTCCGCCGAGAGCTTCTGGACATCGGCTTTGTCTTCGGGCGTAAGCTCGATTTTTCCGGTCGTGAACTTCGACATGTCGACCTTGATTTCTATGACATCTTGGGCGTATTCGGGGAGCATCGGAACCCCGGCCTTGGTTTGGGATTCGGTCCTCTCTTCAATAATCCGGTTCTCCAGGTAATCGTCGGGCGCATAGTACTGGATATTGGAGAAGTCGCGTTCCCAAAGGGCCGTGACGATGTCTCCCTCGCCGCCGGGCTTCTGGGATTCGGACTTGATGAGCTCTAGGAAGTCGCCGATCTCGCCGCGGTCAAGCCCCTGGTAGAAGTAGAGCATCTGCATGCCGTCCTTGAAAAAAAAGAACGGCAGGCTCTTGATGGTCATTTCGTCCGTGTAGACAACCTTGTCGCCGCAGAAGAAAGAGTACTCGGCGACGGCGATTTCCAATTTGCCCTGGGCGTCCAGGAAACTTGTGAATTTCTGCGTCAGCTCGTCGATGAAATACTTAATCGTAACGTGGTCGGAGGGATAGATCTTCATAGCCGAGACGGTGTTGCCCAGCTGGTGGAGAATATCCCGGGCATTCTCGACGGCCTTGGCGTCGATAGGGGTCCCGGCCCTGGAAATCACCTTGACCGAGCTCTTATTCTGGTCCATGATCCGGCGGCTTCAAGGGACGCTAAGACCAGTTTATTGATTTTTGGCCAGGCGTCAACCGCTATTTTGGGCGACCTAACGGAATGTGACGCCTAGCGTTTGCTCAAATAAGTCTTTTCATAAGCCTCGACGTCGCGGAGCCAAAGGTCGCCCGGGGGCGCGCCGTTTTGGAGACAGAATTGGTCCCAGATCGGGCCGAACGGCATGGCCTTGAGCTCCTCGAGAGCGGCGAGGCGGGCCAGGACGTTTCCCGCGCCGTCGAGCTCCTGAAGCTTCGCCTGCGGTTCGAGAAGGGCGATGAGCAGCCCCCGGAGCGTGGCCCTGGCCCCCAAAACCCAGGCCCCGATACGATTCATGCTGGCGTCGAAGTAGTCGAGGGCGAGATGGGTCCGCTCGAGCGCTTGGCTCCGGACGATCTCCTCGGCCAGGCCGCGGATCTCGTCGGTGAGGAGCACGACGTGGTCGCTGTCCCACCGGACGCCGCGGCTCACGTGGAGCAGGATCTCGTCCGAGAACTGAAGGACCGCCGAGATTTTGTCCGCCACGGATTCGGTCGGATGGAAATGGCCTAGGTCGAGGCAGACGATTTTCCCCTTGGTGAAGGCGTATCCCAGGTAGAACTCGTGGGAGCCGACGACGAAGGATTCGCTCCCGATGCCGAACAGCTTGCTCTCCAGGGCGTCCTTCATCTGGAGGGGGCTGTAATCCGCCTCGTAGATTTCGTCGAGGGACTCCTTGAGAAGCGTGCGGGGCGTCCAGCGGTCGACAGGGATGTCCTTCGTCCCGTCCGGGATCCAGAGGTTGTGGAGGCAGGGCGCCTTGAGCTCGCGGCCCATATAGGCGGAGATTTTGCGGCAGAGCTTGACATGATCGGTCCAGAACCTCCGGATGGCCGGGTCCTTGCTGCTCAGGGTGAATCCGGCCGCGGCCTTTGGGTGGGCGAAGCACGTGGCATTGAAGTCGAGTTTCAGGTTTTCCTGTTTGGCCCATTCCACCCAGCCCCTGAAGTGGCCCGGCTCGATTTCGTTCCGGTCGACCGGCCGGCCGCCGAATTCGCCGTACATGGCGTGGAGGTTGAGGCGGTGGCGGCCGGGGATCAGGGCGAAGGCCTGGCGGAGGTCCGACCGGAGCTCCTCGACGTTGCGGGCCTTGCCGCGGTAACTCCCGGTGACCTGGAGGCCGCTGCCCGTGAGCCCTGCCGCCGCGTTTTCGAAGCCGCCGACGTCATCCCCCTGCCAGCAGTGGATGGAGAGGGAGACCGACTGAAGGCGTGAGAGGGCCTTGTCCGTGTCGACGCCGATGCCGGCATACCTTTCGCGACTCCAGGCATAGGCCTTTTCTATAGCTGATAAATCCATTGGCATCCCTCCTCGGTTAGGGCGAGCATTTTTATAATACGAGTGCGCATGACTGTCAATTGCCCAGGACCGTCCGGAAGCGGTCGAACGCGTCGCGCCAGGCCTTGTCCTGACGGGGCGCGTACTCCGCGGGCTCGAAGGAATCCCTGACGATCGTCCGCAGCTCCTCGTGGGAGCCGACGCGTCCTAGGGCCATGGCCTGGACGAGGATGTTGCCGGCCGCGGTGGCCTCCGCCGGCCCGGCGCTCACGGGGCGGCCCGTGGCGTTCGCCGCGAACTGGCAGAGAAGGCGGTTTTGAGAGCCGCCGCCGATGATATGGATTCTCTCGACCGGATGCCCGATAACGTCCACCATCTGGCCGATGACCAGCTGGTACTTGAGGGCCAGGCTCTCGAATATGGAGCGGATGAGCGAAGCGTCCGTGGCCGGCGGCTCCTGACCGGTTTTCCGGCAATAGCCCCGGATGGCTTCGGGCATATCGGGCGGATTGAGGAACACCGGGTCGTCGGGGTCGATGAGGGCGTGGAAGGGCGGCGCTTCAGCCGCCACCCGCACGAGCTCGTCATATGTATAAGCCCGGGTCCCCTCCCACGCTTTCCGGCACTGCTGGACAAGCCACAAGCCCGTGACGTTTTTAAGGAAGCGGATCGTCCCGGCCACGCCGCCTTCGTTCGTGAAGTTGCCGTCTAGAGCTTTCCGGGTCATGATCGGCGCTTTTTCCTCGACGCCGACCAGGGACCAGGTTCCCGAGCTGATATAGGCCCAGTTTGTTCCCCGGGCCGGGACCGCCGCGACGGCCGCGCCGGTGTCGTGGCTTGCCGTGGCGACGACCGGGACGTCGCCGAGCCCCGTCTCCGCGGCGATCTCGGGCAGGAGGGGAGCAAGGATCGTCCCCGGGTCGAGAATTTCCTGGAGGATTTTCTTGGAGATCCCCATGGCCTGGAAAAGCCCGGGCTCCCAGGCCCGCGTCCGGGGGTTGAGGATTTGCGAGGTCGTGGCCATGGTGAACTCGGAGGCCTTTTTCCCGGACAGAAGATAGTTGAAGAGGTCGGGCATGAAAAGGAGGTCGTGGGCCGCGTCGAGGAGGGGAGACCGGTCGCGGACCATGGAATAGACCTGGAAGAGCGTGTTGAAGGGCATGAACTGGATGCCCGTGGCCTCGTAAAGCGCTTCGCGGGGGACAAGCTTGAAATAATCCTCCATGGCCCCCTGCGTCCTCGAATCGCGGTAGCAATACGGCAGGCCCAGGATGCTGCCGTCCCGGGCCAGGAGCCCGAAATCGACCCCCCAGGTATCGACGGCGATGCTGGCCGGCCCGGACGGGATCTCGGCGGCGCAGGCCTTCATGGCCTTTTTCATTTCGTCGAAAAGGGCGAAAATATTCCAGTGATAGTGCCCGAAGAGGCGGACCGGCGTATTCGGGAAGCGATGGATCTCCCGAACCGAAAGCCGGCCGCCGTCGAGTTTCCCGAGGACGGCCCGGCCGCTTTCCGCGCCCAGGTCGAAAGCCAGGTGGTAAGAAAGGCTCATCGTCTCTCCTTAATATATTCATCTCCGCCCGCATTTCAACCCCTTCCCGCCGGAATTCGTTGAAATGAGCGGGCGCTTGGTTTAATATGGTGGTGTCACGAACGCCCTATCCGAGAGTCAAGAGAACCCGTGGACATCGACGACAAACTGAAACACCTGCGCCGGGAGCGGGAAACCCGTCAGCGCGCCCATAGAGTCCAGACGACCTGGGAGAAAATCGACGGCGAAAACGGGCTCTCGGTCAAAGAGAAGCTCGAGCGCCTGATTTCGCTCACGAACAAGCGCTGGCCGGGGAAGGCCCCCTCAACGTCGCCCGTCCCGGAAGCCCGGCGCCGGGAACCGATCGAGCTTCACGAAAATCCCTATCTCCTCAGCGCCCGATACGGGCAGATCCCGATCGCCCTGGGTCTCCAGATCCCGGGGAGCGTCCTGGCCTTTCTGGGGCGGGACCGGGCTTTCGAGGAGCTCGACCTCGCGTCGGCCGTTTTCCTCGACCTCGAAACGACGGGCCTCGCGGGCGGGACGGGAACCGTCCCGTTCCTCGTCGGGCTGGGGTACTTCCGGGACGACCGGTTCAAGGTCACCCAGTTTTTCCTGAGCGATATGGCCGAGGAAGGCCGGCTCGTGCGCGAGGTCGCGGAGTTTTTCAAGGACATGAATTTCCGGTCGGTCGTCACCTATAACGGCAAGACTTTCGATATGCCGCTCCTCGAGACGCGCTTCGCCATGCACCGCACACCCTTTCCGGTCCGGAACCTGCCCCATCTCGATTTCCTGTTCTCGGCGCGGCAGCTCTGGAAACACAAGTACGAGAACTGCCGCCTCTCCAACCTGGCCCAGCAGATCGCCCAGGCCGAGCGGGCGGATGACATCCCGGGAGCCGAGATCCCGATCCGCTATTTTCAGTATATCCGGACCGGAGATTTCTCCCTGATCGAGCCCATCCTCTACCACAACCAGGAGGACATCCTATCACTCCTGAGCGTCGTCGTGGCCGGTTCGGTCCTCGTCGACAAGAACCGGGAGGCCGCGGAGAGGGGTGAGACAGACGCTCTCGACCTCTACGGCGTGGCCAGGCTCTTCGAAAGCGCCGGGGACGCGGTCCGATCGGCGGAGCTTCTCGAGAAGGCCTTGGAGGGCCGGCTCCCGGCGGAGGTGTCGGACACGGCCAGGAGGAAACTCTCCCATCATTTCAAGAAAAATCAGGACTGGAGCAAAGCGGTGTCTCTCTGGCAGGACATGAGCGGTGGAGACCACTCCTTCTGTTTCCGCGAACTCTCGATGTATTATGAGCACAGAGCCAAGGACTATAAGGAAGCCATCCGCGCGGCCGAGGAGGGCATGGCGGTCTCTATGGGCCGCTCCCTCACCGACCGGAAGGATTTCGAGAAACGGATCGAACGGCTGAAGGGGAAAATCCGGAAAGAAGGGGGAGGGGCACCCAAATGAGAGCCATGGTCCTCACAAGGTTCAGGCCGGCGTCGGAAAACCCGCTGGAGCTCAGGAACGTTCCGGTCCCGCAGCCGGGGCCCGATGAGATTCTGGTGAAGGTCGCAGCCTGCGGCGTCTGCCACACCGACCTCCACACGGCGGAGGGCGAGCTGCCCGATGTCAAGCCGCCGCGGATCCTCGGCCACGAGGTGATCGGGGTCATTGAAAAACGGGGGGCGCGGGCCAAAAGGTTCAAGACCGGTCAGCGTGTGGGCGCGGCCTGGCTTTATTCGGCCTGCGGAGCCTGCCGCTTCTGCAAGAGCGGACGGGAAAACCTCTGCGAGAGCGCCCGTTTCACGGGCTTCCACCAGGACGGCGGCTATGCCGAATACATGGTCGTGCCCGCGAAATTCGCCTACGCGGTGCCGGACGTTTTCAGCGACGTGGAAGCCGCGCCGCTCATGTGCTCCGGGATCGTCGGATACAGGTCCCTGAAGCTTTGCGGGATCAAGCCGGAAGGGAAGCTCGGGCTGTACGGGTTCGGAGCGTCGGCCCACGTCGCGATCCAGATCGCCAGGCACTGGGGCTGCCGCGTCTACGTCTTCACGAGAAGCGAGGAACACCGGCGGCTGGCCAAGAAGCTCGGAGCATCCTGGACGGGGCTGGCCAAGGACGACCCCCCGGGGAAGCTGGACAGCGCAATCATCTTCGCGCCGGCGGGGAACCTGTATCTCGATGCGTTGAGGGTGCTGGACAGGGGAGGGACGGTGGCTTCGGCCGGCATCTACATGTCGCCCATCCCGGAGATGGATTACGGCCGCTACCTGTACCAGGAGCGGAAGATGCTGAGCGTCGCCAACGCGACCCGGGCGGACGGCGAGGAGCTCCTCAAGGTCGCGGCCGAAATTCCGATTCGGACGATCGTCGAAACGTATCGTCTCGAGCACGCCAACGAAGCCCTCCGGCTCCTGAAGTCGGGGAAGGTCATCGGCGCGGCGGTGCTCAAGATCGGTTCGGCATAAGCGCGAATTCCGGGACATGACCTAATTCTATGGAAATTCCGGGACATGAGCCAATTTTCTTGAATTGGTATCGTGTCCCAGGAATTTCCTCAGCGCAAGTCTCAAGCATTCGACAACGGATTCATTGAAAAAAACGGCTTCTTGCGCTATATTATGCGCGCTTGAAAGCCCCTGCGCGCCCGTAGCTCAGTTGGATAGAGCGTCTGACTACGAATCAGCAGGTCGGGTGTTCGAGTCACCCCGGGCGCGCTTTTATTTCCCCCCATATAAACCGGATTATCAGTGACTTAGGCTCTGTTTTAGGCCTCCCGTCAATTTGTCTGCGTTTGCCCTTTTTAGCCCACATTTACCCTTCTATGTGGCACAAATGTGGCACAGCTTGATTTCCTGCTTGATTAGTGAATACTCTTGAAGAAGGAGGTATCAATAATTATGACCAAGCCAAAACCCGTTCGCTATCAGATCGAATTTTATCCCCCGGGAAAGCGTGGTGATGCAGACGTCTGGGTCTACATTGAAACAGAGACTCCGATCATGGCTCTTCACGTGGGGGACGTAATCCACCCAGCGACATGGCCCGATTCCAAGAGCCCGACTAAGGCATTGAAGATTGACGAGATCCAGCACTGTCTATGGGAAACGAAAACTCACATTCGCCACAAACTCATGGTGTTCTCTCACGAAATCGATAATCAATAGGGGTTAGAGATTCCAATGACCGGGCCTAGGCTTGCAACCGAAAAGCGGGAATTCCCTGCCCGCCTGGCCCGGCCGCTTTCATTCAGGGGTCCATCGAAGGGAGATGGTCCATGCGAAAGACAAAAGGCCGGCTCGACGAGCTGATCAACTATAAGAGTCGACCTTTCACCATCCAGGAACAGAAGGCCGAGCTTTTGCTCAGGAACGCAGTTTTCCAAAAGGACCGTGCTCAGGTTCAGATCCATTTCGCCTACCAAAAAAGGGCAGATGATATAGTCAGGGCTTCGGATAAAAAGAAGGTAAAGGACGTGACTGAAGCGGAGCTTTATCTCGGCAGCCGGGATAGGACGGCCGGAAATAAGTGGTTCTATGAAAAATGGGATGTCGCCACATCGTGGGATGGTCAGGAGGTAACGCTTCACCAGCACATAAGAGTGGGCCCGGGACTTTGGGGATTTAGGCCCGTTGAATTAATGGCAAAGCCTCATGCCCGTGACGGTATCCCTGTGGAATTCAGGCGATATCAGCAGGCCTTGCCGCTCAACGGCCCAGTAATGTTCATAACGGTGGACCCGTGGACGACCAAAGAGTCGATCCGACAGCAATGCAGATATTTGAACCAGTTGAAAACCAAGTTATTCGGATTCTCGGCTGAGTCGAAACGCAGTTCGGCCTTTGCTCGAGATCTTTGTTGGTATGATCTGAAAAAAGAGCACGGGTTTACGTTCACTCAGATCGCCACTGGATGGGCAAAAAGAAGGCCAGACGAACTCAAGGCTATGGTGCCCAGGACCAGTGGCTGGAAAAACACCGCCAAAGAGTATCGAGATCTCGCGGTCATCGATGAATATATCAAGTCTGGGCTTTCTCAGGCAATTCGTGCGGCCGTCGAACGCCTGCAAAAGGGCATTAACTACCTGACGAGATAGCGCGCCCGCTCGCCCCTTCATCTCCAAACTTTAAAACGCGGCTGTTCAGTTTATACGCTTCCGGGAAGATCGTTCTATCCTATGTCCCGTGAGCGCGAACATGGGCCGCAAAATAACTCCACTACGAGCTGCTCGCCTGCTTGGCGGCCTGTCTTTGCATGACGTTGGCGCCAGAGTCGGGATATTTCCATCACGGTTGTCGCGGATAGAGCGGAACCAGATCCGCATTTACGCGGACGAGGCTCGGGCCCTCTCGTCGTTCTTTAACCTTCCGGTTTACATGCTGTTTCCTGGGATCGAAGACCAGCTTGATCCGGCGATCGTGCAGGACAAAGAGGATATCCCCAAAAAAGCAGAGGCGGCAGAATGATGGACGAGCCCGGGCGCTTCTTCGACGTCACCGGCGCCGCGGCCTACATCGGGGTTTCCACGTCCTACCTTTTCAAACTCGTATCTCGCCGGCGGATCCCGTACATCAAACTCGGCCGTCTTGTCCGGTTCGACCGCCAGCAGCTAGACCGCTGGATGAGCCGGCGCCAGGTGCTGCCGCGCGACTGGAACACGGGAGGGGCGGCGTGATCTCCAACCTCGAGCGCTCTGTCCTGCAACCGCTTCTCTTCCGGCCATCCCTGCTCGAGAGTTCCGATCTGCGGGACGCGGATTTCTCGGCCGGACATTTTCGGGAGGCCTTCTCGGCCCTCGTGGCCATGTGGGAAGAGTCCCGGCCGGCAGAGATCGATTCCGCGATCCTGGCCGAGCGGATCGGCGGGAATGGCGCCGTAGCATTTGTCGGATCGCTCATGGACGGCAATGTTCGAGTGGATATAGAGGCCTTCCGTAATCGGGTTTCAGAACTTCGGAAGCGGACCGTGCTGGGAAGGATCGAAGCCCGGGCCAGGGCCGGCTTGCGCGGCATCGACGATATCCGGTCGGACCTCGAGGCCTATGAGCAGCTCGACAAACCATCCGCCAGCCCTTCCGATTTCCTCATCCCGGGGAGCACTCTCCAGGAACTCGACATCGCCGTCGAATGGACGATCGAGCGACTCCTGCCGGCGCGCAGTTTGACGCTTCTGCACAGTTGCGGGGGTCTCGGAAAAACGTGGCTCTCCTTAGCCGCGGCGAAGGCCATCAGCGCGGGGACCCCGTTCCTTGGGCTGTCGACGAAAGCTCGTCCGGTCGTCTATTGCGATTTCGAAAATCCGCTGCCGTTGCTGGTCGAGCGGATCCGGAAGCTCGATATCCGTGATGTGGTCTTCTGGCACTTGGGAGCCTCAACGCGGCCGCCCAAGCTCGATGGCCCTGACTGGGAACTTTATAAAAAGGCGATCCAGCCGGGTAGCCTGGTCATCTTCGACACGCTCCGCGCCGCGCACGATGGAGACGAGAACTCGAGCCAGGAC
>JBEKVN010000060.1:0-11267 GCA_049513915.1 Candidatus Aminicenantales bacterium | reverse complement strand
CCCAAGGCTCACTGTGAGCTGGCGATATCAGGCGCGGTCGAGAAGCTGGTGGAGGCCTGCGTCGGCGCCGCGAAATAGCCCGCCCCATGCCGCCTTCGTACGAGATCGTCAGAGTCCGCTGCGTCGAATTCTTCGTGGACATGTTCCCCGACCTCAAGCTCGGCTACGGCAATTTCGAAGCCAACGCGGCCGCCGCGTTTCTGATGGCCTTCGGCATCCCGATCTTCGCAAAACCATGACCGGAACCTGCGGAAAGGGGCCGGCCGGAAAATGGTATAATGCCACCATGACCCCGGCCCTGCGGTTCACCTTCTTCGTTCTCCTGGCTGCCCTGGCCGCCTCCCCGGCGCCCGTTTTGGCCGGAGATCCCTCCCAGGACCGTCCCTCTTTCGCAGTGACCGACAGCCTCGGCCGCAGGGTCGGTATCCCCCCGCGCGTGCGACGGATCATCTCTCTTGAACCCGAGATCACCCGGATCATCGTCGCCCTCGGGGGAGGGGACAGGCTCGTGGGGCTGGATTTTTTTCTCCGCCACCACGACCACCTCTTCCCGCTCCTTTTCCCGGCGGGCGCCGGTTTGCCGGTGGTTTCGAACCAGGGGCAGGACCCGAACTATGAACTCGTCCTCAAGCTTAGGCCCGACGTCCTGTTCTCCTCGCCCTCGGAATTCCAGTCGACCGAAACCATGCAGATCAAGCTCCGGACTCCGGTGGCCGCCCTGGCCTCGTCCGGAAAATTCGATAACCTCCTTGACGAAATCGAGACCGTCGGCCGGGTGATCGGCCGCGAAGACCGGGCCCGGGAGCTCGCGGATTATTTCCGTAAGCGGGTCGGGGCCGTGCGGCAGGCTCTCCGGGTCGCGCCGGCCGGGACAGGTCCTCGCGTGTATCTGGCCTTCTGGGGATCTCCGCTCAGGACGCCCGTTTCCTACGAACCCGTCGACGCGGCCGGCGGGACGAATTGCGCGGCCGGCCTTCTCCCGTCCTACCTCGGCGCGGCCGGCGCGACCGTCCCGCTCGAGCAGATCCTCCGGTGGGATCCCGACGTCATCCTGGTCCAGGGCAATTATCTTCCGGGAGACCGGACCGTGACCGTCGAGGGCATTCTGCGCGATCCGCGGCTGGCGTCCCTCAAGGCCGTGCGGGCCGGCCGGGTTCATTATACCTTCGGCTTCTGGTACTGGTGGGACCCGGCCCTCGTCCTGGTCGAGACGCTCTATCTGGCCCGGCTTTTCCATCCCCGGCAATTCCCGGACTTCGACTTTGAAAAAGAGGGAAACAAAATCTTCCGCGAATTCTACGGCGTCGACGGCGCCTTCACGGCGCTCGCCAAGGTCCTGAACTGCGATGAGTGGGTCCGCAACTAGGGTTCCGGGCTGGATCGTCTGGGCGGCCTTCCTCCTGCCGGTGATCCTCCTGCTCGTTTCCTTGAACATCGGCTCCTACCACATTCCTCTCCGGGATGTCTGGACCACGATCAGCCGCGGATTATCGCCCGCCGCCGGGGCGGCGCCTTCGCCGTACGCCGATATCCTGTTCAGGATCCGGCTGCCGCGCCTCCTGCTCGCCCTGTTCGCGGGGGCCGCGCTGTCCGTCTCCGGGGCCTCCCTCCAGTCCCTCTTCCGGAACCCCCTGGTTTTCGAATTCAGCCTGGGCATTTCCTACGGCGCTGCGTTCGGAGCGGCCCTGTCGCTGGTGTTCCTGGGCAAAGGTTTTCCCCCCCAATTGGCCGCGTTTGTCTTCGCCGTCCTGGCGGTCCTCCTCGTCCTCGTCATCGCCGGCAAGGCCGCCTCGCAGATCGTCCCCATTCTGCTTTCCGGGGTGATCGTCTCCGCGCTCTTTCAGGCGCTGCTCTCCCTGGTCGAGTTTTTCGCCAATCCCTACGCCCTGCAGTCTCTCATCTTCTGGCTCATGGGTAGTCTGGCCGATGCGGTTTGGGGCGACCTGGCCGTCACTCTGCCGATCATCGTGCTGGGAATCGCCATCCTCGTCCTTCTTCGCTGGCGCCTGAACGTTCTGTCCCTGGGCGACGAGGAAGCCCGGGCGCTCGGGGTCAACGTCAAGTGGGAGAAGGTCCTGGTCATCGCGGTGGCCACTCTGACCACGGCCGCCGTCACGTCCGTGACAGGAGTCATCAACTGGATCGGTCTGATCGTGCCTCACCTCGTCCGGATGATGGTCGGCCCGGACAACCGCAAGGTCATCCCCCTTTCGGCGGCTTTCGGGGCCAGCCTTCTCATCGTGGCCGACGACATCGCCCGCAGCGCCGCCTCGTTTGAGATCCCGATAGGCATCCTGACGAGCGTCGTGGGCATCCCGTTCTTCATCGTGCTCCTGCGGCGGTCCGGGAAGGCCTGGCTATGAACATCCGGGTCGAGAATCTGGAATTCTCCTACGAGGATTTCCGGCTGGAGATCGGCTCCCTGGTCTTCGCCGAGGCGCGGGTGACGTCCATCGTGGGCCCCAACGGCGCGGGCAAGTCGACCTTCCTCAAGTGCGCCGCGTCCGTCCTCGCGGCGCCCCGCCGCTCCTTGTTCGTGGACGGGAAGGACCTGACGGCTCTTCACGGCCGGGAACGGGCAAAACTTGTCGGCTATGTCCCGCAGGAGCCGTCGTTCACCTTCAACTACACCGTGCTGGACTTCGTCCTGACGGGGAGGGCCGCCTTCATCGCGGCCTTCTCTTCGCCCACAGGCCATGACGTCCGGCTGGCCGAGGACGCCCTCCACTACGTCGGGCTCTCCGGGCGGGGCCGCCGGCCGTTTCTCGAGCTCAGCTCCGGGGAAAGGCGGTTGGTGCTCATCGCCCGGGCGCTGGCCCAGGGACCGGAAGTGCTTCTCCTCGACGAGCCGACCTCGTTCCTCGACCCCCGCCATGAAGTGGAGACCATGGTCCTCTGCCGGCGGCTGGCCGAGGACAAAAAAAAGACTGTGGTCGTCACCCTTCATAATCTGGAGATGGCAGTCCGATACTCCGACGCCATGGTCTTTATGAAGGGCGGGAAGGTCGTCGCCGCCGGCGCTCCCGGCGACATCCTCAGCGAATCTCTCCTCCGGGATGTCTATGACCTGGACATGAAGATTGTGGAATGCGCCGGCCAAAAATTCTTCGTGAAGTGATGGGCGGAGCGGTCAGGCGCCCGGGGGCTGGTCAATCTCCTTTATCGTTATCGCTTTTTGAAAGGCGACGAGACCCGGTCCAGTTCCGCCAGGTCCTCGGGGGACAGGCGGAAAGACATCGCGGCCGTGAGGTCCGGGACTTGGTCAGCCCGGCTGGCTCCGGGGATGGCCACCACGGCCTGGCCGTGAAACGATATGAGCCAGTTGAGCGCGACCTGGGCCGCAGTCGCGGCGTGTTTCGGGGCGATCCGGCGGAGGGCTTCGATGACCGGCCGGCTTTTCTCGAGACCTTTGGGCTTGAACGCGGACATGTGTTTCCGGAAACCCGGCCGCCGGCGGACGAGTCCCGGGTCGTCGTGGAAAACTCCGCTGAGGATCCCCTGGGCGAGGGGGGAGTAGGCGATGATCGCGATCCCCAAGTCCTTGGCGCTCTCGAGAACCCCGTTCGTTTCGATGCCCCGGTCGAGCAGGCTGTACCGGACCTGGTTCGAAACGAGGGGCAGTCCGAGGACCCGCAACTCGCGTTCGGCCCTCTCCATTTGTTTCCTGGAAAAATTGCTCACACCGACATAACGAACTTTCCCCCCGCGCACCAGGCCGGCCATGGCCCTGACTTGCGATTCGACGGACGACAGAGAGTAGGGATTATGAATCTGATGGAGGTCGATGGGGTAGGGGGCCAGGTTCCCGAGGCGGACGCCGATCGTCGCGGCGATCGACGAAGCCCTGCGCAGGAGAGGGTTCCATTTGGTGGCGATGATGATTTCGCCCGGAGCTTTGCCCAGGCCCCGCAATGTCTTGGCTAGAGCCTTCTCCGATTCGCCGCCGCCGTAGGCCTCGGCCGTGTCGAACCAGTTGATGCCGCCTTCCAAACCGCGCGCGATGATCGCCCGGATCTCGGCGTCGTCGAGGGTCGCCCAGTAGCTCCCGGCCAGCCCCTTGCCCTTGCTGAACTGCCAGCATCCCAGCCCAATGGGTGTCACCATGAGGTCGGACCGGCCGAGCCGTCGGGGCGCTTTGATATCCTGGGCGGAATTCATCATGGCCGGGTCCTTCCTGTTATTTCAGTTTCTCCTGGCCTTTGAATTCCCGGTAGGGGCTGAAGTAGGCGAGCGTTTCCCGGTCCTCGTCCGTGAGCGTTCCTTGGACCATGCGGGCCAGGAGTTCACCCAGCCCCGGGCCGAGCATGAAGCCCTGGCCGCACATGCCGACGGCGAGAATGAAACCCGGCAGCTCCCTCGTGTCTCCGACGATCGGGAGGCCGTCCGGCGTCATGGGGTACAGGCCGCGCCAGGTCCGTCGGACGCGCAGGTTCCGGAGACGCGGGATGATATCCACCATCCGCCGAGCGACCATGGGCAGGAACGAACTCGTCTCCCGGACATCCTGCCCCCAGATCGAGGGGGAAGGCGTGATGCAGAAAATCACCTGCCCGGTGCTGTGCTGGTAGAAATAATAGTTCGCCGAGCCCTCGGCAGGCCGGATGTCGACGATCATGGGTCCGAGAAAACGGGCCACGGGCTCCGTGACTGCGGCCTCATGGGAATCAGGTGTCACGGGGACATCGATCCCGGCGAGGCGGGCCGCGGCGGCCCCGCTCCCTCCCGCCGCGTTGATGACAGCCGCGGCGCCGTACTCGTCCTTATCCGTCCGGACGCCCGAGACGCGGCCTCCGGCCGTGACGAGTCCGGTGACCTTTTCGCCGAACCTGAACTCGGCGCCGAGTTTCCTGGCCCGCACGAAAAAGGCGTGAGCCGCGAGCAGCGGCGAGGCGTTCCCGTCATCAGGCGACAGCGTGCCGCCGATGAGGCCGTCCGGCTTGAGGTCCGGCACCGCCTCGAGGAATTCCCTTTTGTCGAGCCAGTCGATGCGGAGCCCGTGGGATTTCTGGAAGGGCAGGAGCGCCTTCAGGCCCTTTTCCTCGTCTTCCCTATAGGCGACGAACGCGTAGCCGCCCTTGTACCATTCGATTTTGTCCCCGAAGCGCTCTTCCCAGGTCGAAAAAATCTGAAGACTGCGAAGGCAGACCCGGATCTTGGCCGGGTCGGAATGGGTCGCCCGCAGGCCGCCGATGGCCCGCTTATTCGATCCCTGGCCCGCGCTCGGGAGCTCGTCGATGACGAGCGTCCGAAGGCCCGCTTCGGCCATGGAGCAGGCCGCCGGCGTCCCGACGCTTCCCGCGCCGATGATGATGACGTCGAACGACGTGTTGGCCGCCATCGTGTCACTCTTCCCGGTCGTCGAGGCCCGCGAAAAGGCCCAGCGGGACTTCCACGAACAGCGGCCGCTTCGGCTGGTCGACGATCGTGGATTCGGGGACTCCCTCCTCCCGAAGCAGGCGGTGGATCAGGGGGGTGCAGGTCTTGGCCCCGCAAGGCCCCATGCAGGCCCTCGTCACGGCCTTGATCTCGTTGATGTCGCGCACGCCCGACCGGACGAGGTCCCGGATCTCGCCGGCCGTGACCCGCTCACAGCGGCAGACGATCGTGTCATCGAGCGTTCGTTCGACATAACGGTCCATGGGGTCGCTCTCTTTTTCGGCCTGAAGACGGATGCCGGCGATCTTTTTGGCGTATTCCTTGGGGGCCCGGACCTTGACGATGACCGTCCGGTCATTGGCCTTGACGGCCTTGACCGCGGCCACCTCGACCCGACCCAGGGCTTGGCCCTCCGTGTCCTCCACCATGACGGAATCGCCGGCCCTAACTGTCTCCTTGAGGAATTCGAGGGGGATGGCCACCGTCGGAAATTCCCCGTCTTTTCTGTAATCGACCATGGTGATGGCCAGCCCGGGGCAGACCGCCACGCATTTCTCGCAACCCGAACAGCCTTGGCCGTCCCTGTCGGCCAGGAACGTGGGCAGGAGCCGGATATCGTTTTCCTCGATTTCGATCAGCTTGTTCGGGCAAACGGCGGCGCATGGGTCGCAGGGGATTTCCTGGTTGCAGTGGAGCACGGGGAAAACCCCGCGCTCGCCGGCCGGCGTCGCCTCGGGAATCGTCTTTCCCGGTTTGGATTTCAGGATGTCGGCCGTCCTGTACCAATCCGGCGAGATCTCCCCGACGTCCCGGCCGAGGGAGCGGGCGACCTCGAGACCGCGGATCTTGCCCGAAAAGATGGCCGCGGACGCTTCCGCGATTTCTTCCGCGTCGCCCGCGGCAAAGGCCGTCAGGCCGAAATCCCGGGCCTTTTCGTAAAACTCGTCGACCGGATCCAGGCCGACCGCGATCAGAACGGTGTCGCAGGCGAACGATCTCTCCGTCCCGGCGACAGGCCTGAAGCGCTCGTCGACCCGGGCGATGGTCACCGATTCGACGCTATCTCTGCCGTTCGCGCTGAGGACCGTGTGGGACGTATGGATCGGGACGCCCAGGCGGGCCAGCTTATCGCGGTGGACCTTGTATCCGCCGCACTCCGGCATGACCTCGACGAGCCCCGCGACGGGGATTCCGGCCTGGAGCGCATGATAGCCGGCGATGAGTCCGACGTTGCCCCCGCCGACGATGAACAGGCGGCTCGTGGGCTTGACCAAGTCGCGGTTGACCAGCGTCTGAAAGGCCCCGGCGCCGTAGACGCCGGGGAGCGTGTTGCCGGGGAAGGCCAGATTTTTCTCCCGGGCGCCGGACGTGACGAGGAGGACCTCCGGCATGACATTCACATATCTTTTTCCTTCGACGAGGACGCCGACTTTCTTGTCGCTGAACACCGCCAGGGCCGTGCTCTGGAGCCAAACCCTGAGCGCCGGAAACGAGCGGACCTCGCTTTCGAGGCGCGTGGCGATATCGATGCCGCGGGTGCCCGCGTAAACCGCGTCGATGGACCCGAAGAAGCGGTGAGTCTGGAGGACGAGCTTGCCTCCCAGCCGGTGCTTGTCGTCGATGATCAGGGTTTCGACCCCCCTCCGGCCAAGCTCGATCCCCGCCGACAAGCCCGCCGGGCCGCCGCCGATAATGAGCACCGGGACCCGGACCTCCTCGATATCCTTAAAAGAAGCCGCCGGCTTGGCGCCGGGAGCACCGTGAGGAAGGGCCGGGTTGCCCTCCGCGGGTTCCAGCCTGAGGCCGGGCCGCACGAGTTCCATGCACGATTTGACGGGGAAGCCGTCGGCCAGGACCAGGCACTGGGCGCACTGTCCGTTAGCGCAGAAAATCCCTTGGGCCGCCCCGTCTTTGGCATGATGACCGAAAATCCGGACGCCGTTCGCGAAGAGGGACGCGGCAATCGTTTCCCCATCGAGGGCGGTCATCGGCCGGCCTTGCCAGCGGAAGGGAATCTCGACGCGCGGGGGGATGGGCAGGATGGGATGCTTATCGATGCGGTGCACGGCGGGTCAGTCTCCTTTGCCTGTCGATCATGAGATCAGAGGCCTGTCCTCGGTCCTTGCCATCGGTCTCGCAAAGGCGCGTATTATAGCACAATGGAATCCCGGAGACCACGGCCGCCGGCCGGATATTCTTCATTTCTCTTCCGGCCGGCACGGCTCTCCAGGCGCTTGTCAAATCCCGCCGGGCTTGATACGATGAATCCATCGCCATCCGAGATCCTGCCGCAGGAGGAGGTCCCATGAGAATCATGACGCTGGCGCTAGCCTTCCTGATGGTGGCCGTCATCGGCCTGGCTGCGGCCCCTGAAAAAACGGAGAAGCCGGTCCTCCACGGCCGAAACTGGATGGCCATCACGGGCAAGCCCCTGGCCGCGACGGCCGGGGCCATGATTTCCATGAAAGGCGGGAACGCCGTGGACGCCGCCTGCGCCATGCTGGGCGCCGTCTGCACGATGCACGACGTGCTGAGCTGGGGGGGCGAAACCCAGGCCCTCATCTACAATCCGAAGACGGGCACGGTCGTCGGTATCAACGCCCTCGGGGTCGCTCCCACGGGGGCTACGGCCGACTTTTATAAAAGCAAGGGCTATGAGTATCCGCCGGCGGACGGCCCGCTTTCCGCCGTGACGCCCGGGACCCCCGGGGGGCTGTGCACGATGCTGGCCGAATTCGGAACGTTGAGCCTCAAAGATGTCCTCGAGCCGGCCATGCAGATGGCCGAGGGCTACTCCGTCGAGAAGGAGCTCTGCGACAGAATCGAGAAGGACAAGGCGAAGATCAAGCAGTGGCCGTATGCAAAAAAAGTCTTCCTCCCTCATCTCGGCGAAGCGTGGGAGGCGCCCAAGGCGGGCGAGGTTTTCCGCCAGCCCGAACTTCTCGAAACGCTGCGGCGGCTCGTCGACGCCGAGGAGAAAGCCCTGGCTCAGGGGAAATCGAGGAAAGAGGCTATCCGGGCGGCCTACGATCGATTCTATCGGGGCGACATCGCCCGCGAGTTCGTCCGCGGTTCGGCCGAGCAGGGCGGGCTCATCACGATGGACGACCTGGCGGGCTGGGAGGTCCATGTCGAGGAGCCCGTGTCCACGAATTACCGGGGCTTTGAGGTTTATAAACTGACCAGCTGGGTCCAGGGGCCCGTCATGCTCCAGGCCCTGAACCTTCTCGAACCCATGAATATCAAGGCCATGGGTTACAACAGCGCGCAGTACATCCACGCCCTTTACCAGGTCATGAATCTCGCCTTTGCGGACCGGGATTTCTACTACGGCGACCCGTATTTTCCGCCCGAGGAGCCGCTCAAGGGGCTCCTCTCGAAGGACTACGCGCGGGAAAGGGCCAGGCTCATCGACTGGACGCGGAACAACCCGGACATCGGGCCAGGGGATCCGTATCCCTTCGAGGGGAAAAAGAACCCCTACGCCGGCGATCTGGCCAACTGGCTGAACTGGGGCCGCGAAAAAACGGCCTCCCTGACTGCGGAGGAGGCCGAGGCCTTCGAAAGAAGTTTCCGCTCGGGGACGACGTCCATCGAGGCCGCCGACAAAGAGGGCTGGGTCGTGTCCGTGACGCCGAGCGGCGCCTGGGTGCCGTGCGTCATTGCCGGGACGACGGGGGTGGGGATGAGCCAGCGGGCCCAGAGCTTCGTCCTTGACGCCTACAAGAACCCCTTCAATGTCATCGAGCCGGGAAAACGCCCCCGGGCGACGCTGACCCCCGGCCTCGTCCTCCAGAATGGAAACCCGTTCCTCTCTTTTGCCGTCCAGGGCGGCGATACCCAGGACCAGAACCTTCTCCAGTTTTTTCTTAACGTGGTCGAGTTCGGCATGAACGTCCAGGAAGCCTGCGAGGCGGCCAACATCACGAGCTACCAGATGCACGATTCCTTCAACGACCACAAGACCCTGCCGGGCAAGCTCGATCTCAACGAAAAGGTCCCCCCGGCGGTGCGCGACAAGCTCAAGGCCATGGGCTATGTCATTTCCCTCAAGAAGTACACCTCGGGCCCGATCAACGCCATCTACTTCGACCGGTCGCACGGCACATTTTGGGGGGGGAGCAGCAATTACGGCGAGGACTATGGCATCGGGTGGTGAGAGACCTCCCGCGCCGTTCTGCCGGCCGCCGACTGAAGCTCTACGGACTCGCGTCCGTGGAATCCCGCGAAGGTGATTGACTCCGGAACGGCGAAGCTCTATATTTAGGGACCGGCCGCGAACGGGCGGGAGTGGAGGGTTGGCATGAGAAATCTATTGATTCCTGGACTTCTTTTTTTGGCTTTCGTTCTCGTGCCGTTCATCGCGCCCGGCTCCGGTCAGGGGCCGGGGTCATTCGCGAAGACTCTCAGGGTCCCGCCGGCCGCGGCTCCCAACGCCCATTACGTGTCCAACAGGTCCCCCCTGACCGTCAGCCCTCTGGTCAAGCTCCCGATGGGAGCGGTCGAACCGCGCGGTTGGCTGCTGAGCCAGCTTCAGCTCATGAGGGACGGCTTAACCGGCCGTCTCGGAGAAATCAGCCCATTCCTCAGGGACGACAGCGGCTGGATCACCCTGAAGGGGAAAGGCTGGGAGGAATTGCCCTATTGGCTCAAGGGCTACGGGGACCTCGGCTACATCCTGCGGGACCCTAACATCCGCAGGGAGACCGAGCGGTGGCTGAACTACGCCCTCAAATCCCAGCAAACGGACGGCTTCTTCGGACCCGTGGACAACAAGGAGAACCACGACCTGTGGCCGAACATGGTCATGCTCGCCGCGCTCCAGAGCTACTACGAAACGACGGGCGACCGCCGGGTCATTTCCTTCATGAGCCGGTATTTCCAATACGAGTACCACATCCCGGTCGAGAGCCTGCTCCCCGGGAGCTGGCAGAAGCTCCGCGGGGGGGAGAACCTGGAAAGCATTTACTGGCTATATAACCGGACGGGCGAGAACTTCCTGATGGACTTGGGACGCAGGCTTTTCGAACGGACGGCGGACTGGACGTCCCCGGTTCTGACGGCCGATCGCGACAAGGCTTGGGTCGAAAGCTCATTTTACCACGGGGTCAACATCACCATGGGTTTCCGGCAGCCGGCCGTCTATTCCCAGCAGTCGAAAGAGAGGAAACACCTCGAGGCCGCCGAGCGCAATTACCGCCAGGTCCTCGATGAATACGGCCAGCAGCCGGGCGGCATGTTCGGCGCCGACGAGAATATCCGCCCGGGCAAAACGGATCCCCGGCAGGGCGCGGAGACCTGTTCTATGGTCGAATTCATGGCCAGTTTCGAGTCGCTTCTCAGGATCACGGGGGACCCGGCCTGGGCCGACCGGTGTGAGGAGGTGGCCTTCAACTCGCTTCCCGCGTCCATGACGCCGGATCTCAGGGGCCTCCACTACCTGACGGCTGCCAACCTCATTTCCTGTGACAGCTCGGGCGACCACGATTTCCAGAACGGCGGGACCCTCGTTTCCTACGATCCCTGGAGCTACCGCTGCTGTCAGCACAACGTCGCTTTCGGCTGGCCTTATTTCGCGGAGCACCTCTGGATGGCGACGGCGGACAACGGCCTGGCCGCCGTCCTCTATGCCCCTTCGTCCGTCAACGCGATGGTCGGTGAGGGAACGCGGGTCGGCATTGCCGAGGACACCGGCTATCCGTTCGGCGATCACGCGGACTTCACGATGTCCATGGAAAGGCCGGTCGAATTCCCGCTTTACCTCAGGCTTCCCGGCTGGGCCGCCAGGGTCCGGATCATGGTTAACGGCGCTGAGCTCGCGGGGGAGTTCGAGGGCGGCCAATTTGCCGTGCTCAAGCGCCTCTGGAGACACGGGGACCAGGTCCGGCTTG
>JBEKVN010000059.1:0-11542 GCA_049513915.1 Candidatus Aminicenantales bacterium | reverse complement strand
CCTGGGAAAACTCGACACCCCGCACGACATTCTTAACAAGCCCGCCAAGCTCAGCCAGGAGGAGCAGGAGATCATGGAGCAGCACCCGCACCAGGGCGCGGAAAAGCTCATTCACCTCAAGGAATTCCGGCGGCTCCCCCTCCGGGCCATCCACGTCGCTCTCGAGCACCATATCAAGGAGGACATGTCCGGATATCCCCGGTATTTCAAAAAGGACGGCGTCAACCTCTTCAGCAAGATCGTCAAAGTCGTGGACTATTTCGACGCCCTGACGACCAAGCGCGTATACCGGAAGAAGGTTTTCACGCGGGCCGAAGCGCTGAGTCTGATGCTCGAGTACGCAGGGACCGAGTTCAATCCGGTTATCCTCAAGGCCTTCGTGAACCTCATGGGGGTCTACCCGATCGGAACCATGGTCGCTCTGAGCACGGGCGAGCTGGGGATCGTCTTCGACCTCAACCCCGACGCCCGGTTCATGCTCAGGCCCAAGGTCAAGCTGATCGCCGACGCCCAGGGGACGAAAATCGACGGCGAGGTCGTGGACCTTTCGGACAAGAACCCGGAGACCGGGAAATTCCCGAAAACCATCGTCAAGGACCTGGACCCCGCCGCCTACGAAGTCGAAGTCGCCGACTACTTCCTGGCTCAGGCGCAGTAATCCCCGGCACCTCCCTTGTCCCCCAGGGGGGATTCGTTTATCATGGACAGGACATGAGCCCCCGCAAAGGCAACGCCTGACCCGGAAAGGAGACCGGCCATGATCCCTCTGCCTCCCGTCGACCTGAGGTGCGAATCGCTTATCGAGCCCCTCGGAGTGGACACCCCGAAGCCGAGGTTTTCCTGGCGCCATGTGAGCCCGGGCCGGGACGAGCGCCAGACCGGGTTTTCCGTCCTCGTGTCCTCGGCCAAGGAGCTCTGCGGAAAAGAGATCGGCGATTTCTGGGCTAGCGGCCCGCTCGAAGGCGATCGGTCGTTCCACGTCGAATACGAGGGCGATCCCCTTCTGAGCTGCACCCGCTATTTCTGGCGGGTGCGCTGGCGGGACAAAAGCGGGGCCGAAAGTCCATGGAGCGAAATCGCCTCGTTTGTCACCGGGTTCCTCTACGAAGGGGAATGGAAGGCCCGGTGGATCAGCGCCAAGAATATCCGGGAATTCAAGTCGAGGGGGAACGTCCTGCTGGGCGAACCCGGACCCGAGCACGTCCAAGCCCACGGCATCTACCTCCGGAAGGAATTCGAACTCCGGGAAAAGCCCGTGATAGCCCTGGCCTTCGTCTCCGGCTTGGGCTGTTCGGAGCTCCGGATCAACGGGAAAAAGGCCGGGGACCGGGTCCTCGACCCGGGCTGGACGGATTATAAGAAAAGGGCCCTTTATTCGACCTACGACGTGACCGGGCTTCTTCGCGAGAAGAACGCGGCGGGGATCATCCTCGGGAACGGCCGGCACATCAAGTATTTCGGCTACGGGGCGCCCCGGGTGACGTGCCGGATCGAAATCGAAGGCGAGAGCGGCGAGCGGAAGATCATCCTATCGGACGAAACCTGGAAGACCTCGCCCGGCCCGCTCCAGGAAAACGGCCTCTATTTCGGCGAGAAATATGACGCGCGCCTGGAGATGCCCGGCTGGGACGAGCCAGATTTTAACGACTCGGGCTGGGAAAAGGCCGTGATCGTCCCAGGCTCCCCTCTGACTTCCCAGCTCATTCCCCCTATCCGCGCCTGCGACCGGCTGAAGCCTGCAAATATCCACTCGCCTTTGCCCGGGACCTGGGTCTTCGATTTCGGCCAGAACATTTCCGGCTGGGTCCGGATGCAGGTCCAGGGTTCCGCGGGAACCGAGGTCCGGCTGAAGCACGCCGAGCTCGTTCACGACGACGGCTCCGTGAACATGGGGCCCACCGAGAACGCCGAAGCCACGGACACCTACATTCTCAAAGGCCAGGGCCTCGAAACGTACGAGCCTCGGTTCACATATCACGGCTTCCGCTATGTCGAACTCACGGGATATTCGGGCGAGCCCTCCGCCGATGCCCTGGAAGCGCGTTTCGTTCACTCGGATGTCGAGAGGGCGGGGACCTTCTCTTGCTCGAACGACCTCATCAACCGCGTCCACGCGAACGTCCTCTGGGGGCAGCTCTCAAACCTCATGAGCATCCCCACCGACTGCCCCCAAAGGGACGAGCGGCACGGCTGGCTCGGCGACGCCCACCTCTCCTCCGAGGAGGCCGTTTTCAACTTTGACATGTCGGGCTTCTACGCCAAGTTCCTGGAGGACATCCGGCTCGCCCAAAGGGAGGACGGCAGTCTCCCCGATGTCGCCCCGCCTTACCTGCCCAGCCTCTACCCGGCCGACCCGGCCTGGAGCGCGGCCTATGCGGCGCTCACCTGGCTCCACTTCGAGCATTACGAAGACGCCAAGATCCTGGCCCGCCATTATCCCAACCTCAAAAAGTATGTCGAGTTCCTCGGGAAGAACGCGGGCGGGCATATCGTCAAGGGCCTCGGAAAGTACGGCGACTGGTGTCCGCCCGGCAGCATCGTCCCCAAGAAGACTCCCGTCGAACTCACGTCGACATGGTATTACTATCATGATGTCCTGATCCTCGCGAAAATCGCCAAAGTGCTTGGCCGGGGCGACGAAGCCACGGAATACGCCCGCCTCGCGGAAAACGTCAAGGACGCTTTCAACGCCGTCTTCCTGGGCGAAGACCAGTACGCGGCGATCCGCGTCAGCCGGGTCGATAACTATCCGAACCAGACCTCCAATGTCCTCCCCCTCTACCTCGACATGGTCCCGCCGGCCAAAAAGGGCAGAGTCCTGGAGAGTCTCCTCCGGAGCGTCGTCCGCCAGCAGGACGGCCACGTCGACACGGGGATTCTCGGCACCCGCTATGTCCTCGACGTCCTGACCCGGAACGGCCAGGCGGAAGCGGCGTTCCGGATGGCGACCCACAAAAGTTATCCGGGCTGGGGCTATATGATCGAGCAGGGCGCCACCACGCTTTGGGAGCGGTGGGAAAAGCTGACCGGGGCGGCCATGAACTCCCAGAATCACATCATGCTGGGGAGCGTCGACGCCTGGTTCTACAGGACGCTCGGCGGCCTGACTCTAATCGAACCGGGCTGGAAAAAATTCCAGGTCAAACCTCTGATCCTCGGTGACCTGACGTCCGCCGAGGCGGCTCTGAAAACCGTCCGGGGACCGGTCCGCTCGGCCTGGACGAAAAGCGATTCCTCCCTCAGCCTCGAAGTCCTGGTCCCCGTGGGCGCTTCGGCAAGGGTGCACATCCCCGAGCTCTATCCGGAGGGAGTCGTCGTGGAATCCGGGAAGGTCGTCTGGCGTGGCACCCGGGCCGGCGATCCGGTCCCGGGAATCATCGCCGCCGGACGCGAGGAGCGGCACACGGTGTTCGATGTCGGGAGCGGCGCTTACCGCTTCGAGCTGAATAAAGCCTAATACAGGTACGTCTTGAACAGGCGGGCGGCCTCGCCGTACGCGTCGATCGTCCGCTCGAGATCGCCGTTCCCGTGGGCGGCGGAGATGGCCCCGCCCCCATGGACGACGTTGACCCCATGGATGAGGAGGGCCAGCTTGAGGAGGTCTTCCCTCAACGCCACGTTGGAGCGCTCGTCGTCATGCAGGTCTTCCGGGCTTTTGAGGACCGCGTTCCGCAAGGGAAAGTGGACCATGATCATGGAGCTTCCGCGAATGACGTCGCCGCCGGCGCCCGTGCACATTGCGGGGACGCCCTGGGCCGCGAAAACACGCTCGACCCCGGCCCGGAGCTTTTCCCCAGACTTGGCCAGGCGCGGATAGATCGCGTCCGCATGGCGGATCAGGTGTTTGAGCATGATCAGGCCGGCTTTCATGTATTCGGAGTGGGCGGAGAATGTCCCTCCGTCGAACCGGACGCGGCCCCTGAGGCCCTTTCCGCTTTCGCAGCCCTCCATGATGTCCCGCCGACCCACGACGGCGGCCACGGCGTGCCCGCCGCCGATGATCTTGCCGAAGACCGTGATGTCGGGCCGGACGCCGTAGAGAGTCTGGACCCCGGAAGGCGCGAACCGGAAACCCGAGACGACTTCGTCGAAGATAAGGACGATCCCGTGCTTCGCGGTCAGTTCCCTCGCCAACGTCAGGTATTCGCGCGCCGCGGGCAGGAACCCGCCGACGCCGAGGAAAGGCTCCAGGATGAAGCAGGCGATGCGGTCGCCTTTTTCCTTCAAAATTCTTTGGAGGTCGTCGGCGTCGTTGAAACGGGTGACCAGGGTCCGGCGGAGGATATCCTCGAGGACGCCCGCGGATTCGTCGCCTTCGAACCCGGCGCCCGGCTGGAACTTCACGCCCTTGAGGAGATAGGGCGACGCGCCATGCCAGCCGCCGCCGATCTTCAGGACAAGGTCCCGTCCGGTGAACCCCTCGGCCAGCATGACGGCGTACATCGTGGCCAGGGTTCCCGATGTCGTGAAGCGGACCATCTCGCCGCGGTACCCGAGCCGGCGGAGGATGAGCTCGGCCAGCTCGATCTGATGGCCGGCCTCGAAGCCCGTGTGGAGCGCCCCGCGTCCCAGGCAGGCCGCGATCTCGCGGCGGATGAGGCGCGGGTTATGCCCCAGGACGTTCGCGTAATGGCCCTGCCAATAGTCGATGTAGCTTCGCCCGTCCACGTCGCGGACGAGCGGACCCTCGGCCCGGGTGGCGAAAAAGGGGTAGGGCCGCCAAAGCCGGATCGTGTGGCTGCCGCCCGCGATCATGACCTTTTGGGCCCGGCGGAAAACCGCGAGGCTTTTTTTCGTTTTTTTCTTGTATTCCCGGACCAGGTGGTCCCGGAGCTTGTCCATTCCGTTCATGAGTCCTCGCAGGATGCTCTTCATTTAACAACCTCGGCCGGAGATTGTCAAATTCCGCGAGTTCGGGCAAAAACTGGATTTGTTGCCTTGCCGCGAGTTATGATTATAATGATGTGTTTTTAAAATGGCCATATTCAAGCCGGGAAAAAAGAAGCGCGTCTGCGTCATCGGCCTCGACGGCGTGCCGCACGGCATGGTCCTCGACCTGGCCGGCCGCGGTGTTATGCCGGCCATGGGACAACTGCTTGCGTCGGGACGCCTGCATAAGATGAAAGCCAGCCTGCCCGAAATTTCGGCCGTATCCTGGACCAATTTCATGACCGGGACGAACCCGGGGACCCACGGCATTTTCGGTTTCACCGATTTCAAGCCTGGCTCCTATGAAATCCGGTTTCCCAATTTCCTGGACATGAAGGCTCCGACGATCTGGCAGACGCTCGCGGACAAAGGCAAAACAAGCGTCATCATCAACCAGCCGTCCACGTATCCGGCCCGGCCGGTGAACGGCGTGCTCGTCTCCGGCTTCGTGGCGCTCGAGCTGTCCAAGGCCGTGTATCCGCTGAGCCGCCTCGCGGCCCTCGAAAAGATGGGCTACCGGACGGATATCGATACCCTGAAATCCCGTCGCGACCCCGAGTTTCTCTGGCGGGAGCTCATGGGGACGCTGGCCGGACATGAAAAAGCCGTGGACGCGTTCTGGGACGAACCCTGGGACTTCTTCGAGTTCGTCATCACCGGGACGGACCGGCTCCACCATTTCCTTTGGGACGCGTACGCGGATTTGTCGCATCCTTTCCACGAACGGTTCCTGGCTTATTACCGCGAGGTCGACCGGATCGTCGGCAAGATCGCCGCGTCCTTCCGCGAGTCCACGGGAACCGAGAAGGGGCTTTATATCCTGTCCGATCACGGCTTCACGGGCATCGTCCAGGAGGTTTATCTCAACGCCTGGCTCGAGAGGAACGGATACCTGGGTTTTGAAGTGCCCGAGCCCCGCGGACTCGAAGATGTCCAGGCCTCGTCCAGGGCGTTCGCCCTCGACCCGAACAGGATCTACTTGAACCTCAAGGGAAGGTTCCCGAAAGGCTCCGTCCACGCCTCGGAGAGAAAGGGCCTTCTGGAGGAGATCGCCCGCAAACTCGGAACTCTCGAACATGACGGACGCCGGGTCGTCCGGCAGGTCTTTTTTTCCGAAGACATCTATTCCGGCCCGCATACCGCCGCAGGTCCCGACCTCATCGTTCTCGGCGAGCCGGGCTTCGATATGAAAGGGTCGGCCAAGAAAAAGGTGGTCTTCGACCGGACGGACCTCCAGGGCATGCACACGTGGGACGACGCGTTTTTTTGGGCGGCCGGCGACCACGGCCCGGACTTGGCCATCGCAGATATCGCGGAGATCATCCTGGAAAACTACGCATGAGACCGAAAACTCGCAGAACCTGGCGATTCCTCGGTGTCGCCGCCGTCCTGGCGGCGCTCCTCTCCGTGCCCCTCGAGGCCTACGTCGGCCCGGGCGCCGGATTCGCGTTCCTTTCCTCGTTCCTCGTCCTTTTCCTGACCTTCCTCCTGGCCATATTTTCGTTCGTCGCCTGGCCGTTCCGCTTCCTCTGGAGGGTGTTGAGGGGCCAGAGGGCCTACAAAGACAGCAAAATCAACCGGCTGGTCATTTTGGGACTCGACGGCCTCGAGCCGACCCTGGCTGAAAAGTTCATGGCCGAAGGCAAGCTGCCGAACATGGCCCGTCTCAAAAAAGAGGGAACCTACGCCCGCCTGAGGACCACGACGCCGGCCATCTCGCCCGTGGCCTGGTCGTCCTTCATGACCGGGTCGGAGCCGTCCAAGCACAATATCTTCGATTTCCTCAGCCGGGACCCGAGGACGTACCTTCCCGACCTCTCCTCGGCGCGGATCGGCAGGCCCCGCCGGGTCTTCTCCGTCGGGAAATACCGCGTCCCGCTCTCCAAGCCCGAGATCCGCGGGCTCCGGAAAAGCGTTCCGTTCTGGAAGATCCTGGGCGAAAAAGGGATCTTCAGCACGGTTCTCAGGGTCCCGATCACCTTCCCGCCGGAGAAGTTTAAGGGTCACCTCCTCTCCGGGATGTGCACGCCCGACCTCAAAGGCAGCCAGGGGACCTTCACGTTCTACACGACGGACGAGGAAAAGGTCCGGAAGCACGAAGGCGGGCTCGCGATCCCGGTCAAGCTCGAGGGGGGGAAGATCCGGACCTATCTTTCGGGCCCCGAAAACACCATGCTCAAGACGCCCGAGGAGATCCGCCTCCCGCTGACGCTCACGGTCGACAAAAGGAAGGGAGGCGCCTGGGTGGACGTCCCGGGTGAACGCTTCTTTCTCAAGGAAAAAACCTTCAGCCCCTGGGTCGCGGTCGCCTTCAAGCCGGGGTTGGGGATGAAGGTCCGGGCCATTTGCCGTTTCCACATCAACTCCCTGGAACCTCATTTCGAAATGTACGTCACGCCCCTCAATATCGACCCGGACAAGCCGGCCCTGCCCATTTCGCATCCGTTCATCTATTCCGTCTACTTGGCCAAGCTCCTCGGCCGCTTCATAACTCTCGGTGAGGCAAATGACACCTGGGCCCTCAACGAGGGCATCCTTGACGAACGGGCCTTTCTCGACCTCACCTACTCCAACCACGCAGAATGGGAAGCCATGCTTTGGAACGCCCTCGAAAAAACGCCGCGGGGCATGGTGGCCATCGTCTTCGAGACGACCGACAGCATCCAGCACATGTTTTTCCGCTACCTCGACAAAACCCACCCGGCCCACAGGAACTTGGCGCAAAGCGCGATGAGCGCCCAGGTGATCGAAGACCTCTATCGCAAAATGGACGATCTCGTGGGCCGCGTGCAAAAATCACTCGACGGCCGGAGCGTCCTCGTCATCATGTCCGACCACGGTTTCAAGTCCTTCCGCCGCGGAGTCAACCTCAACTCGTGGCTGTGGAAGAACGGCTATCTCGCCCTCGAGGACAAAAAAACGCGGAGCGGCGAGTGGTTCAAAGACGTCGCATGGGAAAAGACCAACGCCTATGCTCTCGGGCTTGGCGGGCTCTATCTCAATCTCCGCGGGCGCGAAGCCCAAGGGACCGTCGACCAGGGTGAGGAAGCGAAGCGCCTCAAAGCCGAGCTCCTCCAGAAGCTCAACGGCCTCAAAGACGGCGCGAATGGCGGGGCCGTGGCCATCACCAGGGTCTACGATAAAGACGCGATTTACAGCGGGCCCTACAAAGACAACGCCCCGGACCTCCTCATCGGCTACAACGAAGGCTACCGGGCCTCCTGGGATGGCGTCACCGGCATCGTCGACGATACCATCTTCGAGGACAACGTCAAGGCCTGGAGCGGCGACCATTGCATCGACCCGGCCCTCGTCCCCGGCGTCTTCTTCTCGAACCTCAAAATCAGGAATCCGAGCCCGTCGATCATGGACATCGCCCCGACCGCCCTCGAGCTCTTCGGCCTTAAGCCGCCGGCCCATATGGACGGCCGCAGCCTGGTCGATGCCGCAGATCCGTTTGGAACGACCATAGGAAAGAAACCATCATGAGCTCTAGTAAAACCTCCCGGTCTCTCAGCCGCCGCGACTTCATGAAGATCGGGGCAGCGGCCTCGGCGGCCGTCGGGCTCGGCGCGGCGAAATCCTTCGTGCCCAAGGTTTACGGAAAAGCCCGGGCCACGAAGAAAGTCATCGTCATCGGAATGGACGGCCTGGACCACGGCTTGGTCAAAGGCTGGATCGAAGCCGGAAAGCTGCCCACGTTCGAGAAGGTGCTCCGCGCCGGCGGTGACATCCGGCCCCTCCGTTCGAGCATCCCGCCCCAGTCTCCGGTCGCGTGGTCGAACTTCATCGCCGGCACCGACCCCGGCGGCCACGGCATCTTCGATTTCATCCACCGCAATCCCCAGGCCTCGAACATCAACGACTTCATGGTCTTCTCGGCCGCGGAGACTACGGCCGCCCGGCACACCCTTCGCATCGGCCAGACCATCCTTCCCCTCTCCGGAGGCGGGGTCAGGAACCTCAGGGGCGGCCGGGCCTTCTGGCAGGTCCTTGAAGAACACGATATCCCGTCGGCGGTCATCAGGATGCCTTCGAATTATCCGCCCGTGGCCACCCGCCAGCGGACGCTGTCCGGCATGAACACGCCCGACCTCAAGGGCACCTATGGGATTTTCAACTACTACACGAACGAAGCCAAGGCGATCACCGAGGAAGCGGGCGGCACCGGCCGCCTCCACGACGTCTACGTCGTCGGCAACCGGGTCGAAGGCAAGCTGCCGGGTCCCACGAACAGCTTCCGGACCGGGAATCCCGAGACCGAGATCGATTTCCAGGTCTTCATCGACCCCGCGAACCCGGCGGCCAAGATCGTCATTCAGGACCAGGAGTTTATCCTCAAGGAAAAGGAATGGAGCGGCTGGAAAAGGGTCCGCTTCCATTTCATGCCGACCCAGAGCGCCTCCGGGATCTGCCTGTTCTATCTCAAGGAAGTCAGGCCCAAATTCAAGCTCTACGTCAGCCCCATCCACATCGACCCCGGCGACCCGGCCCTGCCCATATCGACGCCGGAATCCTACAGCCGCGAGCTGGAGCGGCGCTTCGGCCCATTCTTTACCAAAGGCCTTCCCGCCGATACGGCCGCCCTGGATAACGATGTCCTCGACGAAGAAGAATTCCTGGCCCAGGACGGCCTTGTCCTCCGGGAAAGCCTGGACCTCCTGGATTTCGAGCTCGGGCGGTTCGACGAAGGGCTTTTCTTTTTCTATTTTTCGAGCACGGACCAGCGCCAGCACATGTTCTGGCGGCTGATCGACACGGACCATCCCGCCTACGACCCCAAGCTCGCGGCGAAATTCGGGACGACCATCGAAAAGATCTACGTCGAAATGGACCGCGTCCTCGACCGCATTCTCGCGAAGGTGGACGCGGACACGACCCTTCTCGTCATGTCCGACCACGGCTTCAATCCCTTCCGCCGTGGCTTCAACCTCAATACCTGGCTTTTCCAGAACGGCTACCATCGGCTCGCCAAGCCCTGGAAGCAGGAGGAGTTGGGCTTTTTCGAGAACACCGACTGGTCCAAGAGCGCCGCCTACGGGGTCGGGCTCAACGGCCTTTACATCAATGAGAGAGGGCGCGAACGGGAAGGGATCGTGGCCCCCGGGCCCGACAAGGAGAACCTCGTCCGGGAAATCGCCCGAAAGCTCGAGGCGCTGACCGACCCGAAGACCGGCGAGCGGGCCATCCTCCATGCTTATGTCGCGAAAGACGTCTACCATGGGGCCTACGTTGACAAGGCCCCGGACATTGTCCTCGGCTTCGACCGCGGCTACCGGATCTCCTGGCAATCGCCGCTCGGGGGGTTCCCCAAGGCCGTCTTCGAGGACAACACCAACAAGTGGAGCGGCGACCACATGACCTCCCCGGACGTCATCCCCGGAATCGTCGTGGCCAACAGGCGGATCCGGACCGCGAAGCCGGCCCTCTTCGACCTGACGGCCACCGTCCTCGACGTCTTCGGCATAGAGAAAACCAAAGACATGATCGGAACGACCATCTTCTAGAAGGAGCGACGACATGGGAAGCGCCAAGATCAAGATTGACAGAGGCCTCTACGAAAAAATCAAGAGGTTCGCGGAAATCGCCGGGTACTCCTCGCCCGCCGAGTTCATCACCCACTGCCTGGAAAAGGAGATCGCCAAGATCGAAGAGGCGGATTCGGAAGAGGACATCAAGAAGAAGCTCAAAGGATTAGGGTACATATCGTAAGCGCCATGACCATCGTCAATGCTGTCGTGGGCGGGATCTTCAACGTCCTGCTCTTCCCTTTCCGGGGGTTGTCCCCCTGGTTCGGGATGATCTTCGTCTCCCTCCTCACGGCCTTTCTGATGCTCTGGGCCTTCAAGCTGACTTCGAACCAGCCAGGCATCCGGAAAGCGAAAAACGCCATCAAGGCCCACCTCCTCGAACTGCGGCTCTTCAAGGACAATATGCGGATTTCGCTCAAGGCCCAGGGACGGATCGTCCGCGCCAATATGAGCTACATCGCCTGCAACAGCAAGCCGATGCTGGTCATGATCCTCCCCCTGCTCCTGATCCTGGCCCAGCTCAACCTCTGGTTCGGCGCGGCGCCGCTCAAGCCGGGTGATGAGGCGCTGGTCAAGGCCAAGGTCGCCCGGGGCGCGGACCCACTCGCGCTGGACATCGCGATCGAGCCGAGCGCAGGGCTGACCGTGGAAACCCCGGCTGTCAGGATCCCGGACGAGGGGGAAATTGCCTGGCGCATCCGCTCCGCCGGGCCGGGGCCGGCCTCGTTGACCTTCCGCTTGGCCGGGAGGACGATCGTCAAACCGGTGGCCGTGGGCGGCGCGCCCCTGTCCAAGGTCTCGACCCACTCGGTCGGGAGATCCGTCCTGAAAGAGCTCCTTTACCCCGGCGAGAAACCTCTCCCGGGAGATACCCCCCTTGTCTCGATCGAGATTCTTTATCCCTCGGGCGGCTTGCCGCTCCTCGGCCTCTCCGTCAACTGGCTCGTGGCCTACTTCGTTCTGTCGATTATCTTCGGCTTCGCCTTCAAGGGAATATTCAAGGTTGAGATATAGCCGCGCGTTATCTTCAATCCAGGACGGGAGGTGCCAGGGTCGTCCTTATCCCCCGCGCTCCCGGGAAC
>JBEKVN010000058.1:0-13262 GCA_049513915.1 Candidatus Aminicenantales bacterium | reverse complement strand
AGAGCGGCTCATCCCGCCGACTATGGAGCAGTCCCAGTACAACATGTTCCACAGGGACCGTGTCGAGAGCGAGTATCAGCGCCTGTACCGGGACTTCGGGCTTGGAACAACGATCTGGAGCCCGCTGGCGAGCGGATTCCTGACGGGCAAGTACCTGGGCGGGGTGCCCGAGGGGACGCGGCTTTCGCTCAGGGGTTATCAGTGGCTGAAAAAGCGCTATGAAGGTCCCGGCGCCCAGGACAAGCTGAAGAAAGTGCGGAGGCTCAGGCGTGTGGCCGCCGGATTGAAAATCACCCTCCCTCAGTTGGCGCTCGGGTGGTGCCTCAAGAATCCTAACGTCAGCACGGTCATCACCGGGTCCTCGAGGCCGGAGCAGGTCGTCGAGAACATGAAAGCCGTGGATGCCCTGGAGCTCCTTACCGACGATTTGATGGAGAAGATCGAGAAGATCCTTGGCAACAAGCCTCAGCCCGAGCCCGACTTCCGTACGCAATAGACAATTACGGTGACACACAACTAATTACCGAAATTCGCGCTAATAAAGACGTTATAAAGACGGGGTCAAATCTTCATTCTGCCACTTTTTCTAAGCCCAACTCCAGGTTAAATAATCTCTCAGGTAAAGTAATTAGGGACCCATACCTATTTCGGTAATTAGTTGTGTGTCACCGAAATAAAAATAAAAACTATTTTGCTTTGCCGCCCTTGCTCGCCCAGTCGTCGAGCGTCTGCCACTCCGAGATCATGGTGACGCCCTCGGAGCGGGCGGACTTGAGGAACCAGTCCAACAGCTCCTCGCGCTTCGCGGGCCAGGGCCAAGCCGTTCTTCCGTCACCGGCCGTCTTCCGCAGCTCATCCCACTTGGCCAGCACGGCGTAGGCGACGGGCATCTGGACCCGCTTGACGCGCCTGGCGTATTCAATCGAACGCCCGGCCCTGCGCTCCGCCTTTTTCAGGATGTCCCACGACCGGACGAGCGTATCGAGCGACAGGAACTTGGCTTCGGGCGGCGAATAACAGCCGAGGTCGTCCCCGGACCCAAGGACCGCCTTTTCAACGACCGCCAGGTAATCCGCGACGGCGCCAGCCGCCGGGCCATAATAGCCCTTGGTGAATTCCTCCCGCAACCTCTCCGGGTCGAGCGCCGGGTTCCAAAGGAGTTTGGCCAGCATCCAGGCCCTGAGCTCGGCCATCTCCGAGCCCCACGATTGATAAGCGCCCTGTTCGAAGACCCCGTGGACATTGTTCTGGACGAAGAGCCGGATGTTCGGCCCCAGGACCTGGAGGTTGGGGTGCGGCTGGACATAGTGGGAGAAGTCGGTCGTGTAGTCCCAGATGAAGAGCCGCTTGGCGATCGCCGACCAGCCCTTGAGGTCGTCGTAGAACGCCTTGTTCCGCGCGTCGTCGAGCGGCCGGCTGAACGAGCATTCGATGCTGCAGAGCCGGACGATGACGTTCTCCCGCGGCCGGGTGATCTTCGGCGGCTTCCGGGTGTATTGATAGGCGAGGGTGTCGACGGTGACGCCGGGGAACTCCTTCTCGACGTCGGCCGCGACCGCGTTGACGAAACGCAGCAGCAACCCCGACGGGCTCCCTTCCTCTTCGTCCACGGCCCGGCAGCGCGGGCAGGTGCAGGGATTGAAGCAGTCGTTCTGCGAAACCGAGGCGATCGTCGCTTTGGGGTTGCGGCGCAGCCTCTCCTTGAGGTTTTTGACCAATTCCTGCCGCATTTCCTCATTGGTCAGGCAAAGCTGGGCGTCCTCAGCCGTCCGCTGCCCCTTGATTTCGCTGAACCATTCGGGATGGTCCTTGAAATACTTCCCGGGCGGAACGAGCGCATAAAAGGTGTGGACAAAGCCCTCATAAACCTGGCGCCCGCCGTAGAGGTCGTTTCCCCCGGACCGGATGCCGTTGGCCTTGTTCCGGGCGGACCAGATGTCGTCGAAGGCGACGTACCAGAAAGGCTCCCGGTATTCGAGGGGCGGGGCGTACCGGACCGAGAGCGGCCCGGCGCTCAAGTCCGGCTTCCAGGGGATGCGGCTCGCGGTCCCCGTCCACCAGCGGCAGCCGACGACGTCTTCGAGGAACGTGGCGACCGCGTAAACCGTGCCTCGCGGGCTGCCGCCGGCAAGTATGATGTCATTCCCCGCCGAACGGATGACGATTTCCTCCGCCGCGAGAGATTTGGCCAAGAAGGACGGGTCGGCGAGCCTGGCCGCCTCCTCTCCGACCAGCAGGCGGCCGCCCGGGCCTTCCGCCCCCGGGCCGATGGGGAAGCCCGCTCCCGTGACCAGGTGCAGGAAGAGCGCGAGCTCGGCCGCGGCCTGCCGCTCGGTATCCGTGGCCGCCGCTCCCACGACGACGGAAGCCACGGCCTTTCCTCCGCGGGCGATCGTGAGACGGCCGAATCCCGCGGACGTCAGGACGAGGAGGGCGATGACCGGGAAAACGGTCTTTTGCAGGCATTTGGTTCGGGGCATGATGTCCTCCTCCTTGAGGCCGTTATTATTTCCGACCGGGCCGGGGAATGCAAGCCGGTCCCCGTTGACTTTCCTTTCCCGCGGGTGTTACGATGAATTCGGCGCTGAGGCGACCCCATGAACGAAATCGACGAACTGCTCAAGCTCGACCAGGCCGGCTTGCCCGAGCTCAAGCCCGTGCTCCTCGACGACCTCTATCAGCACGTCCTCAAGAACCTACACCTCGAACTCGGAAGCGGCCCGGTTCTCTACCTCATTTCGCCCAGCTATTCCGTCCTGAACCCGATGGCCGACGAGACGATCCTCGACTTCATCGCCCGCAAGGAGAGCCTTCTCGACTACCTCAAGGAGGCCGTCGTCCAGAACCTGGCCGCGTTTTCCGTCCTCATCGATGTCAGCAGCTACTTCATCGAGCAGAACAAGGGCCTCGTCCTGGCCAGGTTCCGCGAACGGGACTCCGAGGGCCGGCGCTTCGAGATCAAGTTCTACACCCATTCCGCGCAGGAGCTGACGACGCACTACGAGGACAAAATCTACATCGGCCGCGATTTCGTGGACTTGTTCAGCTCGGGCCGCAAATACTTCGGCGTCAAGGACTCCATCATCTCGCTCAAGGCGCAGTACGAGAAGCTCGTCGCCCGGGCCGAGTCCAAGCTGAAGAAACCGGCGGAATTCAATTCCTACTTCCAGGAAATCGGGGAATCCGTCAACGAGCTCCACAACGAGGCCCTGCTGATCCTCCAGAGCCTTCCCCCGCACATCGAGTTCGGCAAGCTCCCGGGCAAGGACCTGATCGACGTCAATGCCCAGTACAGGGCCATCAACCATTTCGTCATCGAGCTCCACGACGAGGTCGGGGAATTCGAGAACCTTCTCCGGTCCAAGCAGCACTCCGATTTCGTGCGCTACGTCACGAAATACAAGAAAGATGTGACCAACCTGATCTCGTATTTCAACATCAAAGTCAACGGCATCATCACCCAGCGCATCTACCAGACGAAATCCCGCCACGCCTGAAAAAACGGCCCGCCCCCCCGCAGGGAACCGGCCGTTATCGAATGTCACACCGCATCAGCCGAATTGTATTTTAAATTGGCCAGGGAAGACAAAACGCTCAACGACGAAAACGCCGATCGCGGCGCAGGCGAAGAAAGACAGTAATGGAATAAGAAAGACGAATATCGCCTGCTTAACATGAACTTTGTATCTGATGAATGACAGCAAGACCAAGAATAGCAGAAGGACTTCGAGTGAAAGGAAGATGTACTGAAATGAATGCATGTTCCATCCGACGATCGCGGCAAGAGATCTCTCGTCGCTTGGAAGACTTCCCGATATATAGAGCACCAGCCTTTCGAATGATCCCAGAATTGCCAGCGGGTAGAACAAGGATAGGTTTTTTTGCCTGTATATTTGAACGACAGAAAATGCAGAAATGATCAGCGGCAATAACGGGCCGCCAAGAAGGCCAAGGAACGGCGTTTCACCGCCGGAAAGCAGGCGGTCGCGCGCATACGACATCGTCGCCGGATGACCGGTCATCCAGTCACAAATCACGTGACCGAGTTCATGAACCGGTATGAGGAAAAAACCAAAGATCAACGATGTTATCGTTAATTTTTTGAAGTCGATTTTTGCCGGCCCGAATTTATCGATTATCAATAAACTCCTCCGATGAACGAATTCCGCCCGGCCGCTGCGACTTGAGCCGTCGCTCGCGTCATAATCGGTCAGAAATTCCGGCCTTTTTCCTGGATCCGGATATCTCCGTAAGTTGTGGAGAGATACACGCCCGGCTTGTCCGTGTTCTCCACGAACGCCTTGACGATCGAGGTGCCGTTTGTTTTTTCGACCGAGGGCCTTCCCGCCAGGCCCCACTTGATGCTGCCGCCCCTGGTCTGGGCCTCGAGCGGCGAGGTCTCGCCCGCCGGCCAGTAGAATTCGATACTCCCGTACTCGTTCCGGACGTCCACGGGAAATTTCAGCGCGGACGGGCTGAGGATGGTGTTCCCGTGCCGCAAGGAAATCGTCACCTTGCCCGAGAAGTCGGAAAGGTCCACGTTCTCGTGGGACGACGTGATGTTGATGTCCTGCCCCGTGACACCCGACGCGGTCACCGCGACGTTGTTGCCCGTGACTTCGAAGTTCCCTTGAACATTCCGCGCCTTGACGGGCTCGTAGGAGGTGCGGACATCCAGGTCTCCATGGATGTCCACGGCATCGACGGGGCAATGATGGGCCTCGACCCGGGCCGCGCCGGTGTCCGCTAGGGAAATCCTCTCGTAGGAGGTTTCCACGGAGACATGCCCTTTGACCCTCCGCCCGTCGACGGGGGCGTGGGTGCCTATGATATCGGCCTTGCCGCCGACGTCCTCGAAGCGGACATCGCCGTACGAGTTCTCGACGCGCAGGTCGCCGGCCACGCCGAGGACCCTGACGCCGGAGTGATGACCGACGATCTGGCAGTTGGCCTTGACGTTCATGGCCTGGATGTCCTCATAGGAGGATTCTATGCCGCAGGGGCCTTCGATATCGGAGGCCACGGCGCGGCCGTGCCGGTTGTCGATCATGGCTTCCTTGACGGCCTCCACCTTGACCGGGCCGTAGGAATTGGTAACGGCCACGATCATGCGGCGCGGAACGATCAGGACGAAGCCGGTTTCGAAATTCCGTTTCGTGAAATCATCCCGGTTCGTGGAGATCGACACGCGGTCCGCCGTTTTCTTGATCACGGGCTTGAGCTTGCCGTCGACCTCCCGGGCGTCGGCCTCGTCCCGCCGCCAGATCTTCTTTTTGAAGGTCAGCTGGATGGTCTCCTGGTCCGCCCCGCGGACGTCGACCCAGCCGTGGCTATTGGTGATTTCCAGGGCCGCGGGGAGGGGCCCGTCGATGACCTGCGCCTCTTCGAACGCGTATTCCTTCCCCCCCCAGCCGAACGTGCCTTCGTCGTTCCATCCGAAGTGGAGGTCCCATCGCCCCGTTTGGGCCTGATAGATGACGACCCCCGCGGCGAGAAGAAAGACGACGAGGAGAATCTCCCGGAATCTCATGATCCTAGTCCCGGGCCGGCGCGGGGGGTTCCGGCTTTCCCCGGCCTCTTTCCTTGAGCCCGTAGTAGAGCTTATTGGCCCCCCACGCAATGAAGATCACGGGCCACAGGCGCCAGACGTAATGCCAGACGCGGACATGGAGGGTTTCGAGGAGGAAGATCCCGCCTACGACGATGAGGATGATCCCCCAGATGAGAGAGTCGCGGTATTTTTGTTTGGCCATGATATGTGCCTCCGTTGTGCCCCTACTTGCCGTTCTTCGCTCTGGTGACGGAATCGAAGACGAGCTTCAGGCCGATGACGATGACCGCCGCGGGCCAGAAATCCCACAGCGTCTCCCACCGCACGACGTCGAAGTTCGCCAGGATGGACAGGATGCCGATCACCATGAGGACGGCCCCCCAGAAGATCGAGCCCGAAGGCAGGATTTCCGGAAGGAACTCGGCCTGGGCCGGCCCATCGGCCTTCAGCCCGGCCGCGGCCAGGTTGATGGACTTGGCGTTGTTGATGGCCTCGACGATCTGGAATAAATAGAACCCGGCGAGGATGAGCGCCTTGAAGGGCTGGCCGCCGGGCGAGTCCTGGATGCTGATCAATCCGGCGAAAATAACGATGTAGAGGACGCCTTTGGTGATGAGGCCGTTATACAAGGCGCCGAGCCCCGGAAAGATGGCGGACAGGATCGCGGCCGCGACCGGCGATTTGGGCGGCTTCTGCTGGATGACAACTTTTTCGTCCATGGTTTAACCTCCAAGGGTTACGATTATTTCTTATCCTCTTGACCCTTCTCCGGAGTCAGGGTCTTGATGGAATCGACGACGGAGTTCTTGAGCGAGCCCAACTCGTCCGTCAGGGACCCCGCCTTGGCGTAGATCTTCTCGACTTGGTTGTAGCCCAGGTGGAGCTGGCGGTCGATGGCCTTCTGAATCCCCCGTCCTTGGGGGAGGAAGAAAACGAACGAGATGGCGATGAAAAGCGCCGAAAGCGCCGCGAAAACCGGCTGCAGCGACGGCCGGAGCAGAAAATCAAAAGCCGGCTGGAAGAAGCTTTTTTTCTCGGGGATGGCGTAGAGCCTGGCCATGAGCGTCGGGCCGGGTTCCACCTCGGGGAAGCCTCTCAGGGCTTCCTGTGTCTCGCGGAAGACGGTCAGGAGCTCGGCGCAGGCCAGACAGGAGGCCAGGTGGGCGTCCATCTCCCGCTTCTCCTCGGGCGACAGGTCGCCTTCGAGATACGCGGACAGAAGTTCCTCGAACCGTTCGCAGGTCATGAGGGTTCTCCTTTTTGCTCCCTGAGGACCTCGGCCAGGGCGATCCGCGCCCGGTTGACGCGGGATTTGACCGTTCCCAGGGGGAGCTTGAGGATTTCGGCCATCTCTTCGTAGCTCCGCCCCTGGAGGTCCCTCAGGACGACGGCCATGCGCATCTCTGATGACAGGCGGTTGAGGCCCGCCCAGATGAGGGCCTGGGTCTCTTTCTGCTCCAGGGTCGCCTCCGGCCCGGAGAGGGACGTCTGGGGCAGGACGCGCTCATCGAACTCGTCCCGCAGGGTCTTCTCCCACTTGGTGCGGCGGTACTCGTCGATGAGGTAGTTCTTGGTCAGGGTGAGGAGCCAGGCGGTGAAGTTCTTCTCGAAGTCGAACTTGGAGAGGGAGTTGTAGAGCTTGAGGAAGATTTCCTGCGTCAGGTCCTCCGCCTCCTGGCGGCTGCCGCAAAACTGGTAGGCCATGTTGAAGACCCTCTTAGCGTACGTGTTCATAAGCGTTTCCCAGGCTCCCTGCCTGCCTTCCAGGCAATCTTTGATGATCGCGTTCAAATCCACTCAATTCACCCTGGTTGACGGAAATGCCCGGCCAAAAGTTCCAATTCCGGGCGTATTTTCTAACAAATCCTCCCCGAGGGCAACCGGGGGGGGGTCGCGACCGGAAGGAAGGGGCCGGAAAAAGAGGGGGCCGGGTCCGAAAAAGAGAGGGCCGGGTCTACGCATTACGCAACATTTGCGTAATGCGTAGACCCGGCCCCTTCTTGAGGCCCCCCTCTTGACGACCCCCTCTCGAGGGCCAGTTTGTAATATAATGGTTGAAAGCGCCTGGCAAAACGCAACGCTTCAGGCGCCGGCCAGGTTTATGACAGTGAGAATGGACGAACAGCAGCTGATCCGCCAGGTCCAGGACGGAGATGAAGGGGCGTTTGCCCAGATCATGGCTCTCTATAAAGACAGGATCGTGAATTACCTTTATCAGTTCACCGGCGATTACCAGAAGGCCACGGAGCTTTCGCAGGAGACGTTCGTCCGGGTCTATTTCAAGGCGGACAAGTACAAGCCGATCGCGCCCCTGTCGTCATGGATCTACACCATTGCCTCGAACCTGGCCAAAACGGAGGCCAAGAAGGCGCGCCGGATGGTGACCGTGCCCATCGAAGAACTGACCAATCCGTATTCGGCGGGGACCTATTACGAGGACCCGGCCGACCCCGGCCTCATCCGGAACCTTCGCGAAGCTTTGGAGAACCTCCACCCGCGCTACCGCATTCCGGTCGTCCTCAAGGACATGGAGGGCTTTTCCCAGGAGGAAATCGCCCGGATCATCCACACGCCGGTGGGGACCGTGAAAGCCAGGATCAGCCGGGGACGGGAACAATTGAAAAAACAGCTGGAGAAGGCCCTGGGAGGGAAGGCCTATCCGGCCGAGCAAGAGGTGAATGAACATGGAAGGGCATGAACTCCTGGAGAAAATGAACAGGGTCAAGGCGCCCGCGGATTTCGAAGAGCGGGTTTTCCTGAAGATCGGCCAGGCCCGGCGGGCGCGCGTCCGGCGGCGCGCGGTCTTCCGTTACGCTTTCGCGGGGTCGGCGGCCGTTTTGCTGATCGGGTTCGTGCTGATAAACGGTCCCTTCAAAGACGAGAGGGCCGTTCTGCCCGCCAGTGCCCGGGCCGCCCGAACGTATCTCCCCGTCATGGAAACGGCGGACTATTCGAAGGAGTTCCGGAACGCGTCTTACCAACCTCAGACGGTTTACATATTGGAGCAGGTTTCTGAAGTCAGACCTTCGGAAATCAAGTATTAGGAGGTTTTTCCAGCCATGAACAGGATTTTTAAACCGGCTCTCGTGGTCATGGCGGTCCTGCTCGTTTCGGGCCTGCCCCTTGGGGCGCGGTCCGGCAGGACGAGCGCAAGTGAGAAGGATATCGCGGACATCGCCAAGCGGATCTACCCCTCGGTCGTCCGGGTCGAGGCGCAGAACCATACGCGCCGCGTCGCGACCGGGGTCGTGATCGACAAGGACGGCAGCATCGTCACGACCGCCCTCATGTCGCCGCGGGACGAGAAGATCACCGTGACGACCTCGGACGGCAAGACCTATGACGCCCAATTCCTCGGACTTGACACCGAGACCCAGCTGGCCGTCCTCCGGGTCAAGGACAAGGGGCTGCAGGCCCTGGCCCTTGGCAAGTCGGGCGAGTTGGCCCCGGGGTCGTGGGTCTGCGTCCTCGGGATCTCTCCCGAAAGGACGCCTTCCATCACGCAGGGCATCGTCAGCTCCGCGGCCGAGGACCGGCTGCGCCTGAACATCTGGGTCACGCCCGGTTCGAGCGGCGGCCCGGTGGTGGATGACAAGGGCCAAATGGTCGGACTCCTGCGCGGCGTCTACACCGAGGAGAAGCCCGTCGTCTTCCAGTTCCGGGACAGGGAACAGTCCGGCGCCGGCTATGTCTTCAGCCGGGCCGAGGCGCCTTCCTCGGGCATGGCCATCGCGACCCCGATCAGCGTCGTCCGGAATGTCGCGGCTCAGATCCGCGAAAAGGGCAAGGTCGAGAGGGGATGGCTGGGCGTCGGCGTCAACTTCAACGAATCCGGCAAGATCTTTATCGTCCAGGTGGACCCCGAAAGCCCGGCCGAGCTGGCCAAGTTGCGCGAGGGGGATATCATCCTCAAGTTTGACGCCAAGGACATCACGAGCCCCGACATACTCGGCGCCGAGGTCCGGAAGCGGAAACCCGGCCAGGACGTCACCCTCAAGATCGAACGGGACGGCAAACCCGCGGACGTCGGGGTGAAGCTCGGGGAATACTCCGAGGACGAAGCCATAAGGGAAATGGAGCTCCGTTTCCCGGCGATCTTCCCGCCTATGGCCCCGGAGGCGGCGGGCAACAAGGCGCAGCCGGGCGGCCCCGGACAGCCTCGGCCCTCCAAGGGCCCCGCCTCGCAGAAGGTCGCGCCGCCGCCCGCCTATTCATTTGAGACGCGGAAGTATATCGGGGCAAACTGCAACGACCTCAATCCCGAGCTGGCCGCCTATTTCGGGATCAAGGACGGCACCGGGATCATCATCGCTAAGCTGACGGAAGGCGGCCCGGCGGAGAAGGCCAACCTCAAGGTCGGCGATGTCATCGTCCGGGTGGACGGGAAGCGCGTCGAGTCGCGCAACGACCTCATTGATATCATTCAGGACAAGAAGAAAGGCGACAAGGTCAAGGTCGAGTTCATCAGGGACAAGAAAACCATGACCCTGGACGTCGCCGTGGAGGAAGAGGAGACGGGCGGAGGCGTGTTCAGCTCGGGCGATTTCAGGGGCTTCCTGGAGTCATGGCAGGGCTACACGGACGCTTTCCAGAACGAGATCCGGAAGTGGGAGAACGACTACGCCCCCGAGCTCCGGGCCAATATGAAAAAGATCAACATCAAGCCCCATTTGAAGAAGGTCTAAGGACCTGCTCCTGTCTATAGAGGGGCTGCCCCCCGGGGACGGTCCCTCTTTTTTTTTATTCGGGGAGCTTGAGCCACTTCTTCTTCAGGCGGTCGAACTCCTCGGACGGAAGCCGGGCCTTATCCAGGAACCCCTTGGCCGCCCTCTGGCGCAAGGCTTCATAAAGGATGACAGCGACCGAGACCGAGAGGTTGAGGCTCTGGACCATGCCGAGCATGGGGATGCGGACGACCTTGTCCGCGAAGGCCAGCGATTCCGCCGAGATGCCTTCCGATTCACTGCCAAAGACCAGGGCCAGGGGGCGCGTGTAGTCGATCTCCGTGTACGGGACGGCCTCCTTCTGGAGGTGCGTGGCGACGATCGTGAAGCCCGCGTCTTTGAGCGGGGCCAAACATTCCGCCGCCGACCCGTGGGACGTGATTTCGAGCCATTTATCCGCCCTGGTCGTGATGGCTTCGTTGAACCGGAGCAGCTCCGGGTTGGGGGAGATGAGGTCGAGGTGGAGGATGCCGGCGGCGTCGCAGGTCCGGATGACGGCGCTCGCGTTGTGGGCTATGGTCACGCCCTCGAGGACGACCCGCAGGTCGGGCTGCCTCAGGGAGAGCACCCTTTCGACCCTGTCGGTTCTTTCAGGCGTCGGCACGGGCCAACTATACCAGACTGGCGGGGAGGGTTCAACGGAGGAAAATGGGGACCGAAATGGGGACATGTAACGATTTTCCGAAATCGGTACGTGTCCCCATTTCCCGGTCCCTTACCGGAGCAGCAAGCCGACGCGCCGGTTGAAATACGGTCGTAAATCCCTTATAGTTACGCCCGTGCCGGTGTGGCGGAATTGGCAGACGCGCGGGACTCAAAATCCCGTCCGGGGCAACTCGGGTGTGGGTTCGATTCCCTCCACCGGCACGCTCCAAGCCCCTTTAATATCAGCTATTTACTGGCACCCGTAAGATCTTTGTCCGGGCCCTTCCTCACACTTGTCAATGAAGCCAAAAGGAGTCAAAAACCGCCGTTTTCAATCCCCAACACGAAAGGTGACACGAAAGGTGCAGATTTTGCCTTCTTGAATCAAAGCCAATTCTCGATATAGGATGAGGGGGGTCAATAATCAATGGGAGGGAGATGCATGGAGCCATTAGAAATAGTCATGCCCATCGCCACTTTGGGTCTTGCAATTATTACGTATTTTTATCTTCGAGAAACGAAAAAGATGAGGGATGTCGCCAGTGATTCCCTAAGAATCGATGCAGCACCTAAGATTTTCATACAGAGTATTAATACGCATCGAGATTTTGATAAACAAGCCAAAAAACTCTTTGTAAATGCGACGATCAGAATCAATAACGTGGGAAAGACTGAGGCAAAAAATATTAAGATCTTTTATGAAATTAAAATAGGCGGCAGTCTCCAAATTCCTAGGCAGGTTGATACCGCTCCACATATTTTTCCTTCACAAAGCGTTACATTTAAGACTCTACCGGTTTTTTTTGAATTAAACGACAAGGATCTTCAAATAGCAGGGGAGCATCTGGAGAAAAAAGAAAAAATGCTTTTTCCCCCTGCGCCCAGACCGGCATTCTTATTATTGATTAAGATCGAGTACATCGGTTACAAGGACGAACCAGCCGCCGTTTCTTATTTGTGTGAATATGATTGGGAATGCGGAGACTGGGCGATGAGTATACCACCCGCGCCTGTAGCAAAAGCATAGCTTGCTGCGCTGGCTGGATTGAGAGAATTCGCCGGGACCTCATCCCCTGAGTAGTTCGTATTCTTTATCCTGAAGTTTTCTTATTTCGTCAATTTGCTTTTCATGGCCCAAACGGAATTCTCTATTGAAAACGTTTAGGAACTCGATAAAAATCAGCCTGAATTGGAAAAGGCTCACCTCCAGCCTATATTGGGGATAACGCCGAAGATGGTCTGGGTCTTTTATCGGTTCACACCTTTTGGCATCAACATACTGGTCCCCAAAAAAATAACTATGATGTTCTATATTTGATAGACCCCTATAAGCTTGATTATATGCATTTCTTAGGACCTCATAATTAGAAAGCTTGGATCTCTGTTCAATAGAAGGAAGTTTCCACTTTTCTTCTTTATATTTCCGTTTTAATATTCCTTCCATTTTACTTATCCGCTCTTCGAGCACACCCCGCCTCTTTTCAATATGGGGGTCGAACTCTTTGAAGCCGTCAAGGTTGCCAATGACTAACTTAAGTTGTTGCCTATCCCCATCCAGCAAGTATCTCAATGCCCTTTTTTCACTTTCTGTTTCGTCTATATCTTTGGCGAATATGTAGCCAAGGCTTATTCCCATTTCCCAAAGACTCCTCAACAGAAGCGCGACGTCAATTATTCTATTCTCTTCAACGAGGAAGAGAAACGATTCGAACATTTCCCAAGACCGCCTGAGGAAAAAGGAAATGACATATCTGGTTTGAGAAGAGACCTTTTTCTCTTTTCGGTGGCAAGCCTGGAGCAGCTCGTCCGCGACCTGAATCATCTTCTTGCTCGTTTCAACCAATATACTTAGGTTCTTTGTCATAACAGTGCACTTTACCTAGTTCATTCAGGGCTGTGTAGAGAACCCTAAATCAGCTGATTCCCTTGATCTTGGAAAGGTGGAATATCCCTCCGGTGTGGTAAACAATCGTCACATTTGTTTTATGGTCGGTGGCCACCTCGGAAATCTGCGCTTTGTGTTCGCCTGGATTTTTTCGGAGATATTCCTTGGCGGCATCGATTGCCTCTTCCTCAGATTGATGCCTAATCTGGAACTCTCCTGGTACCTCAACGACATAGTAGGATTCAGACACTATCCCCCCCTTTGCGATCCAATCATCCTACCTTGGCTTGATGAAGTCAAGGGGTTGAACGGGTCCACTACATTAGTGACACGCTGGGCTGAGGATGATTTTTAAGCCAGGCCTGATAGTATTCGGCCGGCGTCTGATAATCAAGCGATTGGTGGGGCCGGATGGTGTTATAAGTCTTGTCCCACTCCTCCAACTGCTTATTGTGGT
>JBEKVN010000057.1:0-14078 GCA_049513915.1 Candidatus Aminicenantales bacterium | reverse complement strand
ACCCCAAAGCCCGCCGGTTCAAGTCCATCCGCTATATCGACGTCCTCAAGAAGGGGCTGAAGGTCATGGATGCCACGGCCATTTCTCTCTGCCGGGACAACGACCTGCCGATCGTCGTTTTCGACCTCAATGCGAAAGACAGCATCCGGCGGGCCGTCCTGGGCGAGACGATCGGCACCAAAGTCTATTGAATCGGAGAGGGGCCCCATGGTCAAAGACGTTTTAAAAGACCTCGAAAAGAAGATGAAAACCTCGGTCGACCATTTCCGGAAAGACCTGGGGATGCTGCGGACAGGGCGGGCCAACATCAGCATCTTCGAAGAGATCAAGATCAGCTATTACGGCGTGCCCACGCCGGTCAACCAGGTGGCGACGGTCAAGGTGCCCGAGCCGACGCTCATCGTCGTCCAGCCCTACGACCCGTCGCTGCTCGAGACCCTGGACAAGGCCATCCGGGGCTCGGAATTCGGCTTCAATCCCCTCAACGACGGCAAGATCCTCCGCGTCCCGATCCCGCCCCTCGACGAGGAGCGGCGCCGCGAGATCGCCAAGCGGATCGGCCGGATGCTCGAGGAAGAAAAGACCGCCCTCCGGAACATGCGCCGCGAGACCAAGGAGTTCATCGAGGAGCTCGAGAAGGAAAAGGAGATCACCGAGGACGACAAGTTCCTGGGCCTCGAGCACCTTCAGAAGCTCGTCGACGAGACCACCTCCCGCGTCGAAGAGCTGGCCGCGGCCAAGGAAAAAGAAATCCTCGAACGCTGACCCTTCCACGGCCCGAAAGGACTGACGGGTCCTGTCCCGGCGCGTCCCCGGAAAGGGCCTCGGGGATGGCCTCCACTCCAGAGTGCGTCTTGCGCTAAGCCGCACATGACGTTCCGGCCATACCCCTTTCGGCCCTTTCCGAGCCAGGGCGGTGCCAAAGCCGCCCTTATCCCCCGCACCCCGGGAACCAGTATTCTCGGTTCCCCCCGTCCCGTTCCGTGGCGAAACGGGGCGGGTCCCCCCTCCACAACGGGGTCTTTCGGGCGGCATCGGCACCGCCCATCGGGGGTATCGGGCGAATCAGGCCGGGGGCCTCTGTGCCGTGCCGCCGGCAGGGAGCGGTCCCGCCTCTTACCAGATCCGTCCGGATGCGGGCCGCCCCGCCTCCTGCTCGATCTGTAAAGATGCGGGCAGCACCCCCTCTTGGCGGGGCAGTCCCGCTTCTTAGCGGGGCGGATTCTGAGGAGCGACCAGCAGAAGTGCGGCGGAGCGACTCAGAGCCGAACTTCTGGTAAATATCTGAAACAAGTTTCGGATTATCCCGAGACTTAAGCTGACCGAGAACCGTCCATTCTGATATGGCAAAAGATCGAAATCTGATCAGTGCGATTGACAGGCAGAATGGTATGATATATAGTAATACCATAAGGCCGAACATGCCAAGAGCCAAGATCGCAATTACCCTCGGGGAGAAGGCGCTCCTTCGGCTGAACCGCCTCGTAAAGGACGGCCTCTATCCAAACAGGAGCCGGGCCATCGAGGCCGCGGTCGAGGAAAAACTCTCGCGCCTTGACGGCGTCCTTCTAGCTCAGGAATGCCTGAAGCTCGACCCGGACTTCGAGAAAAAGCTAGCCGAAGAGGGTTTCGCGGAGGACGCTTCCAAATGGCCGGGATACTGAGAGGGGAAATCCGTTGGGCCGACCTTTCGTTCGGCCGGGGCCATGAGCAAGAAGGACGGCGCCCCGTCCTCATCCTGAGCCAGGACGTTTTCAATGAACGTTCCGGGACCGTCATAGCTATGGCCATCACGAGCCAGCCGCAACGCGCCGGCTTCCCGCTGACGCTGGAAATTGAACAGGCCCGGCTCCCGAAGCGGTCCTGGGTCAAGATCAGTCAGGTCCGGACGCTGTCCGTGGAGCGTATCGGCGAGTGCGCCGGCCGGCTTAGCCCGGAAGATCTGGCCCGCATTGTCGAAGGGCTTAACGAAATCGTCGGCTGAACGCCGTGCCGCCGGCAGGGAGCGGTCCCGCCTCTTACCAGATCCGTCCGGATGCGGGCCGCCCCGCCTTCTGCTCGATCTGTAAAGATGCGGGCAGCACCCCCTCTTGGCGGGGCAGTCCCGCTTCTTAGCGGGGCGGATTCTGGGGAGCGAACAGCAGAAGTGCGGCGGAGTAACTCGGAGCTGCACTTCTGATAAATATCTGAAACGAGCCTGGGGTCTTTCGGGCGGCCTCGGCACGGCCCATCGGGGCTATCGGGTGGATCAAGCCGCGGGCGGCGCCGGGAGCACCGCCTGCTTCTTCTGGAACATGTTTTCGGTGGTCCCGAACTTCGTCCGGATGGCCACGCCCCAGATCATGATATTCAGCGGGATGGAGAAGAGGAAGCCGATGATGGGCAGGAACCCGATCAGGCCGACCACGAGAAGGCCCAGGAGCACGGCCCCCATAGCCGACACCTTCTGTGAGCCGAAGGCCCGCCGGACGCTATCCCCGAAGAAATAAAAGACGGCCAGGCGCCCGAAAACCTTGATGATGATACCGGCCGCGACCAGGGCCATGAGAACCGGGATGCCGATGAGGATGATGCTCAGGAGAGCGGCGAAGAGTATGAGGCCGGTGAAGATGATGATCGCCAGGATGCCGACGGCGAACGTCGGCCAGAACGATTTCCGGATCTGCCCGGAGGCGAAGGCGATCTGCTTCGGAAAGAGCGCCGCTCCGACGACGGCCAGGATGAGCCAGATGAAGAGGATGACGAGCTTGACAATGATGATGATCGGCAGGAGGGGAAAGAGCAGAAGGCCCTTGAAGATGTCCCCCCTGAGCATCTTCTGGCCGATTTCGGGGCCTTGCAAGTAGACCGTATCGCCGCGGATCGTGCAGCCGGTCTCCTTCTCGAGAGTCCCGCCCAGGGTCACGACATCCCCGTTGATGACGGCCGATTCCTTGATGACGACCCGGGAGCCGAAGCCGACGACGGCTTCGCCGACCTCGCCGCTGACCGTGATGGTGCCGCCGATGGCGATGACGCTCCGCCGGACCTTGCCGGCGATAACGGCGTTGCCGCCGAGGGTGAAAACATTGTCCTGGGTCTCGCCCGCCGCCACGGTCACGTCCCTCTGGATGGTGATCCCCTGATATCCGGCGAGCGGCATGCCCAAGGCCAGCAGGACGGCCAGACCCAGCAGCCCGAAGCCACGCGTTTTCTTTATCATGATCGTTCTCCCTGAGTCACGAATTTCCTGACTCCGACGGCGAGGAGGAGGGCCAGGGTCAGCCCCAGGAGCAGGGCCAGGCCCATCACCTCCGGGCTGACGAGAGAGGAAATGACGCCGAGGCCTTTCGCAAGGAGCTTGGCCAAGTCGCCGGCCAAAGCGAATACGACCTCGAAGACCTTGAAAACCTTGGCCAGAAAGGGGGCCGCCAGGCTGACGAAGCCCAGGACGCCCCGCCCCACGGAAACCAGGACTCCGGCCAGGCTTTCACCGGTCAGGAGATAATAGCCGAGGAGCCCGGCGAGAAAAACGCCCGTGCCCGTTGCCACGGATACGAGCCAGCCAAACGCGGCCCGTGGTTCCTCGGGAAGCCTGGCCAGCACGGCCGCGGCGAAACCCGGCGGCACCTCGATGGGGGGGAGGCTGGAGAAGGCCAGGTTGATCGCCCGGCGGTCCTCGAGGGCTCGGCGACAGACCGGGCAGACCCCCAGGTGCTCATCAAACCCGCGCCGTTCGGCGTCCGAAAGCGCTCCTTCGAAGTAGAGGTCCATCGCGTCCGGACGAAGGCAGCTCATGATGTCTCCTCCAGCTTGCGGCGGAGCATTTCCTTGGCCTGAAACACGCGGTTTTTCACGGTTCCGACAGGCAGGCCCTTGATATCCGCGATTTCCTCATAAGAGAATTCGTTGACGTGCCTCAAGACGAAGAGCTCCCGGAACCCGGCGGGGATCTTGTCGAGGACGCTTTCGATCCGGGCCCGGAGCTCGGCCAGCTCATATTTCCGGGCGACCGACGGCTCACGGTCCTCGACCTGGATCCTCGGGGAGTCGTCATCCTCGCCGAATGGCTGATCGAGGGACACCGCGGCGATCTTCTTCTTGCGCCAGTGGTCGATCATATGGTTGGAGGCGATCTTGAAGAGCCAGGTGCTGAACTTGAACGACGACCGGTACGAGTCCAGGGACGCGTAGGCCTTGAGGAAGATGTCCTGGGCGAAGTCCAGCGCCGTCTCGCGCTCGCCGGTCAGCCGGCCGAGGTAATTGATGAGGGGTTGCTGGTACCTGAGAATGATCATTTCAAACGCCTTCCGGTCTCCCTTGAGGGCCTTCTTGACAAGACGGCTTTCGTCGTTCATCGAGGACGTCCAGCCCTCACCTGGTTATACGGTCCCGGGGCCGAAAGGTTCAGCGTTTGCGAGGTCCCGTATCATCGATGATCTCACAGTCGGCGGGGACCTTGAGCCCGAATGTCGCGGAGGGAAGGCTGACGTTCATCCGGACCTGGCTGAAGATGAACTCGCGCTTGTTCCCGGCCCACTCGAAGAAGATCACCCGCCGGAGGAGCCAGGTCTTATTGTCGATCTCGAGAAGGATGTGGGAATAATCCCCCTCCTCGCGCGGTGTAAGCTTGACCTGGCGGACGCGGGCGGTGTCGGTGGGAAAATGGGTGTCTTCGATGGTGTAGAGGTCCCGGAAGGACTTGACCCCGAGGAATATGCCCAGGATGTCGGATTCGTAGGCCTCGGGGGGGACCCGGCTCCTGGTCAGCTGGTTATCCTCCGGGAGATAGACCTGGAGAATTCCACCCGCATAGAGGAAGACCTTTTCCTGGGGGGACTTGTATTGCCAGCGCATCCGGTCCGGCTTTTCGAGGAAAAGATCCCCCTTTTCCCGGAGGGGTTCGGTGACCGACATGGAATAATAGAGTTGTTCGAACCGGGCTTGGAGTGAATGGAGGCCCCGGAGCGTCTTCTCCAGGTTTGCCGCCGCCTCCTCGGGTGTCGCCGGAAAGGCCGCCGCAGCACAAACCAAGAGGGCGAGCAGGAACGTCCGGCCCCGTTTCATGCCGCAATTATAGCATAGCGTTGAATTTCGGTGACACATAACTAATTACCGAAAGAAAATGGGGATGGTCCTGTTTTCGTATCCGCGTTCGAAGTGAGCCTCCCTTTATCTTCTCCTTGCGAAAACAGGACCGTCCCCATTTTCCTGGTTTCCATTTCCCTGCCATCCCTCAGCAGGAAGGACTCTCCCCCTTTGCCGCATGTCCGCCTTTCTGATATAACACCTTCGCATGAAAGTCGAGTTTGTGCGGGCGGTACTCTTCTATGCCGCCCTCCTGCTCGGGACGGGCCTGCTTTTGCCGAAGAAGTTCGGCGGCCTGGAGGCCTTTTTCCTGGCCTCCCGCCGGCTCGGCGCCCCGAGGATCGCCTTCTCCCTGTGCGCCGGCTGGGTCGGCGCCGCCTCGCTCCTCGTTTCGACCGACCAGGCCTTCCGTGAAGGCATCAGCGCGTACTGGATCATCGGCCTGCCCGCGGTCGTGACGCTCCTCCTGTTCCTGCCTCTCGCCGGCGTCATCCGGAACCTGGCCGGGTCGACGATTTCGGACGCCATGGAGGCCCGCTACGGGGGTGCGGCCCGGGCCATGACCACGGTCCTGATCGTCTGGTACATGATGGTCCTCGCCGCCTCGCAAATGGTCGCGGCGGGGAAATTTCTCGAGACCTTCCTCGGGACCTCCTACCTGGTCAGCCTGTCCGTCGCCGTCGCCGTCGTCATGATCTATCTCGGAGCCGGCGGATTCCTTTCCGTCATCCGGACGCAAACGGTCCAGTTTTTCCTCCTCGTCGCCGGGGTTCTCGCACTGACAGTATCGCTGGGCCTCCGGTCGGGCTGGAGCGACGTCAAGACGCTGGCCCGCGCTCAGGCGGGGTCGGGATATTTCGATTTTCTCGCCCACGCGGACCGGAACGCGCTCGTCGCCCTTTCCTTCGTCCTGGCGTGGACCATCTCGCCCATCGCCTGGCAGAGGATCCAGGCGGCCCGGACCGCGGGCGCGGCCCGCCGCGGGGTTGCGAGCGCCGCCGTCGTCCTAGCGCTCTTTTACGCCGGGATCGTCCTCGCAGGCATGCTCTTTCTGCCGATCTTTCCGGGTCCCAATCCGGGGACCCCTCTCATTTCGGAATATATCGCCCTTAAGACGGGAGCCCTTCTGGGTGGCCTGATTTTCGTCGCGGTCCTCGCGGCCGTCCTGTCGACCATGGCCGGCGCCATCAATTCGGGGGCCTTCTCCCTGACGAGAGACCTCCTGCGCTGGGCCGGCCGTCCCGCCGATGACACCCGCGCGGTTGTCCTCGGCCGGATGGCCACGCTCTTCATCGGGGCGGGGGCCTTCCTCGCGGCCACCCGGTTCCAGGACATCCTGAAGACACTGGGCCTAGCCTCCAAGATCATGGCCGAGGGGCTCTTTATCCCTGGCCTCGCGGCCGTCCTGATGAAGAGGCGCGCCCCCCTTGCGGGCCTCCTGAGTCTCGCCGGCGGGGGCGGCTATGCGATTTTCTGTTTCTTCGCCGAGGCCGGCTTCCCCGCGTTCCCCGTCCCGGCCTGGCCTCGCTCTCTCCCCCTCGGGCTGGCCTTAAGCGCCGGCGGGTTCGGCATCGGGCTCCTCCTCGAGGTTCTGAGACGGCCGGGGCCCGGCCGAACGGCGGCCAAAGCTTGACTTTTTCCCGGAAATGGATAAAAGGTTATAGGGCACGGAGGCAACAATGAAGAAAAGCCTGATTCTGTTGATTTTTGTGGCGATCCTCGCCGTCATGAGCTACGGCCAGACGGCCGCCGACCACATCAAGGCGGGCGATGACGCCTACGCCCGGCTCGACGATCAGAAGGCCCTCGACCATTATCTCGAGGCCCTCAAAGTCGAGCCCGAGAACTACGAGGCCCTATGGAAAGTCTCGCGGGCCTATGTCGACATCGCCGACGTCATTACGGAAACCGACAAAGACGCCAAACAGCGACAGATGAAAATGTACACCGACGCGACCACCTACGCCAAGAAGGCCGTCGCGGCGAATCCCAACGACACCTGGGGCCATTTCCAGTTTGCGGCCGCCTTCGGCCAGAAACTTCTCCGTCTCGGCACGAAGGAGCAGATCGACGGCTCGAAGCAGATCCGGGCCGAGATCGACAAAGCCATCGAGCTCGACCCGAACAATGACCTGGCCTATCATGCTTTGGGCCGCTGGCACAGGCGGATAGCGGAAATCGGCGGCGCCACGAGGTTTTTCGGAAGCCTCCTTTACGGCTCGATCCCCAAAGGCTCGTTCGCCGAATCCGAGAAGAACCTTAAGAAGGCCGTGGAGATGAAGCCGGACTACGTCAACCATCACCTGGAGCTCGGGAACACCTACGTGGACCTCAAGAAGTACGACCTGGCCGCCCAGGAATTTCAGAAGGCCATCGATCTCCCCAAGACGACGTCGAAGGATGACGTGCTCAAGAAAGACGCGCAGACCGAGCTTGCGAAGATCAAGAATAAGATAAAATAACCGGGGCGGGGGACTTATTCAGAAAAAACCTGGGCGGTGAAGACCTCGATTTTCGCGCCCTTCTTCCACTCGTCGGGACCGAGCCCGGCCTTGAGACAGCCGTGGCGGAGATACGTCTCCCGGTCCCATTCCTGCTCGACGGGGACCTGGGGCAGGAGGAGCCCCCGGCAGTGTCCCTTGGCAATGATGATCCCGTGGCGGCCGACCTCGACGGCCTTCGGGTCTTCGACCGGTTCAGGAAGGCTGAGGACCGAAATCTCGATCCGGGTCCCGGCCAGCTCTTCCGGGGTCAAGGGGTTGAACCGGAAATCCTGGCTGGCCGCGGCCACAGCCATCTCGACGACCGTCTCGCCGAGCGGTTTATACGGCAGGGGATAGCCGACACAGCCCCGGAGCTCCCCGTCGGCTTTCAGGGTGACGAAAGCGCCCCGCTTTTCCTTGATCCAGGCCTCTTTGGCAGGGGTCTGGAGATGTTCTCCGGTTGCGAAGTAATGTTCGATGGCCCGGCGGGCCAGGCCGAGAAGATACCGCTCCTGCTCGGGCGTCAGGCATTCACTCATAGAAAACCCCCTTCGGGCCGGCTTCAAGAGGGACCGGCGCCAGGAAAAAGGTGCGGTCGAACTCGACGAGAAACGGCTTCAGGAGCGTTTTTCCCCGGGAGAAGCGAACGTCAAGGAGCACCCGCCCGCATAAATACGGCCCGAGCAGCGATTTCATCAGAGCGGCGCCCGGCCGGACGGCGAAGACGCCGACCACTTTTCTCCCGAACAGACGGTCCAGCTCATCGAGCCCGCCGTGCGGCGGAAGGACGGCCCCGTCGGCGGCCGGGAAGATCCTCTCCACGAAGAAGCGCGGCCCTCTCCTGTGCCCGATGAGCAAGCCCCAGGCCGACGGCGCCGGACGGAGGATCCTCAGGGCGTCGAGCTCGGCGGAGGCCTTCCGGGTGACGAAAACATCCACGTTCCGGATTATACCAAATCTCCCCCCCGTTTTCTCATCCTGCCCTTTTCCCCGCTTGGAACCAAGGGCCATTGGACAGCTTCTGCGCATTCCCGAAGAACGGGATAGGGAAGAAAGCCGGAAGCCGGGCGTGAAAACGAAAGCGGAGTATGTTATGATTCTAAACAAAGGAGATTGGTGGGCAAGATGAAAAAAAAGACGACGATAACGGTCCTTCTCGTTCTGCTGGCTCTCGGGGCAACGACGGCCCAAGCCCAGGAGGACTCGAAGTTTTGGGTCATGCCCCAGGCGGGCTACCGCACGACCGGGAGCTTCGCCATGAGCAGCGATACCGTGGCCTTCACCAGCCTCAAAATGGAAGCTGGATTCGCCTACGGCCTGACGGTTGGATACAGGTTTCACGAGGGTGTCGCGGTTGAAGCCACGTGGAGCAGGTCGCATTCCGGCATGGTGGGCGTTCTTCCCTCCGATGCGGACCTGGCGGACGAAAAACTGTTCAATGTCAACGAAGACCAGTTCCAGGCGGATCTTCTCGTGTCCGCCGGCTACGTGCTGGGAAAGGTCCAGCCCTATTTCCTGATCGGCCTGGGACTCACGTCCGTCAACCCGAGCGGCGACATCAGCGGCGCAACCCGCATGGCCTGGAACATGGGGTTGGGTTTCGACGGGATGATCAGCAAGAAGATCGGGCTGAGGGGACAAGTGAAACTCATCCCCACGCACATCAATAAGATGGGAACCATCCTCACAGAATGGGACGGCGGCTTTCCGGCCACGTCATTACGAAACACGATGACGCAATGGGAGTTCACGCTCGGGCTGGTTTTCCATCTCTAACCCGCCGCTTTCGGGGACGTCGTTTAGTCCCGGTCCAGGGCCGCGCGCGGGGCCTTCAAGGTGGCAGGGAACCGTCAATAAGCTGCGAATATTGCGTTAAGAAACATCCGGCCTCCGCGCCCCGAAGGCCGACGGGCCGGCATCCTTGACTCCGGCCGACGGTTCGATTTATGATGTGGCGGGGTTCGGGAATGAAGTACGAAATCGTCGTGGTCGGGGCCCTTGAAACCAACTGCTACCTGGTCTACTGCGAAGAATCCCGCGCCTGCGCCATCATCGATCCCGGCGCCGAACCGGGCAAGATCATCGCTACCATCGCCGACCTCGAAATCAAGCCCGCCCTCATCCTCAACACTCACGGGCACATCGATCACATCGGCGCGAACCGGGACATGAAGGAAAAATACGACGTGCCGCTTTATCTTCACGCCGCGGACACGAACATGCTCGAGGTCACCGAGCATATCGAGATCAGCCTGCTCCTCGGGGCCAAGGACTCCCCTCCGCCGGACCGGCTCCTCGTCGACGGGGACGAGGTCCGGGTCGGGCTTTCCTCCCTCCGCGTGATCCACACTCCGGGCCATACGCCCGGAAGCGTGGGGTTCTCGGCGCCCGGAATCCTCTTTTCGGGAGACACGCTCTTCTGCGGCGGCGTCGGCCGGACCGATCTGCCCGGCGGCTCCTGGAAGGACCTGGAGAAATCCATCCGCGAAAAAATACTGACTCTCCCCGGCGACACCATCGTACTGCCGGGTCACGGGCCCTGGACGACGGTCGAGCAGGAAACGCTCTCCAATCCGTTCTTCATATGAGGAACCCGTCCTCCTCTCCCGAGGCCTCCCTCCGGCTGTTCCTGGAATACCTCGTCGTCGAGAAGGGCTTGGCCCGCAACACGACCCTCTCGTATTCCCGGGACCTTAGGAAGCTCCTGGCGTTCCTGGGTAAGCCGAAGGTCCTCTGGACGGGCGTCGACGAGGAGGTCCTGGTCCGTTTCATCCATCAGGCAAGCCGGGCGGGGCTCTCGGCGCGGTCCATGGCCCGCCTCATCTCCGCCCTCAAGTCCTATTTCAAGTTTCTCGTGCTCAGCGGTTTCATCAAAACCAACCCCGCCGCGGGGCTTTCGTCGCCCTCGACCTGGCTCTCCCTGCCCAAGGTCCTGACGGTCAAGGAAGTCGAAGAGCTCCTCCGGGCCCCCGATGAGAAGAACCCCCGCGGGCTGCGGGACAGGGCCATGCTCGAGGTGCTTTACGGGTCAGGCCTGCGCGTTTCGGAGCTCGTGGCCCTCAAGCCGCCGGACGTCAACCTCGACGACGGCTTCCTCATCTGCCGCGGGAAGGGCGGCAAGGAGCGGATCGTGCCCCTCGGCCACACCGCCTGCGGATTTGTTGCGCGCTATCTCCACGAGGTCCGGCCGCGCGTCGAGGCCGGTCAGAGTCCCTTCCTGTTTCTCACGCGCCGCGGGACGTGCTTCACCCGCCAGGGCTTCTGGAAACTCCTCAAGGCCTACGCGGAAAAGGCCGGGCTCACCGCCAAGATCAGCCCGCATACCCTCCGCCACTCCTTCGCGACACACCTGCTCGAACGCGGAGCGGACCTGCGGTCGGTCCAGCTCATGCTGGGCCACAGCCAAATCACGACGACGCAGATTTATACGCACGTCAGCAGGGAACGGCTCCGCCGCGTTTACGACCAGTTCCACCCGCGCGCCTGACCCGGTCAACCCCGTGGAGCTTCAGTGGCGGGTGATCGTGATGACCACCGTAACCTTGTGGGACCCGCCGACCTGGATGGCCCCGTTGTCCCTGACGGCCCACTGCTGGCGCTTCCAATCCCAGGCGAAGGATTTCTCCAGGCTCGCCTTTTCGAGGCCGTCCTCGGCGATCCGGATCCTGTTCGTTCCCTTGCCAATGGACGCGGCGTAGTCCGCGCCCTCCTCGGAGTCCTCCCTGGAGGAGGGCAGGACGAGCTCGAATTTTTCCGGCGAGGGGCCGAGAGGGACCTGGAATCCCTTCACTTCGAAATCGAACCTCAGGTCCTCTCCCTGCCGAAGGATGTAGTTCAATTGGATCCTGGGCTCCTCCGGCACGTCCTTCTCGGTCAGGACGCGGCTTGAGCCCGGCAGCGTGGCCTTCTCCCGGAGCGCCCAATCCTGGACGTCCGTTTTGGCGTGATAAAGGAGGAAATCCTCTCCGTCTCTTTCCATGGTCCCTTCCCAAAGGGCCTTGTAGGTGAAGTCGCCGGTGAACGAGCTTTCGGGGGCCTTGACCACATAAGTCCCGCGGACCGTCAGGGCGAAACGCACGCCCCACCAGGGTGGTTTCCCCGACGGGCCGAGAGGCGGGACGGCCGCGACGAGGCCGAGGACGACCAGGAATCGGAGTCCTTTGCACATCGCAAACGGAGGCACGGGCCGGCCTGTCCGCATCGTCACGTGGCTCCGCGCTCAGGCCTTGTATTTCAGGAATGCGCCGATATGACCGTAGCGGTCGAGCTTCGAAGGCGGCGTGATCTGCCTCACCGCGCAGCTTCGTTTAAGGGCCAATTCGATGGCCTCGTCGATGACATCGAGGAGAATGTCTGTCTTTTTCTGGCAGACGGGGCACTTGAGCTCGTCCACGTACAGGAACTTGTGGGTCGGGCAGATCCGGCCCTGCTTCGAGAAATTGTGGGTGACGACGAGGGACTGGACCTCGAACAGGTTCAGGGCGTGCAACGTGTCCTTGAGGCCGGACGAGGCCAGGCCGCCGCGCTCGAGCTCGGCGATCAGCTTCTGGACGGTCTCGTCCTCCTCGGCCCTCTTGACCTGGGTTTCGAGCTCCAGGGCCTCCTTCAGGATCTTGGGGAGAGAATCGCTGACCCGAGACTTCATCCGGCCCTTGATCTTCTCCCGGACATAACTGTGCAGGTGGGACTCGAAGTCCCCATGATGGTTGTCCTCGCACGCGACGAACAGCCAGTCGAACGCGTGCTTCTTGAACAAATCGAACGTCACCTGGGCCGCCTTCTTGAAATGTTCGTGGAGGCGGGCGTCGAGATGCCGTTCGATGCGCTTGGACTCGTTCCCCTCGTACCCCCCGACCTTGACCTTGCCGGGGACGTCGCTCCTCAGGCTTTCGAGCGGCTTGATCTCCCCCATGCTGATGTCATACCAGGAAGCATCACGGCGGCTGAGGAGCAGGACGCAGATGTGGCTGAACTTCTCGGTGATCGCGGCCAGCGGGCGGACATAGAATGATGTGTCGAAGACAAACCTGTTCCGCGGGCCGTGCGGGAGATCCAGGGGCAGCCAGAAACCCCGGCGGCTGCAGGAGAACAGGGCCAGGCCCGGCGTGTTCAGGGAGCCGACGTTCTGCGTGAAGTAATCGGCCATGAGATCCAGGTCGCGGCCGAGGGAATCCTTCTTCTCCTTCCCCGCGTCCATGGACTCCAGCTGGACTTTGGCCCCGTTGAGCATGTTCTTGAGGGCCGTCTGGATCTCTTTCCTGGCCAGGCGGCCCTTATCCGTTTCGAGGTAGAGTGACGTGACGAGGTCGTCGCGCCCCTTGAATCCCGTGAGAGTTTCGATATCGCGGCGGCCGGAGAGCTTCATGAATCCTCCTCGTCCCGATGTTCAGAAAGCCCGTAATTTTGCTGACCGTGATTGATGAGAATCATCATCAATGACTCTACAATACGGGGCGTAAGGCGGTTTGTCAACACCGTTCGTGGAATTCCAGGGACTCACGTCCGTGGAGCTTCAGGTCGGCGGACCGGGCCGGACCGCACGCCTTTACACCCGGCGGCGGAATGGCTATAATAGGTGGCCCCGACGCTCGAGGCCGCGTGCCTCCACGGTGCGGAAGTGGCGGAATTGGCAGACGCGTAAGCCTCAGGAGTTTATGGCCGCAAGGCCTTGTGGGTTCGAGTCCCACCTTCCGCACCACCTTTTTCCCGGGAACGCCACGGCCCGGGGACGGCCCGCCGGAAAAGCATGGACCCTGCCAAGAACCTCCTCCTCATTAATCCCTGGATCTACGATTTTACGGCCTACGATTTCTGGCTGAAGCCGCTCGGTCTTCTCTACGTCGCGGCGATCCTCGAGAAGGCGGGGGGGTTCCGGCTGTCGTTCATCGACTGCTTGGACCGCTTTCACCCGGGACTCGCGAAGCCCGCCGTGCTGAAGCCGGACGGACGCGGGCCTTTTCCCAAGGAGGAGGTCCCGAAACCCGCCCTCCTCGATGGCGTCCCCCGACGCTTTTCCCGCTACGGGATCCCGGTCGGCCTTTTCGAGGAGGAACTCGGCCGCGTTCCCCGTCCGGACGCCGTTCTCCTGACCTGCACAATGACCTACTGGTATCCGGGCGTGCAGGCCGTCGTGGAGCTGGTCCGCCGCCGGTTCGGCGCCGTGCCCGTGATCATCGGCGGCATTTACGCTACTTTGTGCCCGGAGCATGCCCGGACGCAATCGGGTGCCGACGTCGTGGTCTCCGGCCCCGGGGAGCGGGCCGTCTTCGCGGCCCTGCGGGACACGCTCGGCGACGGGGTTCCGCCGTGGCCTGACCTCTCCGGGCTCGACGCCCTGCCCGCCCCCGCCTTTGGGCGGCTCAGGGACCGGACGTGGCTCCCTGTCCTGACTTCGAGGGGGTGCCCGTTCCGGTGCACCTTTTGCGCGAGCCATCTGCTGGCCGATGGCTTCGAGCAGCGGGCTCCCGCCTCGGTCGCCGCCGAGATCGAGGATCACCGCGCCCTGTTCGGCACGCGGCACTTCGCTTT
>JBEKVN010000056.1:0-14166 GCA_049513915.1 Candidatus Aminicenantales bacterium | reverse complement strand
TACTCATGGCGCAGAAGTTGGCCGCCGAGATCGGCGTCGCCGTCGGCATTTCCTCCGGCGCCAATTTTCTGGGCGCCCTCATGGTCCAGAACGAGCTCGGCCGGGACGCCGTGGTGGTCACGGTCCTCGCCGACGACAATAAGAAGTATCTCAGCACCGACCTCCTCCGGGAGGAGCCGGCGAAGCCCGGTTTCCTTTCTCCGAGGATCAAGCTCACTCGGTTCCGGGCCTTCAAGCGGGTCTGCCAAACATGCTGCGATCCGGAGACATGCCTGGCCGAGTATCCCGAGGCCATCCCCTGCGGCGACCCCGACCTCGCCCCCTGCCCCCGCCGGACCGCCTGATGAACGGCCCGAGAAAAGGCAACTGACGAGCGGATCAGGAGACCGGAAGCGAAACGGTGAACGACGTCCCCTCTCCGAGCCCGCTTTTCACGGAAATCGTCCCCTGATGGGCCAGGACGATATGCTTGACGATGGAGAGGCCGAGGCCCGTCCCCCCGAGTTTTTTGGACCGCGACTTGTCGACGACGTAGAACCGTTCGAAGATGTGCGGGAGGTGTCCGGCGTCGATGCCGAGCCCCGAGTCCTCGACCTCGATGGTGAACCTGTCCCCGGCCGCCGCCAGCCGGACCGTCACGCGGCCCTTGTCGGTGTATTTGACCGCGTTGTCGACCAGGTTGACCAATAACCGCTCGAGCTCATAGGGGTCGGCTTTGAGCCGGGGCAAGTCCGGCCCGGCCTCGACGGTGAGCGCGAGCCCTTTGTCCCCGGCCGGCTTTTCGAAGATCCTGGCGATATTCTCCGCCAGCAGCCGGACGTCGACGTCTTCTTTCTTGAGCCTGGCCCCCGTCTCCTCGAGCTCGGAGAGGACGAGAAGGTCGCCTACGATGGCGATCAGCCGGTCGGTGTTCCTCTTGACGATCTCAAGGGACGGCCGGATCTCGGGACCGGCCGCCGGCTCCATCGTCTCGACGAAGCCTTTGATCGCCGTCAGGGGCGTTTTGAGCTCGTGCGAGACGTTGACGACGAAGTCCTTTTTGATCTTCTCGAGGTTTTTGAATTCCGTCATGTCGTGGAGCGTAACGACATAGCGCTCGCGGGACGCGAGGTAGGAGACATTGCAGTCATAGGTCCGGTCGGCCAGAATGACGTCCTCGGCAACCCCGGCCTTGACGGCGTTCGCTTTCTTGATGATCTCGGCAAATTTGGAGCTCCGGACGACCTCCCAGTAATACTTCCCCTCCGGCTGGCCGTTCTGGACGATGCGGCGAAAACTCCCGTTGCAGAGGACGATGCGGGCCTCGCCGTCCAGGACGCAAAGGCCTTCCCGGACGGAGGCCAGGATGCTGTTGAGCTCTTCGGCCTGGACGCGGACTTCCTGGAAGAGGGTCTTCAGCTCCGAGGTCATAGCGTTGAATTTCAGCGCGAAGTCCCTGAATTCGCCGCGTAGCCTCAAGGACACCTTGGCGTCAAAATCCCCCGCCGCGACCCTGGCTGAGGCGTCGACGAACTGCCGGATGGGCCCGGAAATGCTCCGGGTAAAAAAGAAGGCCGCGGCGAGAGCAAAGATCGTGACGAGGCCGAGCGTTTTGAGGAGGTCCGCCCGGAGCTTGTCGAAGAGAAGGTCGAGTTCCGTCATGAACAGGCTCAAGCGAAGCACACCCACGACCCTCTCCCCCGCCCGGAGGGGAAAACTCATGTACATCATGTCTTGCTTAAGTGTCGAGCTGAAGCGGATGGACATCTGCTTCTGGCCCTGCAGCGCGGCGTGAATCTCCGGTCGGTAGAGATGGTTTTCCATGTCCCGGGGTTCCTTCTCGGAATCGGCCAGGACCAGCCCGTCGGGGTTGATGACCGTGATGCGGGTCGCCGTCTTCTTCGCGATGGATGTGACGAATTCTCCAAGGTTCCCCTTCCCTTCTCCGAGGAGGTAGGGCGTGACGGAGTCTTCGAGCAGGAGGCCAAGGTGTTCGAGCCCTTCAGCTTGCTCCCGGATGTGATGTTGTCTCATCGGGCCCGGGGCGAAAAGGGCCACGCCTCCGGCGAGGAAGACGATGACCGCCGCATAGCCAAGGAAAACCCGCCAAAAGAGCGTCTTCTTCATTCTTCGATCTTGTACCCGACGCCGCGGACGTTCTTGATCAGGGAGGCGGCCGTTCCCAGCTTCTCGCGCAGATTCCGGATATGGACATCCACGGTCCGGTCAACAACGGCTTTTTCGTGGCCCCAAAGATGGTCCAGGATCTGCTCCCTGGTGAAAACCCGGCCGCGGCGGGAAGCCAGGAAATGAAGGATCCTGAATTCCGTCGCCGTCAGGTCCACGGGCGCGCCGGCAAGGGTCACGCTGTGCTTCGCCGGATCAACGAGGAGCCGGCCGAGGGCGACGGAACGGCCGTCGGGCGCCTGGTCCCAGCGCCTCAGTACGGCGCGGATCCTGGCGATGAGTTCCTTGACGGAAAAGGGTTTGGTGACATAATCGTCGGCGCCGAGCTCGAGCCCGACGATCTTGTCCGTTTCCTGATCCTTGGCCGTCAGCATGATCACCGGGATTCCGGAGGTTTTTTCATCCTGGCGCAGCTCGCGGCAGACGTCCAGGCCGTCCATGTCGGGCAGCATGAGATCGAGGAGGACGAGGTCCGGCTTCTCTTTCCGGAGAAACCGGAAGAGGCCTTCGGCATCCTGGAAGCCCTCGAACCGGAATCCGGCCCGTTTGAGGTTGATCCTGAGGAGCTCGAGGATATCGGCTTCATCTTCCAGCGCGACGATCAAAGGGGGCATTCTTAAACCTTCTCCAGTTATTTCAATAGGTTGTATTATAGAAGAAATTGGCTCCCTGGACCTAGACATTTTTTCCCGCCCGGGAAATATTAACGAATTCTGAACGCTTTCTTAATCGACGGCTAACAGGAGACCTTCATATTATGGCCTGAGGAACCCCATGGAGGTCTTCATAGCGGCCAGGCGCGCCGTCACCTCAGCCTGTCGCGGCCTCGTCAAGACCGCCCGCATCGTCACCCCCCTCCTCTTCTTTCCTCTTCTCATCTTGTTCCTCAGAATGATCAATCCGGGTCCCCAGATCACTGGGGCGCTAAAGGTTCCCGGCCGGACGGCCTTTATGGTCGTCATCATCATCTCGCTCGTCGCGGCGGTGGATTCTTTCCTGTCGATCGTTGCCAGCTACCGGCGCCTGGCGGGTTTCCCCTGGTGGGAGTCCCTGGACTTCGCGGCCGGCTCTCTGAACATCGTCATGGCCTGCCACTGGCTTTTGACCCTCCCCTCCTCCACCTGACGGACGCCCGCCTGAGCCGTCGGGGGCCTCCGAGTCCGGAGCCCGTTGCCCGGGCTTCCTCGGAGGAATATAATGGAAAGAAGATTGGAGGGTAAACAGCATGAGTAGATTGATTCTGACCGTTCTCGTCATGGGCCTGGGCCTTATGGGCTTCGCCGCGCTTGGCGGGAAATCGGAGGAGGATACGATCCCCACGGCCCAGGGGAATCTCATCCTGACATTCCTCGGCCACGGCTCCCTGATCATGGGCTTCGGCGGAAAAGTCATCCACGTCGACCCCTACGGCGAGGTCGCCGATTATGCCCGGCTCCCCAAGGCCGACCTCGTGCTCATTACGCACGATCATTATGATCATTTAGACCCCAAGGCGCTCCAGGCCATTCTCAAGCCCGGGACGGCGATCATCGCCTCGACGTCCTGCGCCGGCAAGGTCAAGGACGCCCTCGTCTTGGCCAATGGGAAGACAACGATGGCCCTGGGACTGAAGATCGAGGCTGTGCCCGCCTACAACATCGTCAACAAGAGGCCGGACGGCGCCCCCTTTCACCCCAAGGGCGCCGGGAACGGCTATGTGGTCACCCTCGGCGATAAGCGAGTTTACATCGCCGGCGACACCGAGAACACCCCGGAAATGAAGGCCCTGAAGAACATCGACATCGCCTTCCTGCCCATGAACCTCCCCTACACCATGACTCCGGAGATGGTCGCCGACGCGGCCAGGGCCTTCAAGCCGAAAATCCTCTATCCCTACCATTACGGGGAAACGAACACCTCGATTCTAGTGAAGCTCCTTCAAGGAGAAAAATACATCGAGGTCAGGATCCGGAAGATGAGTTAGGCGCCGGGCCGGGGCCTACTTTTTCTGATCCGGGGAGGGGCACTCCTGGAGGCCAGTGAACCGGCCTTCCTCGATGTGGTGCTTGATGGTTTTCCCCTGGACCATGTAGATCACGTCCTCGCCGATGTTCGTCGCGTGGTCGGCGATCCGCTCGAGGTGCCTGCCGACCAGAATCAGGTCCACGGCCCGGGGGATTGTCGAGGCGTCGGCCATCATGAAGGTCAGGAGTTCCCTGAAGATCTGGTTATTGAGTTCATCCACCTGGTCGTCCCGCTGGCAGACGTTTTTGGCCAGGTCCGCGTCGCCGTTGATAAAGGCGCTGAGAGCATCCCGGACCATTCCCTGCGCCAGGGAGGCCATCCGGGGGATGTCGATGAGAGGCTTGAGCTGCGGCTGCTTGAGGAGATCGAGCGTTCTCTGGGCGATATTGACGGCCAAGTCGCCGATCCGTTCGAGGTCGCTTCCGATCTTCATGGCCGAGGTGATGAAGCGGAGGTCCGTCGCCATGGGCTGCCGGAGGGCCAGGAGCCGCATGGCCATATCGTCGATCTCGATGTCGAGCCGGTTGATGGTTTCCTCCTTCTCGAGGACTTCGCAGGCCATTTCTTCCTTCCGCTCCTTGAGGCCCCGGACGGCCAAACCGATCTGCTCCTCAGCCCGGGAGGCCATCTCCAGGAGCTTCTCCTTGAGGGACTTGAGTTCCTCGTCAAAGGGCCGTTCCATTTTCGACATAGCTTTTCCTCCGCCCGCCGTGCCGGCCGTGATCAGCCGAACCGGCCAGTGATGTAATCTTCCGTCAGCTTGTTCCCGGGATTGGTGAAGACCTTCTCGGTCGCGTCGAACTCGATGAGCTCACCGAGCATCATGAAGGCCGTGAAGTCGGATACGCGGGCCGCCTGCTGCATGTTGTGTGTCACGATGACGACAGTGTAGCTTTTCTTGAGCGTTTGAATCAAGTCTTCGATCTTGGCCGTGGCGATGGGGTCGATGGCTGAGCATGGCTCGTCGAAAAGAATGACCTCCGGCTCGACGGCCAGGGCCCGGGCGATGCACAGCCGCTGCTGCTGCCCGCCCGAGAGGGCGAAAGCGTTCTCGTCCAGCCGGTCTTTGACCTCATCCCAAAGCGCTGACCCCCGGAGGCTCTTCTCGACGACCCCTTCCAGTTTCCGTCGATCCCTCATGCCGTTGATCCTGAGGCCGTAAGCGATATTGTCGAAAATGGACTTGGGGAAGGGATTAGCTTTCTGGAAGACCATGCCCACCCGGCGCCGGAGTTCGACAACGTCCACGTCCGGTTCGTGGATGTTCTTCCCGTCGAGGAGGACCCTCCCCTCCATTCGCGTCCCGGGGATCACGTCGTTCATCCGGTTGAGGGTCCGGATGAAGGTCGATTTGCCGCATCCCGAGGGGCCGATGATGGCCGTGACGCGGTTCGCGGCGCAGGCGACGGTGACGTTTCTCAGGGCCCTCGCGGGACCGTAGTAAAAATTCAGCTCTTTGGTCTCGATCTTCGGAGGCATCGTTCCGTCGCTCATCGGCGTTTCCTTCTCAGCCTGAACCGGATGACGACGGCCGTCATGTTCATGCCCAGCACCAGGGCGATCAAGACCAGGGCCGTTCCGTAGGCGATCGGACGGACCTGCTCGATCTGATGATGTTGGGTGGCCATGATGTAAAGATGGTATGGAAGAGCCATGAACTGGTCTCCCAGGGATTTCGGGAGATAGGGCAGGAAGAAGGCCGCCCCCGTGAAGAGGATGGGCGCCGTCTCCCCGGCCGCCCTGGCCAGGCCGAGAACGGTCCCCGTCAGCATGCCGGGGACGGCGTAGGGCAGGACGTTGGTCCGGATCGACTGCCATTTGGTCGCGCCGAGCGCCAACGCGCCCTCGCGGTAGGAATTGGGGACGGTTTTCAGGGCCTCCTCGCTGGCGGTGATCGTCCAGGGGAGCGTCATGAGCCCCAGGGTGAGGCCGGCCGAGAGGACCGACGTCCCGAAGCGCAGGATGTTGACGAACAGGATGACGCCGAAAAGGCCATAGACGATGGACGGCACGCCGGACAGGTTCCGGATGGACAGCCGGATGAGGCGCGTCAGGCGGCCCTGCCTGGCATATTCGTTGAGGTAGATCGCGGCGCACATGCCCAGGGGGACGGCCAGGAGGGCGGTGATGAGAGTCACCAGGAAGGTCCCGAAAATGGCCGGGAAGATCCCGCCCTGCGTCATTCCTTTCCGCGGGGCCTGGGTCAGAAACTCCCAGCTGATCGCGCCGCCTCCCTTCCGCCCGATGTCGTAGAGAAAAAGGAGGAGGACGGCCAGGACGAGGTAGAGACAGACGCGGAGCATGAAGAAGCCGACCAACTGGGCAAGCTTTTTCTGCGAGGCCTGTTTCATTGCTCGCGCTCCTGGTATTTGTGGAGGATGACGTCGGCGACCATGTTCACGATGAAGGTCATGATGAAAAGGACGAGGCCGATGGCAAAAAGCGCGTAATAATGCGTCGTGTAATACGGGACTTCTCCGAGTTCGATAGCGATATTGGCCGTCATCGTCCGGACCGAACTCAGGAATCCATGCGGGAAGGCGCGGGCGTTGCCGGTGGCCATAAGGACGGTCATGGTTTCGCCGATGGCCCGGCCCATGCCGAGCATGCAGGCGGCGATGATGCCGGAGAGGGCCGCGGGAACCTTCACCCGGAAGAGGGTCTGCCACCGCGAGGCGCCGAGCGCCAGGGAGGCTTCCCCATAGGCCTGGGGCACGGCGTTCAACGAATCCTCGGAAATGCTTATGATCGTCGGCAGGGACATGATCGCCAAGAGGACACTCCCGTTGACGGCGTTCAGGCCGTTGCCGATATGGAATATCCTGGCGATGGCCGGCCCGAAGAGGACGATCCCCAGAAAACCGACGACGACTGAGGGGATGCCGGCCAGGATTTCGACGATCGGCTTGACGATCTCGCGGACTCGCCAATGGGCGACATCCGAGAGGTAAGCGGCGACGCCGATCCCGATCGGAACGGCCAGGAGGAGGGCGCCGCCGGTCACCATGAGCGTGCTGACAATCATGGATAGGATCCCGTACTCCGCCTTTTCCGGGGAGGTCGGGTCCCAGTTCTTCTTCAGTAGGAATTCGGAAAGGTGGATCTCTTTAAACGCGGGGACGGCGGTGTAGAGGAGCGTCGCGAAGATCCCGATCAGAACCAGAACGGCCAATATTCCGCAGGTGAGGAAGAAGGCCCTGATGGCGGACTCCTTGAGGTTTGTCCAGCGCTTCTTTTTCATTCCGCAACCAGGGCCTTTCCCGCCTGCTTTGATCTATGCGAATGCCTTAGCGCCCGTCAGATCACTTGAGGTTCTTGTCGTTCTGCGCCTTGTGGGCCGGGCTGATCGCGAAGAAGCCTTCGCGCTCGACGATCGCCTGCCCCTCCGGGCCTGTTTCCCAGGCGATGAACGCGGCGATGTCCGCGCTCGGCTTGCCGTTCGTGGCCTGGAAAAGCGGCCGGGAGATGGGGTACTTACCGGAGTCGATGTTGGCCTTGTCCGTCGGGGCGAATGCTTCTCCGTCGGGGGTCTTGGAGATGTTCAGGACCCTGAGGCCTTTCCGGATCTTTCCGTCCTTGTCGTAGAGATAGCCGACGCCGACATACCCGACCGCGCCCTCGTCCTGGAGGATGCTCTCGACGATCTGGGCAGTGCCGTTCATTTCCTTGACATCGGTTGAAAAATTCTTGTTCCCGAGGACGAATTCCTGCATGAAGCCATAGGTCCCGGAATTGGACTGGCGGCCGTAGAGGGAAACCGCCTTGTCGTACGGGCCGAGCATTTTCCAGTTCTTGATCTCGCCCCGGTAGAGGGCGCCGACCTGGGCAAAGGTGATTTTCTCGATGGGGTTCTTCTCGTTGACGACGATGCTCAGGCCGTCGACGGCGATGACGAAAAACCGGGGCGTGACGCCCTTTTCCCAGGCCTGCTCGATTTCCTTCTTTTTCCACTCCCGGGAGTGGTCGGCGATGTCGCAGGTCTTGTTGATGAGGCCCGTGATGCCCGTGCCGGACCCGCCGCCAAGCACGGCGATAGCCGCGCCGGGGTTCTTCCCCATGTACTCCTCGGCCAGGATCTGGACAAGGTTGACCAGGGTGTCGGAACCCTTGACTTGGATCATCTTCTTGGCCGGGGCGGCCATGAGGACGGTCGCCAGGAGGCCGATAACGGCCAGGGCGACGATGAGTGTCTTTTTCATTTCATTCCTCCGTCTCTTATAAATGTTTTTTCTCAGATTCCCCCGCTCCCCCCCGGACATCCAAGAGGGAGGCGGGGAGAATCGTTGTGTCGATTGTCAGAAGGACAGGAAGAACGTCAGGTTGAAGGCGACGTCGGAGTTGGACGTGGCCGTCGCCTTATACTGCGTCCCGTCTTTATAACTGTAAATCCAGATATTCGGCTGGAGCTTCATGCTGCTGTGCAGCGGGGCCCAATCGAGGCCGAAGATCGTGAGGTTCAAATCTTTTGCCCTGTTCTGGTTGTTCGGGATGTAGCTGTCGTAGCGGGCGAAGGCGTTGAGCTTGTCCTGGACGAGAGCGTAGCGGCCGAACACCGACCAGCCGGAAACGTTGTACTTCACGCCGCCGGCCTGGTTGAGATCATTTTTGTAGGCGTACCACTCGCCGCCGAGAACAAGGTTTTTGACCATCTCGAAAAAGCCGTCGAGCTTGTAGGAAGTGGCGGCCGGGGCTGTCACCAGCGGGAGCGATGCTTTCGGCATCTGCCGCGAGTAGTCGATATAGCCGACGAGGGATAACCCGGACACAGGGATAAGCTGGAGCTGGCCGCTGAACTTCTTGAACTTGTCGGCCTCCAAGTGGCTGTACCCGGACCCGTTCACGACCTGGACGCCGTAGCGGAAGTACTTGGTCGCGGACCCTTGAAGGCTCGCTCCGATATCAGCGCTCGAGACATTCGTGTCAACCCCCGTAATGTCTTTGTAGCCGTCGACGAGGGTTTTGGCCACGCTCCGGTATCCCCAGCGGGCCTCGGACAGGTTGAAGGTCAGCGTCTCCTCCATGCCGACCCTGAGGGTCTGGTTCTCGATAAGGAAGTTCGACCACTCAAAAAAGAGGTGCTTGATGAAGGGCCGCAGCTTATCGTCCTTGCTCAAGGACGTCCCCGTCACCGGCGTCCCCGTCAGAGTGACACCGGTGACATTGGCCGTGTTGTCGGCGTCCAGACGGAACCGGAACTTCAGGTTGTCGCTGATCTTGTTTTCGTAGGTGAAATAGGCCCGGCGAAAGATGAACTGGTTGCTCAGGTAAGCCACGGTCGGGTCTGTGGGCTTCAGGGTGATTGGGCCGGCCGAAGAGAGGTTGTAACGGTAATCGAGATAGATCGTGGTGTTGAACGTCTGCGTCGGGGGGGTCGTCGTCTGGGCCAGCAGACTTGCCAGCGGCAGAACCAGCGTGGCGAAGACGAGCGCCAGAATCAGCTTTTGTCTCTTACCCATTCTTGTGTCTCCTTTCTGAATCCTCATACTCGTTTTTTCTTTTCCGCCAAGATTCGGTGCACCTTGACCTCTCATGACTTGGCATTCTTGAGAGGGAACACGGAAAGTGTTCGCACCCAAGATAAGCGGAGGGAGTTAAGAATTGATTAAGGGAGTCTCAAGTTTCGGTTAATTATGGGCTTAACGGCAGGATTATTGTTCCAAGGGGCCGCGGCCTTCGGAAAATGATCCGGTTCGCACGAGTTTTTCGATCTTATAAGTCCCGAGCTTGCGCGCCTTGAGGAAGCCGTCCCAGGCGGCCTCGGCGAGACGGCCGTTATCGCGGAGATCGAAAAGCCATTCGCGGCAGTCCTCGATCCGTCCGGCGGGTTCGACTCCCGCGTGGATCTCTTCGAGCCACCTCCGGTTGCGTTCCTCATGGGTTCCGATGGGCGGGGCGATGAGGATGGGGATGCCCAGCGCGCAATAGAACGACAGCTCGCTGGGTTTTGTCCACAGGACGTCGGTCCGCCGGAGGGCTTGATTGAATTTCCGGAAATACCCGTAAACGTCCTGATCGAAGATGACTTCGAGTGTTTGGCCAAGATGGCCGATCATCTCCAGCTTATTGATGACGTTGAGGACCTCCTCGAAAACCCGCTTCTGGATGCCGCAGGAGAAGCTGACGGTGACCTGTCCTTCGAGGATCTTCGCCTTCAAGCTCTTCAGAATCGCGCGGGTCATTTCCGTTTGGGCGCCGGCCCCCCCGATCGCGAACATGAGATGGAAAGAACCCTCCTGCGGCGCGGGAATCTCCTGGCGGTCCAGCCATTTCAAAACGGAGGACTGGTGATACGAAAAGAATTTCCGCATGGGGTCCAATCTCAATAGACGCTGGAAGAGATCTTCTTTGAGGATTTCCAGCCGGCCCTCGTTCCCCAGGTTCTCCTTGGGCAACGGAAACCCCGTCAAGTATATTTGGCCCTCCGGGACACCGTAGATCATCAGTCTCTTTTTGATCTGCGAGCAGGGCGCCAGGTACTTCAGCCGCGAATGGGCCGGGTCCCGGGGGACCCAAACGCGGTTGACATCGGCGTCGCAGATCAGAAGATACTGTTCGTGGGTTGCCTGCGCCATTTTGTCGAGGGCCATCGCCGTGGCATAAAAGGTATGGACCACGGGGAGTTCGGGAGCCTGGACTCTGTCTAAAAGCGCCCGGCACAGACGCCTTTTTCTGATCAAAAAGTCAAGATATCGGACGGACGCATTCGGTGTGGAACGATCTCTTCGAGGGTAAAGGGGTGGAATCTTCTCTAAAGCCAGCATCAGGGCCAGGAGATAACGGCCGAGGACCGGCACTCGCCCCGCACGGGAAAAAAGGTAGTAGATCCTCCTGAGCCTTTTCCAACGCCTGTATTCCGCGGCCGGCGTGAACCGGCGCGAGCCGTAAAGCACGATATCCTGATGGGCGATGTCTTTGAGGGGGAAGGCGGCCCTGAGATGGCCGAGTCCCATGAGGACGGAAACGACCCAGGCCTTTTCGTTAGGCTCCCTCATGGACAAGATTATCCGTGTTTCCCGGGAGCGAGATCAAGGTCTTTTTCCCGATGCCGATCTTTCCCTTCCGCCAGCGGACGGTCCGGCTGAAAAACGGGGTCAGGTAAACGGCCAGGAGGAGGACATCTTTCCCGACGACGGCGGCCGGAAACGCGAGATGGGCCCAGATCTTTTTCCGGTCCTCATTGTTCAAAACCAAAAAATTAGCGTATTCAAGGAGGACCTTCAGGCTGACGGCCGCGGCTAGGAGTATCCAGCCCCCGCGGCCCGTCCAAGGAAGGGCTACGGCGGCGACCACCACCGGGTTCAACAGGATCTCAAAAAGATAAACCCCTTTTCTCAAATGAAAGCGCAGTTTGGCCCAACGGGACATCCGCTCAAAAAATCCTTTGATGGAGGTGGTTTGGTTGACGTTGGTGACCCACGTATAGTCCGACGCCACGGAGAAACCGCTCTTTAGAAAAGCGTCACCGAGGAGGAAGTCTTCGGCGAGGTAGTTCTTGAAGTAGGCGAAGCCCCCGAACCGGCTCAGGGACTCACGTTCGATGAGAACCGATTTGCCGACGATGATGGGCTGCCTAAAGAGGGCCCAGGCGGCGATAATGCTCCCGGACGTGAAGAAGTTCAACCCGGCATTATCCATGAGGCTTCCCAGGCTCCGGCTGGATGTCCCGCGGATCGGGGAAAAAACGATCTTGGCGCCTTCCCGGAGATGCGTCTGGGCGAGCCTGTCGAGCGTGTCGGCCTTCACCCGGATATTGGAATCCGTGACCCAAAACAGCCGCCCGTTGCTGAGGGGTTCGAGCTGGGCCAGCTTATGAATTTTGGGATTATGGGCAAGAGAATGGCCCGTGACGACGACTTGGACCGGAACGTGGGGGTATTTGAGCCTCAGGCGGCTGATGATCCGGGCGCAGGGATCGTCCGGGGAATCCACGGCGAACAAGATCTCGTAGAGGGGGTAATCCAGACGGAAGAATGATTCGAAATTCCGTTCCATGTCGTCGTCGAAATTCCGGAGGGGCTTGAGGATGCTCACAAGCGGGTATTCCTCAAACGTTTGCCGCGGAACCTTCTTTCCCCGATGGAAGAAGATCGTAAAAACCGAATAGAGGGCCAAAACGGCAAAGGAAAAGGCCAGAAGACAGGCCGCGAGGAATGTTTCCATGCCTCCAGTATCCCCGAATAAGGCTAATATTTAGTGAAGGAATCATCAAGATTCCGTAAATTCGGCGCGGCCGCCGCCTCCGCGCCGGCGAAAATGGCACTCCCCGAACCTGCCTGTCTTAAGGTTGTTCTTTGCGGCGGAAGAAAAGACAACCTTCTCCCTTCTCTCCGGTGACAGGATCGGTCAGGGTGATAGTGATAACGGAGTAATCCCTCTGTGTCGTCTTTTCCGGGAGCGTCACCTGGATGAGGTAACCGAACATGGATTGATCGAGGCCCGACGCTTCGCGAACCTTATTCAGCTCGAGGACGTTCACATTTTGCCCGTCGATGACAACCGTGATGTCCTTCTTGCCCAGCTCCGGAGCGATGTCCATGACGGGAAGAATGCGGAATTTTTCCATGCCTCCGGCCTCGGTGACCTTTTTCACCACCGCGGACAGGCTCATCGGCCTGAAGTAGATTTGGTAAGATGGATACGCACCTTGTGGGCGCCAGGCATTGATCGCGTAGACCTCGAGCCGGTCAAAGCGAGGATTGATTTCCAAGTCCCGATCCGCCGGCACATTCCAAGCCCAATATTCAAGGGATTGAACCTGGTAGCCTTTGACGGCCGTCAGGGCCATGTAATGTCCTTTCGGAACGACAAGGGAATAGCGGCCATCCGGCCCTGAGTTCGTCATGGCCGCGTTGCTGAAACGCGCGTCCTTGAGTTCAACGGTAGCCCCCACGACCGCCTGACCTTTGAAATCGGTCACTCGGCCAAAAATCTTGACCGTCCGCGTCTCCTCTGGTTTTTGAGGAAAACCGGTCAAGAATCCTGTCGCGATAATTATGAAAAGGACCGTCATGAAGCCGCTGAATTTTTTCACCCTTCACCTCCTCCAGGCAGGTCACCTGGGACAATCCACATCAATATATCATCCTCATGCCATATCGGATTCAAAAGGCATCAGGCGAGGATAACTGAAGCTCCACAGACTTACGTCCGTGGGATCCAACTTTCGCAGGCGTGGAGCGCCTGTCCCCAGTATTCCAGAGAAAAGCCGGTTTTGAATGAAGAAACCATCAAGAATGTGGAAATTCGTCGGAACCGCTTTTTCATCTCGTCGAAGACCTGGGCAAATCCCCGGGCAGAAGCAGCGCCGGCTTAGGGGAGCTTACGATTTATATACTCCGTGTAATCCTTGGTCACGGGCTCGTAAGATTCGTTCATCAGGGGTGAGGAGATCATGAAATCGGCCGTCGAACGGTTGCAGGCGATCGGGATGTTGTAGAGAACAGCGATCCTGAGGAGGGCCTTGACGTCGACGTCGTGAGGAAAGGGCTCCATGGGATCCCAGAAGAAAATGACGAAGTCGATTTTGCCGTCGGCGATCATGCCGCCAAGTTGCTGGTCGCCTCCCAACGGGCCGGACTTGAGCTTTTTCATCTTCAGAGCTTCAAGCGGGATCCGGTCCTCGTCGAATTTCCGCCGGACGGTTTCTTCGACCAGCCCGCCCGTCGTTCCCGTGCACACCAGATTGTGGCGGACGAGCGTCCGGTAGTTGTATTCGACCCATTCCTTCAGGTCTCGCTTACGATTGTCGTGGGCCACGAGGGCGATTCTCTTTATTTTATCCATGGGTAACCTCTCGGAAAGAAAGAACGGCCAGCAGCTGTTCCGGTCTTATGACGACCCGAGTGTAAGGAATCGGGTGACCTAAGTCAAGACGGTGGTCTCGTCCACTACATTAGTGACGCGGCGGGCTGAGGATGATTTTTAAGCCAGGCCTGATAGTATTCGGCCGGCGTCTGATAATCAAGCGATTGGTGGGGCCGGATGGTGTTATAAGTC
>JBEKVN010000055.1:0-15067 GCA_049513915.1 Candidatus Aminicenantales bacterium | reverse complement strand
GGCGATTTTCGGCCCCGCGCCGGCGAGCCCGCCCACACCTGTCGTCTCACGAGACCAGGATTTCGAGGCCTTCCGGAAATCCCTCCAGGACATAGCCGGCGAGATCAAGCTCCCAGAGAGATTGGCCCGTATCCTGAGCACGGTTACGGAAAGTGATGTTCAGGAGGCCTTTAACAAGGCTCCGAAGCTCGACCAGCGGCTGAGTGAGTGGGAAAAGGCCGCGATTTATAAGATGATGGTTTCGGAAGCCCTGGCCAATTTCAAGGAGCGGGCGGGAGAACGGTCGGGCCTCGATGTGCCGCTCAGCGGGTATTTCGACGGTCTCGCTGAGCCGCCCGCGGCCGATGCCGCGGCGGATTTCACCCTCGTTCAAATCAACCCCGCCCTATCCGGAAACTCGCGGCTCTTCAAGCTGCCCAAAGAGAAAGCCCGTACGCTTGAATCGCTGACGCTTCGAGAGAAGCCGGGAGAACGTCGCCCAGGACCCCTCGCGGTCCCCGATAGCAAAGGCTGGCTTCTCACCGCCCCGAGGGAATACTTCTACCGCGATGCTCCCTACCCGCGCATGTTGGCCGTTGCCGCCCAGCTTTTTTATATCGTCAAGGGCTTCCCGGAGCTCGCGCCATCCGGAACGAGCGCGGATTCCGGCTCAGGCAAGGCCGAGCCATCCCCTCAAAACCCTCCCAATGCCATCCAGGCGGAAGATAAGGCCCTCCCCTTCAAGGTGATCTACATCCCGAGCCGGGGGATCCGGGAATCGGGCCGGCCCGTGACCGGCGCTCGGCCGCCTCTCGCGTTGACCATGGAAAAAGCCAACGGCATCCTCGACTACCTCATGGCCTTTCCCGATGGTGAACAGGTCCGGATATTCAACCGGGATTACCTCGAACGATATGATCCCGAAAGTCCGGATCTCGCCCGCCTGACCAGGGACTTCATTTACCGGAACCTGGGTATGGTCTTCATGCTCGGGGACCCTTTATCGCGAGGTTTCGATTTCCTCGAGGAGATCTATTTCGACAATATTTCCCAGGATGAACTGGTTGAATACTGGCTGAATCACCCCAGGTCCCGAACGGGCGCCGAGATTTTGTTTTGCCTGGCCGCCTCCTATGAGTTCGAAAGGCGGGCTATCATCGCGCTCGATGGATCCGTCGACGCCGCGAAGAGTGTCCTGGCAGATCCGTCCGAGGACGGTTTCCATGTCTATAACAGGAGCGCCAAGTCCTATGTCCTCAAGGAGGTTTATGACGATCTCGCTCGCGAGCTCCGGCGCCGAGGATATGCCTCGCTCGAATCCGTCCTGCAGAAATACAAAGATGAACAATTGGGCATCTATCGCCTGCTCATGGACATGGGCGGAGATACCAAAAGCCGGGCCCAGTATGCTCTCGGAGGCTTTTACTGGGATGAGGGCCGGGCGGACTTGGCCATGAAAACCTGGAAGGACATCGTTCCCTCCTTTTCAACCCGGGAACTGAATTCGACCCGGACAGCGATGGAAGAAATCAGGGACCCATTGAGGCTCATTTCCCAAATCAACGAGATCCTCGCCCGCCATGCGGCCTCGAACAGGGGCGGACTCCTCCAACGGATCAAGAATTTCCATAAATGGGAAAAACGATCCGCTGGGGTCCGCGGCCGGTAAATAACGCTGCTCCGTGCCGCGGACCGGGGCGATGATTTTGGAACGAAACCCGTCTCTCAGGGGTTCTGGAGTCCTATTCGGGAAAAATCGGACGGGAAGAGGTCAAGCATGAGACGACGGGGGATTTATCCGGCTCTTCTGGCGACCGGTTTGCTTTTTTGGGCCTCAACGGCCTGTTCAAAGAAGTCCGATCCATGGAAAGGCCGGATCGAGATAACGGGCGGGATTCAAATTGCTCACAATCCGCGGGACCCTATCTCTACGGTCGGGGTCCTTTCGCTCAAAGCCGATTTGACGCTTGGCCAGGAGTCCACTCAACCGGGAGCCGTTACCTTTCACAACCTCCTTCCGTACGGATGCGTGGACACGGATGCGGAAGGAAATATGTACGTTCTTGATGAAGGGGCCTATACAGTATTCTCGTTCGACGCGCAAGGCCGGCACGTGAATAGCTTCGGCAGAAAAGGCCAGGGTCCCGGGGAATTCCGAGGTCCGGCTTGTTTGAAAATAATGTCCGATGGCATGATCGAGATCGTGGATTCCGCCTCCCGGAAGCTCCTCAAGTTCAGCCGGGACGGAACTCTGTTGAAGGAGGAATCCCTGGTCGATTTCCCGGAATTCGCGAGACCGGCGGTGGATGACGCGGGAGGCATCGTCGCGATGACCACCGAATTCGGGCCCCGCGTGAAGCTCTCGTTGATCAGAATTCCGGCGGATCTCAAAACGGCCGTCCGTTTCGCGGACGCTGAAACGCGTCCGTTTTTCGACGGGAGCAAGCTCAATATCTTTTTCCCCCAGTTTGAGTTCACGGTCTCCACGCGCGGCCACGTCATCTGGGGATTTCAGGACAACTATCTCGTAACCGTTTCCGGCCTCGACGGCCGGGTGGTCCGCAAAATAGCGAAGGACTATGATCCGGTCGTGCTCACGGAAGCCGCAGTCCAGGAACGGTTGAAGCGAATATTTGCCGGACGCACGGCCCCCCTGAACTTCGAAATCGTCCGCCCCCCTTCTTATTGGCCGTTCTACGGGCTCATCGCGGACGAAAAGGGAAGGCTCATGGCCCGAACGCCCGAAAAGACGGCCGACGGAAAAGCGTTCCATGACGTCTTCGATGAAAGAGGCCGGTTCCTGGGCCGCATTCCATTATCAGGCGACCCCGTTCTCTGGAAAAATGGCTATCTTTTTATCGTTGAGGAAGATCCCGAGACCGGGCAAGCCATCCGGCGCTATCGCGTCGAATGGAATCCCGGCCTGGGGCTCTGAAGCTCCACGACATTGCGGCCGCGAAAGCGGCGGCGAAGAGGGGCGCCCGGCGTTTCCTTGACAACCCGAGGGGTCGGATTTATGCTTCGTTCAACGATCGATGAGGGGGATCATGTGAGGCGAAGGCCGAATGTTCCACGCTCCCTGGGTATCATCCTCGTCTTCTCGCTCATCATGTGGACCTCGTCCTGCCGGAAAGCGGGGCCAGCCGAAGCGAAGATCGACAAAACCTTCGAGAACGGCGTCGAGATCATCCAAAACCACCTCACCCCCTACCCTATTCAAAGTGAACCATCGGATTTCAAGCTCGAAGAGGAATTGACCATCGACTTCGCCGGCCCGGCAATCGGGGAGATGGGCCTCGCTAATACAACGGATTTCATTGTTGACGCAAGGGGTTTCATCTACTTTATGCACATTTGGAAGGAGGGGGACACCATCTTCAAGTTCGGCCCGGACGGCCGCTTCTTGAAGTCTTGGGGACGGAAAGGCCAGGGTCCCGGCGAGCTGCAGTTCATCATCGGAGCCTGTTTCACGGATAGCGGCCAGCTCATTATTTCTGACCATACCAATCTAAAGCTGATCTGGTTCACGGATGAGGGAAAACTCATCAAGGAGCTCAGATACCCCCCGGATGGGCGTTATGACATTATCTATCCGGTCGGCGAGGACAGGTTCGTCGGCTATGCCCGGGTGTGGACGAAGCCCGACTCGGATTCCTTCGAGTACACATTTTGTCTCTTGGATGGCACCCTGAAAGAACTAAAGAAGCTGGATGTTTACAGGTATCCAAATCCCGCGAAGAAAGGCCGGAGAGGTGTCAACATCAACGAGTTTTTCGTCGTAAAGTCCTCGCCGAGCCGCCTATTCATTGGGAATGAGGACAGGGGCTACGAGATTCTTGAGCTCGACCGTGATGGAAATCCGCTGAAGAGGATCAGAAAGGAATATTCTCCGGTCCGTGTTCCGGAGGAGATTATCAAGAAAAGAAAGGCGGTCTTTAGCAGGCGGGGCGGAGGGTACTACCTTCCGGATTATTACCTTCCCATCTGTGATTTCTTTGCGGATGACGACAACAGGCTTTTCGTCATGACGTTCGAAAAGGGCGCTCATCCAGGCGAATACTGGTACGACATTTTCGACCCTAATGGCGTGTTTATCAGGCGAAAGCCTCTTCATATCCTCACTTGGGGAGAGATTGCGGCCTGCGGCCAGGCGACGAGAAACCGGCTTTATTGTTTTCAGGAACGGGAGGACGGATACAGAGTCTTCAAGGTCTATAAGATGCTCTGGCACTAGATATATGAAAACCTGCCATGTCCGATTCTAAAGAACCAGCGACGCTTTAGCCGCCGACCTTATACCTGACGACTGTTGTATCCGTTATGTCCCAGGTATCTATATTACCCTCGAAGGCGATAGTATAAACAAAGCCATTTTTATAGACCAGAAGGGGGAAATCCAGACTTTTTGCCTCGATAAATTCCCCATCCTCGTCAAAGACATCGAAATACCAAACCCGGCCCACCCGCTTTCGCAGAACATATAATTGATCTTTGACGAAATAAAAACCCCGGATCGGCGGCTTGACGGTGGGGATCTCGATGCCTTTAGCGGCTTCTCCAAATCTCTTGTATCCCTCAAGGATTTGCCGCCTTTCCTCCGCGGTGACCTTTTCCGGCGTGTAATCCCGCCTGAAGTTCTTGATCAGGGCGCCGGCCGCCGACAATATCCTGATGTCGTAGGAATCGTTGTAACTGACGTAGAGCCGATCCTCAGGGCCCACAGCCCAGATGACTTCCGGCGTGAACCTCGGCGCTTCGATAAACCGCCCATTGCCGATTTTGCCCATGAAAACGCCCGGCCTTTCATAAAGAACACGCACGGGCTTGAAAGCGTTATCGAACTTTGCGATGGAGTAGACTTGTCTCTCGTTCATCGCGGGCAGCGCCTCGTAGCCGCAGATGATATCCGCGTGCGAGTCGAGCGAGATTTGGCACCCTCTTAAGATAATGCCGGGGCCGTTGATGCCTTTGATGAATTTTCCATCCGCGCTGAAGACAAAGAGCGCCATCCTCACAATGTCTTGAACGTACAGGCGATCCTGGCCGTCCACGAGGATCCGGGTGGGAGCTTGAAACTCGCCGGGTCCCTGGCCTTTGCCGCCGATCGAGGTCAGATAGTTCCCCGCCGGATCGAACTTTAAAACCCTGTAATTATAGCTATCGAGAACATAAATATTGCCCTTCGAATCGGCTTCTACGCCTGAAACGGCTCCGACGCCGTCGGCAAAGTATGAATACCGTCTTCCCTTATCCGATGATGGAATCCTGAGATCCTTAGTGAAGACGAGAGCCCGCCGTTCAACATCGCCTCTCACGGGCGCGCCTGGGGCCAGCCAGCTCTGCCCGAGGAGGAGAATCGCGAAGACAAGGACGGGAACGGCTCCGCGGCATCCGTTCATCACCACTTCCCTATTTCTCCGCCGTTTTGCCGCGCCCCTCACTTCCATTCCATCGCGTAGCGCTTGACGAGTGGCCTTCCCTCGGCGTCTTCCTGGATCATGACGTAGAGCTTGTTCTTTCTGACGGCGAAGATCGATTCCTCTTTAGGGAGGGAGAACCGGGCGACGCAGCGGCCGTCGGTATCGAAAGCATCAAACAGGAGCCATCCCTTGTCGTCCTTTTCGTAGGTTTGGGCGAAGAGACGGCCCTCTTCGTCCCCAACGAAATAGTAAGCCGGAGGATAGACCGCGGGAAAGACGATCATCTTCTGGTAAGAGGGGTTGTCCTTGAATCCTTCGAGGATCGTTTTCCGGTCCTCGGCGGTGATCCTTACAGCCTCGTAGTCTTTGGTGATCGTTTTGAGGGGGTTCCCGGCGGGACTCAAGACGTGAAAAGCGTATGTCGCGTTGGACATCCAGATCAATCTATCATCGCCGGTCACATGGAAAAATATGAAGATAGGGAAAGGACTATAGGCCCCGGGCTTGATGGGCTCCTCGATATCAGCGAGCGTGGCGACCGGGGTCAAGGACTGATCAAACTTGACGAGTCTATACATGATTCTTTCGCCGAAATCCATGCGGTCACCGTAGATCGTGCCCTTGGAATCGATCTTAAACCGGGTCATGTTAGTCTTCGCTGTCGATATCTCCTTGACGCATTTTCCTTCCAGGGAATAAAAGGTGATTTTGTTCGCATCGAGGATCACACCCGTTCCCTCGGGCAAAATGGTCATCCGGTTGGGACTCTCCCATTCTCCTGGTCCCTGACCTTTCCTTCCAAAGGTGCTGATGAGCTTGCCCATTTTGTCGAAAACCCGGACTTTGAGGTCTTTCGGATCGAGGGTCCAAATGCTCTCCCGGGCGTCGACTCCCGCGGCTCTCAGTTGAGCAAAGAGATATTCCCCGGCGGGCGCCTCGCGGCCGATGACGAGGTCTTCTTTAAGGAGGAGTTGCGATGGGCCGCCCGGTTTGGGAGCGGGTTTCTTTGGATTGCTGACGATCACGACCCCGTTTTCGGTCTTGAATTCGGTCTTTTGCCGCGCCAGAGCATTGTGGAGCGCGAATCCAAAGATAAAGGAAGCCGCTGCCAGCCACGCAAACCAAGGACTTCTGCTTTTCATCTTTACTCCTCACGGAATCTGCTTGCCGCCGATCCCTGTAGGCAAGTCAGGCCAATTCCTGATCTTCAGGCGCTTGACCCGCTCTTCGCCCGATCCTTCATTGAGCGTGTAACAATAGATCATGCCGTCCCTGATCTGGCCCGTGTTGGGCGGCAGAATCGTTTTGAACAGGTAATAGCCGTCCTTGCTGAACACGTCAACATCGACCGGCCCGAGGTCGACGGGGCCGCGTCCCCGGATGCCCCCGATCGAAACTCTGCGGACATAGATCCGGCCTACGGAATCGGCAGAGAGCGCGTAGAAATAAGGCTTTTGTTCGGGAACCGGAATCCTTTTGTATGACTGGAGTTCCTCAGCCGTAAATGCGGGCTTTGGGGCCTCCGTGTCAAACCGCCGGACCGTCTTGCCCGTTTGGTCGATGATCGTCAGAGCATAGTTTTTGGAGTATCCGTAGACGAGTGTCTGGTCATCGATTCGCGACAGGTATAGGGACAGCTCGTGGCCGGTGGAGATCGAAGACGTCGCTTCACCATGGTGCTGCATGAATAGATTATAACGGGCGCTCGTGAACGTTTCCTTGATCTTGCCGTCCGGGGCCAGGAGGCAAAGGAGATGTTGGGCCGTGAGTTCGGCATCACTGCTCGTACCGACCACCGCGAGAACGCCATCGTCATTCAAGGTCACGAAATCACGACACGACGGCACATGCATAAATCTCTGAAATACCCCGTCCTTATTGAATACCGCCAGGCTCTTGGTCATGACATCGTAGACAAAGAGCCGTCCCGTCGTGTCGTCCAGCTCCATCTTGACCGGCAACTGAAACTCGGCCGGCCCCTGGCCCTGACGGCCCATGCTCCTGATGAACCGGCCGTTTTTGTCGAAAGCCTGGATTCGGAAATTCCCGGAGTCCAGGACAAAGATGTTTCCGTCCCGGTCGGTCTTGACCGCCCGGATTCTATAAAAAAACAGATTTTTGTCGCTGTCGTTCCCCAGGGTTAAGTCTTCGGCCAGGTCCAGGGGTCGCACGCCGAATACAGGGTCCGCGGGATTTTTGACGACCGGAATCCCATTCTGGGTTTCGACCCGTCCCCGCCAAGCGGGTTTCGATGGGTCCTGCGAAAGGCCCACGCCTGCCAGAATCAACAAGCCCGCCAAAATCACTGTCCATTTCTTCATTGTCATCGTCCCCCCCCCGCAAATTAGGATCTCCCTTCTGAATCATGGAATATACTTTTCATGGGTCCGGCCGATGATCGTTATTGCGGTTTCTTTATCTGATATCGGATCCTCTTGACGACCGGGTTCCCCTGGTCGTCTTCAGAGGTAGAATAGTACGTTCCGTCTCTAAAAATTACGGGGTCCGGGTTCAGGAATATTTTCCTGAAGGTTTTGTCCCCCCGTTTCAAAAGATAATAATAGTGTCCGGCGGGTGTCCCTCTTTCCGAAGTCAGGAAAAAGATGTCATCGCCCGAGACTAATAAGGAAAAAAAGCGGGGGAAATATTTGGGGAAAATGACCTCTTGTTCCGGCTCTTGGTCCTCAAACCGGGTCTTTATAATGAGGGCTTTATCGCTGTCCGTGATTTCCCTTGACTTGAATTGAAGCGGAATCGTTTCCCTGATATCTCCGTGCGTATCGGAAATAAAAACCTTATCATCAAGCCAATTCCCCCATAATATCTCCCGCTCACCGATAACGCTGTATCGTATAAGAGGAGCGTAAACCTCTATGCCTCTGTTGTCGGACCTTTTTTCCAGTTTGGCAATTCGGGCCTTTGTTTCCATATTTTCATCGACGACCAGCAACTCGTCGATTTTGTTTTCCCCGTAATAATATGACACGTATCCGACGAAGATTCCATCAGCGACATATCTTATGGAAAACAGCCGGGGCAATTTCGCCGTGCTGAATTCCCGGATGAGCTTTCCGTCCGTGTGAAACAGGCTGATCCTGTGGTTTCCCAGGCAGTACACGATGATCTCATCCTTCTTGTTGATTTCCATGCTCACCGGCACAAATAGCTCGCCGGGGCCTTGGCCCTTTTTCCCGATCGTCCCCCGAAAGTTGCCTTGGCCGGCAAAGACTTTGACGTCGCATGCCCGGTTGTCCAAGACATAGAGATTATTCCTGGTGTCAAGGGCAATCGATCCCACCTCCGAAAAGGTTGCCCCTTTTCCGAATGTCACCTCTTCTTTCGTGATGACCTCCTGGCCCCTCCCGCTCCCAACTACGCCGAGGCTCATCAGCAAAATGCACGAGACGTTTCTTAGTAGCACGCGGCTCATTTGATTCCTCCTGTTCAGCGCTCGCTGCCTGCTACTTAAAAGAAAATGCTTATCTCACCAAGAAGGAATATTCCGTGCGGCGGAGATATTCGTTCCCCGAATCATCGGCCTCGACAAAATACATGGCCGTTCCGGAGATGAAGAGCGGAATCTTGTTCATCGTCGTTGAGCCCAGGAACTCACCTCGGAGAGAGAAGACATCTACGGGCATGGCGCTATCTTCGCGTGTAACATTTTCGGGGACACGAAAGACATAAACGTGCCGCGGCGAAATCCGGACGGCGCGGATAATGGCTTTGAAGTCAGGTATCCTATTGACGAGGTCCCGGACGGCATGAGCCGGCCAATTCCGGACTTTGGCGAACTCCCGGATATTCTCCCCCAGGAAAGCCTTCTCTCCGCCGCTCATCTTCCCCGGCTTCAAGTCTCTTCGGACCGACCCGATGACCCGTCCGCCTCCGTCGAGCAGGGTGAGGTCATAGCGGCTGCTGATTCCGACCAAACCCACTCCTCCCCCATAGCCGAATATCAAATCCGGGACATAGATGTCCGACACATAATTGAACATCACCGCCCGCCCCGTCTCGTCAGTCAGCACGGTCGAAAATGAATTTCGCGGCTGAGCATGGAATGTTGCCACGACATTGTTTTTCCCATCCAGCATGATCTGCTGCCGGCTGTCAGGATGCCAATCCCACGCCAGGAACCGATTGGGGCCGAGATAGACGAGTCCGAGGCGGCCGTTGAGTTCCTGCCGCCGGGCGAAAGTCCCGTCGGCCTTGAAAAAGGAAACATAAGAAATTTCGTGGACTGCGATCTCGTTTTGGGGTGTTAGAACAATCAGGTCGGGGGATTGAAAATCGCCCGGGCCTTGTCCTTTCTGGCCGAACTTGAGGAGCAACTTGCCCCCGGGCGAAAACTTAAGAACCTTGAATTCCTTCCCGTCAAGAACAAGAAAATTCCCTTCATGATCTTCGCAGATCGAGGTGATGGCGCCGAAGGAAAGCTCCTGGCGGCCGAGTTCGAGCGACTTCCCGAGGCTGATCTCGACCTGCCGTTCCGCCGGGATGAGAGCGATCGCAAAACCAAGGAGCGAGAAGACAGAAACGCAGAATCGGCCACGCAACATGACCGGCCTTTTCACGTCCCCCTGATTTCGGCGAATTTCCCGGCGACCCAGCCTTTCAGCCGGTCGCCGTAAAAGTAGCAGACCGGAATGACGACGAGGAGGAAGAGCGTCGAGGTCGTCAGGCCGCCGACCGTCGAGAGGGCCAGCGTGGACCAGATTTGCCGTTTGACGCCGGTCTCCGCCTGCATCAGGAGCATCGGCATCATGCCGAAGAGGGTCGTGCTTGTCGTCATGAGGATCGGGCGGATGCGGTCCTTCGTCCCCTGAATGACGGCCTCGCGCAGGGCGAGGCCCTGCCGGCGTTTGAGGTTGATATGGTCGACGAGGAGGATCGCGTTTTTGACCACGATCCCGCTCATCAGGATGACGCCGATATAGGCCGAGGAATCGAAGGGATACTTGGCCACCACGAAGGCCGCGAAGACGCCGATCAGCGCCAGCGGCACGGCCAGCATAATGAAGAAGGGATGAATGAAGGACTCGTAGAGCGCGGCCAGGATCATGAAGATGATGACCAGGGAAAAAGCGATGGCCGCCGCGATCTGCTTCTTCTCCTTTTCCGTCATGTACCAGGTTTCCTCCATGCTCGCCGAGAATCCCGGCGGCAGCGACAGGCCCGCGAACACGGCCTTCCGGTAGTTTTCCTCCGCCTTGCTCGGGCCCCGGAATTCCCACATGATGGTCTGCTGGAACTGCTGGTTTTCCCGGTCGATCGAACCGGCGATCGGCCGCTCCTCCACGGTCGAGATCTCGCCCAGGCGCAGGTATTCGCCGCCGCGCGTTCTGACCAGGGCGTCCTGGAGCCCGCCGAGGTCCAGGCGGTCGGACTCGGGGAATTTCACCGACACGGCGATGTCCTTCCCCTCCATGAACAGTCGGACGGGCGTGCCGAAGTTCCCTGTGAGCAATGTCGAGAGCTGGGCGTACAAATAGAGCGGATCGATGTCATAACGGCCCATGACGTCCTTGTCGACCTTGAGGATCGTCTCGGAGGAGTCACCGCGGTAATAGCTGAAACGGCTCGAGACGATCCGGACCTCCTTGATGCGCGGGTTCTTCTTCAACTGCGTCTCGAGCGAGGACGTGATGTCCTTGAGTTTTTTCAGATTGTAGCCGAAGAACTTGATGTGGGAGCTGTAGTATGTCCCCGCCCCCATGCTCGAATAGTATCCTTGGGGGTCAAAGCCGCTGACGTAGACATCGAGCCCGGCGAACTGGGTGGCCAGCCCGATCAGCTCCTCCTTGAGGGCATAGGGCCGATAAGACCGCTCGATGTCGGGGGGGAATGAGATCATCACGTTGGCCTGCTCGGCCGAAATATAGACGTTCATCTCCCTAGCGTAGGGCTGCTCGAGGACCTTCTCCTCGAATTTCCGGATGGTCAAGTCCGTCTGCTCGATGGCCGTCCCGGGCGGCATGCCGATATAGACATAGAGCCGCTCCTCGGAATACCAGCGGAACCACTCGCCGATCGTGACCTCCGAGCGGAACCACTTGTAGCTCCCGTAAAGGATGGCCAGAATGCAGAGGAGGATCTCGACCGGATGCCTGAGGACAAATCCTAAGAAACGCTCGAACCGGCGGCCCGCCGCCTCCCCCGCCGCGCTTTTTCTTCGCTCGAGGAGTTTCGGGCTGAGCGCGGGGATGAGCGAGAAGGAGACGAGAAGCGACGCGGCCAGGGCCGAGGAGATGACGATGGCCAGCGGCAGGTAATAAATCTTCAGGCGGCCCTGGAAGTAGGGAAAACAGGCGAAAACGCTGATGACCGTGAGGGTCGAGGCGAGGACCGCCACGAACACCTCCCGCGGGCCTTGCAAGGCCGCCTCATGGGGGTCCATGCCCCGCTCCCTGAGCCGGAGGATATTCTCAAAGACGACGATCGAATCGTCGACGAACATGCCGAATCCTAGAGCCAGGGCCCCCAGTGTCAGCATATTCATCGAGATCCTGAAAACGTAGATGAGGTTAAAGGTGATGACCGCGCTGAAGGCGATCGAGGACAGGATCAGGAGGGACGGCGCGAGCCGCCGCAGGACTATGAAAATCATGATGAAGACGATGGCCGTGATGAACCCGGCCAGGCGGTAGAGGTCGGACAGGTTCTTGTGGATCTCCCCGCTTTCGTCATCCACCGTCTTGAAGGTCAGGTTGGCCGGCAGGTCCTTTTTAATATCCTCGAGTCTTCGCTTGACCTCGCCGCCCACCTTCAGCGTATTCGTGCCTTTCTCTTTGGCGACGGTCAGGCTGATCGTGGGCTGGCCGTTGATCCGGTGGATGGAAAAAACGTCGCTGTAGGTCGGGACGATCTCGGCCACGTCCCTGAGCAGGATGACGTTCTTGCCGCTCGTGGCGACAGGAGTCTCGCCGAGCTCCCGGAGCCCGGTCACGGAATCTGTGATTTTGAAGAGGAATTCCTGGGTCCCCTTTTTGATCTTTCCCGCCGGGTAGGTCGTGAGCCGGGTCCGGATCGCGGCGATGACGCTGTATGGCTGAATGTTATACGCTTTGAGCTTGGCCTTATCGAGACTCACGCGGATCTCAGGGTCCGATCCGCCGCCGACGTCGACGCGCGACACGCCTTGGACCGAGCCGATCCCGAACTCGAGCTTGTCCTTGACCAGCTCGCGGAGCTTCTGGAGGGTGTAGTCCCCGGAAATCGTATAACTCAGAAACGGGCGGACCCGGAAGTCCTCGGGCACGAACGGCTGGACAACCGGCCGCACGCCGTACGGGAGGTCCCGCCGGACTTTGGCGATCTGCTCGCGCATGGCCAGCGTCGCGAACTCCATGTTGATCCTCGGCTCGAACTCGAGAGTGATCACCGAAGAGCCGATGGAGGAAGACGACGTCATCTTCTGCACGCCCTTGACCGTCGCGAGCGCCTCCTCGAGCGGCGCCGTGACCTTGGCCTGGACGATCTCCGGCGGCACCCCGGTCCAGGACGTCCGGACGTCGACCTGCGGATAGTCCTCCTTGGGCTCGAGTTCGAGGGGCGTGTTGAGGAAGGAAAAGACGCCGAGCACGAGCAGGCCGAGAAACATCATGGCCGTCGCGACCGGCTTATCCACGAAGAATTTCAACATGATCTTTTAGCTCGTGGCACCCACAAGGACTCCGGCCTGTTCCTTGCGTTTCTCGACGGCTTCATAAACGACCGGAATCAGGATGAGGGTGAGCAGGGTCGAGAACAGCAGTCCGCCCGCGACGACGATGCCCAGGGGTTTCAGGAGCTCGGAGCCGCGCTCGAGGCCGAGGGCCATCGGGATGAGCCCGAACACCGTGTCCAGGGAGGCCATCAGGATGGCCCTCAGCCGGGTCATGCAGCCCTCGACCACGGAGTCGCGAAGGGGCTTTCCGCCGCGGCGCAGCTGGTTGATGTAATCCACTTCGACGATTGCGTCATCGACGACGAGCCCGACGAGGACGACCATGCCGATGATGGACATGACGTTAAGGGTTTGGCCGCATAGGAACAGGGAAACGAACGCGCCCGCCGCGCCCATGGGCAGAGTCAGCATCACGAGGAAAGGATGGAGCAGCGACTCGAACTGGGCGGCCATGATCATGTAGGTCAGGATCGTCGCCAGGACGAGCGCCAGGATCAGGCTCTTGAACGACTTCGACATTTCCTCCTGCTCGCCGCCGAAGGCGATGTGATAGCTTTCGGGAAGCCGCATGGCCCGGACCTCGGCGTTGATCGCCGGCACGACCTGGCTGATTTTCGCCTCGTGGAGGTTGGCCGAGACGATGATCTCCCGCTGCTGGTTCTCGCGCCGGATCTCCTGGGGACCCCTGGCCGTTTCATAGGTCACGAGGTCGCGGAGCGGGATGAGGGTTCCCCGGCGCGGGATCTGGCCGTCGAGGAGCGACTCGATGTCGGCCCGGGAGGCCTCGTCCTGCCTCACCAGGATGTCGTATTTTTTCTCGAGCTCGTTGAACTGGGTGGCCACCTTGCCGCGGACCGCGCCGACCAGGAAGTTGGAGATGACGTCCGGCGAGAGGTCGGGGTATTTCACCAGGGCGTCCTTCCTGATCTTGATCCGGAATTCGGGTTTCCCTTCGCCGATATTGGTGCCGACGTCCACGATGCCCTTGATCTTCTTCAACCGGTCGACGAGCTCGCCGGAAAGCTCCTTCAAACGGTTGAGGTCGCTGCCCTGGATCTTGAGGCTGACCGCGCCGGAGGAGAAGGCCAGGAATTCCGCGAGGGCCGATTCTTCCCGGGCGACCGTGTAGCCGACGTCGGGGAAAGAGGCCAGCCGGGACCTCATGCTCTCGAGCGTCGGCTCAAGATCCGACGGCGCGGCGACGCCGACGAAGATCCGGGCGGAATTGAGCGACGAGCCCACATTCACGCTCTCCATGCCGCTGACGATGCCGATCTGCGAGAAGGTGACCTTGACGGCGCGGAGCGACTGCAGGTGCTGCTCGAGAGACGAGACGACGTCGGACGTCTGCTCGAGCGAATAGTCCACGGGCGTTCTGAGCTGGAGTTCGAAGGACAGGGCCTTGATCGGCGGCATGTGCTCGCGCGGAAGGAGGCCGCCGATGATGAACGTCCCGCCAAAAAAGATGAACGTGGCGATTCCGATCTTGCCCTTATGGTCGAGACTCCAGACGAGCCATCCTTGGTAGCGGACGCGGAACGGGAGGTAGACGCTGTTGAAAGCCCGGAAGATGAGGGCGAAGACCGGCTTGAAGGGGCGCCCCAGGAGCTTCAAGACGAAGGCCAGGAACTGGGTCACGAAGCTGACCACGAAATTGAAGACGTGGTAGACCCCTTTCATGATCATGGACACGAGCCAACGCAGCCCGATCCACGGATAGAGCCAGAACCGCGTGGCGCCTGTTCTTCCCCGTAGAGGCCCCGGTCCCGGAAAAGCGCCCGGACCTTCACCCGGTCCCGGCTTCGCCCCCCCGAGCTTGAACGTCCTGGCCTGAAGCATCGGAAGCAGGGTCAGCGAGACGATGAGCGAAGCGATCAACGAAAAAGAGACGGTCAGCGCCGCGTCCTTGAAGAGCGGCCCGGCCACGCCATGGACATAGATGATCGGCAGGAAAACGACGACCGTGGTCAGCGCCGTGGCCGCGACGGCCCCGCCGACCTCC
>JBEKVN010000054.1:0-15269 GCA_049513915.1 Candidatus Aminicenantales bacterium | reverse complement strand
AATGGATACTGGTATTCGATGCTATTCGGCGTGTTCGAGTTGAAGAGATTAAAAACGTCGATGATGAAGTTGAGGGACCCGTACCTGGGCAGCTTGAAGGTTTTCTCCAGTCGGAAGTCGACGATGGCTTGGGCGGGGAGGTAGTGGGGCTTTGACACCCCGACGATCGTCCCGACCCCGCCCTCGACGACGGCGTCCGGTGGGGTACTGCCGTAATTCCACTGCGAGATTTCATTAAGGCTCTGCAACTCCCAGACGGGACGGCCCGTGTGCATCCGGAAGCGGAGGCCGAGGTCGACTTCGACTTTGGGAATCGTGTAGGACCCGGATAGCTTGAACTCGAACTTGGGCGTGAACGGCAGGGTCCCGGTCAGGTTGTTGATCGTGTAGTTCAGCGAGCCCATGAAATTGTTGTCCGTGACCATCGGGCCCTCGAAGTTCATGTCCTGAGCGAAGATGCGGTCGCCGAAGCCGGTCGAACTGGAGAAGAGGAGCGAACCGAGGAGCTGCCAGCGGTTCGAATACCGCTTATTGAAGACGAGCTGGTAGCCCGTGAATTCGCGCTTGGTCTTGCTCCCGATGAGGGCCTGGACGTCCGGCGAGTCCAGGTTCTTGACCTGAGATCCCGAATTCGAGCCGATCCAGGCAACGTCAAGGCCGTTGACGACCCCGTCGTTGTTGTAATCCAGGACCTGGATGCTGTAGAGATCGACGTTCGTCCCGTCGAGGGTCGTGGACGGCTTCCGGTCGTAGGGCCAGATATCGCCGGCATGCAGCCCGAGGGCACCGTTGGGCGGCGTCGCTCCCAGAACCGGTATATTGGCGAAGAGGTGGCTCGAATACTTGTAGATGAATGTCGCGCTGACCGAGAAATCCTTGAAGATCTCGCGTTCGAGGTTCAACGTAAATTGGTCGGTGTACTGGTCCTTGAGGTTGCCCGCGACGTTGAGGGTGTAAGAGCCGTTTGAGGTTAGTACATCCGAGAAGACGGGGGTCAGCGACCCATTGATAATGCCCTGGGCGACATAGCGGGACGAGTTGTACGTCTCCGCGGCGTCGATGAAGCCGTCGCCGTTGGCGTCCGCGACGCTAAAGGGGATCTCATACCTGGTATAGTGGTTGGTCGCAATGGGCAAATCGGGGCCTATGCGCCGGAGGTACTCGACCGTGATGGGCAGGTAATACCGGCCGTAGCTCGCCCGGGCCACCGTCTTAGCATCCTTGGTCAGCTGGTAGGTCAGGCCGATGCGGGGCGAAAAGGTCTTGAAATTGAAGATATCGGGACTGTCGGCCCTCTCGCGGAGGAACGTCGGGTTGGCGATGTCGGAGGGGCTGGCTAGGGGCTCATACACAGTGCCGTGGCCGTACTTCGCCGTCATGTGGTCGTAACGGAGCCCCACGTTGACGGTGAACCTCTTGCTCAGTGACCACTGGTCGTCGAGGAAGAACGCCAGGGAGTCGGACGTGCCGACGGTCAGGAAGGGATTCCTCTCAACGTGGTTATTGAAGAAGAGGAGCCCAGTATCGCCGTACCAGCTCTGCATGTAGGCGATGCTCTGGGTATAGCGATAGGGATAGAGGGAGTTGTAGTAGTTCTGGAAGTAGCCGCCGAGGGAATTGCTACGGCCCCTCGTCCACTGGGCTCCGAACTTAAGGTCATGCTCGCCCAGGAAGTTCTCGGCGTAGTGCGAAACGTCCGCCTGGACCGTCTGGCGGTTGGAGTGCCAGCCTTCGATCCACGGGAAGGCCCCTTCGATGCCGAAGGAGGGGCACCATTTCCACCAGTTGAAGAAGAGGGGGTTGCCCGGGCGGTTCGCCGGCAGGAAAGGCGTGTCGTTCGTCATGAAGCCGAGGTACTTGGCCGTGACGATGGTCGTGCTCAGGGGCAGCCACTGCCACTGGGCCGAAAGGGTGTTGTTCGACGACCGCACGCCGTAGCTCGCGGTCGGGTCCCAAAACGGCTGACTTCCCCAGCTCCCGCCGTCGTAGGAGTTGCCCTCATTGTGGTACGCGAACCAGGCGCGCTGGTTCCTGAAGGGTTCGGCCGAGACCTTCGCGTCGATGTAGCGATACCAGCTATGGGAGGTGACCGTCGGGCCGAGCGCGCCGGGCGCGGCGCTGTTGAGGTAGGCGAAGGCGCCGAAGAACCAGACCCGGTCCTTGAAGATGGGGCCGCCGAAGGTCGCGTTGGCTTCGTAGTCGTGCTTAGGGTGGCCGCTGTAGAGCAGGACGTCCGGGTTGATGGAGAGCCACGACGTCCCGTAGGTCTCGGATAGCCCCGGCGCGTTGGTCTTCTCCCAGCCCACGGGCACGTAGTAGATGCCCGCGCTGCCGTGGAACTGGTTGCTGCCGGATTTCGTCAGGACGTCGATCGCGGCGCCCGAGAAGCTCCCATATTCGGCCTTCGAGCCAAGGGCCACGACGCGGACCTCCTCGACGGCGTTGTAGTTGACGTGAACCAGGGTCCCGAAGGACGAGCCCCTCGGATTGGTCGCATTGACGCCGTTAACGAGGAAGACGTTCTCGTTCGATGCGCTGCTGTAGGCCGTCGGGCTGGGCAGCCAGCCGCCCGAGCTACCGTGGTCGTACATGCCGGGCGTGGTTAGGGAAAGGTCGTAGAAGGCGTCACGGCTCGTGGGCAGCCTGGAGATGAGCTCCTTTTCCAACCGGGAATCGACCGTCGACGTCTTGGCGTCGACGATCGGGCTGGCGCCCACGACCGTCACCGTTTCCTCGATGCCTCCGACCTGGAGCACCGGGTTGACCTCGATAACCTTGCCCGCCCCGAGATTGAGATCCTCCCGAACGAACTTCTTGAAGCCGGGCATGGTCGCCGTGAGGGTGAATATTCCCGGAGTCACGTTGAGGAACACGTAGCTCCCCCTGGCCGAGGTCATCGCTGACCGCTTGCCCATGATGCTGGGCCCTGCGAGCTCGACCGCTACTCCGGGAAGCGCCTCGCCCTTGTCATCCGTGACCGTTCCCGTAATTTTGCCTTCCAGGACCGACTGGGCCCGGGCGGCGGTCACAGTGACGAGGGCCAGGCCGAGTGCGATGACGCAAGCCGTACTGAGGATTTTCTTTGTCATCAGGTTTTTGTTCCTCCTGTCTTCATCGCTTGCTTCGTTCCCAGCCTCCGCCGGAACGGCCGGCGGAAGCCCTCCTCAAAACCGCTCTTTTGGAAGTCTCCTTCGCTCCACCTCCTCGTGATGTGATTTTCTTTGTTCTTTCGATCGGAATAAAAGACACCTCAGAACCTGTCGCGCCTCCTGAACGGCGAGTTGTATTTTCTTTTTATAATTAGTCCGGGACCCTTGTCAAGTCCCACGGGCCCGGTGGCCAGAGCTTAGGTCAGTTTCTTGATCTGTTCCTTGAGCTTCGCGATGAGGTCATCCAGGAACTTGATCTTCTCCGGGTCCTTGGCGTAGCCCGCCTTGGCCTTTTCCAGAAATTCGACGGCCTTGGCGAAATTGGCCTGGTGGATGTAGCAGCGGCCGGCCATCTCCTGGGCCGCCGGGTCCTCCGGCCGAATGGCCAGGGATTTCTCGAAGAGGGGCAGGGCGTCGTCGACGCGGTTCATACCGAAGAGGATGAGGCCCGCGTTGTAGGGGCTGTCGGGGTTGCCGGGATCGAGTTCCATGGCTTTCGCGTAGGACTCGAGGGCCTTATCCGGCTCCTTCATTTGCTCTTGGCAAACGCCCAGCTGGTAGTGAGCCGGGGCGAACTTCGGACTGAGCTCCGTGACCTGGGCGAATTCCGGCGCCGCCACGGACGCCTGGCCCTTCTTGAGGTGGGCGACGCCGCTCAGGTAGAGGGCGTTCGGGTCCTTGGGATTCTTGTCGAGAACGCCTTTCAGGCCGGCCAGGGCGCCGTCAAAATCTTCTTGCCGGATCTTTTCGGCCGCGCTTTTGACCCCGGCTTCGGCTTCCTTCAGACGGTTGGTTTGCTGGATCAATTCCTCGCTGGCCAGGACGACGGGAGGGATCTCGACCTTCTGAATGTTCAGCTGGGGCTCCGTGAACTTCCACTCGTCTTCCTTGACGGCAAAGCCGTCCTTTTTGAAGGCGACTTTGTAGACGCCGTGCGGCAGCCCGGCGAACTTGAACGTTCCGTCTTTTTTTGTCTTCATAGAATAGCCCCGGCTGGTCGCCTCGTCCCGGAGCGTGATCTCGACCCCCTCCAGGGGCTGTTTCTGCGGGTCGACGACCTTTCCGAGGATGTAGTATTCCCGATACTGTCCGAGGGCAGGCCGGACGAGGAAGAGGCCGGCCAGGACCGAGCCGGCGACCAGGACTGCGAACGCACGGTGTCTCATGGTTCACTCCTTCCGCGATTTGTAGAAGTTGGCCTTTTGCAAGGCGTCGTTCATCCGGGCCGGGTCGCCGCGGCGGTTGTAGACGTCGGCGAGCAGGTAATAGGCCAGGGCCTTGAACTCGGGCGTCTCGGCCAGGGCCAGGCCCCGCTCGATCTCCGCCTGGACGTCGTCAAGGGGGACGGACTCGTAAAGCAGGCTTCGGGCCAGGAGGAGGTGTCCCTCGGCCAGCTTGGGGGCGATCCGGACGACCTCCCTCATCTGCTCCAGCGAACCGGCCCGGTCGCCCAGCTTGAACAGGAGCTTCCCTAGGTTGAAACGGGCCTTGTATTCGTCCGGCAGGACCGCGACCTCCGCGGCGTAAGCCGCCCGGGCCTCCTCCAACCTGCCCTGCTCCTCGTAGAGCAGTCCGAGGTTGTAATGGGCCAGGGGGAATTTCGGGGAATCCTGGATGACCGCCTTGAGCTCCGTCTCGGCCCGGTCGTATTGCTTGACGCCGACCAGGCAGGCGGCCAGGTTGAGCCGGGTCCGGATGATCTTCGGCTGGGTCTCGAGGGCCTTCTCCATGTACGGCAGGGCCTCGAGGTACTTCTCCCCGCCCATGTAAACCTCGCCGATGAGCGTGTAGGCCTGGGTGTTGAGCTCGTCGACGGCCAAAGTCCTTTTGCACAGGGCGATGACGTCCTCGTTCCTTTTCTCGTCGAGCAGGATGTTGGCCAGGCTGATCAGGGCCTGGACCGACTCCGGGTCGTCCTTGAGGAGGACGTCCAGCTTGGCCTTGGCCTCCTCGCTGCGGCCGAGATTCGTGTAGCACGTCGAGAGCAGAAGGAGGGCCTGGGGGATGGCCGGCTCTTCCCGGAGGGCCGATTCGAGGAGCCCGGCGGCCTCGCGGTATTTCTCGTCGAGGATGAGCTCTCCGGCCCGGGTCACGGCCGTGAAGACGGGCAATTTGTCCTTGGGGTCGGCCAGCGGTCCGGTGCCGCCCGAGGCCTTTTTGGCGGAGACGGGCGCCCCGACGTAGCCCAGGGCCGAGAGCCTTTCCATCGTGTCCTTATCCAAGTTCGCCGCCTGCAGCTTCGGGGCGCCGACGCTCGTCTCGGCCATGATCCGGTCGAGGTCGTTCTTCATCTTCCGGGCCACGTCCGGGAGCTCGGCCAGGACGTTCGTCTGCTCCTCGGGGTCCCGGACGAGGTCGTAGAGCTCGGCCCGGGGAGCGTCGATGTACTTGTAGCGCGGCGTCCGCAGCGCGTGGAGACCGCTCCAGCCGAACTGGATATTCGAGGCCATGGCCTCGCCGTAGGCCGGGACCTCAGACCCGCGGCCCGGATGGAACATCAGCGGCACCAGGGACCGTCCCTGGACCTTGAGCGGGGTGGCGACGCCCGCGAGCGTGAGCAACGTCGGGAAAACGTCCGACGTGCTGACCTCGGAAGGGACGCGTTTGCCCCGCATCTCCGGGAAAGGCGTCACCGCCAAAAACGGGACGTGGAGCGCGTAGTCGTAAACGAAATAGCCGTGCGTTCCCTCGCCGTGGCTCCCGAGGCCCTCGCCGTGATCGCCGACGAGGACCATGACGGTCGACTTGTCCAATCCGCTTCGCTCAAGCCAGGAGACGCAGCGCCCGATCTGCTCGTCCATGAAGGCGATCTCGCCGTCATAGAGGCCGCCCGGGCCGCGGCGGCCGTATTCGGAGGCGTAGGGCTCGGGCGGAGCGTACGGCACGTGCGGATCATAGAGATGGATCCAGGCGAAGAACGGCGCCGCCTTCTTCTCCTCCAGCCAGGCGAGCGCCGCGTCCATGATCTCGTTGCCCGGCCGCTGGACCTCGCCGAGATCGAGGTGCTTATATTTCTTGAGGTCGAACTGGTCGTCGTAATGTTGGAAACCCTGCTTCAGGCCCCACCGCCCGTCGAGGACGAAGGCGGCGATGAAGGCTCCCGTCTGGTAGCCCTGGGCCTCCAAGACCTCGGCCAGCGTCGTCTGCTCGTCGTTCAGGGCCGTGTTGCCGTTGACCCGGACGCCGTGATACGTGGGGTACATCCCGGTCATGATCGTGCAGTGCGACGGGAGCGTCAGCGGAGTGGCGGTCGCCGCCTGCTCGAAAACGACCCCACGGCCGGCCAGGGCGTCAAGGTTCGGCGTCCGGACGTTCGGATAGCCGTAGCAGCCCAGGTGGTCCGCCCGCGTCGTATCCATGGTGACCAGGATGATATTGGGCTTCTTGACGCCCCGCTGCGCCCATAACTTCGCCACCCTCAGGCCCTCGCCTCCCCCGCGACCCAGGACGAGCCAAAGGCCAACCGAAAGAGCCAATAGCCCGACGGCCAGCATGGAATAGAGAAGCGCTTTTTTCTTGATCGTCATCCGAACATGAAAGAATAGCGCTTTACGGACGTTTTTTCAACAGGGCCTCGTAGACGGCCCAGACGGCGCCCGGCCGCATGTATTTCATGGCCCGGAAGAGTCTGTCGCCGTATGTCCGGCCGGGGTCGTTCCAGAATTTCTCCTGCGGGTTGAGGTAGGCTTCGGGAGTCTTGAAAAAATAACCCTGGCCGAAGGGGCTCCACACGACATGATAAAGACCGTAGGCCGTGTGCATCCCTTCTTTGTCGAGTCCATGGAGGAGGCAGTCGGCGGCGAAGGCGTAGGCCGTACCGACCCAGACTTCGTCGCCCTGCTGGCTACGGAGCTGCCGGCCGGCCGCCGTCCGCCCGTTCACGGCACCCATCAGTCCCCCGCCGTAGCCGAGGACATTATTCTCGTAGATGGTCCGGAGGGTCCGCTGGACCCGTCCCTCGGGGATGATGGAGTCCCTCTCCCCTCCCTCGAGGCCGAGCATCGCCGAGTACCAGACGCCGAAGAGCTGGTCGGTCATGATATCGTCCGTGTGAGCGTCGATGTGGTAATAGCCGTCCCGTTCGTCCCATAGCGTCTCGAGCGAGCGCCCGCCGGTCTGCATCCAGCCGCGGTACCGGTCCGCGGCCGCCCGGACCTCCAGGCCGTCGAGCTTCACAATCTCGTGCTCGAGGAGGATGTCGGCCATCGCCGCGGTCGTTTTGAGGGCGGCCAGCCAGAGCATGCCGACGTAGGCGCTCTCGCCTTTCATGCGCCACGTGTCATAGGTCTGGTCGGGGATGCCCTCGTTCAGAGGGATATGGCTACGCGGGTCACCAAACCGTTTCTCGAGGGTGTCGAGGGCGACCACCGACGCCGTGAACATCGTTTTCAGGAATTCCATGTCCCGGCCGCCGGAGGCCTGAAAGTCGCGGAAGGCCCGGAGGGGGAACTTGGGGTTGAGGTCTTTCCAGACGTTTCCGTTCTGCCAGTCGAAGGCGTTGAGGACGACCCATGGGCGCCGGCGGGGTGAGCCGATATCGTGAGGAACCATGCCGGGAACCTTGATCGTGTTCCAGTAGTAGCTTTTCTTGTCCGCGGGGACCTCCCCGGGAAAAAGCTCGTTATACTGGTAAGCCCGGTAAGAGGAATCCCGGATTGGGACGGTCCCGGCGAAAAACCTCATGTTGTTGAACTCGAGCTCCGGCCACAGCTTGAGGACATGCCAGCAATAGGAATCCACGTCGAAGGTCCCGTACATGAGGTAGTCGGCGCTTTCGAGATACGTATGGAGGTTCGTCTCGGCGTCCCAGATGCTGGTCTCCGGGAGGACATACAGTTCGTTGAGGAGGGCCTGTCTAAACCAGTCCGGAAGCTTCGGGTCTCCGGTGATCGTCCTGTGCCAGTTATCGATGGCCTTCTCCCAGTCCATGTACCGGCTCAAGCCGGCGGCGGCGATGGCGAAGGCGTTCTCGCCCGTCGCGCCGAAAAACTCCGTGTATTTTTTCCGGATCTTGACGCCCGGTTCGAATTCGTAAAAAGGAAAATCCCACGCCACGACGAACGGGATCTCGATTCTCTCCTTTGGCTTCAAGGTCACTTTGACCGCCAGGGCCGCGGCTGTCGCGTCCTCCCGGCTGGCAACCCGGGACGTCCGGGAGTCGGCCAGGGTCCCGTCTTCGCGGAACGTCGTCCAGAGCGCGGCGCCATCGCCCTTCGGGTCGAAATCGGTGAGAAAATGGACTTTGGTCTTCCCGGGGATTTCGAGGGCGGCGATGGCCATCGTGCCGGACATGGCGTTCCCCTTTTTCAGGTCGGTGTTTTTGTTCCTGAAAACGACCGCTTTCGTCGGACCGGCCTCGATGAATTCGTTCGTCAGGCCCGGCCCGTTCCTGGCCCACTTGAAGAGGGTCTCGGACGCCGAGCCGGCCTGGACCGCTTCCCAGCCGACCATATTCTGCCAGGTGAGGAGAAGACTGAGCTCCGCCGGGCGGTCCTGGGGATTCTCGGCGATCCACCTGTAAACGGCGACGGGAAAGCTCGTCTCCCGGTAGTTGCCTGGGATGACCGGCGAGAACTGGACGACGGCGAGCTTGACCGGCCATTCGCCGTTTTTCTCGTACGAGAAGCCGGACTTGGGGAAAAGGGCGTAGTAGTCCCCTTTCCCCGCCGGATACCTCCAGGCCCAACTGCCAAGGCCGGCCTCTGATGGAGGGGCGTCGGTCGAGAGGGTTTGGGCGATCGTCCGGCCGCCGGATTTCATGTAGACATGAAACTGGTCCGCCCAGACTGTGTCCTCCACCATCCAGCCGGATTTGAGGAACCAGGTCTCGAAATTCCCGCTCATCAGCCGCTCGAAGCCTCCGGCGCCGATGCCGCCGACGGGGCAGGCGCTCCCCATTGCGGTGGCATCGATGTTGCCGTCGGCGATGGTGTGGCCAAACCCCTGGAGCGTGTACCCGATCGGGCGATCAAACGCGCAGGCCGGGAACCCGGCCAGGTTCGACGGCGTGAAGTTCAGCCCGGCCAAAACAAACTTCAAGACATCCTGGTCGGATTTCCTTCCGGCTTTCCCGGCTTCGTCGATCATCCGGCCGAGCCGGCCGTCGATCTCCCGCCCGGCGTCGTCGCAAATCCCTTTCTCCATCAGGAGCGCCAAGTATCGGTCCCGAAGCGTCTTTTGAATCCCGGCGGCCTCCGGGCCTGCCGAGCCCTCAGCCCGGGACGCCGCCCGGGCTACGGGGTTCGCGGGCCTGCCCGGAAGAGCGCTTGTCGCCAGATAGAGCCCGGCGACGGAAATGATCCGGAGAAATGTTTTCTGGTTTTTCATGCGCACATCCTCGAATCTCCCTTTTGTTCAGGCCGCCGGCGGCCCGGCTTTCTTCAGGCTGCGGCTGATGAACAACGCGAGGAGGATGATCATCGCGCAGCTGAAGACCGGGACGAGGAGGCCGTGGCGGAGGCTTGAGGCCTGGGCGATCCTGCCCACGAGCCAGGGGGAAATCATCCCTCCCGCCAGACCGACGGCGATGACGACGCTGAAAGCCGTCCCCGTGAAGGACGGAAAGCTCTCACCGACAATGGCCAGTGTCGTCGGGTAGATCGCGGAAACCCCGAGGCCGAAAAGCACGGCGCCGGCCATGGCCAGACCCCCCGACGGCGAGACGGCGAGAAGGACGGCCGCGGAGAACGCCAAGACGCCGCTGAACAGGACAAGCCTCTCGCCTCTCAGGGCTCTCGCGAAGCGGGCCGAGGCGAGCCGCCCAGCCATGATGGCCGCCCAGTAACCGGCAAGGACGAGAGCCGCGGCGGACGGGCTGACGTGAAAGGTTTTTTGGAGGTAGGTGGATATCCAGCCCCCGGCCGTGAACTCGTTCCCGGACTCGAAGAAGAGCAGGAAGCCGCAGAGCCAGAGGAGAGGACGGCCCACGACCTGGGCCGCTTGCCGGAGGGGGAACCCCTGGGCCTGCTTGGCCCGGGGGAACTTGAAGAGGCCGAAGAGAACGAGCGGGACCAGGCTCAGGAGCGTCGCCAGGACGAGGATGGCCTGAAGACCAAGCGACCTGAGAAGCGTCCCGATCATGAACGGGACGGTCAAGGCGCCGAAGCCGAAGTAGATCCCGAGGAGATTCAGGGCCGCCCCACGGTTCGCCGGATTGATGTCGCTCGTCAGGGCGTTTGTCCCGCCGTTGAGGCCGCCGCCGCCGAACCCGAGGACGACCGCGGCCGCGAGGACCAGCCCGTATGTCGGCGCCAGCGTCAGGAGCAGGAAAGCCGCCGCGACGAGAAACGAACAGACGACGAGCAGGGCCTTGAACCCGAAACGGTCGACCATCGGGCCGAAGGCGAGCGTCGCCATGAGCATGGCGAAATTCATGGTCAGGAAGAGGTCGCCGGCCGCGGCCTCGCTGAAACCGATCTTCCCGAAAAGAGAGGGCAGGATGGCCCCCAGGACGGCCATGACGATGCCGAAGACGAACATCCCGGCGAAGGCCGAGGCCATGAGTTTCGAAGGACGCGAGGCGCCGGCTTGGTCCTGCGGTGTCATGGACATTCCTTATCGCGCGGCGCGCTTTTTCGCTTTGAACGGGCGGTCGTAATAGAATTCAGTAAACGCCTGGTAGACGGCGGCCATGTGGCCGCTCGGGACGCCCTTGACGTTGGGCGAAACAAATGTCGGCGGGACCTTCCCCTTTTTGGCGAGTCGCGAGGCCGTTTCCGCGACGAGAGCCATGGCGATCGAGACGGCCGCCACGGTCGAGCCCGCGGCCACGCGTTCGAGCTGGCCGACGTCGACCAGGGCGTCCTCGGGCGGAACGTGGTTGTCGATGGCGACGTCGGCGATTTCAGAAAGGACCTTGCCCGACGAATGGGGACGGCGGCCCACTTTCGCGTTGAGATGGGAGGAGACCGTGATCACCTTGAGGCCGCGCGCCTTGGCCTCGAGGGCCATCTCGATCGGGGCGGCGTTGAGGCCGCCGTGGGAAAAGACGAGCATCGCGTCGCGCTTCTCCAGGGGATAGCTCTGGAGGAAGACGCGGGCGTATCCTTCCTGACGCTCGAGCCACAGCAACTCGCGGGCCCCGCCCGGTCCGATGACGTTCGACCACATCAGCCGCGGGTCGTAGAGCGGGAAGAAGCCGACGAAGCTCCCGTAGCGGGGAAAAATGTCGAGCACGGGGATGACGGAATGGCCGCTCCCGAACATGTAGACCCGGCCTTTTTTCCGGATCGCAGCCGCCATGATCCTAGCGGCCTCCCGGATCCTCGGCATCTCCCCGGTCCTGATGTCCGCCAGGATCCCCTGGATGCGACTGAGGTAAACGGAACCTGACATGTCGATCTCCTTTAATTGACGGCGTCCCACGCAAGCTTCCCGCAGCCGTAAAGTCCGGCGTCCTCCCCCAGGGCCGAAATCTCGATCCGGACGTCAGCCGCGGCCAAGGGCTGGGCCCACTTCCGGAAATCCAGCCGCACGGGCTCGAGAAAGACGTCGGCGGCTTGAAACAGGCCGCCGCCAAGGATGACGGCCTCGGGGTTGAGGATGCTCACGATATTGGCGATGCCCATGGCCAGGAAACGGACCACGTCGGCGACGACCTCGAGGGCCAGAGGGTCTTTATTTCTGGCGGCCGCCGCGACCGTCTCGGCGGTGACATTCTCGATCCGCCCCCCGGCGAGTTCGAGCATGAGCGACGGCCGGCCCGTACCGATCAGCTCGCGGGCTTTACGGCCCACGGAATTTCCCGAGGCCTCGGCTTCGAAGCACCCCGTGTCCGCGTAGACGGGTTTGAACTTCGGATCGAGCCCGAACCAGCCGACGGCGCCGGCGATGTCCTCGTGACCGTGGACGAGCCGGCCGCCGGAGAGGATCCCGGCGCCGATGCCCGTGCCCACGGCCAGGAAGACGGCATCCGAAGCCCCGGCCGCGGCGCCGCGCCAGGCCTCGCCCGTGACGTAAGCGCTCCGGTCGCTCTCGAGAATGAGAGGAAAGGGGGTCCCGGATTGCCCTTGCCATGCGACCACTTCCCTTTCCAGCCTCTCGCGGAGCGGATAGCGGTCCCAACCGCGAATGTTGGGGGCCCAGACGCGGCCGCTCTCCGAATAGACGATGCCCGGGACCGAGACGCCCACCGCCAGGAGCCGCCCCCCGGCCCTCCCGGCGTTCTCGCCGAGGGCCCGGACCCTCTCCGCGACCTGAGCTGCGGCGGCATCCCCTCCCCCACTATCAATGGAGACTTTTGTTTTCGCCAGCATATCCCCGGATCTCGTGAAGAGGGCCGAGGAGATTTTCGTGCCGCCGACGTCGATAGCGCCGCAAAAATCTTTTCGCTCGTCCAGCCCCGTTTCCATAGCGGCTTTCCTCAGCTTCCTTCTCGCTCTATTTCTCCGAAAGGAGGACGACCCAGACTTCCCCGGGCTGGAGCGTTTTGGCCACGACGGCCCGGTCGTTTTCAAAAGTCGCCGGTACGGGCACGCCCGTTTCGAGCTCCCGGGCCGTGACCTCGCCGGAATTTGTCCGGAGGGCGAACTTCGCCGCCGCGGCTTTCTCTCCCCTGTTGAAGCCGAACAGGATTTTATATCCCTGACCCTCGAGGACGCGGCCCTCGATGACTGAACCCGGCTCGCCGGCTGTCACCTCGAGCGGCCTCTCGACCCTCAGCCACCCGGCCAGTCCGGCGAAGAATCTGCCGTTATTGGGGTTTTTGAAATGGTGGTAGGCCGACCCCGGGAATGAGCCGACGATCATGGCCTGACCTTTTCCGTAGGGCGCGAGCACGATGGCCGGACGTCCGTTGGAAAACTCGGCCAGGATGCGGCTGTCCTTGCCGAAGACGTCGAAGCTCTCTTCGAAGAAGAGGGCGTCGAGCGTGTCCCCGGGCTTGAGCAGCGGGATCGCGGCGTGGCCGGACGTAATTTTGATGACGGACGTTTTCGCGACCGGCAGGAGCTCGGCCTCGCGGCAGCCCAGGACGTCGCTGAGGCCGGCGCCGGGGATGACCGGGCTCGAATATCCCTTCTCGTCCACCCAGCCGCAGCGCGCCTCGGTCACCAGCGTCCCGCCATCCCGGACATAATCCATGAGTTTTCGGACATGAGGCTGGGACATCTGCACGGGATAAGGCGCAATGATCAGCCGGTACCCGGCCGCCCGAGGCGTGCCCAGGTCGTTGACGTGAAGGAAGTCCACCGGGATGTTTCGTTCGAAGAACGCCCGATGGATGCCCTGCAGGGATTCGCTCAGGTTGTTGACACCCACGGTTTGCCCTTCGCCTGTGAAGGACTGCTGGCCGCCGACCATGTGGGACAAGGGATTATAAAGGATGGCGATTTCCGCCGGGGACGGCCGGGCCTTGAGGAAGAGGTCCTTGTGGGCCGTGATGACTCCGGCGATCCGGCCGGCCGCCTCGGCGCGCTCCGTCACCTTGCCGTCGAGTTCGACCAGCCCGTAGCCCCCTGCCTCATAGCCGGTGCTCATCGGGTAGTAGGCGTAGATATTGACCGCCCGGGCCCCGTAGGCCACGGCGCTCCACATCCAGTCGCGGAGGTCCGCCCCCACCACGGGGAAGCTCATCTTCATGCCGAAGACGCCGTAGCCGGCCTGGAGCTCGCCGATATAAAACCCGCCGTTCCCGATCCCCATGGACCGGACGAAATCCAGCCCCGAGGCGCGGTAAAACGGCGACCAGGGCCTGGTCGTCCAGGCGTGCTTGGGGTAGATCGAGGCGCCGTAAAAGTCGACGCTGTCCGACATCTTCCGGTCGTCGGGCGTCCCGGCCCAATCGGGCCGCGTGAATATTCCAGGGGCCGCCGAATGGCTGGTGACCACCGTGTCCGGCAGGACGGATTTCACGGCTCGGGCCTTGAGCTTGAGGTCCTCGGCCAGCTTGTCGGTGATGAATTCCTTCCAATCGATATAGTCGGTGAAGGTCAGGATGGTCCCGTAGCGCGGCGGCTGGACTTCCTCCCAGGACAGGAGCGTCCGGTACCAGGTCTTGTTCAAGTTGTCGAGAGTCGTGTATTTTCTCTTCAGCCACTCCCGGAACCGGGCCTGGGTAGAATGACAATAGCAGAACTGGACGTAGCTGAGGTCGCCTACGTAGTAGACTTCGGCCCAGTTGATGATGTGGGGCTCGCTCCAGAGGTCCCAGCCGTAGATGGCGGGCTTGCCCTTGACCGCCCGGGCCGCTTCGCTGAAGAACCGCAGGACCTTTTCGCGGACCGCGTCGTGGTCGAAACAGAATCCCGGCGAGGCCTGGGATTCGACGGCGACGCCGTTCGAGGACACGAACTTCGAATCAGGATGCGCCGCTCCGACCCAGTCCGGCGCGGAATCGATATAGACCTGGACGATGACCCTGAGCCCGACCTCCCCGGCCAGGTCCGTGAGGAGCTTGAGGGCGCTGAAGTCGTATTGGCCCTCTTGCTTCTCACAGGCCGTCCATTCGATCCACGTGCGGACCGTGTTGAAGCCCAGCTTCCGGATTTGCTCGAGGTCCTTCCGCCAGGCGTCCCGCGATTGAGGTGTCACGGTTTCGAGCATGGGAGCCCGGGCTTTTCCGCCGGAGTACCAGACCGAAACCGGGAAAAATCCTCGCGTCCTGTCCACGGGCTTGGACGGCGCCTGGGGCGCTCCAAGGAGGCCGGCCGCAAGAGCCGCGACCAGCGCCACGACGAAGAGGGGTTGAAGGATTTTCGTCATCGCTGCCTCACCTCGTTCCGTCGATAAAAAGATCAACCGCGCGTCATCGGGTCCTGAACGCCTGCCCGATGACCGCCAGGAGCTCCGACTTTCCGTTGCGGTAATCCTGAGTGAGTTCCCAGATGATGATGCCCGCGGACTGGCGGGTCTTGACGTATCCGCATTTCGCCTCGACCGACTGGGTATCGTCGTAACAGACGATCATACCCGAGTCTGCCCGGCGGAGATAAGGGACCTGGGCCGTGGCGTCCCAGATCCGGGTCCAGCCCGCGCCGAGGAGGCCCATTGCCGCTGAATACGGATAATCCGTGCTCGTCGTGAACGGCAGGCCGAGCCCGCCGCAGTCGAAAGACTTTCCGTAGAACGGGACGCCGAGGAGCAGCTTGCCGAGAGGGACCTGCCTCTGCCGGGCGTATTGGA
>JBEKVN010000053.1:0-19094 GCA_049513915.1 Candidatus Aminicenantales bacterium | reverse complement strand
GCTGGCCACGACGAGCGAATGGTGATAGGACCCCGGGGCTTCCTGGGACATCTGGCGGAAGACGGGAAGCTCGGAGTTCGTCAGTTCGAGGAGCTTGGAGGCCGTGATGAATCCGAAGGCCGCTTCGACCGTCGGCAGGAGGAGGAAGGCCAGCGCCGCGCTCACGCCGCCCCCGAGAAGGCCCATGAACACCTCCGCCGAGAAGGGGCCCCATCCGTTGTGCCTCTCGATGAGGTGGATGATCAGGATGACGGCGGCGTTGACCGGCGGGACGAGAAAGAAGCCCGCCCGGAGGGTCGCCGCCCTCTGACGCTTCCTGAAGCGCCTGACGCCGACGATCGCGGCCAGGCTGCCGACGAAACAGAACAGCATGATGTCGTAGTTGCCCCCCATCATGTAGCCGACCGTCAGGGCGTTCAGGATGGAGAAGCCCAAGGCCAGCTGGTCGCCGAGGAGATAGACGAAGATCAGGGCGCCCACCTGGAACGGGATGGCGAAGTGGTAGGTTTCGATCCGGGCGAAGGCATTCGAGCTGATCGAACTGCTGACCATCCCGGCGAGGAGGAGGGAGATCTTGTATAAGGCCAGGCTGCCGATCAGGAAAATGCCGGCCATCCGCAGGCTTTTTTCCGCCGGGGCCGGCTTCTGGACCGAATTGAGATAGAGCCACAAGGCCAGGAAGAGAAGCGTGAAAAGCAGGAAGCTCCCGGCGAAATCGGGGAGCCAGTTGGCTTTCCCCTGGAGCCTCTGGTTGTAAAGACCCAGGATCCGCACCGCCTCGGCCCCGGCTTCGTCTCCCTTGCGGACGATGACCCGGCCTTTCTTGATGGTATTGGTCACCGTCGCAATGCGGGCCCGGGCCAGGGACTTCCGGCTCTCGGTCTCGATCCCGTTGTAGGTGATATTGGGCGTCAGGAAGGTCTGGGCCAGGCTCGTCAGCAGGACCTTGGTCCGCTGGGGGAGATCGATCTTACCCAGTTCGGCGCCGAACCGTTCCTCGCTCTCCTTGAGGTCCAGGAGCTCGCCGACCTTCACCGGCTTTTCCCCGTCTTGGAGGGTGAGGAGCGTCAGGCCATGGTCCTGTTCGCCGTGGATGAAGAGATTCTTGGAGAGGATGATCCCCTGGCTGAATATTTTGGCCGCGATGCCGACGAGGCTGTCTTCGATCTCCTTGGGGAATTTCAGCTTGACCAGGGCCGCGACGTCCTGGGGGTCCAGGTCGATTCCCAAAAGGTCCAGGTAAGACGTCCTCAGCTCGTCGATTTTCAGCCCCGCGGGGTTTTTCTGGACCCAGGCCCAGCCCATGACAAACAGGCGGTGGATCTTCTCTTCCGTATTGGCGAAGACGTTGGGGTCATACGTGTAGACGGGCGGGATGGAGTTCTCGGCCTCGGCCTTGAGCCTGCTCGTGGCCTCAGCGTCCTGAAGGGTCAGGTCGAAGGGCGCGACGATATCGACAGGCGCGATCACCCCGAGCGCGATGGTGGGGAGCTTCTGGGCGGGAACGGAGAAAAGGAAAAGGGAAACGACCGTGACGACCAGAAAACCAAAGGTCCAGGGGCTTTTGATCAGCCGCTGGGCCCTGGAAAGCTTCCGCTCTTCTTCGGCCGGCTCGACGGGGACCTTCCTGGGGTGGATTTCGGCCCCTCTAAAGAGCTTGATCTTGTCGAAGAATATCTGGCTCATCGGCGTCTCAAGCGGGCTTGACCTCGGCCTTCTGGTAGGCCTTGATGATCTTCTGGACCAGGGGATGGCGGACGACGTCCCGGTCGCTGAAGTAACAGAAGCCGATCTCCTTGATGTTGGACAAGATCTTGATGGCCTGCAGGACGCCGGACCTCCTGGGCTCGGGGAGGTCGATTTGGGTGATGTCCGCCGTGATGATCAGCTTGGAGTCGAAACCCGTCCGTGTCAGGATCATCTTCATCTGCTCGCGCGTCGTGTTTTGGGCCTCGTCGAGGATGACGAACGCGCTGTTCAGAGTGCGCCCGCGCATGAACGCCAGCGGGGCGATTTCGATGATCCCTTTTTCGATCAGGCGGGTGGCCTGGTCGAATTGGGACAGGTCGAACAGGGCGTCATAGAGCGGCCTGAGGTAGGGGTTGATCTTCTGGGTCAGGTCGCCCGGCAGGAAGCCGAGCTTCTCCCCGGCCTCGACGGCCGGCCGGGTCAGGATGATCCGGGTGACCACCTTGTTCTGGAGGAATGTCAGGGCCATGGCCATGGCCAGGTACGTCTTGCCCGTGCCCGCGGGGCCGATCCCGAAGACCAGGTCGTAGTTCTTGATGGCCTGGATATAGGCCTTCTGGTTGAGGCTCTTCGGCGTGACCGACTTCCGGGACAGGTTCAGGGGCTCCGAGGGCGCATAGCCCTCCAGGGCCGAGGCCGTCCCTTCCTCGAGGAGGTCGAGGGCGATGAGCAGGTCCTCCTCCTTCAGGTGGTAGCCCTTTCCGGCAAGCTCGCAGACTTTCTCGAAATAGTGCCTGGCGAACTCGACTCTTTTCAAGTCCCCGTCGATGATGATCTGGTCGCCCCGGACCCCCAGGCTGACGCCCAGGCGGCCTTCGAGCTTCCTGAGGTTTTTGTCGAGAACGCCCGAAAAGACGGAGCCGGGCGTTCCGGGATGGGTTATTTTTTCCATGGGACTTATCGCGGGGGAGGGGGGTCTTCGATTTCGGGCATGACCAACGGGATAATAAACACTAATCGGTCTCCTTTGTCAAGCCGCCGGCAAGGGCGTCAATCCCCTTGGCGGGATTCCACGGACGCGAGTCGCTGGATTCCAGCGAACGGGGTTGAAAAAAAAGCGCGTCTGGTATATAAAACACTGTCGGCCGCCGGGCCGGGCCGGCCTTCCCGGGGGCCGGAGGAGGCAACATGGACAAGGAATTCACGACCGTTTCCATCCCGACCTCCCTGCACAAGAAAATCGAAGAAGCCATCAAGGGGACGGAGATCGGCTCCGTCTCGAGCTACGTGACCAAGGTTCTCCGCGAGAGCCTCTCCAAAGAAGAGCCCGCGGCCCAGGTTTTCAGCAAGGAAGAGGAGGAGAAAGTCAAGGAGAGACTGAAGGCCCTGGGATATATCGATTGATACGGGGTCAGGTTTACTTTCTCCCGATCTTAAGTCAGATCCAGGGCAATTCCCGATATACCTTGCCAAACGCGGGAGAAAGTAGACCTAACCCCGTCTTTATGCCATCTTTATGGAGGAGATAATGATCCAGCCCCATGGCGGCAAGCTCGTCGATAGGGTCCTCAAAGGCCAGGAGAAGGACGACCTCCTGGCCCGGGCCCGGAACCTCCGCGGCCTGACCGTGGATTCCGAACTCGTCTCGGACGTGGAGAATATCGCCACGGGTGTATACAGCCCCCTCGAGGGGTTCATGGGATCGGGGGATTTCCGGAGCGTCCTCAACGGGATGCGCCTCCTGAACGACATCCCCTGGACCATTCCCATCGTCCTCGACGCCGACCGGGACACGGCGGGCGGACTGAAAACGGGCGAGGAAATCCTCCTCAAGGCCGGGGACGGCCGGCCCATCGCCGTCATGCGCCTTGACGAAAAATATGGCTTCGACAAGGTGGAAGCGGCGGAAAAGGTCTTCGGGACGAGCGACCCGGCCCACCCCGGGGTGGCCAGAGTCATGGGCATGAAGGATGTCCTGCTGGCCGGTCCCGTGGACCTCATCGAGGCCGCCGCGACGCCTTTCGACCGGTGGAAGCTCAGCCCGAAGGAAACCCGGGTCCTCTTCCGGGAAAAAGGCTGGCGGACGGCGGTCGGTTTCCAGACCAGGAACACTCCCCACATCGGCCACGAGTACGTCCAGAAGGCGGCCCTGACCTTCACGGACGGCATTTTCATCAACCCCGTCATCGGCCGGAAAAAAAAGGGGGATTTCAAGGACGAGGTCATCCTGGCCTCCTACGAAGAGCTCATCCGCCATTATTACCTCAAGGAACGGGCGGTCATGGCCATCCTCCAGATGGAGATGCGCTATGCCGGCCCGCGGGAGGCCATCCACCACGCCATCATTCGCAAAAATTTCGGCTGCACGCATATCATCATCGGGCGCGACCACGCCGGGGTCGGGGATTATTATCACCCTTACGCCGCCCAGGACATTTTCGAGGAATTCCCGGACCTGGGTATCGTCCCCCTGTTCTTCAGGTCCTTTTACTTCTGCAAGAGGTGCGGCTCGGTGGTCAACGAGAAGATCTGCCCCCATCCGGCGTCTGAACAGATCCAGTTCAGCGGCACGAAGATCCGGGACATGCTGGTCCGGGGGGACATCCCGCCCATGGAGCTCATGAGGCCGGAGGTGGCCAAGGTCATCATGCAGTTCAAGGAGCCCTTCAACGCCTAGGCGGGGCCATGGTGAGGTCGTGAGATGAACGAGAGAAAAGTCCTGATCCTCGGCCTGGATTGCGCGCCGGGCCAGATCGTATTCGACCGCAGCGGCGAGCTTCCCGTCCTCAGGGGCCTTATCGGCCGGGGGATTTCGGGAAACCTCAGAAGCTCCGACCCCCCCATCACCATCCCCGCCTGGATGGTCATGGCGACGGGAATGGACCCCGGCCGGCTCGGCCTCTATGGATTCCGCCACCGCAAGGGGTATTCGTATAACGAGATGTGGATCGCCAATTCCCGCGCCGTCAGGGAGAAGAAGCTCTGGGATTACGTCGGGGAGCAGGGCGGCCGGAGCACCCTCGTCAGCGTCCCTCCGAGCTACCCGGTTTATCCCGTCGCCGGGAACATGATTTCCTGTTTCATCACGCCGCCCGGAGCGGGGAAAGAGTATACGTATCCGGCGACGCTCAAAAACGAAATCGAGGAGCGGTTCGGGCCCTATATCTTCGATGTCGTCTTCCGGACGGAGGACCGCGATCAGATCCTCCGGGAGATCTTCGCGATGACCGAGAAAAGGTTCGAGGTCATGGAGTGGCTCATCGCCGAGAAGCCCTGGAACCTTTTCATGTTCGTCGAGATCGGGGTCGACCGCGTCCACCACGCCTTCTGGAAATACATGGACCCGGCCCATCACCTGTATGAACCCGGGAACAAGTACCAGAACGCGATCATCGATTACTATAAGTTCCTGGACGGAAAGCTCGGGCGCCTCATCGCCCGGGCCGGCGAGGACACCGTGGTCCTGGCCGTCTCGGACCACGGCGCGAAAAGGATGAAAGGCGCTTTTTGCATCAACGAATGGCTCATCGAGCAGGGGGACCTGGTCGTCAAGGAGCGGCCGGCCAAGCCGACGAGCCTGGACGACCTGCCGATCGACTGGGCGCGGACGAAAGCCTGGGCCTGGGGAGGATATTACGCCAGGATTTTCCTCAACGTCGAGGGGCGCGAACCCCAGGGCATCATCCCCGCCGAGGACTACGAAAAGGAACGGGACGCGCTCGCCGAGCGGCTCCTCGGGATCCGCGGACCGAACGGGGAACCCTGGAAGACGAGAGTCATCAAGCCCCAGGAATATTACGAGGAACTCGAGGGGGAATACCCGGACCTCATGGTCTATCTCGACGACCTGTACTGGCGGTCGGCCGGGACCCTGGGTTACGGTTCCAAGTACCTCCCCGAGAACGACACCGGGCCGGACGACGCGGTCCACGCCCAGCAGGGGATCTTCATCCTGGCCGACCCGAGGGCCGGGGTGAAAAAGACCCTGAACGCCGATATTCTCGATATCGCCCCCACGGTGCTGGACATCATGGGGATCCCCGTTCCGGACGGAATGAAGGGGCGGATCATCCCCCGACGCTGAAGCCCGGGCGGAGGCCCGGAAGAAAACCGAACACACCGAAAAGGAGCTCGATAAAATGTGCCAAGAACAGACCGGATTCACCCTCTGGTTCACGGGGCTGCCGTGTTCCGGAAAGTCGGCCGTGGCCGACCGTGTCGCCGCGATCCTCAAGGACCGCGGGCTTCGCGTTGAGCGGCTGGACGGGGACATCGTCCGCCGGGAGCTGACGCGGGACCTCGGTTTCTCGAAGAAGGATCGCGACGAGAATATCCGGCGGGTTACCTTCGTGACCAAGCTCCTGTCGCGGAACGGCGTGGCCGTGCTGACCTCGTTCATTTCGCCCTATAGGGAAATGCGGGACCATGCCCGTCAGGAGGCCACCAACTTCCTCGAGGTTTACGCCAAGTGCCCGGTCGACGTCTGCATGCAGAGGGACGTCAAGGGGATGTACCAGAAAGCCATCCGGGGCGAGATCAAGGAGTTCACCGGGGTTTCGGACCCGTACGAGGAACCCCTCAACCCGGAGATCGTTCTCGAAACCGACAAGGAAACGCTGGAGCAGAGCGTCGACAAGGTCCTGGCCAAACTCGGCGAACTCGGATATATTTAAGGGCGGAAAAGCGACCTATGGCGACCTATCTCGTGACGGGCGGGGCGGGCTTTATCGGCTCGCATATCGCCGAAGTCCTGGTCGAACGCGGGCATGCCGTCAGGGTGCTCGATAACCTCACGACCGGCAAAAGAGAGAATATGGCCGCGTTCGCCGGCCGGGTGGAGTTTATCAAGGGAGACATCCGCGACGTCGAGACGTGCTCGAAGGCCGTCCATGGCGTAGATCACGTTCTCCACGGAGCAGCCATCGCGTCCGTCCCCGGCTCGATCGCGGACCCCCTGCTGACAAACGCCGTGAACGTCACGGGGACACTCAATCTGCTGCTGGCCGCCCGGGACGCCGGGGTCCGGAGCTTCGTGCTGGCATCCTCGTCCGCTGTCTACGGGGACGATCCCACCCTCCCCAAGGAAGAGGGCGTCATGGGCCGGCTCCTGTCGCCCTACGCCGTCAGCAAGCTCGTGGGCGAGAAATACGCTCAAACTCTTCATGCCCTCTATGGGATAAAGGCCGTTTCCCTCAGATACTTCAATGTTTTCGGACCGCGTCAGGACCCTTCCTCCCAGTACGCGGCCGTTATCCCGCTGTTCATCACAAAAATCCTCGAAGGGGAGCGCCCCGTGATCTACGGGGACGGGGAACAATCCCGGGATTTCATTTTCGTGGAGAACGTCGTCCAGGCCAACCTCATGGCGGCCGAGTCCGGCGCCGCGGGGGGGGAATCCATCAACATCGCCTGCGGCGAGGGGATGACGGTCAATGGGCTTCTCGCGGCCGTGAACGAAGTCCTGGGCACAAAGGCTGAGGCCGTCTATGCCGCGGCGAGGCCCGGGGACATCAAACATTCGATTGCCGACGTCCGGAAGGCCCGGCGCCTCATAAATTTTCAACCCGGCGTTTCTTTTATGGACGGACTCAGGAAAACCATCGCCTGGTACAAGGAAAGGAGTTGAAATCATGAACACCGAAGCCTTGAAGCTGCTCAAGAAAATCGAGACAAAAAAAGCCCGCATCGGGGTCATAGGCCTTGGCTACGTCGGCCTTCCTCTCGTCAAGACTTTTCTCCAGAAGGGGTTCGCCGTCACCGGGTTCGACATCGACCGGAGGAAGGTCGACATGCTCAACCGCGGGAAGAGCTACATCCGGCACATCTCCGCCGCCGAGCTCAAGGACTTTCTGGGCCGGAAAAAATTTGGGGCCACGGATGATTTCCGGCGGCTCCGCGACGTGGACGCGATCCTCATTTGCGTCCCGACGCCCCTGGACGGCCACATGAACCCCGACCTCTCGTATGTCCTCAATACGACGGTCACCGTCGCCAAGCACGTCCGCCGCGGCCAGATTGTGATCCTCGAAAGCACGACGTATCCGGGGACCACGGACGAGGAGATGCTGCCCATTCTCGAGGCCGGCGGGCTCAAGGGCGGCCGGGATTTCTTCCTGGCCTTTTCGCCGGAACGCGAGGACCCCGGCAATAAGAATTTCTCGACGGCCACGACACCCAAGGTCGTGGGCGGCCTGACGCCCGACTGCCTCCGGGTGGCCAAGGCCCTTTACGACCAGATCATCGTCAAGACCGTCCCCGTCTCGTCCACCAAGGCGGCGGAGTCGACCAAGCTGCTGGAAAACATCTTCCGCTCCGTCAATATCGCCCTGGTCAATGAGCTCAAGATGATCTTCGAACGGATGGGCATCGACGTCTGGGAAGTCATCCGGGCCGCATCCTCCAAGCCCTTCGGTTTCATGCCCTTCTATCCCGGGCCCGGCCTCGGCGGGCACTGCATCCCAATCGACCCGTTCTACCTGACCTGGAAGGCCAAGGAGGTCGATTACCAGACGAAATTCATCGAACTTGCCGGCGAGATCAACACCTTCATGCCTTATTACGTCATGGAAAAAACCGTGGCCGCCCTGAACGACCGTGGGAAATCCGTCAAGAACGCCAAGATCCTCGTCCTCGGCCTCGCCTATAAGAGGGACATCGACGACTCGCGCGAGTCACCGTCTCTCAAGATCATCAGCCTTTTCCAAGCGAAGGGGGCCAGGGTTTCCTATAACGACCCGTTTATCCCGCGCGCGGCCGGACACCGCGAATATCCCCATCTGGACCTCAAGTCGATTCCCTTGACCGCCGCTCGCCTCAAGAAGATGGACGCCGTGATCATCGCCACCGACCATTCCGCCTATGATTACGGTTGGATCGTCAAGCACGCGCCGCTCGTCGTCGATACGCGGAACGCCGTCAAGAAAATACGCAGGAACGTCGTCAAAGCCTAACCCGGCCCCGCCCCGCCTCAGCCACTCGATTCGTCGGAAGGCTTATTCTTCAAGCGGCGACATTGGCCGCCTGAAAGACCCCGTTGCGGAGGGGGGACCCATCGGGTATTTCGATGGGGGGAACCGACGAAACTGGTTCCCGGGGTGCGGGGGATAAGGGCGGCCAATGTCGCCGTATGAAGGTAAAGATCAATACCAAAATCTGTGTGGCAATGAAGAGACGTGCGCTGCTTTAGCAGATCCGCGGCAGGAGCTCGGAGGTCAGCGGCTCGAGGAGCCTGAGCCCTCCCGAGACGGTCCGGAGCAGAAGTTCTCCCGGCTTCCCAACTTCGTCCTGGACTTCCCCGATGATAGCCGCCCTCTTCCCCAGGGGGTGTTCCCGGATCCGGCTGAGAAATCCTGCGGCACGCCGCGCGGGCGCGATGACAACGGCTTTCCCCTCGCAAGCCATGAACAGCGGGTCGATGCCCAGGATTTCGCTCGCCCCGCGCACGGCCCTCGACAAGGGGATCCGGGATTCGTCGATGAGGACGGCGTGGGGGAGGCGCTCGGCGAGCTCGGCCAGGACCGTGGCCAAGCCGCCGCGGGTAATGTCTCTCATCCAGAGCGCCCCTCTTTTCCATAACGGCAGGAGAAAGAGAAGGGGCGCGCAGTCGCTCCGGGCCTTCGACCTCAACCCGAAATCCCCGCGGGCCACGAGAACGGCCAGACTGTGGTCGCCGAGCGCGCCGGTCAGGATGACCTTATCGCCCGGACGGATCTTGCCCGGCGCCGGCCGGCCGATGGATGCGCCGAGGCCGGCCGTATTGATGTAGATCTTGTCGCCCTGGCCCTGGCGGACGACCTTGGTATCCCCGGTCACGACCCGGACGCCCGCTTTCCGGGCCGCCCGCCCGATAGACGACAGGATTTTCTCCAGGACGCCGCCGTCGAGCCCCTCCTCCAGAATGAGCGCAAGCGAGAGATAGCGGGGGACGGCGCCGGAGACGACGAGGTCGTTGACGGTCCCGTTGACGGCGAGCGCGCCGATGTCACCGCCGGGGAAAAAAAGAGGGTCGACGACGTAGCTGTCCGTCGTGAAGGCCAGGCCCTCCGGAAGGAGGCCGGAATCGGAGAGCTCGCCGAGGATGGGATTCTTGAAGGACGGAAGGATCTGGCCGGCGATGAAATCGCGCATGAGGCGGCCGCCGCTCCCGAGCTCGAGGCTGATCTTTTTCACGCGTCCCCCTTCTTGCCGCGGCCATATTTGTAGTGAATCAGGCAGGCGCCCTCATAGGACACCATGCAAGGGCCCAGCGGTGACTCGGGGGTGCACTTCGAAGCGAAAAGCCGGCAACCGTCCGGGCGGATGGCCGCCCTCAGGACTTCGCCGCAGCGGCAGCCCGGCAGGTCGCCCCCGGACTCCGGTATCCGGAGCCGGAATTTCCGCCCGGCATCGAAGGCCAGGTATTTTTTCCGGAATTTCAATCCGCTTCCCGGGATCGTGCCCAGGCCCCTCCAGGTCGCGTCATAGGGCTCGAAGACCTCGTCCATAAGCTTCCTGGCGACGGGATTCCCGTCCGGCCTGACCGCCCGTGAGTATTCCAGGGCTACGCGCGGTTTCCCCTCGGCGAGCTGGGCGAGGACCGACCGGACGGCCAGCAGGATGTCTCCTGGCTCGAAGCCGGCTACGGCCCCCGGGATCCCGTATTCCTCAGCGATGAACGCGTAAGGACGAAGGCCGATGATGGCGCTGACATGGCCGGGGTAGAGGAAACCGGCGATCGCGATATTCCCGGATTGAAGAAGTGCCCTGAGGGCGGGCGGGATGAGCCAAAGGGCCCGGAGCACCGAAAAATTCGAGAGACCCGCCTCCTCGGCCTCCTGCACGGTCACGGCGATGGCCGGGATGGTCGTCTCGAATCCGGCCCCGAAAAAGACCGTTTCGCGCTCCGGGCTCCGGCGGGCCTCTTCCAGAGCTTCCCCCGGGGAATAGACGATCCTGAGCCGCGAATTCCGGGCCGGAACTCCCGCCTGGAGGGCGCCTTTTGACGTGGGCACACGGGTCATATCCCCAAATGTCGCCAGCGTGAGGCCTTCCCTTTGCGTCAGCAGGGCCAGGGCCGCCTCATGGACTCCGTTCGGCGTGATGCAGACGGGGCACCCCGGCCCCGAAATCATCTCCACGCCGGCCCCGGCCAGCAGAGGCGTCAGGCCATGCTTGAATAAGGACATGGTATGCGTTCCGCAAACTTCCATGACCCGGACGGGGGAGGGGAGGGCACGGGCCAGCCCGGAAATATCCCTGAGGAGCCCGGCGACGGCTTTTTGGTTTCTGAGCTCTTTCATCGATGGCACGGTCGGCGCGGCGGTCAGGCGTCCCGGTCGACGGGCGGGGGAGCGCTCCGTCAGGCGGCTTTGGCCATCTCCCGGAAAAGGCGGAGGGTCTTGCGGGCCTCCTTCTTGTCCATCAGGGAGATGGCGAACCCCGCGTGGACGATCACCCAATCGCCGACCCTGGCCTGCGGGAGGAGGGAGAAATTCGTCCTCACTTCGGTCCCCGCATAGTCGACGAGGCCCAGGTTCGGCTTTTCGAGCCGAGTGATCTTTGCGGGAACCGCCAGACACATCGTACGCTCGCTTCGTGCACTAATGTACCAGAACGCACGCGGCCGGTCCAGACCCGCTTCCGGCGCGTGTATTTCGCGGGCGCCCCATGATATAATGGTCAGCCATGTGGGAAACCCTCGAGGGATACATCCAGCCCGGCACGGAGGAGGAACGCCTCGTCCGCGAGGTCGATCTCGACCGGCTCCCGCGCCACATCGCCGTCATCATGGACGGCAACGGCCGCTGGGCCCTGCAGAAGGGGCTTCCGCGGATCGAAGGCCACAGGGCCGGGTCGGAATCGGTCCGTGAGATCGCCGAGGCGAGCGCCCGGCTGGGCATCAAGGTCCTAACCCTCTACGCGTTCTCCAAGGAAAACTGGAAGCGACCTCGCCAGGAAGTCCTTCGGCTGTGGAGGCTCCTGCGGGAGTTCCTGAAAACGGAGGGCCGGGTTTTCAGGGAGAACGAACTCCGTCTGAGGGTCATCGGGGAGAGGTCCGGGATTCCGCGCCTGGCCCTGAAGGACCTCGAGCGGGTGGAGAAGGCCACGGCGGCCAACCGGCGAATGACCCTGATCCTCGCGCTGAATTACGGCGGACGGGCGGAAATCGTGTCCGCGGTCCGGCGGATCCTCAAAGGCGGCCGGACGCTTCCGCGGGACCTCGACGAGGACCGGTTCGCCGAGTTTCTCGACACGGCCGGCATCCCCGACCCGGACCTCCTCATCCGGACCAGCGGTGAGCTCAGAGTTTCGAATTTCCTCCTCTGGCAGATCGCCTATTCCGAGATCTGGATCACGCCGGTCCTCTGGCCGGATTTCCGGCGCAAGGACCTGTTCCGGGCCGTCGTCGATTTCCAGAAAAGGGACCGGCGGTTCGGGGACATTCATCCTGAAACGGGAGGGCAGGCTTGAGTGATGGGCCGGCCTGTTCCGCCAACAAACCGACGGAGACTGGTGAGCTGACATGAGCCTTCGGAAACGCATACCCACGGCGATCGTATTAATTGGCGTCCTCTTCGTGGTCTGCCAATACGCCCCCAAGATCGTCCTGTATATCTTCCAGCAGGCGTTCATCGTGGCCGCCCTGGTCGAGTTCTACAAGCTGGCCGAACGAAAGGGCCTGATGCCCCAGAAAGCCCTGGGCATCGGCCTGGCCCTGCTCGTGAGCCCGACCTTTTATTTCCCGTCCATCCCTCTGGAGGTGGCGCTCTACGCCGGACTGCTCGTTTCGGGCGTTTATTTCGTCGTGTACTTCAATGACCTCGAGAAGCTGCCCTTTTTTCCGGCCTCTTTCGCCATTACCATTCTCGGGACCATTTATCTCAGCTTTCCCCTCAACTTTCTCTACAAGATCCGCCTGGACTTCGGCCCGTTCACCCTGTACTTCCTCTTCTCCGTCATTTTCCTCGGGGACACGGCGGCCATGTTCGTCGGCAAGGCGTTCGGGAAGCACAAGATGACGCCGATCGCGAGCCCCAACAAAACCTGGGAGGGGAGCGCGGGAGGCATCCTGTTCGCCATCGGCGGGGCCGTCCTGGCCCAGCAGGTCCTCCTCCGGTCCGTCCCACTCTGGCGGGCCATCCTAACCGGGGTCCTCGTCCATGCCGTGGCCCAGGTGAGCGATCCCCTCGAGTCACTCTTCAAGCGGGCCGTCGGCGTCAAGGACTCGTCCAACGCCCTCCCCGGCCACGGCGGCTTTCTCGACCGCATCGACAGCCTGATCCTGGCCAGCCCCTTGTTCTATTTTATCGTCAAGTACCTCTGGAAATAAGGGCGAAGATTCATGGTCCGAACGGTCGCCATCCTGGGTTCCACGGGCTCCATCGGGACGAGCACCCTAGACGTCATCGACCGGATGGCGGGCCGGTTCGAAGTGACCGCCCTGGCTGCCGGCTCGAACGTGTCCCTGCTCGCCCGGCAGATCAAGAAGTACAAACCCGGAGTCGTTTCCGTAAGGAAGAAATCGGACGCGGAGGCGCTCCGGCCGCTCGCCCGGCGCCTGGGTTTCCGGCTCGTCTTCGGACCAGAGGGCGCGGACGAAGTGGCGGGCGAGGGGAAGGCGGACACCGTCGTTTCCGCCATCACGGGCATCGACGGCTTCAGGCCCACCCTGGCCGCGGTCCGGGCCGGCAAGCGCGTGGCGTTGGCCAACAAGGAATCCATCGTCGTCGGAGGGGCGCTCCTGCGCAAGGAGGCCCGCCGGTCGGGGGCCCGGATCATCCCCGTGGACAGCGAGCACAGCGGCGTCTTTCAGTGCTTGTCCGGCGTCAGGAAATCCCAGGTCCGGCGGGTCATCCTGACGGCCTCCGGGGGGCCCTTCTTCCGGACCCCGCTCCGGGACCTCAAGACCAGGTCTCTCGAAGAGGCCCTCCGTCATCCGACCTGGAAGATGGGCCGGAAAGTGACCGTCGACTCCGCGACCCTCATGAACAAGGGACTGGAGCTCATCGAGGCCCGCTGGCTCTTCGGCCTGGAGCCGGCCCGACTGGATGTCCTCATCCATCCCCAGTGCGCCGTCCACGCCCTTGTGGAAATGGAGGACGGCTCGGTCCTGGCTCAGATGAGCGCCGCGGACATGAGGATCCCGATCCAATACGCTTTGACATTCCCCGACCGCCGGGATTCCGGCCTGCCGCGTCTCGACCTGGCCGCCTTCGGGAGGCTCGAATTTCACGAGGTCGACGGGCGGCGTTACCCCCTCTTCCTTCTGGCCCGCCGGGCGCTCGAGGAGGGGGGGAGCTATCCCGTGGCTCTCAACGCGGCGAACGAAGCGGCCGTCGCCGCTTTTCTCGCGCGAAGAATCGCCTTCCCCGACATCCCCGGCGTCGTTCAGGCGGTCATGGAGGCGCACCGGGCCGCCCCCGCGGATTCCCTAGAGGGGATATTTGAAATCGACCGGGAGGCGCGGGCCGCGGCCGGCCGCCTTCTCAAGCAAAGGTAGGACTATGGCAACCATTTTCGGCACCCTGCTCGCATTCATCATCGTCTTCGGCATCCTCGTCTTCGTCCATGAATTCGGACACTTCTTCATGGCCAAGCTCGTCGGCATCCGCGTCGAGGTCTTCTCATTCGGCTACGGCAAGCGGCTCTTCGGCGTCCGGAAAGGGGAGACGGACTACCGGATCAGCCTCGTGCCCATGGGGGGCTACGTCAAGCTCCTTGGGGAGGGCATGTTCGAGCCCGGGCGTCCGGTCGCTCCCGACGATATGATGGCCAAGACCCGGGGGAAGAGACTGCTCGTCATGGCCATGGGCTCGGTCATGAACATCGTCTTGGCCGTCGTCCTCGTCGCCGTGATCAACGCCGTCGGCGTTCCGACACCGCTCTATTATGACGAGCGGCCGGTGATCGGCTGGGTGGACAAGGATTCTCCGGCCGCCCGGGCCGACCTCCGTATCGGCGACACCATCACCGCGATCAACGGCCGGCCGGTGAAGACCTGGAGCGACGTCGAGATCGCCGTGGGCTCGAGGCCGGACAAGATGATCCGGGTCGGGATGCTCCGGGAGGGCCAGGCCGCCACCGTCGAGCTCCGGACGGAGACCATCCCCAGGTTCTCGTTCGGATACGCCGGCTTCAGGGCGAGGACCCTGACCCAGGTCCAGGCGGCCATGTCGGGCTCACCGGCCGAGAAGGCGGGGCTCAAGCCCGGAGACATCATCCTGGCCATCGACGGCCAGCCGGTCTATTTCTATCAATTCATCCAGATCGTCGAGCGCAGCGCCGGGAAGGAGCTCCAGCTCAGCGTCGCGCGCGGCGGCGCGACCGTAACGATCCCCGTGACGCCCCGCCGGGAAGGGAACGTCGGCAAAATCGGCATCATCCAGAGTCCGGAGTCCGTGCTTAAGAAATACGGGGTCTTCGCGGCCATCTGGCAGAGCGTCCGCGAAAACCTGAAGAACACGTTCCTGGTCGTTCAGTTCCTGAGGGACCTGTTCACGGGCGAGGCGTCGACCAAACAGCTCGGCGGCCCGCTCGAGATCGCCAACTTCTCCTACGCCGCCCTCCGGATGGGCTGGCTGGCCATGATCAGCTGGATCGCCGTCATCAGCCTGCAGCTCGGCATCCTCAACCTCGTTCCCATCCCCGTTTTCGACGGCGGGCAGATCTTCGTGCTCGTCATCGAGGCCGTTTTCCGCCGCGATCTCAGCCCCAAGGCCCGGACCATCTGGATGCAGATCGGTTTCGTGATATTCGTCGTCCTCATCGTCTTCGTCATCCTCAACGATATCGTCAAGCGGCTGCCCCACGGGTGGGGCAGCCTGCTGCCTTTTTAGGCCGGGAGGCGCGCATGTTCGAACGCCGCGCGACGCGGCAGATCCGGGTCGGCGGAGTGGCCGTCGGCGGGGGGGCTCCCATCATCGTCCAGGCCATGACCAAGACGGACACCCGGGACGTGAAGGCCACGGCCTCCCAGGTCCGCCGCCTGGAGAAAGCGGGGGCGGAAATCGTCCGGCTGGCCATCCCCGACGGAGAGGCGGCCCGGGCCCTCGGCGAGATCAAGCGCCGGGCGCGGGTCCCCCTGATCGCGGACATCCATTTCGACCACCGCCTGGCCTTGGCCTCTCTCGGCGCGGGGGCCGACGGCCTGAGGATCAATCCCGGCAATATCGGCTCGAAGGACAAGGTGCGCGAGGTCGTCCGGGCGGCCGGCGAGCGCGGGGTGCCCATCCGGATCGGTGTCAATTCGGGCTCCCTCGAAAAAGACCTGCTGGCCAAGTACGGGGGCGTGACGGCGGAAGCCATGGTGGAGAGCGCCTTGCGGCACGTCCGCATCCTCGAGGACTGCGGCTTCGGCCTGATCAAGATCTCGCTCAAGGCCTCCGACATCGGGAGAACGCTCGAAGCCTACAGGCTCCTGGCCGGGAAGGTCGACTATCCCTTCCATGCGGGCATAACGGAAGCGGGCCGGCTGTTCTCGGGGAGCATCAAGTCGGCGGCCGGGCTGGCGCTCCTCCTGGCCGAGGGCCTGGCCGATACGGTCCGCGTCTCTCTGACGGCCACGCCGGAGAGGGAGGTTTTCGCCGCGTACCACATTCTCCGAAGCCTGGGGATCAGGACCCGGGGCGCCGATTTCGTATCCTGTCCGACCTGCGGCCGGACGGAGGTCGACCTGATGAGTATCGCCGCCCGGGTGGAGAAGGCCGTCCTGGGGCTTCGAACCCCTATGACCGTGGCCGTCATGGGCTGCACGGTCAACGGACCGGGCGAGGCCAGGGAGGCCGATATCGGCCTGGCCTGCGGCCGCGGGAGCGCCGTCATTTTCAAAAAAGGACGCCTGCTGAAGAAGGTCCGCGGCGAGGACATGGTCCGGGCCTTCATCGTGGAGGTGCGGAAACTGGCGCGCGAATTGGATGAAGGACGGTGAGAAAGCCATGAACCGGAAGATGAGCGCACGCGGGATCCCGGCGGGCACGCAGAGAAAATACGAGGATCTCAAAAAATCATTGAAAGGGATGGGCCGCGTCCTCGTGGCCTTTTCCGGGGGAGTGGACAGCAGCCTGCTCCTCAAGACGGCCCGCGACGTCCTTGGCCGGGGCGCTTACGCGGTGACCGCCGCGACGGAGGTCCATACGGCCGGGGAAACAAAAGAGGCGAAGGCGGTCGCGGCCGCGATCGGGGTTCCCCTGCGCGTCCTCCGGGCCAGTGTCCTCGGCCATCCGGCCTTCGCGGCCAATCCGCCGGACCGCTGTTATCACTGCAAGAATGCTTTATTTTCCCTCTTCCGGGAGATCGCCAGGGCGAAGGGGATTCCCTTCATCGTGGATGGGTCCAACGTCGACGACACGTCCGACTTTCGCCCCGGGCAGCGGGCCCTGCGCGAGCTCGGCGTGAGGTCGCCCCTGCGGGAGGCGGGCCTTGGGAAACAGGAAATCCGGGCGCTTTCGCGACGGCTGGGGCTGCCCACGGCGGACAGGCCGTCCTTGGCTTGCCTGGCCTCGCGTTTCCCCTACGGAACGAAGATCGGGCTGGAAAACCTCCGCCGGGTCGGGGCCGCCGAGGAGGTCCTGCGGAAGCTCGGATTTACCCAGGTCCGGGTCAGGCATCACGGCGCCATCGCCCGCCTCGAGATAGAACCCGGCCGGTTTCCGGCGTTCATGAAAAGGGACGTCCGGAAGCAAGCCGTCCGGGCCCTGAAAAAGCTGGGGTGGAAATACGTCGCGCTGGACCTCGACGGCTACCGGACCGGGAGCCTCAACGAAGTCCTCAATCCCCTTCGCGGGATTCCAGGGACGTCATCCATAGGCCGCCCTCGGGCAGCCTCTTGATGACTGCGGGGTTCAAGCCAAAAAGACCCCCCGACTGTAAGTCCGCGGAGCTTCAGAAAACGATTGCCGCGGGGCAAAAAAAGGGGGAAGGAGGACTCTCCGTCCTTCCTTCCCCCGTGTGCTCTAAGCAACCGTGAGCGACGCACGCAGGCCCGGGGCCTCGCGCTATTCGACCTTTTCGGTCTTCTTCTCTGTGATGATCCCGACGACCTCGACGCCCGAGCTCTTGATGATATCCAGGATGCGCTCCGCGAGGATCCCGAATTCGAGCTCCCCGTCCATCCGCAGATAGAGCTTCTTCTCGGAGACCGTCAGGAACGCCTCTTCCAGCCCGTTCTGCAGGTTTTCGAGGTTCACCTTGTCATGGTTGATGTACAGCTTGTACCCGCCCTTGTCCTGGGGGTTTGTGCTCCTCTGGATCGACAGCACGACCGGCGGGTTTTCGGGCACGTCGGTCGTGAACTGCGCGTTGGGGAGCCGGACATCGACGCCCTTCTGGACGAGGGGCGTGACGACCATGAAGATGATGAGCAGAACGAGAAGGACGTCACAAAGAGGGACGACGTTCGGTTCCGACTTGACGGGTTCTTTGCCGCCCTTGGATAGTGATGATCCCATGCTATGCCTCTCGTTCGTCCGGCGACTCGCAGGCCGGGACTTGAATTATTTGCACTCGGTGCTGCGGATGAAGAAGTCGACGACCTGGGACGTCGTGTTGGCCATCTCGACTTCGTAGACTTCGATCCGGGTATTCAGGGTGTTGAAGCACCAGAGAGCAATGATGGCGACGCCGATGCCGAACGCCGTGGTCACCAGGGCTTCGGAAATGCCGCCGGCTACCGCGCCGATGCCGCCCGAACCGGTCAGGGCCATGCCTCGGAACGCGTTGATGATGCCGGAGATCGTTCCGAACAGGCCGATGAAGGGAGCCGAGGTGGCGATAGTCGCCAGAACTGACAGGCCTCTCTTGAGCTCCTGTTCGTACATGCTGGCGGCTCTCTCGCAGCCTCTGGTCGCCGTTTCGACCTGCTGCTCGAGCGACAGGTGGGCTTCCTTGCCTTCCATAAACTCCTGGATGCCGGCGGCCGTCACGCGCGCCAGATGGCTGCCCCTGTTGTCCTTCTTCGAAGCGAGGGCCAGAGCGTCCCGGATGTTCCCGGCCTTCAGCAGTTCGGCCAGCTTGGGCGCCACTTCCTGGGACCTCTTCCGGGCCTTCTGAAAGGTCATCTGCCTCTCGATGAACAGATAAAGGGAAACGATCGACAGAGCGATCAGGATGATCGACACCGCCTTTGCTACGACTCCCATCTGCGTCCACATTTCCATCAGACCAAATTGCATGGGTTATACCTCCTTTTAGATATCAAAAGCCATTCTCTAGCTTTGTTACTTGAGCTGGAATCTGACGGTGACGGTGAAGATGACGGGCCGGGGACGGCCGTTGATGATCATCGGCTCGTAAACCCACTGCCGCACCGCGTCGACGGCCGCCTGGTCGAGCAGCGGAATCGACTTCAGGATCTTCACGGTCGCCACCCGCCCGTAGATGTCCGTCGTCGCCTCGATGATGACGACGCCTTCCACCCGCGCCTGCCGCGC
>JBEKVN010000052.1:0-22267 GCA_049513915.1 Candidatus Aminicenantales bacterium | reverse complement strand
CGAGGACGAACTCCGGCAGGCGGCGAAATCGGCCGTCTGCAAGATCAATATCGACACCGACGGCCGGATGGTCATGACGGCCGCGATCCGGAAGGTTTTCGTCGAGTCCCCGGCGGAGTTCGACCCGCGCAAGTACCTGGGCCCGGCGCGCACGGCCCTTTTCGAGATGTACAAGAGGAAGAACCGCGAGGTCCTGGGTTCCGCCGGCCGCTACGGTCAGGAATTCTGAGCGGGGCCCGGTTTTCCGTACGCCGGGAAAAGGGAGAGGATTCTCTGCCTCGTCTTCCGGATGACGTCCGGCAGGCTTTTCCTGCCGAGAGCGCTGGCGAGGTCCGTCAGGCCGAGGGGAACGGGCCCGGGGTCCGTGTACACCCGGTAAGCCGCGAGGAGCCCTCCCGAATCGAATTTCCGCACCAGCCAGCGCCCCGACGTATCCTGGATCGTTTGGCCCGCGGGGAGTTCGGGCCAGGGCAGCTTCACCCAGGCCACCTCGATTTCGTCAGCCGTCCTGCGAGCCGTGTATCTCAACCGGTACTGCCTGGATTGTCCGAGGGGAAGGACGAGGCGGATCTCCACGACGGAGGCGGCCCCGTTCTCCTCTTTGACCGTCGCGTTCTTGACGGCGGGCATGAACTCCGGGTAGCGCCCGTAGTCCGTGATCACCGCATACGCCTCGTCGAAGCCCCCCGGCAGGACTCCCAAGGCTTCGAAGGCCTTTCCCGGCATCCCGGGGCTGGGGATGTCCCGCAGGACGACCCTTCCCTTGAGCAGGTCGTCTCGCTCCCTCGATGTGAGCTGGAGAACTTGCCGGGTCTCTTCGGACGGGAGCGGCGCGGAGGCCGAGGCCCGAAGGCTGGAGGGAGCGGCCGCGATAAGAAGGACCGTTGAGAGGATCCCGAATCCCAGGGATCTTCCACGACCAGAGGGCAGGCGCATGACAATATTATAATCGGAGGGGATGCGGCCCTTGTCAATCCCCTTCTGGGGTTGCACGAAGGTGAGTCGTGGAAGAATAGCGAACCCCCACTCGGGGGCGGGCGCTCCAACGCCTGCGAGAGTCGGATTCCACGGAAGCCCGTCCGTGGAGCTTCGGATGGGGGAAGGGCCGCAAAAAAATAAGGCGCCTCCGCAGGCGAGGCGCCCTGGTGTGCTTTGAGAGGTGCGCGGGCTTAGAACGCGATGCCGACCGTCGCCGACCAGACCCCGTTCTTGACGTCGAGCGGAATCTCGCCCTCGACGGTCACGTTGGCCATATTGCCGCCGCCCCACCGACTAAACGGAGAGCTCGGGAGTCTTGGAGGCAGGAAGCGTCGAAAGTCGCAATATCTGGTAAAATGGGTCAGTCATGACGGCCGCGAGGAAAATTCGGAGATCTTATCAGGTGTCGATATGAAAAGACGGGACTTCGTGAAACTCGGCCTGGCCGGGGCGGCCGCGCTGCCCTTCACGGGATGCGAGCAGGCCACGTCTCCGCCCCCAAATCCCACTCCCCTGGCCGACAGCCCGCTCTTTCGGGTCAGCCAGATCCCGGCCCAGGCGGTCACGGGGGCCAACCATCATCTCGGCGTCGACGCCCTCCTTGACGTCATGGGCCGGAACGGGCTCAAGTTTTACCGGTCGGCCCCGGTGAACGTCGAAAGCGGTTCGAACGGCCTCATCGCCGCGGACGATGTCGTCGTCCTGAAGGTCAACGCCCAATGGAAGTATAGGGGTTGCACCAACAGCGATCTCGTCCGGGGGGTCATCCAGCGCATCCTGGAGCATCCTGACGGCTTCCACGGCGAGGTGGTGATCGTCGAGAACGGGCAAGGGCGCGGCAGTTTGGCCTGCGATACGTCCTCTTCCTACGGCAACAGCGAGGTCCACGCCAACGCCGAGAACGAGCAGCATTCATTTCTGTGGCTCGTGAACAGCCTTTTCCAGGACCCGCGCGTCTCGGCCTTCCTTCTCGACCTGGTTGCCGGGACCTTCATCGGCGACACGGACCACCAGACGGCCGGTTATCGCCGCGTGGAGAATGTGTCCTATCCCAGCTTCACGACGGCCGGCGGGCGACGCGTGGAGCTCGGGCGGGGGATTTGGAACGGCAGCGCATTCGACGGCAACCTGAAACTCATCAACATCCCCGTCCTCAAGCATCACGATACGGGTGGGTCGGAGATCACGGGCGCCCTCAAGCACATGTATGGCTTGGTTTCGATGTCTGACGGCCAGTCCGGGTTCCGCCATTACGGCGGCCTGGGAGAAACGTGCGGCAAGATGATGGTCACCGTCCACACGCCCGTGCTGAACATCATGGACGCCATCTGGGTTTCCCAGGGGGCCCTCGAGGGCACCCCGGCGGGCGCCACGTTCCGGGCCAACCAGATCGTGGCCAGCCAGGATCCGGTGGCCCTCGATTACTGGGCGGCTAAGAACATCCTATACCCCATCGACAACAATTCCCGGCACCGTCCGGATTATCCGGGAATCGACGCCTGGTTGACTTCCGCCCTGACGACGATCAACGGACGCGGCGGCTTCTCAGGCCTCGACCGCGGGATCCTGATCCAGAACACGACCAAAACCGAATCGCAGATGAGGCTTTACGAGACCACCGCCTGATACCCACGGGAACAGGGCAGGCTGCAGGGGCGGATCCGGCTACTTGATGAGCCGTTTTTTCATCATCCGGACACCGACGGCGAAGGCCACGACCTCCAGGACGAAAATGACCAGGAAGTTCCAGATGTATTTGGCGTGATACTCGCCGGAGAAGACCGCCCGGGAAATTCTCACCGCGTGGGTCAGCGGCATGAACTCGGACAGGGACTTCATCCAGGCCGGAAACCTGTCCAGGGGGAAAAACACCCCCGAGAAAAAGAGCATGGGCGTGATGATAAGCTCCGTGTAATAGTTGAAAAAGTCGAAACTCGGCGAGATCGAGGTCACGATCATGGCCAGCGACCCGAAGAGAATGCCGACGAACACCATCAGGACAAGGAGGAGGAGCACACTGGGGATGGAGACGGGAAAAATCCCCATAGCCACCGCGACGAGCATCATCAGCGTGCCGCTGACCAGCCCGCGGAAAGCCCCCCAGACGATGTCCCCCGCCACGGCGTCCTCGGCGGACACGGGCGTCGCGATCAGGGAGTCGTAGAGCCGCTCGTGGACCATCTTGACGAACGTCCCGTAGAGGCATTCGAAGGTCGACGACATCATGACCGACGAAACGAGGACCCCCGGCACGAGAAAATAGAGATAGGGCTTGCCCCCGAAATACCCCATGTAGGCGCCCATGCCGATCCCGAAGGTGATCAGGTAAAAGAGCGGCTCGATCAGGCTGACGAGGAAGGTCGGGACGACGAACCTTTTATAAGACACGAGGTTCCTGACGAAAACGTGGTAGATCCGGTAGGAGAGGTTCATTCGACGAGCCCCCGGCCCGTGAGCTTCAGGAAGACGTCCTCGAGGGAGGCCGGCCGCGTCCAGGTGTTGGGAAGGTCGAGCTCGACGAGCTTGCGCGCGACGTCATGGCCGTCCCGGCAATAAAAATAGAGCGTATCCCCCACCCGCTCGTGGCCGCAGGAGAAGGGCGCGAGGTGCCCGATGATCCTCTCGTCTTCCTCTTTGGGGATCCGGATTTCGATGACTTCCCGGCCGATCTCCTCCTCGACCAGCTGCAGCGGCAGTCCCTCTTTCAGGATTATCCCCTGGTGCATGATAACGATCCGGTCGCAGAGCTGCTGGGCTTCCTCCATGTACTGCGTCGTCAGGATCAGCGTGACGCCCTCGGACCGGAGCTGGCGGAGACGCTGCCAGATCAGATGCCTCGCCTGGGGGTCGAGCCCCGTCGTCGGCTCGTCCGCGACCAAGAGGCGGGGGCGGTTGAGGAGGGCCCGCGCGACGAGGAGCCTCCGCTTCATGCCGGTCGAGAGCTGGTCGATCTTGCTGTCCCGCTTGGCCTCGAGCTCGACGAACTTCAGGAGCTCGCCGATCCTCGTCCGGGCGTCGCGTTTGGGGATGTCGAAAAAGCTGGCGAAAACGGCCAAGTTCTCGTAAACGGTCAGGTCGTTATCCAGGGTGATTTCCTGGGGAATGACCCCGGTCATCATCTTGACGGCCCGGTTGTCGATATGGGCCGGCAGGCCGTCGACCGTCAGAGTGCCCGACGTCACGGGAGAGACGCAATGGATCATCTTCACGGTCGAGGTCTTCCCGGCGCCGTTCGGGCCCAGGAATCCGAAGCACTCCCCTTCCCGAATTTCAAAAGAAATCGAGTTGACGGCGGTCAGCTCGCCGTATTTTTTGGTCAGGTCTCTGGCCGTAATGAAGATGCCCATGGTCGCTAACCGGAGATTACCTTTCGATCGCGCCGATATCGCCCGACGTCCCGGACGGCCGGCCGTTGCCGCGCTGGTCGTTGCCGACCAGGCTGAACGCCTTGGTTTCTCTCTGGACGGTGATCTGCACGTGCGCGCCCAGGGGTCCGGTCGAGAAGGTCCCCCAGAAATCATCGCCGAGGATGGCCATCCCGAGGGCGTTCCCGATCGCGGTGTCCAGGTTGCGCCAGAACGTGATCCAGGCCGTGTTCTGGGGATTGGAGGGCCATGTCACGGCGGGCCCGTACCAGGTCGTCCCGGTCATGTCCCCGAAACTCGACCCGAAATCGTTCCCCAGGATCGAACCATACTGGCTTCTCAACTGGAGAATGACATAGTTCAGAAAATCGTCCGTGGGCTGGCCGAATCCCGCATAGCCGGCGTTCACGTAGGTGACGGGGTAGTCGCCCATGGGGATCTTGTCCGTCGCCAGGGCGGCCGGCGGATACCACAACACCGCAGGGAAGCCCGCGTCCGTTCCCGTCGAAATTACGGAAGCGTGCAGTTGAGTGTTCGCCACGTCCAGGGCTTCGAGAAGCGTGACCCCGTCGTGGTCGCCGACCTTGGGCCAGCGCTTCCGGCTCGACATCATCCAATCGGGGACCGGCACGAGAATCTGGCTGAAGTTGACGACGCCGACGAGGTTATATCCCTGGCTGTAAAAGTCCAGGATGGATCCCGCATACCAGTCCTCGGCGGCCCCATTGAGGGTGTTGCCGACGACGATCGAATTCTGGAGCCAGACGTACTCCACGGTGTGGGCGTTGCCGATGGTGGCGCACCCGCCTCCGCCGCCCATGTTCGGCTTACCGCTGAAGTATGCGAGCTCGCCCGTGACCGCGTTCTCGGCGATTGTGCAACTCTGCACCCAGAGCGAGCCGCCCCCCATGTAAATGCCGCCGCCTCGGTCGTACCATTGACCGACGTTGGCGATGCCGGGATTGTCCTCGGCGAGGTTCCGGGCGACGGTGCAGTTAGTCAGGAACATGGTCGCCAGGTTGTTGGGGCCGCCGGACAGGGTGAAGATGCCGCCGCCGTAAGCGTGCTGGGCCGTGACGCGGTTCCCGCTGACCGTACACCGCGTCAGGGAAGTATCGTTTCCCACGCCCCCCCCGTTCTCGGCGCCGCCCACGGAATAGATGCCGCCCCCCGCGGCCCCGTATCCGAGGGCCGAGTTGCCGCTGATTACGCAATCGTTGAGGTCGAGCCCGTTGGCGTAAATGCCCCCGCCGTACGTGCCGCGGTCGCGGCTGCTGACGTTGTCGCCGACGCATTGGTTCGCGCTGATAGTGCAATGGTCGAGCTTCGCGGTCCCCCACACGGCGAGACCGCCTCCCCTGGCCAGCGTGTAAGGCTGGGTCCCCCCGGTGATGGCCTCGGCGAGGGAATAGCCGGAATCAATCGTCACATTCTTCATAATCAGGTTGCCGGAAACGGCTAGCACCCGGGCGTGGCTCAACGCCCCCCCGTTCCATTTCACCGTGATCCCCGCCGGCAGGGCCGAGGCATCGATATTCACGTTCTTCCGGGCGTAGAGGGCGGATGCGCCGTAGTCCCTGTCCTGGTAACCCTCGAACGTCATCCCCGTATAAACCTCGCCCCTGAGGGTCGAATCGGCCTCCCCCACGATCGTGAGCAGGATCGTGCCGCCGTTAAGGGACGGATCAAATGTGATCTTGTCGCCGGACGCGGCCTTTTCGACGGCGGCCCGGAGAGTGACCACACCGGCCGGGGGCTGCGTCATATCATCCAGAGAGTTCACGGCGAGCGTCGCGGCGTGCGGAGCGTCGGACGTCGTGCATCCCGCACCCGCAAGGAGGATTCCCGTGACCAGGACGGCCCGGAGAGACAGCATTACGAATTTCATTTCCCGAATCTCCTTTTTTGCACTTAAGCTCTATTATAAACCCTGCGCTCTTATAAACAAGATTTCCATGCCTGCAGGGGTGGGGCAGGCAGGGTGCTCCAAGCGGAGATTCGGGGATGCCGCGCCTGCACGCCGGTGGCGGAGGGCGGCATCAGGCCTTGCGGTAGAGCAAGATTGCGGCGCCGCTGGTGACGGCGGAACCTCCGGAGATTAGGAAGAGCGGGGAAGCCGTCACGCGTGAAGGCCGATTTTGGCGGCCATGAACCGGGCGTTGAGGCAATCGCTGCAGACCCGGTTGAACTCGGCGACCCGGCGACGGGGAAAACCGTTTCCGCCGGAATTCAGGATCTCCCGGACCTCTTCGTAGCACCGGCCCGGGTTGATCATGGACGTCTCGCATATCTCGAACAGCCGGGAGACTTCCTCACCGGAGTCCCCCCGGAACCATTTCTCGCAGTCGCCGCACTCCATGAGCCACCTCGCGGAGCCGGACGCCGGGCTTCCATTGAGCGGACCCACCCGGCTGATGTTCCGATTCCAGCAAAACGGGCATCTTTCGTCCATTGTCCTCTCCTTTCCCGGCCTCGGGCTGGCCCGCCGAAGGCCGTACCCGGATCTCGCCGCTACTCTTTCTTGGTTTTCAGGACCTTTTCCTCGATGTATTTGGCCAGCATACCGGTCCACTGGATTTTCTCGACGGTCATCCGGTCCAGCGTGAATTCCGAGAAGGGCTTCCAGAGTCCAGGCGTCGAAGCGTCGTTGGCCATGACCTGGAGATGAAGATTGTCGACGGTTTTGAATTTCCTGAAAAAGGCCTGGATTTTGGGGGCCACCTCCGCAGAAAAATCCGCTTCATAATTCTGGAGGTCCGCATCGTAATAGCGGTACGCGACGATGATCTCGTTCTCCCCGGTATTGACATCCACGGCGCCCGAGGCATAGTCGTTGGCGGCGCCGAACACTCCTTTGACCTCATTGAGGGTCATCGGCGCCGCGCCCGGCGCGGGCCCGGCCTTCTTCCCCCGGCAGGCGGCCGGCAAGGCCGCGAGCAGGAAAGCGATGAGAGCGCAACCGATGATCCCCGACAATGAGAATTTGCCTTTTTGCATCATGTCCTCCGTAATAGTAATCCTTCGCCCTACGCGACGGGAACCCGGACCGGGCCATCAGGCCGAATGATAAGACCTCCGCTTCCTGAAAGCGTGGCCGCCGCGTTTGGGCCGGGTATCCTGAACGGACCCGTTTTCCCTCGCGAAATTCGCCATGATCTGGTGGGTCAGCCGGATCGCCCTCTGGAGTCTTTTCTGGCCTTCAGGAGTGAGTTTCATATTTCTTTCCCCCCGCTCAATTATCCAAGAATCGTGCCAATCGAACCTCGAATCCCGGTTCCCCTTCCAGGGGCGGCCTGCTCCTGTCCGGGCGTCCCGCGCCCCGTCCGTCCAGGACCTGATGCCGCCGGGCAAGAAACCGTCTTGTCCAAGAGGAATCTTGCCGAGGAGCAGGGCTAGGCCTTCTTTGGGAGCACCCGGCGGATCGCCTCGGCAATTTCCCGGACCGAGAACGGCTTCATCATGAAGCCCTTGATGCCCATGGCCAGGGCCTCTTTTTCGCCGAAGGTTTCGCTGTACCCCGTGCAGACGATCACGGGCAGGTCGGGCCTGGTTTTCAGGATCTCGCGGGCCAGCTCGCTGCCCGACATGTTGGGCATCGTCTGGTCCGTGATGAGCACGTCGAAGGCGTGGGGATGCCTCCGAAAGGCCTCGAGAGCCTGGCGGGGATCGGTCAGGCCGACAGCCCGGTACCCGAGGTGCTCCAGGAGCTTACTCATGGCCCTGACCTGCATGGCTTCGTCGTCCACGAAGAGGATGCGTTCCGTCCCCGTCGGGTAGGGCTCCGTGGTTTCCTTTTCGGCCTGACGGATGCCCGTGACCCGCGGCAGATAGATCGTGAACTCCGTCCCCTTTCCGAGTTCGCTCGAGAGGCTGATGGCGCCCCCGTGCCCCTTGACGATGCCATGGACGACGGCCAGCCCCATCCCCGACCCTTCCCCCTGTTTTTTTGTCGTAAAAAACGGTTCGAAAACGCGCTCCATGATTTCGGGGATCATCCCGTGCCCGGTGTCCCTCACCGTCAGGCACAAATAGGGACCCGGTTTGAGGCCGACAAACCGGGACGCGCTTTTGTCATCGAGGGAAACCGTGGTCAGCCCGATCTCGAGGACCCCGCCTTTCTCGCGCATGGCGTGGGCCGCGTTGTTGCCGAGGTTCATCAGGACCTGGTGGACTTGGGTGGGGTCGGCGACGGCCATGGCTGACCGGGCTTCGATTTTTTCACGGAGCTCGATATTCTTGGGCAGCGAGATCCGGAGGAATTTCATGGACTCATTAATGATGGGAGAAATGGCGATGGGCTTCCGCTCCTGCTCCTTTTGCTGGGAGAAGGCGATGATCTGGCGGACCATGTCCTTGCCGCGGCGGGCCGCTTCGAGGACCTGGCCCAGGCGCCGGGCCGCCGGGCTGTCGTTGGCTTCCTGGTTCAGCATCAGCTCCGTGTTGATCAGGATCGGCAGCAGGACGTTGTTGAAATCGTGGGCGATCCCGCCCGCCAGAGTCCCCAACGCTTCCATCTTCTGACGTTCACGGATCCGCTTATCGAGTTTCATTTCCTGGGTGACATCCCTCTCGACGGCGATCGAACCCAAGAGCTGGCCGGATTCGTCCTGTATGGGAGAAACCGAAAGGTCGATTTCGCGGAGACTTCCGTCCGGCATGTGCTGGGTGACGTGCCAGTTCCAGGCCGTGCCCAGCCGGAGGGCGTCCCGCAGTCGCAGGAACGTTTCCCGGTCCCGGGCGTATATCTGGAGAACGTCCGACAGGGACCGGCCGGCCGCCTCCCCGTGCGGGAGGCCGTGATGTTCGGCGAACGCCGGATTGGCGGAGACGATCCGGCCCTCCATGTCGACGATCGAAACCCCCTCGGCGACCTGGTCGATCGCCATGGCCAGCCTCCATCGTTCCTCCTCGGCGGCCTTGCGCTCGGTGATATCCCGGGCGGCCGCGAAGATCCCCTGGACCTCCCCGGCCTCGTTCCTATAGACCGTCGCGTTGTACAAGACGTACGTTACTTTACTGGAGACGTGGCGGATGGCCAGGGGATAGTCCTTGACCGACCCTTTCAGGAACACCTCCCGGTAACCCTCCCTCGCCTTCTCCGGATCCGTAAAATAGTCCGAAAAGTCGCTGCCGACGAGCTTTTCGCGGGGAACGCCCGTCACTATCTCCGTGGCCCTGTTCACGTCGGTAATCTGCCCGTCCGGGCTGATGGTCACGAGGGGGTCGACGCTGGCTTCGATGAGGCTCCGCGTATAGGCGGCCTGCTCGCGGAGTTTTCTCTCTCCTTCCCGGCGGCCGGTGATATCCTGATTGATGATGATGGCTCCGGTGATTTCGCCGGCGGTGTTGCGGATGGGGAGGGCCGAGTTGAGGATGATTTTGTGCGTTCCGTCGAAGCACTCAATTTCGATCTCTTCGTTGAGGGACGTTTCGCCCTCGGTTACGGCCCTGGCCATCGCCCACTCGCGAGGTTTGATTTGCTCGCCGGAATTCACCCACCAGCCTTTGTATTCCCCGTATTGTTCTATCCCGACATAACGCGCACCGGCCCAGATCTCCCGGCCGGCCGGATTGCCCAGCACGATGCGCCCCTTGTTGTCGGTAATCCAAACGCCGATCGGCAGCAGGTTCAAGACGTCCGCCAGCAACCCCTCGTTCGGGCGCCATTCCTCCTGGCTGGAATGGCCGTCAGGCTCTCCGGTCTGAGAGAGGATGAGATGGGAGACACCTCCATTTTCGTCCGCCATGGGCGAGAGCTTCCAGTCCAGGCAGGCGGCGGCTCCTTCTTGAAGTCCGGACAAGGGCAAGGGTTTGGCAATCGCCCTGAAGGCTTTCCTTGTTTCGACCACGGCCCGGAAGATCTTCTCGTTCTGCTCATTCGCGTACAGCTCGAAATGATTGCGGCCGGGGAAGTCGGAAGGGGGCCGTCCGCAGGCTGCCGCGTAAGCGTCGCTTACCTGGATGTAATTAAAATCCCTATCCAGGATCGCCAGCGGCATGATCCTAAAGGGGGAGGGAGGCGGGCCGCTCATGGGCGCCCTCGCCGGACCGCGGGACGGCTTCCGGTTTGGCGATGAATTGACCCGGAAAAATCTGTGTTCACGGCCCTTCGTGCCCTATTGCAGTGTTTCGGCATTGCTATTAGATACCAAGAAACGTGCCAGATTCAGCCCCCCGGAGACGCCCTCGGGGCTCCGTTTTCGATGGATTTCTCCCCTATTTCGGCCGTGATAACGAAATCCGCCGCCGGGACGGTTCTGCCGGATTGGACAAAGTGTCCCGAAGAGGACAGTATGCTCGCCGGGAATGCTCTTCGACCAGGAGGGAAGATCGCTGCCCGGGGGAGCCTGGAGACCGCTAGCCGGAAGGGGCTATCTGGTATTTCTTGAGAAGCGTATACAGGCGCGACCTGGAAAGGCCTGATATCCGGCAGGTTTCGCCGATGTCTCCTTTGGTCCGTTGCATCAGGGATTTCAAATAGTCCTTTTCCACCCTGGCCAGCCCGGCCTCCCGGAAATCCTTCAGGCTGGCCGGTTTTCCCGACCAATCCGGGGCGGGAGCGGCTTGGGGTTCCGGGGTTTGACGCTGGGAGATGGCGGCCCTGGCCAGGCGGATCCGGATGTGCCCGGGGAGATGCTGGGGAAAAAGCACGGGATCGTCCTTGGCGCTGACGATGGCTTTTTCCAGCGCTTGGATCAGCTCCCTCACGTTCCCCGGCCAGTCATAGGCCAGCATGACATCCTGGAAGTCGGGGGAGAAGCTCTTCATGGGAAGGCCGTAGCGCTCGCAGAGCTTGAGCACGTAATAGACGAGGAGGTCCCTGATATCGTCTTTCATCTCCCTCAGGGCGGGAAGCTCGAGGACGAGGGTCCGGACCCTGAAGAGCAGGTCCTCGCGAAACCCACCGGACTTGACCATGGCCTCGAGGTCGCGGTTGGTGGCCGCAATGAGGCGGAAATCGCTCGTCACTTCCTGGCCGCCCCCGACGGGGCGGAACCGGCGCTCCTGAAGAACGCGCAGGAAGGCCTTCTGGATAGAGATGGAAAGCTCGCCGATCTCGTCCAGGAATAGGGTCCCGCCGTCCGCCTGCTTGACCAGGCCGTCCCGGGGTTTGTCGGCCCCGGTGAAGGCCCCCCTGACGTGGCCGAACAGCGTGCTTTCCACGAGGGTTTCGGGCAAAGCGGCGCAATCCACGACGACGAAGCTCCGTGCGGACCGGGGGCCGTTGTTATGAATGGCCCAGGCGAACAGCTCCTTGCCCGTGCCCGTTTCTCCCGAGATCAGGACATTGGCGTCGCTGCAGGCCGCCTGGGCCAGAGTATCCAGGCAGGACCTGAGCTTCGGGCTGTTGCCGACGATGCCCTCCGTCTTCAGGGCCACCGTGGTCACGGCGGCCTGCTGTTTCTCGTGGTACTGAAGGGCCCGTTCGATCGAGAGCATGACGTCTTTGACTGAGAGGGGCTTTTCGACGTAATCCCAGGCCCCTTCCTTGATGGCGAGTTCGGCGCCGTCCGGGTCTCCGTACCCGGTGATGATGATGACCTCGGGCGCCGGGCATTGGGCGCGGACTTGGGACAGGACGTCGAGGCCCGAGCCGTCGGGCATCCGCACGTCGCAGAAGACGATATCGAAAGCCTGGGAACGCGCCTTTTCGAGCCCTTCGCCCGCGCTCGAGGCCCGCGAGGCCTTATGGCCCATTTTCTCGACGACCTGGCCGAGGGAATCCCTGACCAAGCGGTCGTCGTCGATGATCAGGATCTCGGCCATTTTCGGTTTGCCCCGGGAAGATCAAGTCTCCCCTGGAAGCGGGATTATAGTCAAGTCGTCTTCTGGAAGTCAATGACGTCCGGCCGGTAAAGTATTCCGCATCCTTGGAGGAGGGAAATCTCAAGCACGCGGGACTTTTTCGGTGGTGGAGCTGACCAGGATCGAACTGGCGACCTCTTGAATGCCATTCAAGCGCTCTCCCAACTGAGCTACAGCCCCACCGAGGTGAGGTCCATGTTACACAAACAGCATCTGTCCGTCAAGATAATGAACGGGAATAAGCCTTGGCTAGCGGCCCGTCAAAAGCTCGAAATTGGGGTTGACCACGACTCGCAGCGGCTTCTTCGGCAACGGCATTTCGCCCTGGACAGGGAGGGAGCGATTCCCCGTGACAGTCACCTGGGCAAACCTCACAAACCGGTTCTTGTCGAACTCGAAATAGAGTGGGATGACGCTCAGGAAATCGTCGGGGACGCCGGACTGGACGACCTCTCCCCGGACCCGGAAGCGGCCGTTCCCGGCGTCCTCCACCCGGAGGGACGAGTCGATCTTCGGCAACGCCGTGCCGTCAACCCACTGCCGGAAAAACCAACCCATGTTTCCCGCGAAAGGCGGCGGAGCGTGGCGTTCGACGACCGTTTGGAAGTCCCGTGTCGTGGGGTTCCGGCCGGCCCAGGTCTCGATATAGTCTTTCATCATTTCGATGAAGCGGTGGTCACGGTTAGGATTCTTCGAGTCCCAGAACAGGCTGCGCAGCATATGGATAACGAAAGCGCCCTTGCGATAGACGATGGCCCCGTAGGCCTGGGGTGTCTCCGCGGCCATCAGGCGCGGCCCCAGGGAAATCGGGCCTACCTCCCAATTGGCGCAAACCGAATGGAGCGGTTTCTCCAGGATGGTCGTTCTCGCCCTCTCCCAATATTTCCTGAATTCGCTCGCTCCCTGGGCCCGCTCCACGACCAGGCTGACCGTAAACTCGGCCAGCCCTTCACTGAGCCAGGTGTCCCGGTACGTCGCGGAGCCGACGCGGTGACCCCACCACTGATGGGCGAACTCGTGGGGTGTCACCTGTTCGACGAAAGAGGTCGCGCCGTAAAGCCCGAGCTCCATGCGCGTGACCCAGTCGAGGAAGGCCATATAGGGAATGTAGATGAGCGTCGGCCAGCTCTGCCCGAAATTCCATTGGGTCTGCTGCGTCACGGCGATATCGTTCTGGGGCAAGGGCCCGAAATAGAGGGTGCCGACCCGGGCCGTGTTGATGCTGTCGGCCAAGGTATCCTCGGCCATGGATACGGTATCGAAATTGACGGTCGGCAGGAGGACCCGCAGCTGCCTGGCGAAATCGGGCTCGCCCGGATTGGTGTACACCCGGATCTTGACCCCGGAATCCGGGTCGGCCTTCTCGATGAGCTGGAAAACCCCGTAATTGAAGCCCGCGGCCCGGACCGGCTGTCCGGACGTGTAGCGGGAGACCATGAAATCGCCGTCCGCCGTCGACTCGACCAGCTTTCCCACGGAGACGATCTGCCGCTTCTTCGGGATGCGGTAGGTCAGATCGTAGACGGCCCAACTGCCGAAGCCGTTCAAAACCGGATACCAGTTTTGGCGGGCTCCAATGGAGTAGTTGTTCTCGCCGGCGTCATGAAGCACATCTTCTCCCTGATATTCCGCGGTGATCTCCGCTTCCTCGCCGGAGGCCAGCGGGCCGGGAAGGACAACCAGGACGGGATCGTTGCTTTCGTCGTCCGCCTGGATGAACGGAACGGCGACGGCCGGCGTGTCCCCTTTTTTAAGCCGGACCGAGGAGAGCCGGAGTTTCGCGAAAAGATCCAGAGGAATGACCCGGACGCCGGCGCCGTTCGAGCGCAAGCGAAGCGTCGTCCGGCCCTCGATGTCCGTGTTCTTGCGGATTGTCGTATCAATCGTATAACGCAGGGCATCGAGGGCAGGCGTGCCAAGTGCCCGCAGCGGCTCCGGCGTTGTCAGGGGCCGCTCGCTGTACCAGCATCCCCCTCTTTCTTCGTGCATGACATAGAGAGCGGTGGTTTCCGCGCCGTTGTCCTGCCCGAACCAAGCTCTGTTCAGGCCGTTCGGGGCGAAGACGGCGATCGCCGGCGGGAGTTTGGCGCAGTCGAAACAGGCCAGGAACAGTCCCTGCGCGGCCGGCGTGTTTTCCAGAAGATCCGGCAGCAGTTTCAGGCGAAGATCGGAGCGGAGGCTTTTTTCCGCTTTTTTTAAGACCCGATGAAAGATGGAAGCCAGCTCGCTCTCGTCCCCGGAAACCGCCGGCCCAGCCGAGGACAGCTCTTTCCCGGACCCGTCGCAGAAGAGAAAGACGGCCTGCTCGAACGAGTCGGAGAGCACTTGCAGGTCTTTCTGCCTGGAACGCAGGGAGAGAAACCGCCGCTCGCCTTCCGTGGCCGGCTTGAGCTCGAAGCGTCCCCGCCCTTTGAAGACACCCCCGACAATCCGCCCGGAAACCTCTGTAAGCGGGAAAAACGCGCCGGACTCCAGGCGGAACGTGAAGACATCGCGCACCAGAACCGTTCCGCTGACCGGGAGGCCGGATTTCGCCGGCTGGGCCGAAACAAGCGCATCCCAAATCTCGGTGCCGGGGCCGGCCGCATAGGACACCGCCCAAAGCCAAAGGAGCATGCCGGCGGCGAAGGCGAACCCCCTTGCCCGCTCTATCACGCTGAAAATGTAATGCTGCTCGGCTGCAGATGTCAAGATGACGAGGTCCTGAGCCTGGGCGTGTTGCCAGGCCCATTAAATCCATCGACAATTTCCCGGTTTTCATCAATAATATGGGCAGGTTTTTTCGTCCGGAGAAGGAGGTATCCCCGTGTTCAAATCCGTCAGATCCAAGCTCCTGATGTTCCTTGGACTCGCCGTATTGGTTTCATCGACATCATTGCCCGCGGCCGAGACCACCGGGCCGCAGGCGCCGACGGGCCTGCGCTGCGAATACCTGGAAAACCCGATGGGCGTGGATGTCAAACAGCCGCGTTTTTTTTGGGTCCTCGAGCACACGGAGCGGGGCCAGGCGCAGTCGGCCTACCGGGTGATGGTCTCGTCCGACCCCGCGGTTTCGTCGGGCGATGTTTGGGACAGCGGGAAGGTCGCGTCGCCCAAGTCCATTCAAGTCGTCTACGAGGGCAAGGCCCTGGAGAGCGGCAGGACGTATTATTGGAAGGTCAAATACTGGGATAAGGGAGGCGTCGAGGGTCCCTGGAGCGATACGGCGCGGTTCGACACCGGGCTATTCGATAGGTCCGAATGGAAGGGGGCGTGGATCGGGGGCAAAAACCAGCTTCGCAAGGAGTTGGTAGTCAACGGGCGCCTGAAACGGGCCCGGGCTTATGTCTGCGGCCTCGGCTACCACGAGCTCAGGATCAACGGACGGAAGGCCGGAGGCCACGTCCTCGACCCGGCCTGGACGACCTACGACAAGCGCGTCCTCTATGTGACTTACGACGTGACCAATTCCCTTCGCCAGGGCCCTAATGCCGTCGCGGTCGTCCTGGGGGACGGCTGGTACAAGTCGCGGGCCCTGCTCCTCCAGATCAACGCCGAGCTCGAGGACGGGTCGAGGCTGTCCTTCGTGAGCGACGCGTCGTGGAAAGCGTCCAACGGTCCGATCATCGAGGACAGCATATACAACGGCGAGACCTACGATGCCCGCCTGGAGACCGCAGGCTGGGACAGGCCGGGCTTCGACGACAAGGCCTGGGCACAGGCCGAAAGCGCGAAGGGCCCGGCCGGAGTCCTCTCTTCGCAGATGATGCCCGCCATCCAGGTCGTAGACACCCTCGTGCCGCTCAAAATGACCAATCCCCAGCCGGGCGTTTATGTCTTCGATATGGGCCAGAATTTCAGCGGCTGGGCGCGGCTCAGGATCAAAGGCCCATCCGGCACGGATGTCCGGATGAAATTCGCCGAGATGCTCTACGATGACGGCATGATCAACCAGGAAAACCTCCGCGGGGCCCGGGCCGAGGACCATTACGTCCTGAAGGGCGACGGGGAGGAAACGTGGGAGCCGCGGTTCACCTATCACGGCTTTCGTTACGTGGAGCTCTCGGGCTTCCCGGGGACGCCCGGGCCGGAAACGATCCGCGGACGCGTCGTCCATTCGGCCGTGCGGCCGGCCGGGAGTTTCGCGGCGTCGAAGGACATCCTCAACCGGCTCCAGAGGATCATCACGTGGGGCCAGAAGACGAACCTCCATAGCATCCCGACCGACTGTGACCAGCGGGATGAGCGGATGGGCTGGATGGGCGACGCCCAGGGCACGGCCGAAGAAGCCATGATGAACTTCGACATGGCCGCGTTCTACACGAATTTCGTCCGCGACATGCGCGACGTTCAGGACGAGAAGGGCCGGCTGTCTGATACGGTGCCGCACGTCTGGGGCGGAGAGAGGGCGGACCCCGCCTGGGCGACGGCGTATCCCCTCATCTGCTGGTATATGTACCAATACTACGGCGACACGAGGGTCCTCGAGGAACAGTACGACGGCCTCAAGAAATACGTCGAGTTCCTGAGGGGCCAGGCCGAAAACGGGCTGGTCAAGTTCAGCTCCTACGGCGACTGGGTGGCGGTCGAAAAGTGTCCGGGAAGCATCGTTTCGTCGTTCTATTATTATTACGACGTGAAGATCCTGGCGGACGCGGCCCGCTTGATTGGGAGGACTCAGGACGCCGCGCTCTACGACAAGCTGGCCGGCGATATCCGGACGGCGTTCAACCGGGAGTATTACAGCCCGAAGACCGGTGACTACGCCGACGGAACGCAGACCGCCAACACGCTGCCGCTTTTCCTCGGCATCGCCACGGAGAAGGAGAGCGGCGCCTGGGGCCGCCTCTTCGACGACATCGTCTACAAGCACAACTCGCACTTGACGACGGGGATCATCGGCACGAAGTACATCATGGAGCTCCTGACGCGGAGCGGCGCGTCGGACCTCGCGTACGACATCGCGGTCCAGACCACCTATCCGAGCTGGGGCTACATGATCGAGAACGGGGCGACGACGCTTTGGGAGCTCTGGCAGAAGCGCGAAGGCCCGTCCATGAATTCCCACAACCATCCGATGTTCGGAAGCGTCGGCGCGTGGCTTTACAAGGCGCTGGCGGGCATCAATATGGCGCCGGGGAGCGTGGGGTTTGAGAACATCCTCTTTCAGCCCCAGATGGTCCGGGACCTTCGCCACGCGTCAGGAACGGTGCAGACACTGCGGGGCGAAGTGGGATGCACGTGGTCGCGGACGGACAGGAGCGTCCGGGTTGAGGCCGTCGTGCCCGTGGGATCGGCGGCCGAAATCGTCATTCCGAAGTTCAACCTGAGGAACGTCAAAGTGACGGAGGGCGGGAAGACGGCCTGGGAGAACGGCCAATACGTTGCGGGCGTCGCCGGCATCACGGCGGCGGCCGACAAGGACGGCCTGATCCGAATCCACGTGGGGTCGGGCCGCTACGCGTTCGTCCTGGAGGGAAATTGACCTTATTCCGGTGACACATAACTAATTACCGAAATTCCCGAAAGGCTGACGCGCTATGGAGTTTCGGGATTGAGTTGTGTGTCACCGAATCAAGCAAGAAGGAGGCAAGCGTGGAATTCCAGGGATTGATCGGAAAAAGATACAGTGTACGGGGCTTCAAACCCGACCCTGTGGAAGACGGGAAACTGGCGCGGGTCCTCGAAGCCGTGCGGCTCGCGCCGACCGCCGCCAACCGCCAGGCCTTCAGGGTCGTGGTCATCGAGACGAAGGGGCGCGAAGAGGGGCTCCGCCGCGTGTACAGCCGCGAATGGTTCACCCAGGCGCCCCTAGTCCTGGCGGTTTGCGCGCTCCCGGCCGAAGGCTGGGTGAGGAAGGCCGACGGCTGGAACGCGGCCGAGGTCGACGCGACGATCGCCATGACGCACCTTGTGCTAGCCGCCGCCGACGAAGGGCTGGGGACCTGCTGGATCGCGGCCTTCGACCCGAAAGCGGCGCGCGATATCCTGGGATTACCTGAAGGCGTGATCCCCTCTGCGTTCACGCCGCTCGGCTATCCCGCCGATTCTCTCCCGCCGAAGAAGCGCAAGCCCGTCGAGGAGCTCGTCCGTTACAATCGGTGGTGAGCGGCGCCGGGCGGCGCCTCCCCCTATTTCGGCAACGCACGACTCAAAACGTCAGCCCACGCCCGGACCGTTTTTGCCGGAGTTTCGGTAATGAGTTGTGCGTCACCGAATTAGGGTGATTTCTTCCGTCCGTAGGACGCCCAGGAGGTGGCCAGGAAAAACCAGCCGAGCGAGGCAAGAAGCAGCGCCAGCTTGTAGCTCGCCTCGGGCAAAATCCCCAAAAAGAAGAGCAGGGGCGCGGCGAGGCACAAGAGCAGGCTCAAGAGAGAGCTGACAGCCAGCAGGATTTTCATTTCGTCCCCCTTCTCCGCCCCTCCAATCCCATCAGAAGGGTATAGGATCCCGCGGCGATGAACCAGCCCGGCAGCCATTTGAAAAAGAGGTGGATAGGCAGGAGGAAACAGGCGGCGAGCGTCCCCAGCCAAACCGCAAGGACGGCCCAATTGAAGGTCCAGCCTCTCGCCTCCGCCCGGTACCGCTCGATTTTCAGGAGCGGGAATATCCAGTGCTCCGTGAAGACGATGGCGCCGATGGGCATGAGGACCAGGCCGTAGATCGCGACGTAATCCAGAAGCTTCAAGAAAAACACGGGGAAGCACGCCAGGACGGTCGTGGCCCCCCCCGCCAACAGCGTGATCTTCCACCTCGGCCAGTTGGGGGTGACCGTTTGAAGGGCCAGACCCGCTCGGTAAAGGGTGGGGTTGGCCGTCGTCCAGCCGGCCAGGAGCACGGCTCCGATCCCGGCCGCCCCGGCCGCCTCGAAGGCCATGAGCCCCGGGTCCATCTGCCGGCCGACGGCCGCGACCATGATGCCCGAACAGATCCAGGCCAGCATGTGCCCGGGGTACATGCCGAAAGCCGTATAGAAACCGTAGGTCCATTTCCTGGCGTAGCGGAAGATGGCCATGTCCGAAAGGCCGACGTGCATGGCCAGGTTGCAGAACCAGGCGAAGAACAGGATGTGCCAGAACCCGAATTTCTCCTGCCCCCCGGCCGCGACGCCGTTCCAGATCTTGGTCGTCGCCACCTGCCAGAAATTCGCCAGGTCACGCCCGACGCCGAGTTTCGGAAGCATGGCCAGCGCGCCGGCCACAAACACGATAAATATCCAGGGCGAGCAGATTTCGGCGAACCGGCTCAGCTTTTCGAATCCCAGGATGGCCATGGCCGTGAAGGCCGCGCCGAGGACGAAAACAATGGCCACCCAGCCGGCGCTCGTGGGGAGGACCGCGTCGAGGGCCGGGACCTTGATCCCGAAGAGGAGGCCGACGGCCGTGGCCGAAACCGAGATCATGGCGCCGGCCAGGACACAATAGAGGAACGCGTTGGCGATATTGTAGATGAAGGTGACGCCCGGCCCCGCGATCTTCCGCAGGTACCAGTAGAGCGTCAGGCGCGTCCGCAAGGCGATTGGGGCGCAGATGAATGCCCAGGACAGCACGGCCAGGAGGTTCCCGAGAAAAAGCCCGAGCAGGAGTTCCCGCGCCGAAACGCCGTGCAGGACGAAGAAGGCGCCGATAACAAATTCCGTGGCCGCGACATGCTCCCCGGCGAAGAGCCCGGCGAATTTTCCTCCCGACTGGAGTTTGTCCAGGGACACCGGCTCCCGGTCGAACTCATAGAGCCGGTCCATGGCCGAGGTGAACTTCGCGAGCCCGCTAGCCACTTCGGACATCCTTCGGCGTGGGATCGGTCATCCCCATCTCCTTCCGGACCGTATTCCATTCTATTTATACAAAAGCCCGGGCGCGAAAACAATATCCCGGGAGCCCCTCCGGCCTTTATTTCTTCCGGCCGCGGGATTATAATTTCCTCGCCGGAAGGGGAACATGAAAACGAGGGACATCGCCAAGGCCAAAGCCCGGACGCTCGAGTTGCTCCGCAAGGCCCGCGTCCGGCTCACCCCCCTGGAGAAGGACAACATCGAGGTGTCCGACCTGGGGCTCGGCGACCTCCGGCATGTCGGCCTGCAGGTCATCGTCTACGAAAACAACGACCGCTACTGCGCCAAGGAACTGGTCCTTCTCCCCCGCCAGATCTGCCCGGAGCACAAGCACCCGCCCATCGACCAGCGGAACATCGGCAAGCAGGAGACTTTCCGCTGCCGCTGGGGCGAGGTCTACCTCTACGTGGCCGGCGACCGCGCGACGAAGCCCCAGGCGAAGGTCCCCGCGAAGTATAGGGAATACCTGAATGTCTGGCACGAGATCATCCTGCGCCCCGGGGACCAGTACACCATCCCCCCCAACGGCCTCCATTGGTTCCAGGCGGGCGACAATGGCGCCGTCATCTCCGAGTTCTCCTCGACGAGCGCCGACGAGCGCGACGTGTTCACGGACCCGCGCGTCCGGCGGGTTTCATGACGTCCAAAGCCCGGTTCCTGGCCGCCCTCGAACGCCGGGTCCCCGACCGTCTCCCCGTCACGACACACCATGTCATGGATTATTTTCTCAAGAAGTACATGCCCGGGGCCTCGTCGGAGGAGTTCTTCGACGCTTTCGGCCTGGACCCGGTCCAGTGGCTCGCCGCCCAGAAACCCGACTGGGCCCGCGGCCATTTCTACGACCCGGGGCAGCCCGAGCCCGGGCCGCGCGACCCGCGCCGCGTCGTCTCGGACGACTGGCGGATCGAGGCCGAGAAGGTCCCCGGCCCGGAGTACGCGACGGTCCGCTACAAGTTCGTCACTCCGAGAAAGACCCTGACCACGGTCCTGCAAAGTTCCGAGGTCACCTCGTGGATCACGGAACGGCTGGTCAAGGAAAAGTCCGATATCGATGTCATCGGCGAGTCCGTCACCGCCCCGCTCTGCGACGTCGACGAGGTCAACCGCGTCGCGGCCGCTTATGGGGAGCGTGGCCTGCTCCGCGGGACGGTCTGCTATTTCGACGTCTATGGCCAGCCGGGCTGCTGGCAGGACGCGGCCTGCCTGTTCGGCATCGAAAACCTGATCCTCGAAACCTTCGATGACCCTGGCTGGGTCCACGCCTTCCTGAAGATCCTCTTTGAACGGAAAAAGATCTTCGTCCGTTCCATGTCCGACGCCCGGTTCGATCTCGTCGAGCACGGGGGAGGCGACGCCTCGTCCACGGTCATCTCGCCGCGCATTTTCGACGAGTTCGTCGCTCCCTACGACGCGGAACTCATCCGGATCGCGCACGAGGCGGGCCAGCGCATCGTCTATCACACTTGCGGCGGAATGATGCCCCTCCTCGAGCGGATCGCGGACATGAAACCCGACGCCATGGAGACCTTCACGCCGCCGTCCATGGGCGGCGACACGGACCTCCGGGAGGCCAAGCGGCGGGTCGGGGGGCGCGTGTGCATGATCGGGGGCTTCGACCAGTACCATTTTTTCACGGGCGGCAAGCCGGAAGACACGTGCCGTGAGGTCCGTCGGTGTTTCGAAGAAGCCGGGGCCGGCGGCGGGTTCATCCTGTCGCCGTCGGACCATTTTTTCGACGCCGAGCTCGAACTCATCCGCGCCTACGCCGACGAGGCGCGCCGGTGCACCTACGGATGAGCCCGGACACCACGGCGGCCGCGAAGAGGTTCCTGACGCGGCTCTGGAACCTCGAGAACGACGAGCGTCCGGGGTTCCTCATCGGCTACGCGGGCCCGAAGGTCAAGGGCGGCCGTCCGGTCCGGAGCGCCCTTTTTTCGACCGAAGGGAAGGACACCGTCCGGCAAAGGCTTCTCGATCCGGCCCGCTACCTGGCCGCCCAGCTCGACGAGATCGGTGAGCAGTCCAGGCTCCGGGGAGATCTCGTTCCGGCCCTTTGCCCGACGCTCGGGGTGATCGCCGTCCCGTCGGCGTTCGGTGCCGAAGTGGTCTGGTGGGAGAACGCGTTCCCCGCCGTCCGGCCGCTCATCGGCGACCGCCCCGGGCGGGTCTACGAACTCCCCCGGCCCAAGGTGACGGACGGCGAGCTCGGCCGGATTCTGGCCATCACGCGGTACTTCATCGAAAAGACCGACGGGCGCTTCCCTATCCGCCTGGGGGACATCCAGGGGCCGCTCGACAACGCCGCCCT
>JBEKVN010000051.1:0-37716 GCA_049513915.1 Candidatus Aminicenantales bacterium | reverse complement strand
CCGAAGCGTAAACCAGGATGTCTTTCCAGTCCTCGAGAGTCAGCTCCTCCGGCGCGGTGCCCGCAGCCAGGGCCCGATAAAGCCGGAGAATCAGGCCCGCTGAAAACGCGTCCCCGGCTCCTGTCGGATCCTTGACTTTGGCGGGAAAGGCGGGAACGCGGACGACCGCGCCGGGAATCGCGGCCAGTGCTCCCCTGTCCCCCATCGTAAGGAAGACGCGGCCCGCGCCGTAGCGCAGGATTTTCTTTAGGGCCCGGCGCGAATCGCATTCCCCGGTGAGGTCCGCGGCCTCATCGGAATTACAGTGGAAGAAGTCGGTCCAGGGAAGCGCCCGTCGCAGGAAGTCCCACGACTGCCGGTAAGGACTGACGACGTCCACAAAGGTCCGGGCGCCGACCCGCCTGGCTTTTTTCAGGACGGCCGCAAGCCGGACGTCCATCCGGTTGAGGAGACCCGTGCCGCCGACGTAGTATAAAAGGGGCCGGTGTTTGTCGAGAAGGGCAAGAACGGGGTCCGCCGGCATGACAATGTTGGCCCCGGGGTCGGCGTGATACCTGCGGTCTTCTCCCCGGGCCACCAGGATCAGGTCGAGGGACGTCGGCGCTTTGTCCGTCAGGATGGGTTCGGCGAGCACGCCTTTGGCTTTCAGGCTGTCCACGAGAAACCGGCCGAACATGTCACGGCCGGCCGGAAAGACGGCCCGGAGGCGGGACTTGGGGAATCCGAGCTGGACGAGGTCCACCGATACGTTGCAGGCGTGGCCTCCGAGCGAAAACCGGACGGAGCCGAAGACGAGTTCCCCCGGGCGCGCCACATGAGGCAGGCCGCTCGCGATCAGATCGACGACCGCGATGCCGCTGACGAGGATCATCCGACCCCTCCCCGACCCATGTCAGGTATCAGGCAAAGTGGATTTTGAGCTGTTCGACCCTCTCCGCGATGTCGATGCGGCCCCGGCAGCTGGCCTGGCACGATGCGCAGGAGACGCATCGGTCAAGGCCTCGGCCGGCGGGCAGGCTTTCGAGCGTGTCCCTGGCCTGGGAGACGTTCGGGTAGCGGAGATACATATGGGCCCTCATCAGGGTCCGGGTATCCACGCCGGCGGGGCACGTCTCCAGGCACCCGCCGCACCGGACGCAAGCGGCCATGGCCAGCTTGATGTTCCTGTCCGAGAGAAACTTCTTTTCTCCGGCGGTCAGAGTCAGGTCGCGTCCGGCGGCGACGTCTTCCTCGAGCTCACTATAGGTCGTGAAGCCGGGAACGGCGCTGGGAATGAACTCGTGCCGGAGAACCCACTTGAGGACCGCGGTCTGAAGGATGGACCCGCTGTAAAGGGTCTGTTGGTCCGAGGGGATCATGTCCCGATACCAGGACTGCATGCACTGGGTTTTCATGGCGATGAGGCCGATGCCATTGGCCGAAGCGGCTTCGAGCGAGCGGCGAAGCGAGGCGTTTCCGGCAAGGGCGTAGTTGAACGCCACGAGAACGACCTCGTAGAACCCGCCGCGGACCGCCTCGTCGAGGCACGGCCCCATGTTCTGGTGGGTGGAGAAGCCGACGAAACGGACTTTCTTCTGGGCTTTGAGTTCCGCCAGGGCGTCTTCAAAGCCCTTCCGCTTGAGGTCCTCGACCTGGCTGACGTCGTGGATGTAGAGCATGTCGACGTAATCCGTTTTCAGCCGCCGGAGACTGCCCTCGAAGATCTTGATGAAAGCGGCCTTGAGCTCGGCGGGGGGCAGGGATTCGCGCTTGTCGGGCGGAATGGCGACTTTGGTGGCAATGACGACTTTGTCGCGGGCTTTGAGCTCTTCGAGCACCCGGCCGATCATCTCTTCATTTTTTCCCCGCATATAGCCGGCGGCGGTATCAAAATGGCGGATGCCGATCTCGTACGCCCGCCGGACGAGTTCGGGATTGTCGGCGTTCATCACTCCCATGTTGACGATGGGCAGTGTGATCCCCGTTTTCCCGAGGGGTCTCATGATGAGAGGCTTGACAGGGGCCGCGGAGATCGTCGCTTGGGCGGCCAAGCCGCCCGGACGGGCGATCCGTCCCAGGACCGCGGCCGCGCCCGCACCGGCCAGGGCCTTGGAAAAGAATTCTCTCCGGTCGAGCGTTTTTCTGGAAACCGCCATGATGTCATTTCTCCTATCGGACTATTCTATCCAAAACCGGCCGGACTTCCAAAACTTTAGTCGCGGCGTCGGCACAGAGCTTCTCCGGAGAAGGCGTGAACTTTTAGGGGACGCGGGGCGTATAATAGGGTGGACGGAGAAATGACAATGACCAAGTTCTTTCTATGGCTGATCATCCTGATCTTCTGCTGGCCGCTGGCGCTCGTCGCCCTCGTGCTCTATCCGATCGTCTGGCTTTTCCTTCTCCCCTTCCGGCTGCTTGGGCTGACAGTCACGGCCGTTTTCGAGTTGCTCAAGGCCATCATCATGCTTCCCGCCAGGATCCTCCGCGGGCCCTCCCGGGCCTAAGAGGCGGTCAAATCTTCATTCTGCCACTTTCGTCCGCCTTTGCGCCGCGCCGGTCCTAATCATTTCCAATTACCGGCAGTGCGTAGATTTGACCCCGTCCGGGTGTGTATAATAAGCCTCTCGATGGAAGTCAAAGAACACTTCTACGCGGACGATCCTGCCAAGGGCCCCGCTGACGCGCGCACAACGCTCCCCGGTGTCGAGTACTTTTTCCTCGGGAACGGTCTGATTCAGGCGGCGGTCCAGGTTTGCGGAGCTCCAGGCACGACCGCGGCCGGCCTCCTCATCATGGACCCCGACCATTTGGGCCCCAAGCGCCGGGCGCTGTCATTCGACCGTGTCTCCGGCCTGGAGCGGACGCAGATGACGATCCGCCGGGGCCGCGCGGTTCATAACCCAGGCGGGAAATCCGTCCGGGCCCGCTGGCTCCCCAACGCCTCCGTCCCGACGGTCGAAGTCGTCTGGCAGAGCGGCGGGTTCCGGGTCAGCGAGCATTTCTTCTGCCCCGACCGCAAAACGCCCCGCCTCATCAGGCAGGTTACCGTGGCTCATCTCGGACCCGGGAGGACGAGCGTGCGCGTGAGAACGGGCCTCAAAAACCGAAGCGCTGAAAAAACCCTGACCTTCCAAGGGAAAGAAAAAGCGTCGGTGGTCTTCGGATACCGGATCCTCCGGCTCGGCGGCGCGCCGTCCGTCATGTTGACGTCGGGGGCACGCCCGGGGATCGACGCGCGAGAAGCGGGATACTGGGCGGAAACCGCAGCCGGCCGTTTCTCCGATCCCCTCCTCGACCGGTTTTTCCGGGCGGCGAAGTTCGGACTCCGGGCCGCGGTCTCCAAGTCCGGGACGCTCGACGGCGGGATCTGGCAATACAACCTCGAGTGGGTCAGGGACCAGGCGTTCATCGCCATGGCCCTGGCCATGTCCGGCCAGTTCGGCGCCGCCCGGACCATTCTCGACCGGCTCTTGAGGAAGTTCGTCAGCAAGGAAGGGGCGACCCTGGATTCGAGCCGGCTCAGGTCGTGGCAGGAGAGCGAATTCGACCAGAACGGCGTGCTGCTCTGCGCCCTCGAAACTTACGTCAATTGGACCGGAGACACGAGCCTCCTCCTCAGATACCGGTCGAAGATCGTCAAGGCCGCCCAATTTCCGCTCAGAAAGGCCTTTCGCCACCGGGAATCGGGGCTGCTTTCGAACCGGCGCGAATTCTGGGAAAGGCACGGCGCCCACGGCATCCGCGACGGGATGGAACTCGCGCACCAGCTCTTCGTCTCGATGGGCCTCGATGCGGCCGGCCGGCTGGCGCGGCGGATGGGAGACGCCCGGCATGCCCGCTCGTGGCCGGCGGCTGCGCAGCGCCTCAAAAAAGCTATGCTCGGCCCGGGGCGCTTCTCGCTCGTCGAAAACGGCCGGCTCATCAAAAGGCGCGATACCACGGGCGCCGTCCAATCTGAAATCAAACCCCTGCCCGGATCGCTCCTGCCCGCGGAAGCGCCGCTGTTCGCCAAGGGCCGGCATTTCCTCAATCCCGACACGTCGGCGGCCCTGCCCATCGCCTGGGAATTCATCGATCCCTCCGGCCCGGTCTCGCGCCGGACCCTGGCCTCGCTCGAGACCCTATGGAATCAGCGCTGGACGGGTGGCGGCTACGGCCGTTATCACGTCACCTCGGAACCCGACTCCCCCGGACCGTGGCCGTTCGCTTCGCTATTCATCGCCCGCGCCCATTTCGAAGCGGGGAACGACCGCAAGGTCCGCCGCGTCCTCGATTGGCTCGGCCGCGGCCCCGGGTCGAGCGCCGGAACCTGGTTCGAGTTCTACGGCCCGCGGCCCGTGCCCCCCTATCCCCAGGTCGGAGTCGTGCCCTGGGTCTGGGCCGAGATGCTCTTCCTCTTCATCCACCACATGCTGGGCGTCCGGCCTGGGGTAAAATCCCTCCGTCTCCGCCCGCGGCTGCTCATAGGACTTCCATCCATGGACGCCTCCCTCAAGCTTCGTCGCGGCCGCCTCAACCTCTCCGTCCGCCGCCTCCGGCCCGGCGAAAAGCCCGGCTACCGAATCAACGGCAAATCCCGGCCATTCCGAAAAGCCGGAATCGACGTCCCGTTCCCAGAAAAAGGCCGGACTCTGAAAGTCGAGGCGATCCTGCCAAGTAAAGGAGGCTGACGATGGCCCGGACAAAAATCCACCTGGTTTCGAACGCCCATCTCGACCCGGTCTGGCTCTGGGAATGGGAGGAGGGCGCCGGCGAGGCGCTCTCGACCTTCCGCCAGGCGGCCGAGTTTTGCGAGACCACCAAGGGCTATATCTTCTGCCACAACGAAGCCGTTCTCTACCAGTGGGTCGAGGAATACGAGCCGGCGCTCTTCAGGAGAGTCCAAAAGCTCGTCCGCGCCGGCAAGTGGCACGTCATGGGCGGTTGGTACCTCCAGCCCGACTGCAACATGCCGAGCGGCGAGTCCTTCGTCCGCCAGATCCTGCTCGGAAAGACGTATTTTCGCGAGAAACTTGGCGTCGAACCCAAAACGGCCGTCAACCTCGACCCATTCGGGCACACCCGGGGCCTCGTCCAGATCCTGGCCAAGAGCGGGTACAAAGCCTATCTCTGCTGCCGACCGAGCGATGAATGGTGCGCGTTGCCCGGCGACGAGTTCATCTGGACCGGCTGCGACGGATCCGAGGTCCTCGTCGACCGGGCTTCGGCCCATTATTGTTCGATCGGCGGCAAGGAGCGGGAGCGCCTCGAGGAGTGGCTCTCGAAACACCCGGGGAAGGACCTCGTCATCCATCTCTGGGGCATTGGTAACCACGGCGGAGGCCCTTCCCGTAAGGACCTCCAGGACCTTGATAACCTCAAGGCCGAGCGTCCGGACCTCGAGATCATCCACTCGACGCCGGACGCTTATTTCGAGGAACTCGCGGCCAGACGGGCCTCACTGCCGAAGTGGAGCAGGGACATCAATCCTTGGGCCGTGGGGTGCTATACCTCCATGACCCGGGTCAAACAGGGCCACCGCCGGCTCGAAAACGAGCTCTATTCAGCCGAAAAGATGATCACGGCCGCCTGGGCCCAGGGACTGATGCGCTACCCCCAGGGCGAGCTCCGGAAGGCCACAGAGGACCTGGCTTTCACCGAGTTCCACGACGTCCTGCCGGGGTCCGCGATTCCGGCCGGAGAGGAAGCCGCCGTGCGCCAGATTAGCCATGGCCTGGAGATCCTGGCCCGCCTGAAGGCCAGGGCCTTTTTTGCCTTGACGTCGGGCGAGCCCAAGGCCGCGGCCGGCGAGCTGGCGATCTTCGTCTACAATCCGCATCCTTTCCCGGTCAGGGCCATCATCGAATGCGAGTTCGAACCGCGGGAACCGAACTACGCCAAGGCCGCGTTCTGGAACCCGCGGCTTTCGGCAAAAGGCCGGGACGTCGCCTCCCAGGTCGAAAAAGAGGCGAGCAACCTGAGCCTCGAATGGCGGAAGCGCGTCGTCTTCGAGGCCGAACTCGAGCCCGCGCGGATGAACAGGTTCGATTGCCGGCTCGAGCCGGTCTCCCGGAAACCGGAACCGGCCGTGGGCGAGTCGGAAGGTTTTGTCACCGTCCACACGGAGGACCTCGTCGCGGCCGTCAACACGAGGACGGGGCTTCTCGATCAATACCAGGTCCACGGCGTCGATTATCTGAAAAGCGGGTCTTGCCTGCCGCTGGTCATCCTGGACAACGCCGACCCCTGGGGGATGAAGGTCCGGAGTTTCCGTAACCTGGCCGGGCATTTCCGCCTGGCGACGCCCGAAGAAGCGTCGGCTTTCTCCGGGCTGGCGGGCCGGGCCCTGGCCCCGGTCCGGGTCGTCGAGGATGGCCCGATCCGGACGGTCGTCGAAGCCATCCTGGCCTTCGAAAGATCCGTGATCGCCCTCAGTTATAAAATCCCGAAAAAGGGAACCGAAGTCGAGGTCGAAGTCCGCGTTTTCTGGGCCGAGAAAGACCGGATGCTCAAAATCTCCCTGCCCTCCGCGCTCCGCACGCCGCGCTTCATAGGCCAGGTCGCCTTCGGGGCGGACGCGCTTCCAGCGAACGGCGACGAGGCCGTGGCCCAGAAATGGGTGGCCCTGGTCTCGGACGAGGAGGACGCGGCGCTCACGGTCGTCAACGATTGCGTTTACGGCTCGGATTGCCGCGACGGCGAGATGAGGATATCGCTTCTCCGGTCGCCCGCTTATTCCGCAGACACCTGGGAGGACAAGCTGGTCGTCGCCCAGGACCGGTTCATCCCCAGGCAGGACCAGGGCGAGCGCGCGTTCCATCTTTGGATCAACGGCGGTCCCTTGGAGGACCGGATGGAAAGAATCGGCAGGGAGGCTTCGGCCAGGAACGAGAAACCCTATGTCCTCCCCTTCTGCCCGCCCGGTGCAGGCCAAAAGACGAAAGCCGGCCTCGTTGTGGACGGCCCCGCCGTCGAGCTCTCGGCGTTCAAGAAGGCCGAGGATGGGAACGGCCTCATCGTCCGCCTGTTCGAGCCGACGGGGAAATCCAGGGCTGTAACCCTCGGTCTGCCTGCCTTCGGCGTCAGGAAGAAAGTCCGCCTCGGGGGATTCGAGGTCAAGACGCTTCGTTTCAGCCCGCGTTCCAAAACGTGGGCGGAGACGGATCTCATGGAAAGGCGGCTGAAGAACAAGTGACCGCCAAGGAACGCGTCCTCGCGGCCCTCGAGGGCCGGATTCCAGACCGGGTCCCCTACGGGGAGTTCGCCGTCGATTTCGACACGGTCGGGAGAATCATTGGCCGCGAGACTTATCTCAGGGCCAAGGCGAAATCTCAGATCGCTTTCTGGGAAGGCCGCCATGAGGAGGTCGCGGAAAGCTGGCGAAAGGATCACATCGAGCTCCATCGCCGGCTGGAACTGGATATCGTCACCTTCCCCATGGCCACATGGGAAATGCCGCCCGAAACGGACGACCCGCCTCCGCGCCGCGTCGACCCGACGACCTGGGAGGACAAGTACGGCCGGGTCTTCAAGCTCTCGGAGATCACCCACGATATCACGTGCGTCCGGGATCCGGTGAGAGACGCTAAGATCTTCACCGCGACGGAATTCCTGAGCGAGCCGGACCCGCCGCGACGCGACGAGCGGTCCTGGAAGATCCTGGACGCCGTCATCCGCGAATTCAAAGCCCAGAAATTCATCTGCGGGCCGTCGGGCGGTTCCATCGGGATCGTTTTCCTCGGCGGCATGGAACGGGGCCTGCTCGAGATCGGCGAAAACCCGGACGTCGTCCGGGCGGCCACGGCGTTCCTCGTCAAGCGGCAGAACCTGGCCGACACAGTCCTCATCCACCCGGACTCGGACGCCGTGCTGTGGGCCGAGGACCTCGGTTACGGCAAGGGGCCGCTCATCAGCCCGGCCGCGTTCCGCGACCTCTTCCTCGAGGCCAACAAGGCCCGGGCCCGGAACGTTAAACAGAAATACGGCAAGAAAATCCTCAAGCACTGCTGCGGGAACATCAACGCCCTGATGGATGATTTCGTCGAGATCGGCTATGACGCCTACCAGTCCATCCAGCCAACGGCAGGCATGGACATCTGTGCCCTGAAGAAAAAGTACGGTCAAAAAATCTCGCTCTGGGGCGGTGTCGCCGTCGAGAACCTCGTCGGCGGGACGCCCGAGGACGTCCGGCGCGACGTACGGCGGTCGATGGCGTGCGCCAAGCCGGGCGGGCGGTTCATCCTCGGCTCGAGCCACAGCGTGGCCGTGGGCACGAAGTACGAGAATTACATGGCCATGCTGGACGAGTTCCGCAAACTGTGCAAGTATTGAGCCGCGAGAAACGCATGGTCAAGGCGCCCGTTTCGCTCGTCCTGGCCGGGATCGGCGGCATGGGCGCCGTCTACGTCCGGGAACTCCTGGACCACAGGGAGGCCGGCGCGTTCCGGATCGCCGGCGCGGTCGACCCGGAGCCGGAGCGATGCCCCTGGCTCGAGGAGCTCCATTCCATGGGCGTCCCGGTGTTCGCCGCCCTGGACCGTTTTTTCCGGAACCGGACGGCCGAACTCGCCGTCGTCTCCTCCCCCATCCAGCATCACGCCGGGCAGACATGCCTCGCCCTGGCGAAAGGGAGCCATGTCCTCTGCGAGAAGCCCATAGCCGGGACGATCGGGGAAGTCCGGCGGATGATGGAGGTCGAGCGGGATGCGGGACGATGGGTGTCCGTCGGCTACCAGTGGGCGTTCAGCACGGCCGTCCAGGAGCTCAAAAAAGACATCATGGGGGGCCGTTTCGGCGCGGCGAAACGCCTCAAGTGCCTTTATCTATGGCCGAGGGACGAGAAATATTACCGGAGGAACGGCTGGGCGGGCAGGAAGCGGGACGCGCAGGGAGGCTGGATCCTGGACAGCCCGGCCCAGAACGCTATGGCCCACGACCTGCACAACATGTTTTATGTGCTGGGCCGGGAGCGGCACACGAGCGCCGCGCCGGCGGAGGTCGAGGCCGAACTCTACCGGGCCAACCCCGTCGAGAACTTCGACACGGCCGCGATGAGGGCCAGGACGGAAGAGGGCGTCGAGATCCTGCTCTACGCGACTCACGTCTCCCGCCAGGAAAAGGGGCCCGTATTTTCCTACGAGTTCGAGAAAGCGATCGTCCACTGCTCGAGCCGGACGTCCGGCATCTGGGCGGAATTCGCGGACGGGGAGCGGAAAGACTACGGCGTTCCCGATGCCGACGGGATGGTCAAGCTCTGGGACGCGATCCGGAACGTGCGGACCGGAGAACGGCCGGTCTGCGGGCTGGAAGCGGCCTCGAGCCAGACGCTCTGCGTCAACGGAATGCAGGACTCCATGCCGGAGATCCGGGATTTCCCCGAGGCGGCGCGGCGCGTGGCCGGGGAAGAGGGATCCCGGCGGATTTGGGTGGAAGGGCTGGACGAGGCCTTCGAGGCCTGCTACGCCGCGAACGTCCTGCCGTCCGAGCTGGGCATCCCCTGGAGCGCCCGGGGCCGCCTCGTCAAATTGGGGACACAATACCAATTTCCGAATTACGCCGGAGCGGAGGCCCCGAAATGATCGACCGGCGCAACGGTCCGCGCGTGCGGGCCGATAATCTTTCGAAATTAGGAAATTAGTATTGTGTCCCCAATATTGAAAATCGACAAGATCGTTTACCCGGGCCGGAGCATGGCCCTCGACCAGGGGAAAGTCGTGTTCACAGACAGGGGACTTCCCGGGGAGAAGGTAGAGGTCGAGATCCTCAGGGACCGGAAATCCTTCGCCGAGGGCCGGACCCTCCGCGTCGTCGAAAAATCCGCGACCAGGGTCGAGCCGCGTTGCGGACACTACCTGGCCTGCTCCCCTTATCAGGACATGGAATACGGCGCCCAATTGGAGGTCAAGAAAGGGCAGGTCGAAGAGATCTTCGGCCGCGAGTTGAAACTGAAGTTCGATGCCCTGACGATGACGCCGTCTCCTGAAATCTGGGGGTATAGGAACAGAATCCGTCTCCGCGTCCTCTGGGAGGACGGGAAAGCCCGGGCCTATTACCACGAACCCGGCGAGGAAACGGCTTTCCTCCCGGTCGACCGCTGCTTTCTGGTGTCCGACAGGGTCAATGACCTTCTCGCGGAGCTCGTCGGATTTCTCAGCGGCGAAGCGTGGGAAGCCGTATCGGGACTCGAGATCAGGGAGAGCCGGTCGCGCGGCAGACTGCTGGCGGTTTTTCATCTCGAGTCAGCGTCGAGGATCGAGGAGATGGCCGGGAAGCTCCAGGGCCTTCATCACCGATTCCCTCTCTCCGGGATCGTCGGCCTGGTGCGCGACGGGAACAGGATCCGGGAGGTAACGCTCGGCGGGGTCGCTCGGCTCGAGGAGTCCGTCAAGGGGGTCATCTATCGAATCGGCGCCCAATCGTTCTTCCAGGTCAATGTCGGGATCCTGGAAAAGGTCTTCGACGACATGAGCGCGGCCGCCGTCGATTTCGCCGGATCGGGCATCGCCGACCTCTACAGCGGGGTCGGGACCTTCGGGATGTTCCTGGCCAAGGACGCGAGGGAGGTCTTCGGCGTCGAGCCGGACCGGGCCAACATTTCCTTCCTGAAGCGGAACATGAACCTCAACAAGGCCAGCAACTTCAACGTCTGTGAAGGGACGAGCGAAGAATGGCTGCCGTCGCTCCTCGAGCGGGAGATCGGGATCGTCATCCTCGACCCGCCCCGCCGCGGAGTGGACCCCGGGATGCTCCGCGAGCTGGCCGCCCGCCCCGTGCCGCTCGTGCTCTACCTTTCGTGCAATCCGACGACGCTGGCTCGTGATTTGAAGATCCTGCTCCCGGTGTACGAAATCCGGGGGCTCGAAATCTACGATTTCTTCCCCCATACGCCGCACATCGAAGCCCTCGCCGTGCTCTTAAATCGGGGACACAATACCAATTTCCGAATTTAATGGGTGTCTGAGAAATCTGATCCCCTTTGGCCGTTTATCCATTCAGAGCCGGCAAAATCAGGAGCATTTCGAGTATGCCGAGAATCGCCCGCGTCGTCATTCCCGGATGTCCTCATCACGTCATCCAGCGAGGGAACCGGCGTCTGAGGGTATTTTTCTCGGAAGCTGATAAGGCGACCTATCTTACCTTGTTAAAGCGCCAAATTGACAAGCACGGTCTGCGCATCTGGGCGTACTGTCTAATGGACAACCACGTCCACTTGGTTGCTGTGCCGGGCACAAAGGATAGTCTGTCCAAGGCAATCAGCGAAACGCATAGAAAATACACGTCCCTCATAAACATCCGTGAGGATTGGAAAGGATATCTATGGCAAGGCCGTTTTGTATCCTATCCGCTCGATGACGGATATTGTTATTCCGTGATTCGATATATTGAAAGGAATCCAGTCAGGGCGCGCATCGTTTCCAAGGCAGAAGATTATCGATGGTCGAGCGCCCGCTCCCATATCGAAAAGTCCGTCAACCGGCTCCTCTCGCCTTGTCCCCTCGAGCCAACGATCGGGGATTGGCTAGACTATTTGAGACAGATGGACCGCGAGGAAGACATCCAAGTCATCGGCGAGCATGAGCATACGGGGCGCCCCCTGGGGAGTGACGATTTTGTCCGCAAGTTGGAGCAACTGACGGGCCGAACCCTGCTCCCGTTGAAAAAGGGCCGGAAAAAGACTCGAAAATCGGAAATTAGTATTGTGTCCCCAAATTAGCGCTCGCGCCAGACGAGGACCCCGGCCGGCAGGACAGGGTTCGAGCCGAGGACGAAGGTCGAGCCCGGCCGCACCGGCACGACGAAGGCGCTCGACGAATAATTGACCGCGACGAAAAATCCGTCCCGCCATTCCACATAGACGCCGGGGGGATAATTCTCAACCTGGGCCCCGGCCCGCCCGTAGATCGTCCGCAGGACGTCCCGTTCGAGTTTCCCGTCGAGCGTATCAACGCCGATATACGTGACGCTTCCCCGTCCGACCGGTCTTGTTACGACGGCCGGGTTTCCGGCATAGAACTGGTCTGTGTAGGTCGCCATCGTCTCCGTCCCCTGATGCGGAATGAGGACGTCGCCCCAGCGGTTCCATTCATACCCGGAGCCGCCCATGCGCACCCGGCCGCGGCCGTCCGCGGGCAGGCTGTCGAACATCCCGACCTCCGCTCCGATGAGCGGCGCGATCATCCCCGCCCAGGGCGCTTCGGGAAGCTGCCCGTTCTTGTCCTTCTGGCCCGTCCGGCAGGTCAGGATGAGATGCCCGCCGCCCTCCGCGTAACGGCGCCACTTCTCGACCAGGGCCGCGTCGACCAGCTGGTAAGCCGGGACGATGAGGAACGGATATTTGCCGAAGTCGTCATCTTCGCCGATATAGTCTACGGGCGCGCCCAGGGCCTTGGCCGCGGCCATGAGCTTGAACCGATGGTCCCACGTGTCCCAGAGAACGGTCTGCTTGTGGATTTCGAGGTCCCATATCACGTCGTGGCTCCAAAGGATGGCCGTCTTCCTCGCGGCGAGCCTCACGGGAAGGACAACCTTCGGGTCGTAGAGCGCGCGCAGTTTTTTCATCTCGGCCGCGACCAGGGCGTACTCGGCCCCGCCCCTCGAGGGCGTCACGCCGTCCGGACCGACAATACCGGCGTGGTAGAGCTCGCTTCCGTAGCGCGCCTGGCGGTAGCGGTACGTGCAGGCGAACGAGCAGCCGCCTCCAAACGAATGCCAGAGCCACATCCGGACCGCCCCGGGCTGGGGCTGAGGGTTGACCGGGGCCCAGTTGATCTGGCCCGGCTGGAGCTCCATGACCCCCGTGACGCCCGTGATCGAGCGATAAAAGTCCGTGGCGAAGGTGAGCCGATATGGAGAGCCGAGCCGGAATCCGAGGGCACCCAAATTCTTCTCGCCGCGCACGGGGTACATTGTGAACGACATGAAATCGAGCCGCTTCGTGCGCCGGGGGTCGGCGGTATCGGTGATATTGATGTAGTTCGTCGTGACCCACTGCTCCGGCCGGATATGCTGTCTCAGGATATCGCGCTGGAAATCCAGAAACTCGGCCTGCGCATCGGCCGTGAATCTCCGGAAGTCGAGCAGGGCGTGAGGGCTCAAGGCGTCCTCGCCGAACAAACCTTCATTGGGGATAAGGACTTGCTCGAACGAGTCGTATCTCGTGCTCCAGAAGTTGCCGCCCCAAGCCGCGTTCATGGCGTCGATCGCGCCGTACTTCTTTTTCAACCACGCCTGGAACTTGGCCCGCGCCGACGGGCTGTAGTCGGGCGGGGCGCTGGGTTCGTTATCGAGCTGCCAGCCCCAGACGCGCTGATCGTTTCCATAGCGCCGGCCGAGCTCCTCGACGATCCGCTTCGCGTAGCGGACGAAGACGTCGCTGGCCAGGGAGCCGTTGGCCCTTGTTCCATGTTCCCGCCGCCTTCCGTCGCCGCCGACGAGGTAAATCTCGGGGTATTTATCGCCCATCCAGGCGGGCGGGCACGGCGTCGGCGTGCACAGGATGACTTTCAGGCCGGCCTTGGCCGCCAGGTCGATGGCCCTGTCGAGCCAGGCGAATTCGAATTTCCCGTCCGCCGGTTCGAGGAAGCCCCAGGCGAATTCGGCGAAATGTGTGAATTCGAAGCCGAGCTCGGCCATTTTGTGAAAATCGCGGTCCCACTGGGATTCGGGCCACTGCTCCGGATAGTAATAAACGCCGATCTTCATGAGGTCGGCCTTCGGGAAGAACCGCTGCGCGTCCTGGGCCCTGGAAATAGGCGCCAAGCCGAGGACGATGAGGCAAAACGCCAAAGCGGCGGCGTATCTTTTCATGATCTGCCCCCTTTTTCTGAACAGGCCCTAACCTTTGGCACTGGCGGGCCCGCCCTTCTCCTGGAACCGTCCGGCCAGCTGGCCGCAAGCGGCAAGAATGTCCTGGCCTTTGGACAGACGCAGCGTGACGTGGACCCGCCGTTCCTCGAGCCAACGCGTGAAGCGCGCCACCTCGTCGTCGGAAGGCGTCTCGAAGGTGAGGCCGGCGACCGGGCTGTAGGCGATCAAGTTGACCTTGGCCCGCAGGCGACGGGCGATCCCGGCCAGCCCGTCGGCGTCGTTGAGCGAGTCGTTGACCTTCCGGATGAGGATATACTCGAGCGTGATCATCCGGCCGCCCGAACGAATGTAGTCCTCGCAGGCGGCGACGACCTTCTCCAGCGGATATTTCTTGTTGATGGGCATGAGGGTGCTGCGCAACCGGTCCGTCACGGCGTGGAGAGAGACCGAGAGATTGACCTGGAGGTCGAGGGTTTTGAGCCGCTCGATGCCCGGGATGTGACCCGCCGTCGAGATCGTCACCCGGCGCGCCGCGATTCCCAATCCCTCCGGGGCGTTCATGATCCGGATGGCCCTGGCCAGGTTGTCGAAATTGTCGAGCGGCTCGCCCATGCCCATGAAGACATAGTTGGTGATCTCGACGCCGAGCGTCTTCGCGAGGTAGAGAGCCTGCCCGGTGATCTCCGAAGCGGTCAGGTTCCGCTTGAGCCCGTGGAGTCCGCTGGCGCAGAAGGCGCAGCCGAATTTGCAGCCGGCCTGGGTCGAAAGGCAAACGGTATTTCTTTTCCCGGACGGGATGAGGACGGTTTCGATGCAATTGCCGTCGGCGAGCTTGAAGAGGAACTTGGCCGTTCCGTCTTTGGATTTCAACTGCGCTTCGGGCTCCAGAATGCCGATCGTGAAGCGCGCCGCAAGCTTATCCCGGAGGTCCTTGGACAGGCTGGTGAATCCCGCGAAATCGGTCGCTCCTTTATGGTAAAGCCAATCGAAGATCTGGCCGGCACGGAACGGCCTCTCCCCCATCGCCTCGAGCTCCGTCTTGAGCTCCTCGAGCGTCAGGTCGCGGATATCTTTTTTATTTGGGGACACAATACTAATTTCCGAATTTCGATATCATGAATTGTTGCGGGAATCTATTCCCTCCCTCTTATTATATGTGGATATCATCCTGCTTAGCCAGTTTCGGGGGGCACCCTCGACATTAATTCGGAAATTAGTATTGTGTCCCCATTTTATTTGATATTGACCATGAGCCAAAGCAGGAAGATGATGACGCCGACGAGGAGCCAGCTCCCGACGAAGCCGAGGACGTCGGCCCGGACCGGTTTCATGAATTCCCAGCTCGAGCCCGGCCGGAGCTTGCGCTTCTCGATCTCGTCGTAGTGATCAACCGCGTGCCGGAGCACCCGCTCCTCGTCCTCCTTCGTCGGCTGGACCGGAGTGTGAAGCTTGGCGAAGAAGCGGGCGAGATCCGGTTTCGCGATGGGCCTGGTCACGGCGCTCAACAGGAAAAGCAAGAGGAAAGGAAACAGGGCGTCGAAGCCGAACCGGACGGCGTTGAGTTGGGCCTTGGAGAACCCCGAGAAATCGGCCCCGAACCAGCTCAGGACCCAGACCTCCGCCTGGAACCGGCCGATGCCGATCCGCGGCGAAGCGGGGTTCCGCGGGTCGGTCAGGGCCACCTTCTCGAAAAAGATGCCGGCCGGCGGATTGACCTGCTGCTTCCTGATGACATCGCCGACGGCGGCGGCCCGGCCGGCCGCAACGTCCTCGCGCAACGCCTTCGTCGAGATCGTCAGGACCTGGGGCCGCGTCTCCCGAAGGAAGCCGGGCCGCGTCCTGGCCCAATCCATGGACTGGAAAAGGTTGGGAATGACGGCGTAAATGGCGAAGCAGATGAAGATCTGGACGATGACGGCCGCCTTGGTCAGCCGGCGCCAGGTGAATCCAAGCCAAATCGCCGCGCCGAAAATCGCCGGGAGCGAGATGAAATACTTGAACATGTCGAGGAGGTTGCCGATAAAGAGCGCCACACCGACCCCGCCGATGAGGGTCACCGCGATGGCCACCCGTCCGACGTTGATGAGGTGGCGGTCCGACTTGGGCTTGACGAAAGGCTGGTAGAGGTTGCGGATGAAGAGGGCCGAGTACGAGACGCTCGAACCCGCGAGAGCGGACATTTTGGCGGATAAGATCCCGGCCATCATCAGCCCGATGGCGCCGGGGAAGAGCAGGTCCATGGTCATGTGGCCCCAGATGAGGTCCGGGTCGTGGAGCTGCCCGGAGTAAAGGGCGATGGCCAGGAGCCCGGTCAGGGCCCAGAAGATCATGATGAAGCGCTTGAAGAACATGCCCCCGATCATGCCGACCCGTGCGGCCGTCTCGTTTTTGGCCGAGCCGGCCGTCTGCATCCCCGTGGCGACGGCGATGATGGAAACGAGGTTGGAGAGCACCATGGCCAGGATCGTGTACCACGCGTACTCGCTGGTCGCGGCCGAGCCGAAAAGCCGGAACATGAAGTCCGGTACGGCGGCGTGGAGGCCGGCGAAACCTCCGATGCGGGAGAGGGCGATGGGAATCAGCAGGATGGAAAAGGTCGTCAGCAGGAACCCCTGGATGACGTCGGTGATCGCAGCCGCGAAGAACCCGCCCATCATCGTGTAGATCGCGACGATGACCGTATAGATCGTGTAAATAACGACCGGGTCCGTGTACGAAATAAAGGACTTGAGCTCCTCTTTCTTCGACCGCTCGGAGAGCTCGTCGAGCCGCCTCTGCTCGTCCGCGCGAAGCCCGGCCGCAGATTTCTGCTGGAGGGCGCGGAATTCGCGGAAGAGGTCGACGCTCGTCTTTTCCTGGACCGTGTATTTCACCGCGGGCTTGGGGGTCAGGGCCATCATGGTTTTGGCGGCCACCATGTAGCCGACGCCGTTGCCGAGGAAGGCCATAAAGAGGGTGAAAACGGCGAAGGCCCCGCCCAGAAACCGGCTCTTGAAGCGTTCGGTGAAAAAGTCGCCGATCGTCACGAGGCGGACCCGGCGGAAGAAGCCGGTCGTGAACCAATAGAAGGGGGTCAGGAAAAGGACGAGGTACTGGATCCACATGCCGCCGATGCCCTGACGGTAGACCTCGCGGGAGACGACGATGGCCTGGTCGGCGTTGGTCGAGGTCCCGAGATTGAGGAAGAATTGATAAAACTTCCCGAGCCGGCGCCCCGCGACGTAAAAATCCTCGGCGCTCTTGGTCTTGCGGCCGGCCTGCCGGCCGAGCCAGAGGACGGTGAGGACGAAGACGACGACGATCGTGAAATCCAGCCAATGCAGACCAAAAATTGTCATAGTCAATCAAATTGGGGACACAATACTAATTTCCGAATTTCCGGCGGGGCCTCGGGAATGGCTCTCTTTTCCGGAAAATCAAATCTTCCTGAATTAGGCAACATGGCCTCGCTTGGCAATTTCGGAAATTAGTATTGTGTCCCCAATTAGAAGTTCCCGGAATACTTGACCCAGAGCTGGTCGGCGAGTTTCCAGTAGGCGGCCACGGCCTGATTGGCCTGGTCGATGCAATATTTCGTCATAAGCTCTTTGGCCTTTCTCGGGTCCTTTTCATAAAGCGCCAGCGCCTCCAGTTCAAATGCCGCCTGGTTCCCGAAGGCCCTGTCCTCGATATCGCGCCAGATTTTCTCGATGTCCTTTGTCATTTCCTGCCAACGGAAGAGGGCCAGCTTGCTCACGGTCCGGTAGGCCCACCAGGCGCAGGCCCGTCCGTAGGCCCGCCGCCCGTCCACCATGTAGGAATCGGGCATCCGGTCGATGCCCATGTAGAACGGCGTGTGGGGCGTTGTCGCCGGATTGTCGTAGCCGAGCCAGACGACACCGCCGATGGCGCCCGGCAGCCAGTTCCTGGACTGGGTGATCTGGAGATACGTCGAGGCCGGCGAGCAGATCGTCCGCTCCCGCTTGATCCGCAATAGCTCCCTCAGGTCCCCGCTCATGAAGGGGCTGGCGATCGGGCTCTTGACCGCCTCCCCTTTCCGGTTGGCCGCGATAAGCGTCCGGGTCATATCGAATTCGGTCCCGTCGTAGGCGTCGCGGAAAATGGCCAAGAGTTCGCGCACCGTGACTTTTTTCTCGGGCTTGACGGAGAACGGAAAATTCTCGGACTCGGGATTGAGCTTGAGCCCGGGGGCCAGCAGGCTCAGGACGCGCCACTCCCGCCTCCGGCAGTAGAGGCTCGTCCGGGACTCCGGATTATAAGCATAGCTGAAATCAAACGGCTCCCCGCCCGCCTTGGGCCAGAAGCCCATCTCCTCCGCCAAAGACACGACGTTTACCGAAGCCATGAAGTCATCCGCGTTCGCGAGATCGATCTTCCGGATGCGGCCGGCGTTGGCCGAGACGCCGATCTCGTCGTTCGGGACGCGCTGCGCGGCCCAGACCGCGCCTTTCTTCCCCTTGCCCGGGCCGTAGATCTCGAACTGCCAAACTTCTTTCGGGTCGGCGAAAGTGAAGCACTCCCCCCAGTCGTTGTATCCGTGCCTGGCCGTGAGCTCCCCGGCGATGCGGATAGCCTCGCGGGCGGTTTTCGCGCGTTCAAGGCAGAGGCGGTAGAGCTCGGGGGCGTCGATGATGCCCGCTTCGCTCACGAGCTCGCGCCGGCCGCCGATCGTCGTCTCGCCGATCGCCAGCTGGTGCTCGTTCATGATCGGATAGGCGGCGTTGAGGTAGGCGTAGGTCTCGGCGACCTGCGGGATCTCCCCCGTCTCCAGCCGGTCGGGGTCGTCGGGGCCCTTGGCGAGCTTCGGCTCGAGATAGATATTGGCCATCTCGCCGGGCTTGTGCTTCCGGTTGGGGACGATCGTCATCCAGGTCCGGTCGGACCCGGAATCGCAGGAATGGGAGGTCATCGTCGAGCCGTCGGCCGAGGCCAGCCGCCCGACCAGGATGCTCGTGCAGGAATCGAATTCGGGCGTCGGCCCGGCATTTATGAGTTTTTTCCCGGAGCCGGAGAAAAAGGCCAGGGCGAGCACGGCCAGGACGGCGGCCGAAAATAGCGGGAGGCGGGATTTCTTCATGGGGACGCTCCTCGTTCGTGTGACCACGGCGCGGTCTCCCCCGTTTATAACACGCCGCTCCGGGAATGGTCAATTCCGGTCTGTTCATCAAAAAGAAGGCGAGCCCCGGCCCGGGACGGGAAAGGGAATTGGCTGAGACGCGGAAGGCCACTGTTTGACCCTCCCCGCATTCTCTGCTATAACTGCCGCTTAGTTAAAGTTCGGAGCGTCTGGAGACAAGACCCGTGACATCGATCCTAAATTTCGTCCACGGCATGAGCTCGCTGGGCGAGATCCTGGCCGTCGTCTCCGGACTCGTCTGGGCCGTGGCCGTCATCCTCTACCGGGTCAGCGGCCGGACGGTTCATCCGCTGGGTCTTAACCTCTTTAAGAACGTCCTGGCCCTGGTCTTCATGGTCCCCACGATGATCATCTTCGGCCTGCCCCTCTTCCCGGCTGTGCCGGCAAAAACCCTCGGGCTCCTGCTCCTCAGCGGGTTCCTGGGAATTGCCGTCTCCGACACGCTATTTTTCTACAGCCTGAACCGGCTTGGAGCCAGCATCGTGGCCATCGTCGATTGCCTCTACAGCCCCTTCGTCATCGGGCTGTCTTTCGTCCTTCTCGGGGAGCGCATGGCGGCCTGGCAACTCATCGGTGTCGCCCTGATCATCTCGGCGGTCCTGGCCGCCTCCCGCTCGGACCACGGCGAGCCGCTTACCCGAAAAGACCTCGTTCTCGGCCTGGTTTTCGGTGTTCTGGCCATGTTTTTCGTGGCCGTCGGGATTGTCATCGTCAAGCCGGTGTTGGCTGACGGTTCCGTCGTCTGGGCGACCCTGGTCAGAATCGTCGGCGGCACGGTCCCCCTGGCCATTGTCGTGCCCCTTCTCCCGGGGCGCCGGGCGATCCTATCCCCGTTGCTCAACCGGGCCAACTGGAAAGCCATGGTCCCGGCCTCGTTCTTCGGCTCCTACTTTTCGCTTATCCTCTGGATGGGCGGCATGAAATACGCCAAGGTTTCGGTGGCCGCGGCGCTCAACCAGCTGAACACAATATTCATCGTGGTCCTCGCCGCGCTGTTTTTGAAGGAACGCCTGAGCTTATGGAAAGTCGCGGCCGTACTCCTGGCCTTCGCCGGCGCCTACCTGGCCGCGACGCCGTTCTAATCCCGCCGGACTCCCGCCGGATTATTGGCCAGCCAGCTTCAGGTCGATCCAGAAGGAGTGCTTCTTATAGTGGGGGTCGCGGTTGAAGCCCTGGAAGTCCCCGCCGCCGCCCTCGCCTTCTCCGGACGTGTCCCTGGTGGACATAGCCGAAGCCCCCTGCCTGGCGACCGCGCCCGAGGCGGCCCGGTCGGCCATGACGTTCTTCATGATCTCAGTGGTCATGCCGCCCCACTCAAAGCCGAGCTTGATGGTTTTTCCCGGCTCGGAACCGATGCCGCCGGGCTGGTTGACCCGGCTGAGGGGGATCCGGAACTCATAGACGGCCACACGCTTGTTGTTGGCGGCCCTATAGACGGGCGGCAGGGTTTGAACGGCCGGGTCTGACGGAGCGGTCACTTTCTTGGAGTTGATGACCTCTTCCGTGAAGACCATGTAAGTTTTTTGCTTCCGGAGTTCCGTCTTCCGTTCCTCGGTCAGTGTCTCGCCCCTTTTTTCCATTTCGGCGATCACGTTTTCGACGGCCATGGGCTTCCTGATAAAGAGGATGCCGAGGTCCTTGCTTTTCTTGCCCTCGGCGCCGAAGTAGACCTTCATGCCCGTGTAATCAATGGTCGTCGCGCTCAACTGATCCTTGAAAACGAAGAGAATATAAAGGTCCGTCCCGTCATTCTTGACCGCGTACTGAGCCTTCGACCCCTCGTCGGTCAGAAACGTCGCGTCCTGCCAATCCTGCTCCAGCCCGTCTATTCTGACGGGGCTGGCGGACCACTGGCTCGTGACAACGATGTCTTTGGCCAAACCGGCCGCCGCGAAGGCCGCAACGGCGGCCAGAATCAGGGGAAAAACGATTTTATTTCTTGTCATGCGACCTCCTCGGGCCTCAGCGGCCTCTTGATGACAAAGCGTTCGTATCCATCCATATATTGTTTAGACGTACATTATACAAGACTCTTCCAAGTTTCGAAAACGGCTTCCACATTCTCCGGCCGGGCCCCGATCCCGAACTCGCACTGGGCGATGGCGCCGCCGTTCCGGTAGAAAGCGTCCTTGGCCGCGCTGACCGCCGCGGCGACGTCCCCGGGCGTGCCGTACGGCAGGAGGTGCTGGCGGTCGATCTCCCCCCAGAACGTGATTTTGCCCCCGAACCGCCGCCCCAGCTCCGGGACGTTCATGCAAAAAACCTGCGAATTCAGGGCGTCAACGCCGATCTCGATGAGGTCGGGGCAGATGTCCGTGATGTATCCGTCGCTGTGCATGAAGACGTACTTGCCATGTCCGTGGGCGATCTCCGCGTAATCACGATAAAGCGGCTTGAAGACCTCCCGCCAGAGCGCGGGCGAGATGAGGAGAGACTTTTGGCTTCCCCAATCGTCAGCGAAAAAGAGCGCGTCCACGTCGGTTGAAGCCCAGAGTCTAAGCTCCTCCATATAAAAGGCGTGGATGCGCTTGATGAGGAGGAAGAGCTCGTCCGGCCGCTCGGCGAGGTCGACGTAGAGGTTCTCGGGGCCGCGGATGAACTGGAGGAGCTCGAAGGGCCGGATGAGGGGTTGGGAGTAAACGAAGACATCGTTCGCCCCGCAGAACTCATCGACTTTAGCGGCGTCCAGGCTCAAGCGCTCTTCGGGCACCCGGACCGACTTCCACGCACGCCAGTCCTTAAGGAGGGGGTCTTTGACCTCGCCGATGATCCCCCACTGCTTGTTCTCGAAGCGGCACCCCCATTCGTCGATATAGAGGCCCGGCGCATGCTCGTCTCCCAGCGTTATCAGGGGCGTCTTCAGGGGCGCGGGACAGCGGACGATGTCATCCGGATACTTTTTCTGGATGGCCGCGAGCTCGGCGGGATGGAAGCGCTCGGCCCAAGGCAGGGTCCAGAGCTGGCGCGGGACACGCGGCGGGGATTGCAGTTCAAGCGTTCCGACGACGAGCTCGCGCGAAGTCATGCTCATCAAAAGACGGCCGCGGGATCGGGCATCCGCCGGGAAAAAGCGATCAGACGCCGAGGAGTCTCGCGACTTCCTCGACGGCGCTGGCGGCGTCCGGGGCATAGCCGTGGGCCCCGATTTGGTTCGCATATTCCTTCGTGACCGGAGCCCCGCCGATGATCACGCAGGTGTTGAGGCCCGATTTCTTAAACGCCTCAACGATGTTCTTCATCTGGACCATGGTCGTCGTTAGCAGCGCGGAAAGGGCCGCGACGGTGGCACCGCTGGCCCTGGCCGCTTCGACGAATTTCTCTGGGGAGACGTCGATGCCCATGTCCACGATCTTATAGCCGTTGCCTCGGAGCATCATGGCCACGAGGTTCTTGCCGATGTCGTGGAGGTCGCCTTTCACGGTGCCGATCACGACGACGCCCTTGGGCTGGACTTTGTCCTTGATCAGGTGAGGCTCGAGCTTGGCCAGTCCGGCGTTCATGGCCCGGGCCGCTACGAGCACCTCGGGGATGAAGACCTCGTTATTCTTGAACAACTCGCCGAGCCGTTCCATGCCCGGGATCAGGCCTTCGTTCAGGATCTTGGCGGCCGGGAGCCCGGCGCCGAGCGCTTGGTCGACCAGGGATTCCACCTCGGCCTTTTTGCCCGCGATGAGGGCCTCTTGCATCTCTTTAAGCATCTCGTCTCTCCTTCCGCGCTCCGAGTTCGTCCTATATCACAACAAATGCCCCCGCGTTGTCAAGAATTCCGGAACGCAATGAAAGGGCGGGGGAACCGACAAAACTTGTTTGAGCTTGGCGTAGCGCACGCCAAGCGAGTTGTTTTGGCGCCGAGAAGGACGGGATTCTCGCGGCGTGAAAAACCGCGCTCTGGAGTGGAGGCCAGCCCCTCAGCCCTGAAGAGGCAGGCACGGGGATGTAGCCAACGGCGGCGGGATTCTGATATGATGAGGACACGGAGGAGGGAGGCCTGATGAACCTGTTCAAGGTCGGGATCGACAGCTACAGCCTCAAGCCCCTCGACCTCTCCCCTTTCGAACTCCTCGAGTGGGCCATGATCAACGAGGCCGACGGCGTTCAGTTTTCCGAAACAAACCTTCCTCATTCGGACGTGCCGGACAAGGCCCTGCTCGAAGACCTCCGGAGCTACGCCGCGGAAAACGGGCTTTACCTCGAGTGGGGCGGGGGCGAGCACATCCCCCTCGACCTTGCGACGGGCGCCAAAAAGGACATTTTCAGCGTCAACAAGAGGGCCGCGGCCGAGGCCTGCCTTCTCGGAGCGGACACCGTCCGGTCATGCTCGGGCGGCCTGATGCGCTGGAAAGAGGATTCGCCCCCGACCGGCGAGCTTCTCCGGCTCATGGCCGGGGCTCTCCGTGAACAGAAGTCCATGCTCCGCGATTTCGGGGTCATCCTGGCCATCGAGACCCATTTCGAGTTCACCTCCTTCGAGTTGGTGCGGCTCTTCGAGATGGGCGGGGCGGTTCCCGGGGAGTCCCTGGGCGTCTGCCTCGACACCATGAACCTCCTGACCATGCTCGAGGACCCGGAAAGCGCCACGGAGCGGTTGCTGCCCTGGGTGGTCACGACGCATGTCAAGGACGGCGGCCTGCTTCTCACGGAAGATGGGCTCGTTTCGTTCCCGGCCGAGGCGGGGACCGGAGTCGTGGACCTGGCCGCCATCTTCGAAAAACTCTCGGCGGGCCCGAGAAAGATCAACCTGTCCCTCGAAGACCACGGCGGCGACTTCCTCATCCCCATCCACGAGGCCGGATTTCTGGCCAGGTTCCCGGATCTCACGTCTCTCGAGTTGGCGAAGCTCCTTGGCCTCGCCGCCAGGAGCCAGTCCTTAAAGGACCAGAAGAAACTGGCCGTCCTGGACCGGGCTCGCTGGCCGGAAGTCTGCGAGCGCCGGGTGAAACACGGGCTGAAGGCCGTCCGGAGGATCGTCGTCGAGAGGACGGGTTAGCCGTCATGGCACGCCACGCGCGGTTCGCTTTCAAAAGCCCGGGCGAACTCCTGGCCAAGGCCGGCGAGCTCGGCGTGGATATCCCCTTCTTGGAAGATATCTCCGGACTTCTCGAGCCAATGACGGTCGCCGGACGGCGCGTTCCCAACAGGCTCGCGGTCCTGCCCATTGAGGGGGCCGACGCCACGCCGGGCGGGGGGCCCTCCCCATGGACATTCCGGCGCTACGAAAAATACGCAGCCGGAGGGAGCGGGATTGTCTGGGTCGAAGCGACGTCCGTCCGGCGCGACGGGCGGTCCAATCCGCGCCAGCTCATGCTCACGGACGAGACCGAGGACGCCTTCAAGAAGCTCGTCGGGAAAACGCGGGAGGCGGCCGCCCGGGAATGGGGCCCGAGCCACGAACCTCTCCTCGTCCTCCAGCTCACCCATTCCGGCCGCTTCGCCAAGCCCGAAGGAAAGCCCGAGCCGCTCATCGTCCACAGGAGCCCCCTCCTCGACGCGCTGCACGGGCTCCCGCCGGATTATCCCGTTCTTACCGACGAAACCCTCGCCGAAATCCAGGACGATTTCGTCAACGCCGCCGACCTGGCCGCCTCGGCCGGTTTCGACGCGGTGGATATCAAGGCTTGCCACGGCTATCTCGTGTCCGAACTCCTCGCTTCGTTTACGCGGACCGGGAGCCGGTACGGCGAAACCTTCGATAACAGGTGCCGTTTTCTTCTCGAGACGATCCGCCGGATCCGGCAGGAGGTACCGCGGCTCCTTCTGACGAGCCGTCTGAGCGCGTCCGATATGGTCCCCTTCCCTTATGGATTCGGGATGGACCCCAACCGCCGCAAGACGCCCAACCTCAAGGAAGCCAAGGCGCTCATCCGGCGGCTGGAGAAGGAGGGCGTAAAGTTCTTGGCCCTCTCCATGGGCGTCCCGGCGTGGCAATCCCATTTCGGCAGACCTTCAGATAAGCCCGTCCCAGGCGCAAAGGTGCCCGACGAGCATCCGCTCGAAGGCGTGGCCCGGCATCTGCGGTTCGCCTCGGAGCTCCAGCGGAATTCTCCGCGAATGGCCGTGGCCGGCCCGGGTTACTCCTGGCTGCGGCACTTTTTCCCCAATGTCGGCGCGGCCATGGTCCAGTCGGGAAAGACGGCCATCGTCGGCCAGGGACGGGGCGCCCTCGCCTATCCCGATTTCCCGAAGGACCTCGCTCGGAACGGGCGGCTCAACGCCCGGAAGGTATGCACGGCCTGTTCGCTCTGCTCGCACCTCTTGCGTCAGCAGAAGCGGGTGGGCTGCGTCGTACGGGACCCGGAGTACCGGCAGGCCCGATGACGCGAAAACAAGGAGGGCAGGCTTGAGCGCGGCCGCGCCGGGGCCCCACGGGACCGGGGCCGATTTCTCCGCCGTCTTCGACATGGACGGCGTCATCGTCGACAACCGCGCCTTCCATTTCCGGGCCTGGGAGGTGTTTGCCCATGAGCACCGCCTTCCCTTCGACCCCGAGTACTTCAAGAATCACCTGTTCGGCCGCGTCAACCGCGATATCCTGCTGGGGCTCCTCAAGGGAAACTTGAATGACCAGGAAGCCACCCTCTATGCCCTAGAAAAGGAAGCCCTTTATCGGAAGCTTTATAAGGGACACGTCAAGCCGGCCGGGGGGCTCGTCCGCTTCCTCGAAGAGCTCAAGGCCGAGGGCATCACAACGGCCGTCGCCACGTCCGCCCCACGGGTCAACCTGGACTTCGTCCTCGACGAGGCGGGGCTCAGGCCCTATTTCGACGCCCTCGTCGATATCAGCGCAGTCACCAGGGGCAAGCCCGCTCCGGACCTCTATCTCAAGGCGGCCGAGAAGCTCGGGAGGGACCCGGCGCAATGCGTTGCGTTCGAAGATTCCTATCCCGGCGTGGAATCAGCACTGGCCGCCGGGATGCGGGTCGTCGGCGTCACGACGACGCATACGCCCGAGGAGCTGGGCCACGTCCACCTGGTCATCGACGATTTCGAAGACGTGTCCGTCGAAAGGCTGCGGTCGCTCTTCGCCGACCCGGCGAGCGATTAGTCAGAAAAAACGGGGACACATACCTAAGCGAGGTGCTTCGGCGCATCGCTATTTTCCGAGGGGCTGAAGGGGAATGGCTGGAACGTCATGTGCGGTTTAGCGCAAACCGCACTCTGGAGTGGAAGCCATCTCCGAAGCCCTGAGGAATCAGATCGGTTTGACGGCGGGGCCTAGCTTGTTATATTTTTGACCCCGGGCACGAAAGGACCGGCGGGACAATGACCAAGACTCGGATGCGGGTCGGCGGCAACGAGTTTCCCGTCTTCTCGCTGAACACCCTCGTCATCGGCAGCGGCGCCGCCGGCCTCAGCGCGGCGGTCCGTCTCCACGAGGAAGGCCTGACGGATGTCGCGATCGTCACGGACCGCTTCGGCGCCGGGGCCTCCAACAACTCCGGTTCGGACAAGCAAACCTATTACAAGCTGTCGCTCGCCGGCGACCGGCCCGACTCTCCGTTCGAGATGGCCCGCGACCTTGCCGCAGGCGGCTCGATGCACGGCGATATCGCGCTCTGCGAAGCTCTGAATTCAGCCGAGGCGTTCTACCGCCTGGCCGGTCTCGGCGTCCCGTTTCCTCAGGACAGGTACGGCGCTTACGTCGGCTACAGGACCGACAACGATCCTCGTCAGAGGGCCACGTCGGCGGGCCCGCTGACCTCCCGATTGATGGTCGAAGGATGGGCCCGGGAGATCCGGCGTCTCCGCATCCCCGTCCTCAACCGCCATCAGGTGATTTCCCTTCTCACCGCGGGCCGCGGCCGCGGGAAGAGGGTCATCGGCGCCGTCGCCCTGGACAAAGCCAAGCCGACATCGAAAAACCTCGGCTTCGTCCTTTTTAGCGCGGCCAACGTCGTGTTGGCCACAGGCGGCCCCGGCGGGATGTACCGGTACTCCGCATACCCCTGGGACCAGTGGGGCTCCCACGGACTGGCCTTCGAGGCGGGGGCCGTAGCCAACAACCTCACGGAATCGCAGCACGGGTTGGCCTCCGTCAAATTCCGTTGGAACTTGTCGGGGACATACCAGCAGGTCGTCCCGAGGTATTTTTCGACGGACGCCCGGGGCGGGGACGAGCGGGATTTTCTAACCGATCGTTTCCCGGACATGGGAAGGCTCGCGACGGCCATCTTTTTAAAAGGATATGAATGGCCGTTCGACCCGGCGAAAGTTTTCGAGTACGGGTCCTCGCTCATCGACGTCCTCGTTTACGAAGAGACGGCCGTCAAAGGCCGGCGGGTCTTCCTGGATTACCGGACCAACCCCCGTGGGGCCGGCAAACTCGCGGAGTTCGATTTCGGCCTCCTCGCCCCCGAGGCGCGCGCCTATCTCGAAAAATCAGGCGCCCTGCTCGCGACACCGATCGCCCGTCTTCTCCGGATGAACCGGCCGGCCGTCGAGGTTTTCAAGGCCCACCGTATCGATCTCCGGCGGGAACCCCTGGAAATCGCCGTTTGCGCCCAGCATAACAACGGCGGGTTCAAAGGGAATATCTGGTGGGAATCCAACGTTCGTCACCTCTTCCCGGTGGGCGAGGTCAACGGGACGCACGGCGTTCGCCGGCCGGGCGGCGCGGCCTTGAACGCGGGACAGATCGGAAGCCTGCGGGCGGCGCGTTTCATCGCCAAAAGGTACCCGGACGATCCACCCACGCCCGCGGAATTCCTCCGACTGGCCGAATCCCAGGTCGCGGGGAAATTCGACGACGCTCGGCGGATGATCAAGAAAGAGGCCGGACAGAGCGGCTTTGTGACCGGGGCCCTCGCTGAAATCCAAAAACGTATGTCGGCGTGCGGCGCGCACGTCCGGGACGCGAAGGATGTCCGCGCGGAAACGCCCCGGGCATGGGGCCTCGTGAAAAAGCTCCGGACAGACCTCCGGGTTTCGTCGGCTCAGTTGCTGCCGGAGGCCTTCACGATTCTGGATCTCGCCTTGACCCATGCCGTTTATCTCGAGGCCATCCGGGAGTACCTTGAACGCGGCGGAAAAAGCCGCGGGTCTTACCTCGTGCCCGACGAACGGGGGCGCCTCCCCTGCCCCGGACTGGACAGGCGGTGGGCCTTTTCTCTCACGGCGCCGACGGACTTCGTGAGCGGCAAGATCCTGGAGATCGGACTCGATGGCCCGGGCCGCGTAAAGACATCGTGGGTTGAGGTCCGGCCCATCCCCTGCGCTGACAGTTGGTTCGAGACCGTCTGGAACGATTTTCTCAAGGACAGGATCGTCCGGGAGGAGGGTTGACCATGGCCAGGAAGAGCGTTTCGAAGCGGCCGGTCGCCGTGATCACCGGGGCCGGGCAGGGCATCGGCAGGGGCATCGCCCTCGAGCTCGCCCGGAAGGGTTTCGACATCGCCGGCCTCGAAATCCGCTGGGATCCTAAGAATAGAAGAAAAGGGCTGTTCGAGGTTAAGGCCCAGGTCGAACGGCTGGGGCGGCGATTTTTGCCCGTTCAATGTGACGTCGCCGCGATTTCGGAGCACGACCGCGCCATCGAAGCCGTGCTGGCGAAATTCGGCCGGATCGACGTTCTCGTCAATAATGCCGGCGTCGCCCCGGGAAAAAGACTGGATCTCCTCGAAACGACGGCGGGGAGTTACGACCGGGTGATGGGCGTCAACGCCCGGGGGCCATTCTTCCTAACCCAGAACGTGGCCAGGCGGATGATCGCCAGGACAAGCGGCGATGACGCGGTCAAGCCGTCCATCATTTTCATCACCTCCATCAGCGCGGTCGTCTCTTCCCCGACGCGCGCCGAGTACTGCCTCTCCAAGGCGACCCTGAGCATGGCCGCGACCCTTTTCGCCCATGCCCTCGCCCCTCACGGCGTCGCCGTCTACGAGGTCCGGCCGGGAATCATCGCCACGGACATGACGGCGCCGGTCAAAGCCCGGTATGACCGGATGATCGCGGGCGGGCTCGTCCCCCAAGGCCGCTGGGGCCTCCCCGAGGACGTGGGCAAGGCCGTCGCCGCCCTGGCCAGCGGCGCTTTCGGGTTCTCGACGGGGGCGGTCATCGAAGTCAGCGGCGGAATGAACATCCGCCGGTTATGAGAGCACTCAAAGTAGCCTGGGAGCCTAAGGGCGGAGATCCAGGCCACCCGAAAGCCCCCGTAGCGGAGGGGGACCCATCGGTTTCCGATGGGGGAACCGACGGGACTGGTGCCCGGGGGCCGGGGGATGAGGGTGGCCTGGATCTCCGCCCTTAACAACCCTAGGTTTACAGGTGGAACGGTTTCTGATATCTTGAGGCAAGACGGAGGGAATCATGGCCGCATCAAGAGGGTCGCAAGGCCGCATTTTCTGGGGACTTGTCCTCATCGTCGTTGGCGTTTTATTCCTGTTCGACCAGATGGGAGAGCTGGATTTCGGCTATCTCATCAGCCGCTACTGGCCGGCGATCTTCATCCTCATCGGCCTCTCGATCATCATCGGCAACAACTTCAAGAACGCCGGGGCCGGCGTCTTTTTCATCCTGTTCGGAACGTTTTTCCTGGTTATGCGGCTCCGGATCTTCCACCACGACGTCTGGCGTTATATCTGGCCCCTGTTCATTATCGTCCTGGGGATTTGGGTCCTCTTCAAACCGGCCCGTGAGGCGGTTAAAAAAAAAATCCCTGAGCTGACCTCGGACGATCTCCGGATCTCCCAGGTCTTCTCCTCGACGTCGCGGCGGGTCGAATCTCCGAACTTCAAGGGCGGGTCGGTCGAAGTCGTTCTCGGGTCGGCCGAAATCGACTTGACCGGGGCCGGGCTCGAAGGGGGCCAGGCCGTCCTCGCCCTGTCCGCCGTCCTCGGCAGCATCGAGGTCAGGATCCGGCAGGATTGGCAGGTCGTCATCGAAGGAAGCCCCGTCCTGGGATCGATCGAACAAAAAACGAAATCGCCGGCCGAGGCCGAGAAAAAGGGGACGCTCCGGATCAACGCCTCCGTCGTTCTCGGCTCCATCACCATCAAAGATTGACCTCACCAAGGAAGGACCTGATGCAGAAGTTTCTCTTTTGGTTCTTGGCGGTCGTGATCACCCTGGCCTCGGCCGTCTATCAGAGGATGACGGGCCCGACGTATCCGGTGCGGGGGAAAGTCGCCCTCGATGGCTCGACGGTCAGCTTCCGGCTTCCCCGGAGCGCCGAAAGCACGGCCGACGCCGTGATCGCGGTCGCCTTTCCCGCTCCGACGGAAGGCTACCTGGAGTACAAGCGATACAACAGCGACGACCCGTGGACCCGGGAGCCGCTCGTCCGCAAGGACGCGGAACTCGTCGGTTACCTGCCTAAGCAGCCGGCCGCCGGAAAACTGGTCTACAAAGTCCACGTGATGACCGGCGGAAAAGACGTCCTGGCCGGAGGCGAAGCGCCGCACATCATCCGCTTCAAGGATTCCGTTCCCCTCTCGCTGATCATCGTCCATGTCCTCGTCATGTTCTCGGGGATGTTGGCCGCGACCGCCGCGGGCCTGGCGGCCCTGGACAAAAAACGGAATCCCAGGCATTTCGCCCTGTGGGCCGCGGCGCTGATCTTCGTCGGCGGGTTCATTCTTGGACCGCTGGTCCAGAAGTTCGCGTTCGGGGTCCTGTGGAGCGGCTTTCCCCTGGGCATGGACCTGACCGACAACAAAACCCTGATCTCGTTCCTGTTGTGGATCGTGGCCCTGGTCGCCGGCCGGAAAGGAAAGCCCGCCCGGGGGGCGGTCCTCGCCGCTTCGGTCGTCACACTTGTGATTTACCTCATCCCGCACAGCCTGTTCGGGTCTGAACTCAAATATACAAAAACACATTAGGAGGGGAGCGATGAAAAACACCGCATGGCTGCTCTGCGTGGCCCTCGCGCTGGCCGGCCTGGGAACGGCCCTGGCGCAGGCCAAGGCCCAGACCGGGAACGACGTCCCGGCCAATGTCATCGAGATCTTCAAAAAGAATTGCACCGGCTGCCACACCGGCCAAAGGCCCCCCCAAGGGCTGAGTCTGATTCCCTCGAAGGTCGCGAACGCGATCAACGCCCCGAGCACCGAAAAGCCAGCGCTCAAGCTCATCGACACGGCCGACCCCGAGGCGAGCTACCTCCTGAAAAAGATCATGGGGGCGAGCGACATCACGGGCAGCCGGATGCCCCGCGGCAAGAAGCCGCTGGCCCAGGCGGACATCGACGTCATCAAGGCCTGGATCCAGGGGCTCAAAAAGTAGGCGCGCCCGCCTGTTCGGTTCCGAGTTCTCCTGGTCGGCAGCCGGGGCTCACTTCAGCAGGAACCGGACTGTCACGGTGAAGACGACCGGCGTCGGGACGTTGTTGATGATCATCGGCTCGTAAACCCACTGCCTGACGGCGTCGATGGCGGCCTGGTTGAGGAGCGGGATGGACTTCAGGATCATGACGTCCTGGACCTTGCCTGTAGCGTCGGCCTTCGCCGCCAAGATGACGATGCCTTCGACACCGGCCTTCCTGGCGTCGGCCGGGTAGACCGGGTCCACACTCTTTATGAGCTTCGGGGGCGGGATGGCGCCCTCGGCCTTGACGGCGCCATGGGCGAACTTGGCCAGGTCCTTCTCCTTGTCACCGGTTTTCAGCATGAACCGCACGGTCACGGTGAAGACGATTCTTCGCGGCTTCCCGTTAATAACGGCAGGTTCATATTTCCACTGCTTGACGGCGTCGATCGCAGCCTGGTCGAGAAGGGGAATCGATCTCAGGATCCGCGCGTCCTCGACGTTCCCCTTCTCGTCGGTCCGGGCTTCGACGACGACCACGCCTTCGACCTGGGCCTGGCGAGCGATTTCGGGATAGATGGGGTTGACGGATTTAAAGAGCCTGGGCGGCTCGATTTCGCCCACGGCCCTCACCGCGCCTCTGTCAAACTCTTCTCGCTCTTTGCCCAGGACTCCGCCAACGACTCCGCCAACGACTCCGCCCCGAAGGCCTCCGGCTGTCCCTTTGCCGCCATCAAGGGTGAATCTGATGGTGATTGTAAACGTCGCCGGCCTCGGCTGGCCGTCGACGATCATCGGCTCGTAAACCCACTGCCTGACGGCGTCCATGGCGGCCTGTTCCAGAAGGGGCATCGAGTTCACCACCTTGATCTTGGCCACCCTGCCATAGATATCGGTGGTCGCTTCGAGAAGAACATTCCCTTGCACCCCAGCCTGACGCGCGATCTCCGGGTAAACAGGATCGACTTGTGTGACGAGCTTGGGCGGAATGGCCTCGACACCACGGCCTGCCGAAGACGCATAATGCAGGACCCGGAACGACAGGAAGTACGGCTTTCCCTGGGTATCCTCGAAGCCGAAGACCTCCGCATTTTTCTCGGGGATGTTGAACTCCATGTCCAGGAGATTCGTGGTGTCCTTATCGCCCTGCTCAAAAACCTCGATGTGGAATTGCTGAGGTTCAGGGAGCCGGCCCGGGGTTACCAGGATCAGGTATTCTTTGCTGTCGAGCCGGAAGATATGGAAGGCTTTTTCTGACTTGCCCTCATCCCAGCGAAGGTTGACGGCGTTGATGAGCTTGACGTTCTTCAGATTAAAGACCTGCCGGATCTGTTGTTCGGCTCCGACGCCCTCCTCCGATTGGATGCTCATGAAGTGGAGGAATTTCAAGAACGACGAGGTGACAATTTTCGCGGGCGGCACGGACGTATCTCTAATTCCTTCGAGGATCAGCATCTCCATCTCAACACCCGAGTACAAAGGCTTGGGTCCCTGGATCAAAATATTCACAGGCTCTTCGGCTCCTAAGCCCGAAACCCAGAAACCGGCCAAGGCCAACGCCAGAAGACAAACGATAGTCCCTTTCATGCTCCCGCCTCCTTTAAGGCGTTTTCCCTGCCCAGACAAAGATCGTGTCAGATCCCGCGGGCTGGTAAATATAGGCCTGGGCGGGCGCCCCGCCCACATTGATATAGTTGATCTCGAAGCGGTCCGCGGGCCGGGCATAATCGGCCCGCACGGCAACCGTCTGGACGCCGCGGAGAAGCCACAAGCTCGCCGCCGCGAGAACGAGAAACGTCGCCGCGCCGGCGGCCAGCTCCCAGCGAAGCCCGGCCGCTCTCCTTTGCGGAGCTTCCGTTTCCAGGCTGGCCCGGCGATAGATCATCCGCCACAGACCGCTCACCGCCCCGACATCCTCCAGCTTAACGAAGAGCGCTTCGGCCTCATACCGGCTGACGAGCCGCGCCTGGCAGCCTTCGCATTTATCGAGGTGGGCCCGGATGAGGAAATCCCGGAAGGGGCGGGACGGGATCGCGTCGTAAAGGGCGTTAACAATTTTGCAGGATAGCATGTTCGTTCTCCAAAAGCGCCTTGATTTTCCGGCGGGCGTTGAAGAGGGTGACCCGGGCCGTGCTCGCCGAGCAGCCCAGGACTTCGGAAAGGTCCCGGGCCGTATACCCCTCGTTCGCCCAAAGGCAAAGGGCCGTCCTCTCCTTGGGCGAGAGCGTCGTCAACAAACGTGACGGGAGCGGCACGGGGCCGCCGGGATCCGGGCCGGGATTGTTGGGCACGACCGCCGGGTCGAATTTTGCCCGGGACGCGAACTCCGAAAAACGGCGCTTTTTCTTGATCATGTCGAGCGATCTCCTGTAGACGATGGTCAGGAGCCAGGTCTTGAAGCTCCTCCCGGGGTCGTAGCGCCAGAGATTCTTGAAGACCTGGATGAATGCTTCCTGGACGACATCTTCGGCGTCCTCCCTATTTCCCAGGACGTTGAGCGCCACGGACAGGACGAGAGGCCCGTAGGCCTCGACCATCTCCTGATAGGAGCCGGTCGCGCCCTTCAAGCAGCCCGCGACGATCTCTCTCTCATCCATGGAGCCGTGAAGCTCCTTTCCCGTTAGAGAATACGCCGGACGAAGGCCATCCGTTTAAAATGGGGACGGTCCTGTTTTTCCCACCGCCGACATATTGCTGCGCTTGCCCGGAAATAAAGAAAAACAAAAGCTTCCTGTTTACCACGCTCTTATCCATGGGGTGGACAATAACAACCGGAGGAGCGGTAAAGAAAACAGGACCGTCCCCATTTTCTAGTCCCCATTTTCTACGGACGAATCAGGGCATGAGGGCATTGATGAGGACTCTAGACGCTTGTGTCATCGAGCTCTTCCCGCGGCGGAACGATTATAGGACCTCGGATCACTATAGCAGGAAACCGGCCGCACATTCAAAGCGCGCCCGGTCAGGCGATGAATGGGACCTTTGACAATGGGAATTGAATTTGATAAATTCCGCGTCTGGTTGAGATTGGAAAGATCCGCAATGCCCGTGAAGCGTCCCCGTCGCAGGATGGTCGAGGAAGCCCTCCGCGCCGGTGAAGAGCGTTTCCGTATTCTCGTCGAGCACCTTCCGGTCGGCGTCTACCGGACGACGCCGGACGGGATGATCATCGAGGCCAATCCCGCGCTATGCCGGATGCTGGGGATCAAGAACTCCACCGACTTCCTCAAGTGCAACGTCAAGGATTTCTACGTCAAGCAAGAAGACAGGTCCAAGCACCTCGTCAAGCTGGCCGCCAAACCCCGGTTTTTCACGGAGTTCGAGCTGCGGAGCGCCGACGGGCGGAAGTTCTGGGTTCGTGACTACTGCCAGGCCGTCAAGGGCCAGGATGGCACGCTCCTGTTTTTCGACGGCATCCTCGTCGACATCACCGAGAGGAAGCGGGCGGAGAAGAAGCTGGAGCACGCCCTCCAAGAGCACCGGACAATCAACGAGAAACTGGAGAGCCTTTCGCTCACCGACGACCTGACGGGACTCAGCAACCGCCGCGGCTTCTTCGCGCTCGGGCAGCAGCAGATGAAGATCGCCAAGCGCATCCGGAGGGACATCTTCCTCATCTACATGGATGTCGACGAGTTGAAACGGACCAATGACAGCTACGGGCACCCGGCCGGCGACCGCCTGTTGACCACGGTGGCCCTCATCCTCAGGGAAACGCTCCGGGAGACTGATATCATCGGCCGGATCGGGGGAGACGAATTCGCCGTCCTGGCCATGCGGTCGCACAGGGGGGGCGAAAAGGCCCTCTTCGGGCGGCTCGAGGAGAAGCTCCGGGCCCACAACCTCAAAAACCCGAAGCGGCTCCATATCTCCCTGAGCATGGGCATCGTCCGATTCGATCCCCGGAAGTATTCTTCCCTGGAAGATTTTCTGGCACACGCCGATTACTTGATGTACCAGCAGAAGAGGAGCAAGGTTTCTCCCCAGACGTGAGCCGCCCGGCCGGGCCAGGCCGCGATGATCTCGGAAAATACAAAGAGGCTGGCTGGCGAGGCGCCAAGGTTTCAAAGGAAAAGGAAGCGGGGCTAAGGAGGATCCCTCTCCAGCCAGCGATTCCATTATAGATAAGCCTATTTCTAAAAGTCAACGGTCAATTCGAAATATTTCACGAATTTCCGCCCGTCTAAGCGACTCAATCCCCTTCGCGGGATCCCACGGACGAAAGGCCGTGGAGCTTCGGTTCTCCCGGTCCCGAGCGGAAGGCTCTCTTCCCAGTGACGCAAAAGCGGAGGGGGAACCAGGGAAGACCGCGGTTTTGAGATGCCTCGGCTTCGCTGTATATTATTATCGAGCGCCATGCCCAAGAAGATCCGGAAAACGGAAGAGCAGTGGAAGGAAGCCCTGGCCCCCGAACAGTACCAGGTTTTGAGGCAGGGCCATACCGAACGGCCTTTCACCGGACGGTATAACGACTTCTGGGAGAACGGCTTGTACGTGTGCGCCGGGTGCGGGACGCCGCTGTTCCGTTCCGAATCGAAGTACGACCATGACACCGGCTGGCCGAGTTTCACGGCTCCCGTCGACGAAAAAAACATCGCGTATAGGGACGATTTTTCTCTCCTTATTAAGCGGGTCGAGGTCCGTTGCGCCGCGTGCGGCGCTCACCTGGGCCATGTTTTTGACGACGGCCCGGCCCCGACCTTTCTTCATTATTGCATCAATTCGGCGGCCATGAACTTCCTCCCCGCGGAAGAGACTCAAGGGGAGCATCCCGGGGAGGCGTCCGGACCCGTCAGGCCCGGTCCTGCCGGAAAGGACAACTCCGGCCCGGCTGGAACGGAGGCGGCCAGGCCTGAAACCGCGACCTTCGCCGCCGGCTGTTTCTGGGGAGTCGAGGATAAGCTCGGGAAGGTCCCGGGCGTTCTTTCGACCGTCGTGGGGTACACGGGGGGAAAAACGGCCAGCCCTTCCTATGAAGACGTATGCACCGGCAAAACGGGGCACGCCGAGGCCGTTCAATTGACCTTCGACCCTGCCGCCGTCAACTATGAACAGCTCCTCGGCCAATTCTTCTCCATCCACGACCCCACGCAGGTCAACCGCCAGGGGCCGGACCGGGGCAGCCAATACCGGTCGGCGATCTTCTATCATGACCAGAAACAGAAGGAAGCCGCGGAAAAGGCCATGGCCGAGCTCCGGGCGTCGAAACGGTTCAAGGCCCCGCTGGCGACCGAGCTGGCGGCCGCCGGGGTCTTCAACCGGGCTGAAGATTACCACCAGAAATACTTCGAGAAACACGGTATCGCCTGTAACTAACCCCGGGGGAGGCTCTCCCCCAAAACCACTTGTCTCCCCGTCCCCTCTCCGAGGGTAGCCGATGTCCCCTTTTTATGACGGACCGTCCACCCCTGAGAACACCTAAAAAAGGGTTCCAGACGGTCGGAATTGGCACGAATCTTGGTTGATTACGGGTAAGATTCTGATAAACCCACAGGGGATGCGAGGAGCGAGAATGGCGAAAAAATCGCTTGACAGGGTGGCAGGAAAGTTGTACCCTCCGCGCTTCATATTCGAAGGTCTCACCCCGCGGGGGTGTAACGGTTTCCCCCTCAACCCCGTTATAGAGAGAGTGGTTGAGGGCTAAAAAAGGGAAAAAAATGCTTTACTTTTGCGATAAAAGTCTTATATATAAGACTATTCCTATAAAAATAGTAAGGAAGGAACCGAACGATGGCGACACAATATAAGTTCAAGAAAGACGAGCTTCTCAGCCTGCTCCCGCGGGTCAGCTCGGATGCCCTCTTCCCTGAGGAGGAAGACCTTTTCCAGGCGGCCGGCCCCGGGCCCGTCTCGTCCGGCTTCGCGGAGCCCAAGACCGCAAAGCCCGGAAACGGCAAGGGCCTGGCCTCTCCCGAGGACATGGAGCAGACGGCCGACCTGGTCAAGATTTACCTCCGGGAAATGGGCAGCATCCTCCTTCTCTCGAGGGACCAGGAAATCGCCTTGGCCAGGAGGATGGAAAGGGGTGAAAAGTCCATTTCCAAGGCCCTGGCCAGGACGCTCTTAACGATGAACGAGATACTGGCGCTTGAAGCCACGATCAAGAAGAACCCGGAAAATATGCTAAGATTCTTTACGTTGGCGGAAGAGGATTTCGCCGAAGAAAACCTCGAAGCCAAGAAGGCGGAGATCCTCGACACGATCCGCCGGATACGGATGCTCGGCACCAGGATCAACAAGATCCGCCCCCTGGTCCGGAACAGGACGGCCAGAGGACGCTTGATCGTCCGGATTATTCAGCTCGCCCGCGGGCTCGAGATCAAGCCGGAGCATAAAGACCGGATCATCGAAAACGTCCAGGCCCATTTGAAGGAGAAGCTGAGCGGGAGCGGCAAGCTCGTCCGGAAGGAGATCCGGTCGACACTCCAGGCCATCGCCGGCGGCAAAAGGGCCAAGGAGCGGGCCAAGAGCGAGCTCGTCTCCGCCAACCTGCGGCTCGTTGTGTCCATCGCCAAGAAGTACCAGGGCCGGGGGCTCCAACTCCTCGACCTTATCCAGGAAGGCAACATCGGGCTGAT
>JBEKVN010000050.1:0-23139 GCA_049513915.1 Candidatus Aminicenantales bacterium | reverse complement strand
GGGCGAGTTTTTGTCGAAATGCTTCCATGTCGTGAACGTATAGCGGCCGGCTGAGGGTCGGGGATTCCCTTTCATGAGCCACTCCGGCCAGCGAGCCAGGTTTCCTCCCGGTCCGTAGTCGCAGTCGGGCGGGAGCTGCTCGTCCCCGATGAGGCGGTTGGGCCAGAGGTTGGCCACGGTGATCTCAAGCCGGTTGCCCTTCGGCCTCGCAATCCCGGTGATTTCCACCCGCCAGGGGGCGCACCAGGCAACCCCCAGGTCCTTGCCGTTGAGCCGCACCCGGGCGATATTCTTCACGGCGCCGAGGTCGAGCCAGACGCGGCGGGCTGAGCCACCCCCGTCGCGCGCGCCGGGCATATCGAACGTTTTCCGGTAAGTCGCCGGTCCGGAATAGTACTTGATTCCTTCTTCGGCGCGGCGGCTCCAGTCATCGAGTTCGTCGAACGTGATTTTTTCCGGCCCGCCCCATTTCGGGTCGAACGCGACGTCCCAGGGCCCGAGGAGTTTCCCGGTTTCGACGGCGGGGACGAAATTCACATCCTGGCGCGCGGCTTGACCCTTGGACTTCGGGCCGGTCGCGGAGTTCCGGAAGACGATAAAGAACGATTGATGCGCCTCGAATTTCAGCGGAATGGCCGTCCGGCCGCCCGATTCCGCGAACTCCGGGAGGGCGCGGATCTCGCCGGTCACCGCGTCCCAGACCTCCGGCTGTTTGCCGGCCACGCGGAAGACGCAATCCGCCGCCAAAGGGAGGTCTCCGGCATTGGCGACGAAGTAGATGTCCGTCCGGCCATCCCGGCGATGCGTATACCGCAGGCCGGCCTTGGACTCAAAATCCGGCGGCACACTCATCCCGGCCAATGTGCGGGCCACGATGGCGAAGTCGCCATACTGCTCGGGCTCCGAGAGCGGGGCGGCGCCAACGTCCCAAGTGCCCGCCCGCGCCTGAATTGGAGCCGGCCCTTGATCCGCGCCTCCGGCGGCTCCCGCTTGCCGAAGCGCATCCGGAGCGGCCTCCACTCCCGGGCTCTTTTGCCCCGGGGTTTTGGCTCTTCCCATTGTCGTTGCGGGCGAAGGGCGCTCCCAGATAACCCGGCCCTTCCCCACGGCATGTTCCGTGATACGTGTCCCGTCGCAGTCTCCCCAAAGTTCCCGCGCGAGCGCCTTGACCTCGGCGTCACAGCCGGGGAATCCGGCAAGACCCGGCGATTTCCTGGGCGGCGGGCCAATGATCGTGGCCCCGGCGGCCGCCAGGTCCCTGATTTTCCGGAGGAGCGCCGGTGTCATCGTCTCGCGCTCCGGGAGGACAAGCACGGCGTAGCTCATGCCGTCGGGGAGGACGAGCCTGCCGTTCTTGACCGACATGTCCGCGATGAGAGTTTCGGGCGCGCAGGCGTCGAAGTTCCAGCCGGGGCGGTCCGGAGGGCTGCCGCGAAGGGCCGAGGCCGGAGCCCGGAAGACCTGCGGGGCGCCCTCGGCGACCAGGTAGCACACATCAGCCACGGGCAGACCCTGTCTCAGCATGTGCTGGCACCGGGCGAGGTACGTATGATAGGCGGGGACCATGTCCCACCATGTCTGGGTCCGCTCCCAATGGACGCCGTACGGCCCCATGGTCATGCCCGGCCGGAGGCCGAGCCCGGCCTGGTGCTGGTAGCGATGAAAGACGATGCGGTTGACGCCGGCCGCGAACGCCCAGTCGCCCAGCGCCTTCATCGACTCGGGGTAAGCCTGCCAGCGCTCGGCGTCGCTCGACGTGAAGGCCTCGGCGCCCACGACCCGCCGGCCGCAGGTGTGGGCGACGCTCACGGCCTCGATGACGCTGTGGGCCGTGTTGAAACCGTAGAGCCAGAACTCTCCTTGGGGAACGTCGGCCACGGTGCCGAGCGTCATGTCGGCACACGGCGTCATATCATAGGGCTCGATGGACAGCCCGAATCCGTCCCGGCGCCCGAGTTCCTTGAGGTGCGCGGCGTGGTTCTCGACGACGAGCTCCTGGGCCGTGAGGCGGAGGTCCCAGAGGAAGCGCTCCGAGACCTCGAGGCTCTCGACGACGCGTCCCGTCACGGCGGGAAGATAGGGGAGCGGGTCGTAGCCGCGGCGGCGCCGGAACTCCTCGCGGAAAGCGCCGGTCCAGTTCTGGGACCCCATCTCCCAGCTGTCGATATGGAGGTAGGTCCAGCCGGCGCCGGAAGCCGTCCTATGCGGGCCGATCTCGCGGAGGAGGCTCCCGACGAAAGCGTCGTAATGCGCGTCGAGCGCCGCTTTATCGAGCTTGTCGCACTCGAGGCCGAGCCCGGGGATGGGCGCGGGCCTCGTGTTGGCCCCGGTGCTGGTCCGGCCGAAACGGAGGATCGTCCATCGTCCGCTGGGAACGTCCCAGGAAAGCCGGCCGTCCGTCCCGAGCCTGCCCGAGATGTCGATGATCGTCCCGGGGTCGACAGCCGCTCCCGGCGGCAGGGAATGGTAGTCCGCCGGAGACGGCAAAAAAGGCTTCACCCCGGGCTGCGACGAATAGGGCGCCCGGACATAGAGCGCCTTCTCGTCGATGTCCGCGATCGCCGCTCCAACCTTCGGAGCCGGAAAAGCCAGGACGGCCACGTCCCGGTAGAAATCGTCCTTGGCTTTCTCCTGTTCTGGCGGCAGCCCCCCGTCGCCGAAAAAGGCCGGCCGGCGTTTGGGAAGCGGCAGGATGCCGTCGAAATGCGCCGGCCCCGCGGCCTCCGTCACGCTCGCGACGATGTGCTGCATGGATTGCTCCGGCGTGACCCACGGTCCGCCGCTTCCCGTCCAGCCGGGCCCGGCGTTGAGCGTGATCTCGAGGCCCAGCCGTTCCGCTTCCAATACGACGTGCTTAAAGAGCCGGCGCCACTCCGGGCTCATGAACTCAACGGGTCCCCGCGGGACGCCGACGTTCACTTCGCAGATGATGACGCCTCCGATGCCCGCCTTCCGCATGGCCTCGAGGTCGGCCGTGATTCCCTCGCGGCTCAGGTTGCCGTCCATCCACATCCAGTAGACCCAGGGGCGGGCGCCGGCCGGAGGAGAGGCGAATGCGAGGGCCAGGGGATCGGAAGCGGGGCGGGAACCGCATCCGGCGGCCGCCGCGCAGATGGTCAAGGCGAACAGTGCCAGGAGCGATTTTTTCATATTCATGCCGTCTCTCCCCGTCGAGTTCGAAACGATGCTATCCTCGGCCGCGCGTCCAAGTCAATCCCCGAAGCGGGGACAGGCGCTCCAAATCCTGCGAAAGTTAGATCCCACGGACGTGAGTCCTGGAGCTTCAGGAAACTCATGGTCCTTGACTTTTTTTGAGCCTGGACGATATGCTCTCTCCGACAGGACGTGAATCCATGAAAAAAACAATCAACCTGGCCTGGCTTCTCTTGGCATTCCTCGTGGCTGCCGCCATCATTGCCGCGGCCGCTCAGGTCAAGAATCCCCACGCCCCGGACACCCCCGAACCGGGATCGGTCGAAGCAATCGCCAAGTTCACGACCGAGGCGCGCTTCGTCAGTCCGTGGGTCGCTTACGTGCCGGCCTCGGACACGGTGCCGTCGCCGACCAAATATCTCGGCCACGTCGTCGGCGCCGAAGGGGAGCTTTCGAGCACGGCCAAGATATACGGCTACTTCCGGAAACTCGCCGAAGCGTCGCCCCGGGTCCGCGTACAGACCATGGGCCGGAGCGAAGAGGGGAGGGAGATCCTTCTCGTCGCCGTCGCGGATGAGGAGGGGATCCGCGACCTGGACCGGTTCAAGGCGGCCACCGCCTCCCTAGCCGATCCGCGAAGGACGACCCCGGACCAGGCGGAGACCATCATCCCCTCCGCCCGCCCCATTTATTATTTCAATGCCGGGCTCCATTCGATCGAAACCGGCAGCCCGGAGATGGTTATGGAGCTTGCCTATCGCCTCGCGGTGTCCGAGCAGCCGATGATCAAGAGAATCCGGAGCGAAGTCATTGTCCTGATCAACCCGGTCTCCGAACCCGACGGGCGCGATAAGGCCGTGGACTGGTTCTACCGCTATCTCAAGGGCAAAACGGATTTCGAAAACCTGCCGCCGATATCGCCTCCTTACTGGGGACAATACGTCTTCCACGACAACAACCGTGATATTCACCAGCAGGCGCTCGAGCTCACGCGGGCCGTTTCCCGGATGTTTTTCGAATTCCATCCGACCGTCATTCACGACCTCCACGAGTCCATCCCCCTCCTCCAGACCTGGAACGGCACGGGCCCGTATAACAATAACCTCGACCCGATCCTCATCAACGAGTTCTTCGAGATGGCCTTCGCCGAGATCGGCGCCCTGACCTCCATGGGCATGCCGGGCGTGTGGACTTGGGGGTTCGGAGAGGGCTGGACGCACCATTACCTCGACTCGTTCGCCGTCAACCACAACAGCATGGGCCGAGGCTACGAGACGTTTGGGAACGCCACTGCCGAGACCGTCGAGCGGGTCCTCCGGCCGAACGAGGAGCGCTACGTGGGCCGCCCGGTCACGAGCCGGGAATGGTACCGGCCCATGCCGCCGCCACGGAAGTTCAGCTGGTCGCTCCGCGACAACACGAACTACATGGAGACCGGCTGTCTGGCCATCCTCGACTACGCCGCCAAGAACGCCAAAGAGATGCTCCGCGACTTCTACCGCAAGGGCTACAACTCCTGGCAGAAAGGGGTCAAGGGTAGTCCCTTCGCTTTCGCCGTCCGGGAGGACCAGGGCGACCGCCGGCGCGTAGCCGAGATGGTCAGGTTTCTCATGACCCAGGGGATCGAGATCGCGCGGGCGGCCGCGCCCTTCAAGGTCGACGAGGGGGAGTTCGCCGCCGGGACTTATATCGTGAAGCTCGACCAGCCGTACCGGAACTACGCCGTCGACCTGCTCCTGCCCCAGGAGTTTCCCCCCGACACTCCCTATGAGCCCTATGACGACGTGTCCTGGTCGGTGCCCGTCCATTACGGACTCGAAGCCAAACGGATCGACGACGCCAAAATCAAGGACGTGCCGGTCACGGCGCTTCAGGCGGGCTTTGAGGTACAGGGAAAGGTGAACGGCGCCGGGCCGGTCTACCTGCTGAAAGACACGGGTCAGGAGGCGCTCCTCGCGCTCCGGAGCCGCCTCTCGGCCTTCAAAGTCGAGATCGCCGAAAAAGCGTTCAAATCAGGAGGCGCGGATTATCCGGCCGGCTCCTGGATAATCTCCGACCAGAAGGGGCTGGCGGAGCCCATGAAGCGGGCCGCGGCCGAGCTGGCCGTGGAGATCGAGAGCGCCGCCGCCGACCCGGATGTCGCGCGCCACGAGTCAAAGCTGCCGCGCCTCGCCGTGTGGCATACCTGGGCGGATACGGAGTCGACCGGCTGGATCCGCTACGTGCTCGACCGGGAGAAGATCCCGTATTCCTATATCCGCGATGACGATATCCGTGCCGGGCGCCTCCGCGAGCGCTACGATGTCGTCATTTTCCCCCACAATTACCTTGGCCTCCAGGACCAGATCCAGGGGATCGACAAGAAGTGGGGGCCGATGCCCTACACGAAGACCAAGGAATTTCCCAGCCACGGGGTTCCCGATGCCTCGGAGGACATCACGGGCGGGATCGGCTGGGCCGGCATGGGCAACCTCGAGAAGTACCTCGCCGACGGAGGGCTGCTCATTACCCTCGGCAACGGCTCGACGCTGGCCCTCGACGGGGGGCTCGTGCGGGACGTCTACCGGAAGTCGGGCGCTTTCTTCACGCCGGGTTCGGAGCTCAAGGTGAAGTTCGTGAGGCCCGACCATCCATTGGCTTACGGCTACCCGGAGGTGACGTCCGCTTTCCGCACCATTATGGCTGTTTACGATATCGCGGTAGCGGACCGGCGCGCAGTCGTCCTTCAGTGGGGGACCAAACTCAGGTCGGAAGATCGCGAAGAGCCGGGAACCGAGAGCGCGAAGCCGAAGGACGCCAAAGAGCAGGCCAAGAAGGAAGAAATCAAAATGCTCGTGAGCGGCGCCGTCAAGGGGGATGACGAGCTCGAAGGCCGGCCCGCGATCCTCGACCTCCCGGCCGGCCGGGGCCGCGTCATCGCCTATAACTTCGAGCCGATCCACCGGGACCTCAACCGCTCGGACTACAGGTTTCTCTGGAACGCGCTCCTCAACTGGAACGCCCTGGCGCCGGCAGGTTCCCCGCCCGGAACGGCCGATACCAAGCCTTTCGTCACGGTCAGGGACGGAAAGTTCGTTCTCAGCGGCCTTCCATATCATTTTGTCGGCGCCAACTTCTGGCAGGGAATGAACCTGGGCGTCAGCGGTCCGAGCGGCAACCGAACCCGGCTCGTTCAGGAACTGGATAACCTTCGGCAGCTCGGCGTGACCAACCTGCGCGTCATGGCCTCTTCCGAGGGACCGAACACGGAACCTCACCGGATGGTCCCGGCCCTGATGACCTCCCCGGGAGTCTACGACGAGGGCGTCCTCGACGGCCTGGATTTTCTCCTGGCCGAGATGGGCAAGCGCGGAATGCGGGCCGTGATGGTTCTCAACAATTTCTGGGAGTGGTCGGGCGGCATGGCCCAGTACGTGTCGTGGCATGAAAAAACCAAGATCCCTTACCCTGGAGACTACGAGGTCTTTATGCAATATTCGGCGAAGTTCTATTCCTACGCCGAATGCCAGACATGGTTTCGCAATCACATCGCGATGCTGACCTCCCGTACCAATCCGTATACGGGATTGAAATACCGGGACGATCCCGCGGTTTTTTCCTGGGAACTGGCCAACGAGCCGCGGCACTATCCCCAGAGCTGGATCGACGGGACGGCGGCATATATCAAGTCTCTCGACCCTCGTCATCTGGTCACGACGGGCTCCGAAGGGGCGCTGCCGGGAGACACGCAAGATTTCGTGAAAACGCACCGCGGTCGCGATATCGATTACGTCACCATCCACATCTGGCCGCAGAATTGGAGCTGGTTCGACCCCCAACAGCCCTCCATGTACCAATCGGCGGAAGTCAAAGCGGTCGCCTATTTCCAAAAACACGCCAAGGAGGCCGCATCGATGCGGAAGCCGCTCGTGCTCGAGGAATTCGGGCTGGCCCGCGATTGGGCACCGCTCAACGATAATTTCAATCCCGGCTCGCCGACAACCTTCCGGGACCTCTTTTATACGGCCATGTATGAGCAGGTTCTCGCTTCCATGTCGTCCGGCGGGGCAGCGGCGGGCGACAACTTCTGGGCCTGGGCGGGAGGGTCTCGGCCGGGAAATCCCTGGGTCGGCGATCCACCCCATGAGACGCCCGGCTGGTATTCCGTCTACGATGTCGATGCGTCAACTCTGGCCATCATCTCGGCCCATGCGAAAAAGATGGCCGGTCGCTAACTGCTTTCTTCCGGGATGCTACAGAACCTCGTGGCGGGAAGGTGTGGGAGTCGAACCCACCCGGGACGTTTATAGCCCCATACTGGATTTTGGCTCCTCCGCAGCAGATATCTAACGCCCTTTACTGGGTGTATTGCCATAGGTCATTGAGATAGCCCGGAGTGCCGGCAGAATCGTAGCCCCATCCCCCGAAGAGCCAGAGTCTGCCGCTCGAATCGAGCCAGGATAGGGCCGTTTCTCTTGCCCCCGGGCCGTTCGACGAAGTAGCTGTGCCCTGGGTACCGTAGGTGCCCGCTTGATTTACTTTATTACTCCCATACATCCAAGTCCATTCAAGGGTTGCCGGGTCATACTTCCACAGGTCATTGAAATGGCCAATATTGCCAGCAGAATCATTGCCGTATCCTCCGAAGAGCCAGAGTTTGCCGCTCGAATCGATCCAGGATGCCGCCTTTTCCCTTGCCCCTGGGACGTTTGATGAAGCGGCTGTGTGCTGGGTGCCGTAGGTGCCTGCCTGATTTACTGTATTACGGCCGGATACCCAAGTCCATTCAAGGGTTGCCGGGTCATACTTCCACAGGTCATTAAGACGGCCGACAGCGCCAGCAGAATCATTGCCATATCCCCCGAAGAGCCAGAGTTTGCCGGTGGAATCGAGCCAGGACACAGCCGCATCTCTTGCCCCTGGCACGTTTGACGAAGCGCCTGTGCCCTTTCTTCCGAAAGTGCCCGCCTGATTTACTGTATTACTTCCGGATACCCAGGTCCATTCAAGGGTTGCCGGGTCATACTTCCACAGGTCATTGAGATGGCCAATATTGCCAGCAGAATCATTGCCGTATCCTCCGAAGAGCCAGAGCTTGCCGCTGGAATCGAGCCAGGACACAGCCGCATCTCTTGCCCCTGGCACGTTTGACGAAGCGCCTGTGCCCTTTCTTCCGAAAGTGCCCGCCTGATATGCGGTATTACTACCGGACATCCAAGTCCATTCCAGGGTTGCCGGGTCATACTTCCACAGGTCATTGAGATGGCCGATACTGCCAGCTGAATCATTGCCACGTCCCCCGAAGAGCCAGAGTTTGCCGGTGGAATCGAGCCAGGACACAGCCGCATCTCTTGCCCCTGGCACGTTTGACGAAGCGCCTGTGCCCTGGATTCCGTAGATGCCCGCCTGAGTAACTGTACTACTGCCGGATACCCAGGTCCATTCCAGGGTTGCCGGGTCATACTTCCACAGGTCATTGAGATGGCCGAAAGTGCCAGTCGAATCTGAGCCAGTCCCCCCGAAGAACCAGATTTCATCGGTGGCATCGAGCCAGGATACTGCCCCCTGTCTTGCCCCTGGAACGTTTGACGAAGCGGCTATGCCCTGGGCACCGTAGGTGCCCGCCTGATCTATGGTGTTGCTGCCGGATATCCAGGCTGACACTATTGGCGTATTGTTCACCGGAGTGCTATTGCTGCCCCCGCAGGCCGAAAGCAGCGCTATAAATAGAAAAATGAATATTAGTAATTTCCATGAGCTGTTTATACGAGCCCTTTTAAGTGAACAGATTCCTGACATTTTTCCCTGCTCCCTATTTAAGAACTTGCGTTTCCGCGCTGTGCAAATGTTCCTCCCGTTAAGATAGTCCAATATAGCCTATTGTCAAGTTCCATCCGTCAGGACATCCCCTACAAGTGCACTTGATGAATCCCCTTTTATCTTTTTGCACGAATTGTGGCAAAAAAGGCGCAAATGCATGCAAATTGTACTACGTGGTTATAAATCGATAAGCTCAACTTAAAGTTGCACAAAGACTCATATATTAATAAGCATAGTTATGGATGGGGGAGTGGCGGGAAGGTGTGGGAGTCGAACCCACCCGGGACGTTTATAGCCCCATACTGGATTTGAAGTCCACCTGTTTACCCTGGAATTCTTGCGAGGCTGTCAACTTCTTGTCGACTTGGTCCATGAATTCTCCCAGGTGCATGACGGCGCCGCGCATGGTCTCGGGTGTCGGGTGAGCGTATCTCATGGTCATCGTGATCGACGCGTGGCCGAGGATCTTCGAGACCGTGACCAGGTCGACGCCGGCCTCGACCATCTTTGAAGCCGCGGTGTGGCGGAGGTCGTGCAGCCGGCAGCCCGTGATCTTGGCCAGGGCGCAAGCGGCATTGAAGGCAGCGGACATCTCCCGGATCGGCCGGCCGGTCTCCATGTTCTGAAAAACGAACTCACCGCGCCGGCGAATCGCGCTCAGGGCCGCGGCGACGGCGCCGCTCATCGGGATCTTCCGTCCCTTGCCGCTCTTCGAGGTGATGAGGGTGATGTAGCCCACGGTGAAATTGAGGTCCGCCCACCGGAGCCCGAGGATTTCACCGCGCCTCATGCCGGTCCCCAAGGCCGTTATGATGACCGGGCGGAGCTCCGGGCCCGCGGCCGCGAGCAGCCGGGCCGCTTCATCCGACGTCAGGATCCGCTCCCGCGCGGGCGGTTCTTTGAACTTCTTGACCCGGGCCGCCGGGTTTGTCTCGAGCCGGCCCCATTCGACGGCCTTCGTGAGCGCCGTCTTCAAACAGGCGAGTTCACGGTTGACCGTCGCCGGAGCGACTTCCGCCCGCCGCGCGGCCTTGAAGCGTTCGATCGACTCGGCACCGATCGTCTGCAGGGTCTCGTCCTTGAAAAAGGCCTTGAGGTGGGCGAGGGAGATTTCATCCCGGTCCCAGGACCGCTTATTCTCTTTGCAATAAAGCGTCAGGAAATCGTCCGCGAACTTCTCGAAGGTGACGTCCTCGCCCTTAGCCTTCTTGAATCCCCTGGCCACGTCTAGGAGCTCGGCCCTGGTCTTGGTCATCGTATTCCGGGCCTGGTCCTTGGTCCATCCTCCGAATTCCCGGTGCCGCTTTCCGTTGAAGGTAAAATCGATGTACCAGCGGCCGTCGATCTGCTTGAGGTTGCGCTCGCGCCTGGCCTTCATGATTTGCCTCCCCAGTCCTCGGGCCTTGGGAAACCCGACTTTTGCCCATCACGGCCCGGAAATATGCGTCCAACGCATTTTTTAGAGGCCGTCAGCCGGCGCCGGGCCCACTCTTCGAGCTCCGCCGGCGAAAAGGTGACGGTATACGAGCTCCCACACGGGCACTTGAAGCTGACAAAGAGCCAGCCGCCCTCGCGCCGCTCCGTGGTCTCGAAGGGTTTGAGACAGCGGCCGCAGCGCCGGTCCGAGAGATATGGTCTCTTCTTTTCTTCGTTCATGGCATGGCCTTTTGATTTGGGCCAGGACGCGGGCCCGGGCCCCCCGAAAAGGTCAGGCCGGGAGCTGGTATTCGACCATAGGGATCTCGGCGGGCTCGTTGAGCAGGCCGTCGAGATTCGGCGGATTCTCAATCTCCTGGCCTAGGACTGCGATCAGGAGCTGCACGACGATCCTTGTCGTTTTGAATGTGGCCCGGATCCGGCCCGTCTCAAGATTGACGAGGCCCCAGTCCCTCGGGTCCATCCCTAAAGCCCTGCAGAGCGCCGTGACATTCGCTGTCACGGTAGCCTCTTCCTCGCCCGAGCCCTTGCTGATCTGATAGGCCATCCATTCGTTCCATGCTTTCCGCAGTGCGGCGCTTTCGGATTTTGCGGATCTACTTTTCGGCATGATACGTCCCCTTCGTGATGAATTTATCCCGGAAGTCCGGGCCGCCCTTTATGAACCGCCGGAAGGAATCCCGGGTCACGCGCCAAACCCTGCCTCCACCCGGCTTGAACGCGCGAAGGTGCCCGGACGCGATCCAGCGGATCACGGTGCCGCGATTAACCTTGAGGAGCTTGCAGATCTCCTCGACCGTCAGGAAATTATCCATCATGACCTCCGCTTCAGGTTGGTTATAATTGCTCATAACTAATCATTAAGTATCATAATGAATTAACCCTGTCAAGTCTTTTTTTTGGGCCGGCTTCGTGCTATTCTCCCCTGGGATGAAAAGAGAGTACCTGACCAAGAAGGATTTGCAGGCCTACCTGAAGATCAGCCCGGCCACGGTTGGCCGGTTAATGGTCGAAGGGATCCCGCACGTCAAGCTCAAGCGCCGGGTTTTGTTTCGCCTCGACCTGGTCGACAAGTGGCTCGAGGCCAAGATGAAGGGGCAAGGGCGCCCCGGATCCTGACAATTCCGCCCCCACTCTCGGCAGGATTTATGGACTACTCGTCCAGTTGGACGGGGGGCCAGGGCGGGGAGTCAGCTCAAACAGGCTCTATGAAACGAGCCCGGCATGTGCCCGTATTCTCCGGCCCGTTTCTCAAGGGCCGCAATTCGCGCCTCCATGTCTAGGGTTTCGTTCGCCTTCAACGCGAAGGACAAAATCTCAACCGCCGCGTGCCGCCGTTCGGCCTCAAGCTTTGAATTCAAAAGGCCGCCCAGGGTTTTGACGGCCTTCGCAGACAGGCCCTTCAGCACGTCCAGGGCCGCGTCAAAAGCCGCCCGCCGCCCAGCCTCGAGTTCGGCCTTGAAGTCGGGTTCGGCCGCCCACCTGTCCAGGGTTCGACGCGAAACGCCGGCCGCAAGGGCCGCACTCGCCCGCGTGCCGCCGCCTATGAGTTTGCCCAGGGCCTCGGGCCGTCCTTTCCGTTCGCGTCTCTTAATGTCGGGGGTTTTCATTTTTTAAGTGCCTCAATTTCGGCCCTCAATTTGGCCGCCTTTCGTTCCAGGCGTTCGGCCTTCGACAGCCGCTGCCGCTTCTTTTTTTCGGGGGCCTCGGGTTCGGCCGCAGCGGGTTCAGGCGTCGTTTCCTTCGGGGCGTCAAGGGCCAGGGCCGCCCGCCGCCGATCGTCGGCCGCCTGTGCGCCAGGGCCGTAGAATTCGACGCCTTCAAACGTCGCCCGCCTCATAGCTCGGGCAATTAAAAGGGCGTCGCCTTCGGGCAAGCCGGGGGCCAGCTCGTCCAGCTCGCCCTCGGCGGCCTCGCGGCCTGGCCCATGCCGCCGCCCGCGCACGGCCTCTTTGAAACGTTCTCGCACGTTCATTTTTTCGCCGCCTTCAGCGCGTCGCGTTCACGTTCCAGGGCCCTCACCTCGGCCGCCAGCCGGGCCTCGGCGTCCACGTCGCCGCCGATCGTCGGGGCCGCGTCCTTTTCGTCGCGGGTGTTGATAATGTGGATATTCATGACTTCTTCTTCGTCGGCCGCCGCGCAGTCCTTCATGGACTTGGCAAGGGCGTCTTTCGACAACGGCGCGTCAAAGATTCTCGTCACCTTCCCCGCGCCATCCTCGAAGATATAGCGAGCTCTCAACCCGCCCTGCCTCCGGCCCGTCATGCCCAGGCGTCGTTCAAGCGCGGCTAGGCGCGACGCTAACCACACGGCCGCCCTCAGTCCAATTTTATTAGGGGGTTGTCCCCGGGCCGTAAATGCCGCGTTCGCGTCCACTCGTCAGCCTGTTTTACAAACCTCGCAATAGTCTCAGCCGGGGCGTCCTCTAGCGGTTTGTCATTCAAAAAAATGTTGCCCAGGGCGTCGGCCCGTTCAAGGACTAGGCCCTCGTCCAACTCAAGCCGTGTCTTTTCGCCCAGGGCGTCCTCGGCCAGCCCATAAAGGGTCCGTTCGTCGTCGGGGCCGTTCATTTTTTCGCCGCCTTGTCAGCCAGGGCCTGTGTCACCTGAAGGGCGGGCGCGGGGGCTTTCTCAAAGGCCTTGCCCGGCCGATAAACCGGCCGCACGTAGCCGATTACCTGGGCGTCGAATTCGGCCTGTTTCAAAGGTTCAAGCCCGGACTTTTGCCGTTCGACGTTCGCGGCGTAAAGTTCGGCCCGTTTCGCCCGCGCCCGACGACCGGCGTCAGCCTTCGCCTTCGCGGCCAGGTAGGCCACAACCTCGGCGGGCGTTATGTCCTTCATAAAACCGCCGTTCTCATAGCCGGGGTAGTTACATTTGATGCACGCCCGGCTCGGGCTCGCCCGGTATTCCCGCTGAAAGACAAAGCCGCACTTGCCGCACGCCTGCCAAACGTTCACGGGTTCACTCGCCAGCCGGCCGGCTACCTGCAGTTGAAAGGTTGCCCATTCGTCGGGCAGGGCGTGTTTGACGCAATAGGCGAAGGGGGTTAAGCCCCTCGGCGTCAGGTCAGGGTTCAAGTCGCGGGCCGTCGGGCCGCGCCGCATGGGTTCGGGTTCAAGCGGTTTGACGGGCCGCTGTGTGTCCTTCGACATAAGGGGTTTTCTCATTCGTTCACCTCACTCAATAGAATTAAGCCCGGCCCGGCGTCCCCGGACACCGGCGGCCTCGGGGTTTCACTCGGGCCAGGCTCGTTTTCAGTATCCCTAAGCCTTCGTACTCGTCGTGAAAATTGCCAGTTGCGCCCGTCTCCTCGGGGCGGGTGCTGCACGGAGAATCCAATCTCATCCCCTCCACCGTTAGGTCCGGATCATCCGATACAGTGAACAGCCATAAAACGCCGGCCAGGTTCTTCCAACCCCCTTCTGCGTCCAGGGCGACCCACGCTTCGGCGTAGGACTCAACCCCATAGAAACTTTTCAACTGGTCAAAAGCGAACGGGGTTAGCCGAAGACGCCGCGGCCGATCAAGGCGAATCGTGAACGTCTTCGCCATCACGCCCTCCCGTCTGAATTCTTGCCACCCGGCGCCGGCGGGCAGGGGTGTTGCCTGCACTCACTGTCCACAGGGATGGCCCGGATCCTCGTCATGGCTTGCCCCTCTTCGCCTCGAGTTCCGCGTCGAGTTTGGCCTGTTCCCGCCTCATCTCCTCGAGCGCCTTATCGATGGCCTCCTCTTTCTTGCCGGGTACTCGGCAATCATTGCCGGGTACTAGGGGGGGGTTTCTGTATTCGTTTAGGTGTGAGTGTTTGTCTTCTTCGTTAGATTCTAGGAATGGGGATGGAGGGGTATTTTGCGAGTCGGCCGGCGCCTCACTCATGAGCCATCGCTTAGTGCGAGGCGCGAGTTTATAATCCTTCCATGAGGCGACGTAGAGGACGCCGTCCTCCATGCGGATGATTTTACCGACGGAAACGCATTTTCGGATCGTCCTTTCCCAGAGTTCGAGCTCGATGTTTAAAAGATTGGCGAGATACCGATCTGGGTATGGTGTCTCAGGGTTTGCGCGGATGAATCCATCATCGCCGCCGGCCATACATAACAGGTCGATGAAGACGGACCGTTCATCCGGCAAGAGCTCAAACCGGGTCGATCCTTGGAGCCATTTATCCCGCCAAAGGGGAATCCAATCGTAAGTTTTACCGCGTCTCACCGGGCCCCCTTGAGCTGGTTCTCCAGATCCGCGGTGAGGCGCCTGCCGTCGATTCGGAGCGTGCGGCCGATGTGAACGGCACAGATCTCATTGCGGCTGATCATCTTCCTGACGCCTGAAATACTTAGGCCCAGGACCTCGGCCGTTTCTCGACAAGACCACCAACGGCGCTTTTCGGGCGGGGTCATGATCGGTCCCCCAATGTGAGAAGGGATTCGGGAACGTTCAGGAGCTCGGCGATCTTGGCCCGGGCTTCGCGATTCTTCGGAGTGTCAGGCGCCTGGCCAGCCTCCAGTCGCGAAACTGTCCCTTGAGAGACGCCGACCTTTTCGGCAAGTTTTTTTTGGGAAAAACCCTGAAGGAATCGGCCAATTTTAATTGGCGATGGCATTGAAGTCCTCCGCTGCGGAAGTCTTTAAAGCCTGGCGAACCCGCTGATTCACCGCGGCCCCCTTCGCCTCCAGTCTCTTCGCGAAGGGTTTTTTCCGCCCGCCAGCACCCGCCAGCGTCGGCCTTCTCCGCCCATCGGCACCCGGCCGATGTCGGTCAATGCCCCCTAGTCAAATGACTAAGACAAACATATCATAGGATAATTAAATTATTTGTCAAGCCCTTTTGTGATTCATAGTGATGAATACTGAGCCGCTGAGATCGTTGCTTGGCGCCCGGACTCGCCCAACCTCTGACCTTCGCCAGCCCGCGATCGCCCGTCCTGCGCGAACCTGCTCGGCTTTCATCCCGTCGTGGATCTCGCCAGCTCGCCCCTCGGTCCTGGGATGACCGCCGGACGACGAGTCCAACGGGCAGGCATAGACCTCTATGACGAGCCCCGGCGATGAGGAGTGGGCGCCTTCGAGTTGGAAGCCTACAACACTATGCAGGCCATGATCTGGCTAAGTATCAGGATAAACAGCTAAGAGCGGTCTTCGGGGCCTTCCTTGACCTCTTGGCCGTCAATTTGATGTTCACTACAGATGCCTTCTTCGCCCCGACGTTGTGGCCCAACGAACACGCGTCCATCCTCCCCCACGATGATGGGGGCGGGTTTAACCGCATTTTCGTCAAAGCCGAAGGCAGAGGGGCTCGTGATGATCATCCCGGACGCGAGCGTTATTTGATAAATTATGCTGCCCGTTTTTAATGGGGCGATCGGTCCCCTAACCGTCTCCATTATGGTTTCCCCCTCTTGTAGAAACTATCACGAAGCGACGTTGCACGCAACTGGTTTTCCGCCTGAATCTTCTGGACCGCCTCAGGGGTTATAAGCTGGCAGCCGCTTGGACCTGGCATAATGGTAATGACATTCACCGGCCCCCCGACCTTGCCATCCTGACTCGCGGTCTCCGTTATTACATAGACCGCCAGAGAAGCCAGTTCTTCAACGGTGCGGCCTGGCTCATAAAGCCGGTTAAGCAAATAGAGCGCATATTGGGCAACCCCCAGGAGCCCAAAGCCGTAGTCGTGTAGCATGGGGGGGAAATCAAGCTGGCTCACCAGCGTATATAATCGCGGCGTCCCGTCGACCTCAAACCCCGCAACCATGAAGGCAAGATCGGGGCGCACCGGAGCTTGGCCGGACATTACGAGCGCCGGCGCCTGCACCGGCGGTATGGAACGAAACCATTGCTGAAAGTTCTCTCGCGCAGTCTCTCTCAGCGTTTCCATTACAGGCGTCGCGCCGTCGATTTTGCTCTGGGCCAGCTTCTGCTTAACGAGGTCGATTACCAGAGAGCCCAGCTCTCCGGAACCCGCTACGAGAGTAGCGACATGAGGGGAGAGGATGTGCGCTTTTTGCTGAGTGTCGTTTTGAGCCGTAACGCCCCTCGGGTCTCCAAAGGTCCCCCGGCTATCGGCAGCCAATACGAACCCGTCCTTCCCCCTCAGGGCAGCAAGCAATGTCATGACATACTACCGATACCAGATTAGTCGTCTGGTTGTCAAGGTTTCTAACTTATTGAGGGCCAAAAGGCCGTTATTTCCCCTGGAGCGGACTGAAGGCCGGGCCGGCCCCTGACCCTCGCCTGAAACGCCCCCAGCCCGGACCCTTCCCCCCTCGCGATCGCCCGTCCTGCGCGAACCTGCTCGGCCAGGTCCATCCCGTCTCGTTTCCCGCCATCGGCGTCTCCGTATCCGGGGTTGGCCACTGCACAGCGGGTCCAGGGGGGCCTCCGCTGGCCAAGGAATTCTCCCATTGCATCGCCGGCTTGGTCGCAGTAAAATCAGGTCAGCATAGGGGAGGAAACTCATGAAGAAGGCCTTATTTTTAAGGCTCCTTGCATTGGGTGGGATTGTTCTTCTCGTTGGCTTTGCCCTCGGCCAAAAGACAGAATGGACCATCGATAAGACCGCCAGTAGTTTCGGCAGTAACTTTGCCGGAATATTTGAAGGTCATGGCGGGGGGCAGGGTGGCGTAGCAAAATGGTCCATCCCCGGAAAAACAGTTGACGAAGTATGGGACGCGGTGATGAAAAGTCTGGTGTTTATAAGCAGGACGACTGTATCCGGCGACAAGCCATCAGGAACGGTCACGGCGCATAGGCCCGGTGCCTTAATCCGTTTTCTTTTTACGGCGTCACCATCCGGCGTTGATTTGTTTGGAAAATGGGAATTTGTCCCGGGGGAGAAGATGCAATTTAGCACGCCATTCTCCCAGGCCAAAAGGTTTTTTAATGAATTATTTCCGAAAGTTAAGGAAATGCTCAAATGAAAAAGCCCGCCGACACCGCCCTGATTGTTAACGATGCATGTATAGCCGTGCACTGCGACAGTCCAAGATTGTTGACATTCCACAGCTTTTCTATGCAGCTTCTTCACATTGCCGACATGTTTTATGAAAAGTCGGCCGGATTTGAAAAGCAGCATCTGGGCGAAGAGCTCACAGGCGCAATGATTTTAGAATATCAAGCGGAGGTTACCGCTGCCATATTTTCAGCCTGGTTCTTCTTCGAGGCGACCATAAACGAATTTTTTTGGGCGGCTCAAAACTCCCCAAGCATCATTGAAGGTTTCGATGCGTCCGAAATCAAGGCTCTTTCGGAGCATATTAAAGACATTCGAAAGCCTAGTTCTTTGTGTAAATATAGCAAGGCGTTGGAGTACCTTAAAAAGAAAGAGTACAGCGAAAAGGACCCAGTTTATGATAGCGCGAAACTTCTAAGCAACCTGAGAAACGCGCTCGTTCATTTTGTGCCCGAGTGGACAGGCACAGATCCACGAAATCTGGTACCTGGATTAACTGGAAAAATTTCCCTCAGTCCACTTTTTGGAGAGGCCTTTCCTTTTTTCCCCCATAGATGCCTGAGCGCTGATTGTGCCCGCTGGTCGCTTAGAACAGTCTGTGCATTTGTCGATGATTTCTATGAGAGAATTGGAATTAAGCCACGGCAACCCTACCTCGAAATTAGGTCAGAGTTAAAAGCACTGAAAGACACGGAGCCTGACGAATCCCCCAAGCCCTGACCTTCACGACCCCGCGATCGCCCGTTCTACGCGATCCTAAAGCGTCGTTTTTTTGATGAACACGCGAAAAGGCCCGGAATTAGCCCTTCCCTGAAAACAGACTGTCAAGATTCGTGACGTGTCGGGGTGCTAAAGTGGGGTATTCGGGGTCACTCGGGGATAGTGCCTTTTCGCCCGGACCCTAACAAAACCGAACAGGCCAAGTTGCTGATTTTCCTGATCTATATGGGGGAGTGGCGGGAAGGTGTGGGAGTCGAACCCACCCGGGACGTTTATAGCCCCATACTGGATTTGAAGTCCAGAGGATTCACCGGAACCCTGACCCTCCCGTCGGCATTACCATCACGATCATCGGAAGATCGAGGATATTTTACCATACTTCACTTCGGGTGCGCCGCGTTTGACTTCCCGGCAATCCCTCTGTTAATCTGAGGCCACGATCGGGAAGGGGAACTAGTTTAGCCATCAAGTGCCCGAAATGCCAATCCGACAATCCCGAAACCCAGCGGGTCGAGCTCGTTCAACGCCGAGCCGAAGGGGTAACACTTTCTGACAGAAGACTATTTGAAGCTAAATCGGAGGAAATCCATGAAATCTCCCTTGAGGGTTCATGCATGGCCGGGAAGGGAGAGGGGATGCAGCGCTTCAGCCCGTCTCATCGCTGCGTTCATCCTCGGGGCGCTCTTCGGCGCCTTCGCCTTCAGCCAGAATCTCGGCGACAGCGACCTCGCCCGCAAACAACTCGAATACACCCGCGCCCACTACACCAAGCATGACTTTCACGTCCCGATGCGCGACGGGGTCAAGCTCTTCACGACGGTCTACGTCCCGAAAGACACGAGCCAGGCCTATCCGATTCTCATGGAACGGACTCCCTATTCCGTTGCCCCGTACGGCATCGATAACTATCGGGCCGTCCTCGGCCCGTCCGAGGCGTTTGAGAAGGACGGCTTCATCTTCGTCTACCAGGACGTGCGCGGCCGCTGCCTCTCCGAGGGGGAATTCGTCGACGTTCCGTTCCATAAAACGCGCCTCTCCGGCCCCACGGATACCGACGAGAGCACGGACACATACGACACCGTCGACTGGCTCGTCAAGCACGTGCCGAACAACAACGGCAACGTGGGCATCTGGGGCATCTCCTACTCGGGCTTCTACGCGGCCTTCGCGCTGATCGACGCGCATCCTGCGCTCAAGGCGGTCTCGCCGCAGGCGCCCATGGGGGACGTGGGGAACGGCGATGACGCCTTCCACAACGGAGCCTTCTTCCTGGCCGCGAACTTCGGCTTCTACACGATGTTCCGGCCGCGTCCGGGCGGCCCGGCCGTCCCAGAGAGGTTCGCCCGCTTCGGCTTCGGCACGCCCGACGCCTATGCTTTCTATCTGCGGATGGGGCCTCTCGCCAACAGCAATGAGAAGTATTTCAAGAACCAGAACCCATACTGGAACGTCAACCTGGACCATCCGAATTATGACGATTTCTGGCAAGTCCGCTCACTGGCGCCGCACATGAAGAACATCAAACCGGCCGTCCTTTTCGTAGGTGGCTGGTTCGACGCCGAGGACCTCTCCGGCCCGCTGAAGTTGTTCAAGGCGCTCGAAAAGAACGGGCCCCTCGGGCCGAACACCCTCGTCATGGGTCCCTGGCTTCACGGGGGATGGGCGGGCATGGACGGAGACCGGCTCGGGAACCTGAGTTTCGGCTCGAAGACCGGGGAGTTCTTCCGGGAGACGATCGAGCTTCCCTTTTTCGTTGAATACCTGAAGGGCCGGGGCGACGGCCTGAGACGGCCAAAGGAGGGGACGGTCCCGAAGGCCTGGCTGTTCGCGACGGGCACGAACGAGTGGAGGCGGTTCGACGCCTGGCCCCCCCGGGAAGCCCGCGAGAAGTCGCTCTATTTCTGTCCCGGCGGCAAGCTTGCCTTTGAATCGGCGGCGGCAGGCGAGGCCGGAGCCTTTGACGAATACGTCAGCGACCCGGGCAAGCCCGTGCCCGTCATCGGGCACATCGGCTCCGGTATGCCGGGCGACTATATGAGCGAGGACCAGCGCTTCGCGTCGCGGCGCCCGGACGTGCTGGCTTATGAAACGGCGCCGCTCGATCGCGATGTCATGATCGTCGGTCCCGTGACACCGGCGCTCGAGGTTTCGACGTCGGGCACGGACTCGGACTTCGACGTCAAGCTCATTGATGTCTACCCGGACGATTACCCGAACCCCGAGCCGGGACCGGCGACGGCCCCCATGGCCGGCTATCAGCAGCTCATCCGCGGCGAGCCGTTCCGGGGCAAGTTCCGCCACAGCCTGGAAAAGCCGGAGCCCTTCCTTCCCAGCCGGATGGAGAAGATCGTATTCTCCATGCCGGACGTCTGCCACACGTTCCGAGCCGGCCACCGGATCATGGTCCAGATCCAGAGCTCCTGGTTCCCGTTAACGGACCGGAATCCCCAGAAGTTCCTGGACATCCCCAAGGCGAATGCGTCCGATTTCGAGAAGTCGGTCGAGCGGGTCTTCCGGGGCGGCGCGGAGGGCTCCAGGATCCGCGTCCTCGTGCTCGAGTGACGGGAGGGCCTGGGCCGGCCTACAAGCTGCCTGCAAAAAGCCAACTCGGCGGACTGCGTATGAAGCGAAGTCCTCTAACTGCTCCATAAAATTGTGCAGAGATTGTGCAAAATCTTGCACAAAATAGCTCAGTCTAGCCTAAACGTGATCAAACCATCAAGATCGGTAACTGCAAGAAAAACAAGCCGGATGCGGTCCAACAGGGGAGAATCCACCGATGGCGATTTCCGCCGGAATCGTTTTTAATGAACAGAGGGGGCTTTTTTCTAATTGACTGATTCTGAAGCGGTTGGGTTCTCCTTAGAATCATCCGCTCCGCGCCTCGCATCTCCTGTCAGGTCATGCTGATTCCAATAGGATTCGGCGGCCGGCCCACGAATTTGTCGATCTTCCCGGTATTCAGTAATACGCGCCTTTTTGCTTTTTCGTATTCAGCCTTAACTGCAATTGATAGCTGCTCCCTTTCGTTGTTTGTAAGCGCCTTCTTTGCTCCCCGGATCAACCGTTGACGGAAAGCAAGGTCCTTTAGCGTGTAATTGGTACACTTGCGGCAATTCATATTATATAAATTGCCCTGGTCCCACCCTTCGCCCTTTTTGCCGCAAATATAGCACGTTCTTTCGCGCAATGTTCTTACCCCCCTTTATGCTTCCCATTATTCCTCTCTTGCTGCCCGAGGGTCAAGGGCCCTCATCCCCATGAAATGGACCCAGCCAAGGTAAGTCCAGAGCTTGAAAATCCTACTATATAGGTGTTAGGTTGAGAGGGGGCAGGTCACCTATAGCCCACCAATGGAAGGGAGAGTAACTATGAAGATTCCGAGATTACACCGTTTTGCGGTCTGCGTGTCTTTCCTGATACTCGCCACTGTTGCTCTTGCGGGTCCACCCGTAGTCAATTATCACCTGATCAAGAAGGTCCCTCTCAGCGCGGCACCGGGTGGGAAGGAGTATTTTGACTATATTACGATTGACCCTGCGATGCGCCGCCTTTACCTCTCGCACGGTACTGAGGTCAAGGTGGTCGATGCCGATAATTATGCCGTAGTAGGCACTATCTCTGGCTTGGAACGGTGCCACGGGATCGTCTTGGTCAAGGATCTTGGCAAGGGATTTATCACTGACGGTGACCCGGGCAAGGTGGTCATTTTCGATATTGCGACTTTAAGAGTTACCGGCGAGGTCAAAGCCGAACCCGATGCAGACGCTATTGTTTACGATCCGGCGTCGAAGCGCATTTTTTCGTTCAACGGGAACTCCAAAAACACGACGGTTATCGATCCCACCAAGGGAACCGTGGTGAAGACCCTCCCCTTGGGCGGAGGTCCAGAGAACGCCGTCGCCGATGGCAAGGGAGTCGTTTACAATAACAACGAGGAAACAAACGAGGTGGTGACGATCGATTCAAAAGCACTCACGATCAAAGCCCGGTGGCCGGTCGCTCCGGCGGGAGCACCTACAGCGATAGCACTGGACAGGGCGCACCGGCGGCTGTTCTCTGCAGGCCGCAACCCCAAGTTCCTCGTGGTCATGAATGCCGACAACGGCAAAGTCATCCAATCATTCCCGATCAGCGGCGGAGTCGATGCCATTGTCTACGAGCCGGAGACCGGGCTCATTTTTGCTTCAACGCGTGATGGCATGGTCCACATATTCCACGAAGACTCGCCCGACAAGTACAGTGAGTCCCAGACGGTCAAGACCGAACTCGGGGCCAAAACGATGGCGCTCGATCCCAAGACCCACAACCTCTTTCTAACCACGTCGGATTTTGGTCCGCCTCCGGCTCCCACCTCGGATCGCCCCCACCCGAATCCGGCCGCGATTCCGGGAACATTCCGCCTGTTGGTTTACGGACGCTAGGAGGTCGGCGGAAAGTCGAATTGTGAGGGTTTACCAAGATAGTTCCGCCCGGCTTTCCTTTTTTAGCGAATCTTAAGAAAAAATTCAGTATCGGGGTGAAGGAACCGTATCCCTGAAAAATGGTCTAAGTGTAATGTGAACTTGAAAATCTCATTTCAGAGGCGGTACGTCGAGAGGGGGCAGGTCGCTGAAGAACAAAAAAAGATATTAGCAGTCGACGCGGCAGACTGCTAATATTAGGCCTTCTGCCTCTTGACAAATCTCCAAATTCCTCTGTATAATATTAGCAGTCGGTGTTTCCTATTGCTAAAATCCAAAAGGAGGGTTAGATGAAAGTTCATCCATTGCATGACAGAGTACTCCTCAAGAGGCTTGAGGAGGGGGAAGTCAAAAGAGGCGGGATTATCATCCCGGACACGGCCAAGGAGAAGCCCCAGGAGGCCGAGGTCATTGAGGTCGGCAAGGGGCGGGTCAACGATGACGGGAAGACGATCCCGCTCGTCGTCAAGAAAGGCGACAGGGTCCTCATCGGCAAGTACAGCGGCACCGAGGTCACGGTCGACGGCGTCGAGCTCGTGATCATCCGCGAGGAAGAGGTCCTGGCGGTCGTCGAGAAGTAAGGAGATATCATGGCAAAACAGATCGTATCCGGAGA
>JBEKVN010000049.1:0-23437 GCA_049513915.1 Candidatus Aminicenantales bacterium | reverse complement strand
CTCCATGGGATCGTGGCGGCTTTCACATCTCCTGTCTTTGGGTCATAAACATAATCCTGGCCGTCCAGGTCCTTGGGCAGCTCGTTCAGGAAACGGGTCCCGACGAGGTCCCCGAGCTCGGCCGGAAGCCGGCCGTAGCGCTCCTGGTATCTTTTCAAGGCCTCCTTGAGGCGGTCGATATCCATGGCGCTTTTCACCTGATAGAGGTGGTTCGAGGCGATCTTCTTCGTCCGTTCGTCCGGGGCCGTGTTATAGATCTCGAGCCAAGTCTGCCAGGACGATTCGACATCGCCTTTCTTGTACAGGGCGTTGGCGTAGAGCCGGCGCGTGAAGTCCGGTGCTCCCGGCAGGTCCATGCACTTCTTGAAATAGTCCTTGGCCAGGTCGAAGTTCTTGAGGCTCATCATGGCGATGTGGCCCGCATCGAAGGGGAGGAGCCACTCCTGCGGGTTCTTTTCGATCCCGTTATCCAGGATCCTGAAGGCGAGATTGATGTCCCGGGCCTCGTTCGTGGCGATCAGGGCCCCGGTCTCGTAGGGATCCAGATACTGCGGGTCGAGCTCGCTGATGATGGCGAAGATATGGTCCAGGTAGTTGAAACGGTCGTCGATCGTCGGCGTGCTGTAATACTGGATCGCCCAGAGATAGACGAGATCGGCGGCCAGGGCCCGGTAACCGAACGTGGCGTACTGAAGGAATTTTCCGGACGGGATATAAATGATGGACGACCCGGGAAGCTTCTTCCGGACGATGGCGTCGGTCCTGACCTTGAGGGCCATGAACGCGGCGCATGAAGAGAGGATAACGGCCAGGAGGAGGAGCGTCGCTGAGCCTCTGGCCGGGGCGTTCGTCCTGGTCATGTCCGTCGTCCGGGCCTCCCCGCCCGCTCAGATGAAATCCCGGCGCCTGAATATGAGGATCGCCAGGCCCAGGATGAAGGCCGTGTAGCAGATGCCGTAAAGGAAAGAGTAAGCGAAGATGCCGGCCGGGATCGGCAGGCCATGAACGACCTCCGTCTTGAAATTGAAGTTCTCGAGGTCAGGAAGGAACATGTAGAGGAATTGGGCGATGGCCCGTCCCGTGCCGGCCCGCATTTTCTTGATGAGAAGCTCGAGGCCCCAGGAGAGATGGCCGATGAGGTAAAAAGACAAGGAGAAGATCGAGCTCAGGATGGGTGTCGAGAACGATGAGAACAGGATGGCCACGGCCGTGATGAGGACGAGCTCGAGAAAGATGTAGGCGATCGCGACGAGCATCGTCCATTCGATCCGGAAGGTGTGGAGATAGACAATGACGAGGAATATAAGGCTCATGCCCAGGGTCATGACAAATAGCGTCAGGACGAGGCCGAAGAACTTGCCCAGGATGAATTCGGCGCGGTGGAGCGGCTTTGAGAGAAGGGTGAAGATCGTCTTCTTGTCGATTTCCTTGTAGACGAGGCTCGTCCCGATGAGGACGGCCATGAGCACGCCGAAGATGGAGATCGAGGCGAGCCCCACGTCCTTGACAATCTTGACCCGGTCGCCGACGGTCAGGATGGCCAGGACCCGCGAGGCGAGGATGGCGACGGCGGCGAAAAAGAAAAGCAGATAGAGGATGCGGTCCCGCTTGGCTTCCTTGAAGGTGATGCCGGCGATGGCCCCGATTTTCATGTTCGCGTCACCGTTTCGACGAAGATGTCTTCGAGCGTTTCGGTCCGCGGGCTGAGGGAGACGATCTTTCCCTTCTTATCGCGGACGACGGCCAGGACATCGTCCATCCGATTCTCCTCGAAGACCTTGAGAAGGACCCGGTCGCCCTGAACGGAGACGCTCTCGCCGAGGCCCCGGAAGGCCTCCGGCGGAACGCCCATGACCGTGACCTCGGTGAAGAGGACCTTTTCGGAGACGAGGTCTTGGAGGGCGCCTTGTTTCACGACCCGGCCGCCGACGATGATGGCCACGTGGTCGCAGATCATCTCGATGTCCTGGAGGATGTGGGAGGTGAAGAAGACCGTCTTTCCCTCCTGCTTGAAGCGGACGATGATGTCGCGGATTTCCTTGCGGCCCAAGGGGTCCATGCCGCCGAGCGGCTCGTCCAGGATGACGAGCTTGGGGTCGTTGACGAGGGCCTGGGCCAGGCCGATCCGCTGAAGCATGCCCCGGGAGAATTTCCGGAGCCGGAGGTCGGCCGCCCGCTCGAGCCCGACGAGCTGGAGGAGCCGGCCAATGCGCTCCTCTTTCACGCCCCGGCCGAGCCCGAAGAGGTCGGCGTAGAAGGCGAGGAACTCGCGGGCCGTGAGGTAATCATAAAAGTACGGGTTCTCGGGCAGGAAGCCCAGGACCTGGCGGGCGCGGGCGGATAGGTGCGGCTGGCCGAAGATGGAGATCGTCCCCTCGTCCGGGAAGATGAGGCCCAGAAGGCACTTGATCGTCGTCGTCTTGCCGGCCCCGTTCGGGCCCAGGTAGCCGAAGATTTCCCCTTCCTTGACGGAGAAGGAGATGCCCTTAAGGATTTCCTTCGTCTTGGGAATGAAGCCGAGGCGGAAGGATTTCTTGAGGTTTTCGAACCGGATCGCGTCGGGCATGGATATTCTTAGATAATTTTATCGAAAGCCCGGACAAAGTCAACAACGCTTACTTCAAGTTGCGCTCAAAGAGCTTGAAGATCCGCTTGTACTCGTCCGTCCAGGCCGAGGTGGTCGTGAAGGAATGGTTTTCAACCGGGTAAAAAGCCACGTCCCAGTTTTCCTTACCGAGCTCGATGAGCCGCTGGGCGAGCCGCACCGTGTCCTGGAAATGGACGTTCGTATCGACCATGCCGTGGCAGATGAGGAGGGCGCCCTTGAGCCCCTCGGCAAAATAGATCGGTGAGCTCTGCTTGTAGGCCTCCGCGTCCTTCTGCGGCAGGTTCAGGATGTCGACCGTGTAGTTCGCGTGATAATGGGCCCAGTCGGAGACAGGCCGCAGGGCCGCCCCGGCCTTGATCACGTCGCCCGCCTGGAAAAGAGCCATGAGTGTCAGGAACCCGCCGTAGCTCCCCCCGTAGCAGCCGATCCGGGCCGGGTCAACGGGGAGTTTTTCCGCCATGTACTTGGCCGCGTCGACGATGTCGTCGAGGTCCTTGCCGCCCATGTGGCGGTAGATCCCGGTCCGGAAGTCCCGGCCGTAGCCGGAGCTCCCCCGGTAGTCAACGTCCAGGACGAAATAGCCCTGCTCCATGAGGAAATTGTGGAACATGTATTCGCGGAAGTACGTGCTCCATCCTCGGTGGGCGTTCTGGAGGTAGCCGGCGCCGTGGATAAAAATGACTCCGGGCCGGGACGGGTGCTGTTTCATCGGAGTGAAGAGGCGCGCGTAAATCGTGACCCCGTCGCGGGCCTTGAACGTCAAGACCTCGGGATCATACCAGGGATAGGAGCGAAATTCCTCCGTCGTCGAGACGGTGATCTGCTTGGCCTTGGCCTCGGGCGTGTTGGCCTGGAGATAAAGCTCGGGCGGCTTATTGGAATAGGCATGCATGACGGCCAGGGTCGTCTCGTCGGGGGAGAGCGTGATATCGTTTTGCCCGGGCATCGAGGTGATCTTGGTCCTCTCGCCGCCGGCCGCGGGCATCCAATAGAAATGAAGCTCTCCCGGGTGCTCTTCGCTCGTCGTCAGGTAGATCCGCTTGCCGTCCTGGGACAGGGAGGCCTCGCGGACCTCGAATGTCCCCTTGGTCAGCGGCTGGATGTCCTTTCCGTCGGCCGTGGCCTTGTAGAGGTGGGCGTAGCCGTCTTTCTCGGAGATAAAGGAGAGGTGCAGGCTGTCGGGCCACCAGAAGAGGTTGGTCAGCCCGAATTCGCCAACCCAGGCGTCGTCATGGACCTGCAGGATGACCGAGGTCTTACCCGTAGCCGGGTCCAGCTTGAGAAGCCAGTGGTCTTTGCGGTCTTCGGCCTGCGCCGTCAAGACGCACTGCTTCCCGTCCGGGGACCAGATGGGTCCGCCGGAATAGACCTTCCGTTCTCCCTGGCCGAAGTCGATCCATTTGACTTCGCCCGTCTCGAGCGACATGACGCCGGCGGAGGCGTTAAAGCCCGAGTAGGCGGCCTTGGCGTGGGACTCGATCGTTTCCGTATAGCCGGAGCGGGTGACGTAGTTCGGGACGATGGTGCTCTTCTGGTCGTCCGTCTGTTCGTAGACCGAGAAAGTGACGAACTTCTCGTCGGGGGAAAGCTCCATGCCCCCCACGTTTTGCGATTCCTTGATGACGTAGGGTTTGGGCCGGGGGAGCTGGCTCACCTGGCCCTCCCGCGCGCCGCCTCTCATCCCCCGGAACGGAGAACCCGCCTGCAGTTCCTTGATGAGCGCCTTTTGTTCATCGGCGTACCACTTGTCGATCTCGTCGGGTTTCTTCTCGGCCGGCGGGGCCTTCTTGGTGAACGCGGTCAGCTGGCGGACAAGGCCGTCTTCGAGGGCCAGCACGAAGAGGTTGTCGGCCATCGTGAACGCGATTTTTTTCTGGTCCGTCGTGACCTCGGCGCCGAACTTGCGTTCGTCGGTCGCCGTGAGTTGTTTCGTCTTGCCGGTGAGGACCTCGAGGAGGAAGATGTCGCCGTTTTGAACGAAGACAGCCCTCTTTTTGGCATTGTCGAACGTCATTTCGCCGCCCATCCCGCCGAATCTGCGGAACATCCCGCCCGCCGCCGTGCTCCGGAGCGGCGGCAGCTTGATCATCTCCCCGGACGTCACGAGCCGGGGGATAGGATTGGCGGCGGTCACGGCGTACTGTTCGGCCCGTTTTTCGCCGGGCTTTTTCCAGCGGAAATAGAGGGTTTTTCCGTCGACCGCCCAGACGGGGTCCGTGGGCGCGGTGCCGACGAAGTCCTCGCCCTTCATGATAAGGTCGATGGAGAGTCTCGTGATGGGCCCTTTCGACACCGCGGGCGTGGCCGGGGCGGCGGGCTTCAGGGCGGGTTTGTCCTGGGCCTGCGGCCAGGCCTGGCCCGACAGGGAGGCGAGACCGAGGCCGATGATGATAAGAACAGACGCGAAACGGGTTTTTGCGGACATGGTTTTCTTCCCTTTCAGGGATCTCTCTCTCAGACGATTCCCTTGATGCGGCGGGCGTTGGCCAGGAGCTTTTCCTGGGTGAAGACATGCTCCCGCGTGAGGGCCAGCTGGAGCTTGATCTGGTCCTGGACGTCCCCCGGCGGGACGACGGCCACGACCCGCTCGTACTTGTCGACGAGATCCTTTTCGGCCGGGACGAGCGTTTCGAGGGCCGAGAGCCGGCCGGTTCCCGGATATTCCGTCGGCATAGGCAGACGGCTCCGCTCGACTCCCTCGGCGTCCATCTCGGCGTTTTCGATGGCGACGACGTCGCCGAGCTTGATCAGGACGGCGGACGTTTTGTCCCAGTGGCGCATGTGGTTGACCGCGTTCTTGAAGAGCCGCTCGGAAAGGTCCTGGTGCTCGCTGAACATCATGACGTACTTGAGGTAGCGGTGCGCGAGCTCATTCTCTGCGCGGCAGATGCCGTGGAGGAGGCGAAGGTCCTCGCGGCTTTCGCGTTCGGGACTGGCCTTGAGGCAGGGGGCCTCGGCGTTTCCCGAGGCCTCGAGCGTTCCGATCATGGCCTTGAACTGGTCGATGTGCCGGACTTCATCGTAGGAGATGTTCCAGATCATGTTCTCGACCTTGGGATGGGCGCCGGGTTCGACCTCGGCCGACTGGTAGAGGTCGGTGACCATCTCCTCGGTCATCTTATCCCGCTTCAGGTTGTCGGCGATCCTGGGGTATCGCATGACCTCGTCCGTCCGGAACGTAGGCTCGCTCCCCATCTGGGTCAGGATGATGCCCAGTTGGAGGGCGTGGTACATCTCATCGATGCCGATCTGGATGGTCTGCCCGCGCACGTCCGTGCGTTGCTTCAGGATGGGGTCTTCGTAGAAATACTTGCCTTTGGGTATGGAGTAGGCATGGATGACGTACTCGAAGCTGACCGCCCATTCGTGGGCCAGGGCCGTTTTCAGGAGCTTGAGGACGTCGTCCCGGGTCTTGAGGGATTTGATTTTTTCCATAGGGCCTCCCGGCGGCTTGGCGTGAAGGCGTATTATATCGACCTTCCCATTGAAAGGGAAGGCGTTGTCGGCGGTCCACGAAAGCTAGCCTTCGGGGGTGATAAAAACGGCCTTTTATCACTCCCGGAACCACCCGCGGCGGCGATTGACCGTCCCGGGACCCCATGGGATTCTACGTCCGGTCGCAGCCTTTTGGCCAAGCGATTGCCTCGCAAGAGGCGGCGCCAAGGTTGTGAAAAGGGAGAGGGAGGAGGATCTCTCTCCCCCGTTTTTTTTACCCCCCTTTTCGTTGTTTGTTAGACGGAAAGGGGAGGTTTGTATATAATCGGGTCGGCGATCGGGTCGCGCGAGAAGGCGGCCCGTCCCCGAGGAGGTTCGCGATGTCGGATTTCGGCGGAGCCGTCAAACCCCTGGCGGAGCATCCCGACTATCTCATGGCCATTCTGGGCGTCCCCTTCGACGAAAAGTCCAGCTACCTGAAAGGGGCGGCGGGCGGCCCGGCCTCGATCCGCGCCGTCTCGACCGGGAAATGCTATTGCGGCTACACGGAGCTCGGCGTCAACCTGGAGGAGGACACGGTCATGGTCGATCTCGGAGACGTGGACGTCTCCGGTGACATGGACAAAACCTTCGCTCTCACAGAGAAGGGCGTCGCCAAGGTGCTCGCGAAAGGCGCCGTCCCCATCATTCTCGGCGGAGACCATTCGATCACCTATCCCGCTCTCAAGGCCTTCGCCAAAACCTACAAGCCTTTGGACGTCCTTCATTTCGATGCCCACCCCGACCTCTATGACGACCTTTATGGCGACCGGCTGTCGCACGCCTGTCCCATGGCCCGTGTGCTCGAAGACGGCCTCGCGGCGAACATCGTCCAGGTCGGGGTCCGGGCGGTGACGGCCGCCCACAGGGCTAAGGCCCTCAAGCACGGCGTCCGGATGATCGAGATGAAGGAGATTGATGGGCCCCTGTTTCTCAAGTTCTCGAACCCGCTCTACATATCTTTTGACATGGACGCCCTGGATCCCGCGTTCGCGCCCGGCGTCTCCCACCATGAGCCGGGCGGCTTGAGCACGCGCCAGGCCATTCAGGTCATCCAGGCGCTGAAGGCCAGGATCGTGGGTTTGGACATCGTCGAGCTGAACCCGGCGCGCGACGTCTCAGGCATCACGGCTGCGGCCGCGTTCAAGATCATCAAAGAAACCGCCGGCCGCATCGTCCGGCCCTAGTGGGGTCAAATCTTCATTCTGCCACTTTCCGGTTTTGACCCCTTCTTGAAAACACGCTGATATCTTAGATGCCCGATATGAGGTGCGGGCTGTTGTCAGCAAAAGGGGGGTTGATGATGGGAACCAAAAAGGTGGGGGCTTTCTCCAGCCCGCTCAAGAAAGCCAAAACCATTATAGCACTCGGATAGTAAATGTAAAGCGATAATTTCGTTTTTCTTAAAAAATATTTCCACCCCTGTCCGGGACTGAAGCTCCACGGACGGTCAGCCGGGCGTCCTGTTGGCTTGAACCCCCGCAATCATCAAGAAGCTGCCGAGGGCGGCCACTTGATGGCGTCCGTGGAATCTCGCGAAGGGGATTGATTTTCCAGCCCCGCTTCAGTCACAATACGGGAGTTCCGGCCGGAGGAGGCACCATGGAAGAGAAGAAGATGGAGATCAAGGTCGACGAGCCCGTCGCCCTCGGGCAGTATTCCAACCTTGCGGCGATCCGTCATTCGCGGGAGGAGTTCATCTTCGACTTCGCCTTCCTCTTCCCCGACGGCCCCTTGGGCAAGCTCGTGTCGCGGGTCATCCTCAGCCCCGCTCACGCCAAGCGCTTCCTGGAAGCCCTGCAGGCGAATATCAAGCGCTACGAGGACAATTTCGGGACCATCGTCCCGGCCGACATGCCGCCGCCCGTCGATTTTATCCAGTAGGCCCGGCTCCGGCCCGCGCCAGTTCGGCCTTGACATAAGCCTGGTTTTTTTATAATAGTTGAAGCAGGGCCACAGGAGTTGATGCTGAACGTCATCATCCAACGCGTTCAGGAACCCTTCGGGACAGGAGTTCGCTAGGAGGTATTAATGAAAGGAAAGTCAACGCTTGCCTTGATCGCCGTCGCGCTCCTGGTGTTCGCGCCGGCGGCCCGCGGAGCGGGATTCCTCATCTACGAACACGGCGCGGCGGCCATGGCCATGGGCGGGGCCTTCACGGCGATCGCCAACAACCCTTCGGCCATCTGGCACAACCCCGCCGGCCTGGCCTGGGTCCCGGGCACGCAGGTCATGGTGGGCGGGACCTTCATCCTCCCCAGCGGGTCGGTGACCATGCCCTTTTTCGGCAAGACGTACGAGCAGGACCCCCAGCTTTTCACTCCTCCGAACGTCTACGTCAGCCACCGGTTTTCCGAACGGGTGACGGCGGGCGTGGGCTTCGTGGCGCCGTTCGGCCTGGGGACGGCATGGCCGAACCCCGCCGACGACCGGTTCCCTCTGCGCTACCTCGGCTACAAGAACGACATGAAAACGTTCTTCGTCAATCCCACGATAGCCGTCAAGCTTACGGACGAGCTTGCCGTGGGCCTCGGCGTGTCCTACATCTTCTCGGACCTCACCCTCGACCTTTACCAGAGCGTTACGCTCCCCCCCGACGAGGGGCTGCCTTACGACTTGCCGACGGCCATGAAAGCCTCGGGGAATTCGTTCAACTTCAACGCCGGCATTCTTTACAAAGGCAAAGGGTTTTCGCTCGGGGCGAGCTACCGGAGCCATTTCAACATCAAGTACTCGGGCAACGTGACGGTCGACAACAGCCTCGTTCCGGCGCCTTTCCAACCCTTCGTGCCCACGGCGGGCACGGTGACGACGACCTTCAAGTTCCCCGACATCCTGACGGCCGGCATCGCCGTCAATGTAACGGACAAGCTCCTCTGGTCGTTCGATTTCCATACCTATTTCTGGGGCCGGTTCGATTCCTATACCGCCGCGATCATTTTCCCGGCTCCTTTCCCCCCCGAGTCGCTGACGGCGCCGCAGAACTGGAAGAATTCCCACTGCACCCGGATGGGATTCGAGTACCAGGCCAGCGAGAAGCTGGCGCTCCGGCTGGGCGGCTTTTATGATGAGACGCCCCAACCGGTCGAGACCATGGACCCGAACCTGCCCGACAACGACCGCTGGGCCATCACGTTGGGAGCCGGGTACAAGATTGGGAAGTTCGTCATCGACGCCGCCTACCATTTCGAGCATTTCCTGGCGAGGACCAGCCAGCATGGTTACTTCGCCACCGGCGGGGTTCCCGTCGATCCCAATCCGGTCGCTGGCCTGTATAAAACACAGGCCAACCTGATCGGCATCAACCTGACCTACAAATTTTAGACCATAAATCTAGGAGGTTTATCTCATGGCTTTTCAATTCAAGAATTCCAAAGGGGTCACCTACTATCTCCACTCCAAGGACGTCAACCTCAAGGGCGGACGGAAGCAGACGATCTATTTCTTCGCCCGCGACGTCCGGCCCGGCGCTCTGGATGCGGTCCCCCCTGCCTACATGGTCCAGGAGACCACGAAGACAGGTATGCCCATCCTGAAGAAGAAATAAGCGCTTTTCATTCAGGAACGTCAACGGAGACCCCGTCTCCGTCGTGAGAGGGGAACCACCTTGCCGGGAAGCCCCCGAGGTGGTTTCCTTTTATTTTATCGGGGCGTGCCCTCGTCCGGAATGCCGCGGCGGCCCCCCGCGCTCCCGCGACCCAGCTCCGTCCGGTCTTTGACGGGGCTTCCGCTTCTGAGTATACTCAGGCCATGAACGCCAAAACCCTCAGGATACTCGCTGCGGGCCTCTGCCTGGCCGTCCTCTTTCCGGCCTGCGGCAGAAAGGCCGCCGAAGCCCCCGCCGCCAAGGCGACCAAGAGATTCCAGATCGCGGTCATTCCCAAGGGAACGACCCATGAATTCTGGAAAAGCATCCATGCCGGCGCCGTCCAGGCCGCCCGGGAGCTGGAGGTCGAGGTGATCTGGAAGGGGCCGCAGAAGGAAGACGACCGGGCCCAGCAGATCACCGTGGTCGAGGATTTCATCAGCCGGGGGGTGGACGGCATCGTCCTCGCTCCGCTCGACGACCGGGCCCTCATGCGGCCTGTCCAGGACGCGGCCCGGGAGAAAATCCCCGTCGTCGTCATCGACTCCGGCCTCCAGGGGAGCGACTACGTGAGCTACGTCGCGACCGATAATTACCAGGGCGGCGTCCTCGGCGCGAAACGGCTGGGCGGGCTCATGGGCGGCAAGGGCAAGATTTTCCTCATCCGCTACCAGGAAGGCTCCGCCAGCACGACGCAAAGGGAATCGGGCTTTCTCGACACCGTGAAAAAGGAGTATCCGGGTTTCGAAATCCTCGTCCAGGACCAGTACGCCGGCGCGACGACCGAAACCGCCTATCAGCTCGCGGAAAACCTGATCAGCCGGTTCCCGGACGTCGAAGGTGTCTTCGCTCCCAACGAGTCGAGCACTTTCGGGGTCCTGAGGGCCCTGCAGGAAGCGCGCCTCGCGGGCAAGGTGAAATTCGTCGGCTTCGACAGCTCCCCCAAGCTCGTCCAGGGACTGCGGGACGGCCATATTCTCGGGCTGGTTCTCCAGAACCCGATGAAAATGGGATACCTCGGGGTTAAGACCATGGTCGCCTACCTGCGCGGGGAGACAGTGCCCAAGGTTATCGACACGGGCGTCATCTTGGTCACGGCGGAGAACATGGACAGCCCCGACATCAAATCGCTCCTTCAGCCGGATTTTTCCAAATATCTCGACCGATAATGCCCGACCCAAGCGCGCCGCCTGTCCTCCGCATGGTCCAGGTCGGGAAGACTTACGGCGCGACGCGCGCCCTCGACGATGTGACCTTCGAACTGCGGCGCGGGGATGTCCACGCCCTGCTCGGCGAAAACGGCGCCGGCAAGAGCACCATGATGAAGATCCTGAGCGGCGCCGTGATGCCGGACTCGGGCCGCATGTTCATCGAGGAGACGCCCTACACGCCCACCGGCCCCCTGGACGGCCTGCGGAGCGGCATCTCGATGATCTACCAGGAGCTCAACCTCGCCCCCCATCTGACCGTCGAGGAGAACATCATGCTGGGCCGGGAGGTCCATACTCTGGGCTGGCTCAAACGCCGGTCGATGAAGGCCCGGGTCCGGGAGGCCCTGGAATTCGTCCACCACCCCGAGATCTCCCCTGACGTCCCGGTCAAGAGACTGAGCGTCGGCGCCAAGCAGGTCGTCGAAATCGCCCGGGCCCTGATGAACAGGTCCCGGATCCTGGTCATGGATGAGCCCACGAGCTCTCTTTCCCAAGAGGACAGCCTGCGGCTCTTCGAGATCATCCGCCGGCTCAAGACCCAGGACGTCAGCGTCATCTATATCAGCCATTTTCTGGAGGAGGTCCAGAAGGTGGCGGACGTCTACACGGTCCTCCGCGACGGCCGGAACGTCGGCTCGGGGACCATGGACGGGACCAGTCTCGAGGACATCATCCGGCTCATGGTCGGCCAGGCGTTCACGGAGATGTTCCCCCGGATCCCGCACCAACGTAGCGGCGTTGCCGTGTCCATGAAGGGATTGAAAGGCGTCCGCATGACGTCTCCCGTCAGCCTGGATCTCGCGAAGGGGGAGATCCTGGGCATCGCCGGGCTCATCGGGTCGGGCCGGACGGAGCTCCTGCGGACCGTGTTCGGGCTCGACGCCGTCGAAGGCGGCTGCCTCGTCGTTTCCGGGATCGAAACCGCGAGGGGCACGCCCTGGGCCAGGATCGGCCAGGGCTTCGGCCTTCTGAGCGAAGACCGGCAGGGCGAAGGGTTGGCCTTGGCTTTGTCCCTCGCCGACAACATCACCCTGAGCCGCTTCACCCCGTACAAGCGATACGGCCTGCTGCGGGTCGGGCGCCAGATGAAGGCCGCGGGGGAATGGATCGCGAAGTTAAAGATCAAGGCCCGGAGCCCCGCCCAGAAGGTCCTCAGCCTGTCCGGGGGCAATCAACAGAAAGTCGCCCTGGCCCGGCTGCTTCACCAGGAAGCGGAGATCCTTCTCCTCGACGAACCCACGCGGGGCATCGACGTCATCAGCAAGGCCCAGATTTACGAGTGGATCGGAGAGCTCGCCCGCCAGGGGAAAGCCGTGCTCTGCGTCAGTTCGTACCTCCCCGAGCTCCTCGGCGTATGCGATCGGATCGCCGTGTTCCATCGGGGCGGCCTGGTCGAGGTCCGGGAGGCGTCCCGCTGGGACGCCGAAAGCCTGATGGCAGCGGCCACGGTGGGCCGGGCTTCGGCCGCACAAGAATCGACCTAAAAGGACGGCCGGAATGAGCGGACAACGCAAAGGCAACCTCCAGAAGGCCCTCAACGTCCTCGGTCCCTTCATCGGGCTCATTTTCGTCATCGCCATCTTCTCCCTGATCCCCGAAGTCCAGGGCCGTTTCCTGAGGGCCGGGAATTTCAAGAGCGTGGCCACGCAATCCGTCATCGTGGCCCTGGGCGCGCTGGGCATGACGCTGATCATCATCAGCGGCGGCATCGACCTCTCGGCCGCCTCGAACATCGCCCTCTCGAGCGTCATCACGGCCTACGCCGTCAATGCCGGCGTGCCGCCCCTGGCGGCCCTGGCCCTGGGCATCCTGACGGGCGGCATGGTCGGGCTCGTCAACGGAACCCTGGTCACGCGCCTGCGCCTGGTCCCGTTTATCGTTACCCTGGGCATGATGGGGATCGCCCGAGGCATGGCGAAATGGATCGCCGGGAACCAGAAAATCGACGCCCCGATGACCTGGGTCAACGAGCTCATGGCCAAGAGCCCGCGGCCGTCCTGGCTTCTCATGGCCCCCGGCGTCTCGATTGTCATCATCTTCGCCGTGGCGATGGCCGTCGTCCTCCGCTACACGGTTTTCGGCCGGCACGTCTTCGCCATCGGCTCGAACGAGTCCACGGCCCGGCTCTGCGGCATCCGGACCAACCGGGCCAAGATCCTCATTTACACGATCGCGGGCCTTTTCTGCGGCCTGAGCGGGGTCATGGAATTCTCCCGCCTGACGGTCGGCGACCCCACCGTCGCCGTGGGGCTCGAGCTCGACATCATCGCCGCCGTCGTCATCGGCGGCGGAAGCCTGAGCGGCGGCGAGGGGAGCATCCTGGGCACGATGATCGGCGTCCTGATCATGTCCTTCCTCCGGAACGGCTGTACGATGATGGGCTGGCCGAATTACATCCAGGAGATCATCATCGGGGTCATCATCGTCGTGGCCGTGACCCTGGACCGCCTGCGCCACCGCAAGGAAAGTTAGTCCGTTTCCTCCGGAGGGCAAAGGATTTCGCTTGTCCATTGTCTAACTCTTTGTAACAGGTAAGCGAGGAGACGAACCATGAAGAAGCCCAAAATCAGTCGGATTGAAACCGTTCTGGCGGCCGTCGCGCTCGTTGCGGCCCTGTGGCCCCTCCAGGCGGGAGCCCAGGCCCAGAAATCCGCTCAGGACAAGCCCCGGACGCAAACTCAGGACAGGACCAGCCTGCGCCGGGACATGATCAAAGATCTTTTCAATATCACTCCGGAACAGGAAAAGAAAATCCAGGAGTTCAGACAGGTCCGCCAGAAGGACCGCCAGGCCTTCCGGGACCAGATGACCAGGATGCGGGGAGAGATGCGGGACCTGATGAAGGACACCAAGGCCAACGCGGCCAAGATCGACGGCCTGATTGACGGCATGTCCAAGCTCCGGGCCGACCGCGAGAAAATGGCGGTCCGGACCCGCGGCGAGTGGGAGAAACTCTTCACCCCCGAACAGCTCGAGAAGATGAAGAAGTACCGCGGCGCCCGGGGCGCCTGGGGCTGGCGCATGCACCGCCTGGGACGGTTCTGGCACCGGGCGTTCTTCTGGCCCGGATGGTGATGCCCGCCAGGATCCGCCGATCCCCCTAATTTAGGATAAGAGCGGACAATCCTCATCAGGAGTACTATCTCTCCTTTTCCCCCCCGGTTTGCCCTTCCCGATCCAATCCCCTTCGCGGGACTCCACGAACTCACGTCCGAGGAGCTTCAGTTCTCTCCCAAGGGACACCCTTACCCTTAAGTGTCCTTTTTATGGGACGGCCGGCCCTTTTCTCCAGGGGAAAACAGATGGCACATTAGTTGCAAATGCAAGTCCGTGGAAGGAGAACGAAGATGAAGAAAGCAATGCTCCTAACGGTCGCTTTCCTCGTTTGCATTCCGCTCGGCCTGATCGCCCAGTCTGACACACCCTCCGACGGCTATTACGCCGCGAGCTTCGCCCGGCTGACCTTCGTCAACGGCGAAGTCTTCGTCCAGAGGACATCGGACCTCGGGACCGAGCAGGGCGAGGTGAACATGGCCTTGGTCCAGGGGGACAAGCTGGGGACAGGGGCCGGCCAGGTCGAAGTCCATTTCGGCCGCCGGAACTACCTGCGCCTCGACAATAACAGCAAGGTGGAATTCGCTATCCTTCCCACGGAGGGAGATGACCGGATCAAGATCCACGTCCTCGAAGGCAGCGCCTACCTGCGGATCAGCTCTCTCTCCGGCGAGAAAGCCGTCGAGGTCCACTCTCCCGACGTATCCTCGTACATTCTGGACGAGGGCCTCTACCGGTTCAACGTCACCCTGAACGGCCAGACGGAGATCCTCGTTTCCGAGGGTAGCCTCGAGGCCGCCGGCGAGGGGGGCTCGGTTGTTGTCAAGGCGGGGGAATCCGTAGCCGCCGAAGACGGCCGCCTGCTCGGCGATCCCAGCTATTTCACTTCCCGTTCCGACGGCTTTGACCAATGGAACGCGTCGCGGGATTCCCTGCTCGCCCCGAAGAGCACGACCAGCTACCTGCCTTCAGACATGAACGAGTACCAGGACGAGCTCGATCAGAACGGCCGGTGGAATTATGAGCGGCCTTACGGATACGTCTGGAGCCCCTACGGCGTCGGGGACGATTGGCGGCCTTACATGAACGGCCGCTGGTCCTGGTACCCGAACATCGGCTGGAACTGGATTTCGTCCGAATCCTGGGGCTGGTCGGTCTATCATTACGGCCGGTGGCAGTGGCGGTTCGGCCTCGGCTGGTACTGGATCCCCCAGAGTCATTGGGGCCCCGCCTGGGTCAACTGGTGGTGGGACAACGATTACATCGGCTGGTGCCCGCTGACCTGGTACAACCGGCCCGGGGTCTTCGTCAACAACGCCTTCTACGACCGGTACCGCGACCATTATTTCCCCGGCAACAACCGGGCCATGAGCGTTATCCGCAGGGACCAGCTCCAGTCACGCGACCTCGGCCGGCACATGCTGAGGGGCGGAGAGCTCAACCGCATCGACAGAGTGGCGCTCCAAGGCGGGCAGCCCAATGTCCGGCCGGGGATCGGGCGCTCGAGTCTCCAGTCTCCACAGGCCAGTAGAATCTTCTCCACGAGGCCCGGCATCCGGAACGAGGCCAAGAACTTCTCTCCCGGCAACTCCATTTCCTCTTCGCGCCTGAGACAGGGCAACGCGTCAAACGCCAACGGCGCCTCGAGCGTATCCCGTTCCGGCGAGCGAGCAGGTTCGACGTCGTCCCGGTCCCTCGGGAACAGATCCGGCGCGTCCACGCCGGCACAGTCGGGCGGAAACATCCGCTCTTATCCGCGGGGCGGGGCGGCATCCACCTCTTCCCAGGGGGCCGGTTCCCGGGATCAGGGAAACCGGATGTCCGGCGCGCCCCGGTCCTCGGGCGCCGGCTCCGGGGATTCGTCGGCCCGGGTTTATCCCTCCCGGAGGGACAATCCCGCCTCCTCCAATGCGAACGCTCCCAAGGCCACCGAGCGCCAGAACAATAACGAGTCGAAGTCCTCGGGGAGCCAGGTGAGGTCCGGCGAACGCATCAAGAATTATCCTTCAGCCGCGGGAAACCAGTCCTCGGCCCTAAGCCCCCGCTCCTCGTCCTCATCGGCAAGGCTGGCCCGGCCGGACTCTTCGTTGAATTCCCGGACTTACCCCTCCCGGATGAGCCAGGGGAATTCGTACTCGGGCGGTTCCTCGCGCTCTATCCCGCGCCAGGACGGAACGGTCCGTTCCTATACGGGCCAGCAGCGATCCGCCGTGGGTCCCTCAAAGAACCCGTCCTACTCCGCGCCGTCGGGAAGTTATGCCGCGCCCTCCAGGTCTTCATCGTCCTACAGCCAGGCCCCAAAGTATAATCCCCGCACCTATTCGTATTCCAGGCCGAGCTCTCCTTCCTATTCCGGCTCCTCTTCCAGGTCAAGCTCGCCCCGATATTCCGCGCCCTCCCAGTCCCGGAGTTCCTATTCCGCCCCGTCCCGTTCGAGCGGTTCCTCGGGCCGGTCATCCTACAGCGCGCCCCGGTCGAGCGGCTCGACGTCCTCCCGGTCCTCGTCATCGCCCCGCTCGTCTTCTTCCTCCGGACGCTCCAGCGGCGCCCGGAAGAAAGGCTGACACGGGCTCGGTTGACAAAAGGGACGGCCTCGTTCTGGGGCCGTTCCTCGCTATTTTCTTCTTTACTTTTTGGGGGCAGAGTGATATAAAGTGATACTTGCCCGGGAAGGATATTCCAGGCAACAGGAACGCCGTCGATCCTGCTTGAGCAGATTGGTGATTGATTAAAGTGTGGAGGTAAGAGTCATGACTTCCGTGAAAAAAACCGGGATCATCCTTTTGAGCTTAGCCCTGCTCTTTGTCTTCGCGGGGATGACCGCCTGCCAGAAAAAGGCCGCGGAACCGGCCGCCGCCCAGGCCCAAAAACCGGCCAGCGAGTTCGAGGGCACGGCCAAAGCCGGCCTCGGGAAATACCTCTATCTGGACAAGGCCCAGGGCTTCGACATCATCCTCCAGGGTTTTGACGCCGCCACCCTGGTCGGCAAAGACATCCGGGTGAAGGGCGAACTCATTCCCGACAGGCCCTCGATCTTCCGGGCCGATACGGTCGAGGTGAAAGACGCCGCGGGCGCCTACTCGAACGTTTACACCCGGACCCAGGACCTGACCGTCGAAGACATCATCGACGTGAAGGCCCGGGTGAGCTACCCGGCCCTGACCATCACCGGCGTCAACAAGCCGGAGGAGTGGGAGAACAAGGGAAACGTCAAGGTCCTCGGCAAAATCCTGGAGACGACCGTGAAAGAAGGCGGAGCGGACAAGCCCATCATGTACATCGTGGTCTTCGATGAGAAGGGCAAGGAAGCCGGACGGATCATCGTCGACAAGCTCTCCGACTACGCCAAGTACTATCTCAAGAAGCTGAGGCTCTACGACAGCTTCTGGTTCTACCTGACCGTGAAGGACACCGTCGACAAGAAGATCCGGCCCCGGACCAAGGAGCTTTTCCACGCCGACGTTCAGTTCGCCGGGCTTTTCTGATCTTGACTGGCCAATACGAGGGGCAATCCCGCCACGGGTTGCCCTTTTTTTTTCGCCGGGGAGGGCCGGGCCATATTCCGGATTGAAAATTCCGGCCCGCAGGCGCATGATGAACACCTTTGAGGAAAAAGCGCGCGCGTTCATTTGAGGAGGTTGAGATGAAAAAGGCGATCCTGACCGCGGGACTCGTGTTGGCCCTCCTGGCCGGGCCCGGCCTGGCCCTTTCCCAGGCGAAACCCGCTCCAGCGCCCGATAAGACCAAAGTGTTGGGGACCTGGAGCCTCGACGTGTTCGCCGGCGGGATGACGATCACGCTGAGCCTCCTCCTGGAAGAGGCCGAAGGCCAGCTCGCGGGGAAGATCAGCGAGGCCAACGGCATGTTCTCGGACGCCCCCCTCACCAACATCGAATATGACGGGGAACGGCTGGCCTACGACATCTCGATCCCCAGCCCTCCCGACGGCGCCGTCAAAGCTTGGAGAACGGAGCTCAAGGTGGGGGAGGACGTCGTCGAGGGAAGCATCGCCAATACCGAAGCCGGGATGTCGGCCACGATCAGCGGCAAACGCGTGAAGAAATAGCTCCGGCCCGGCCGGCGACTTGACACCCGCCGGCGGCTCGTATATTTTTGCCTGCGGAGCAAAGGACGGCCGGGAACGGCTTGGCCGAGCCCGGGTTCCCGCGAAAGGACAGGCGACCATGACGACCGAAACCGTTGCGCCGGCCGGATTCTTCCACCCTTCCAAACCCATCTACCGGTTCACGAACCTTCTCTTCATCTCTTCTCTGACCTTCGGAAGCTACTTCGCTTACGACATTATCGGGGCCATCGCCCCGTCCCTTGTCGAGGGCCTCCATGCGGGGCGGAAGACCGTCGGCGCTTTCAATACGATGTACAGCATCGCCGCCATCCTCGTCCTGCTTTTTGCCGGGATGCTCATCGACCGGCTCGGGACGCGGAAGGCGAGCATCATCTTCTCGGTCCTCGTCTTCATCGGCGCCGCAGTCGTCTGGCAGGCCAAGACCATTCCTCTGATGTTCCTCGGCCGGTTCATCTTCGGCGCCGGCGCCGAGCCCCTCGTCGTCGCCCAGAGCGCCATGCTGGCCCGCTGGTTCAAGAAGAAAGAGCTGGCGCTCTCCTTCGGCATCGCCCTGACCATGAGCCGGCTCGGCTCGCTCTTCGCTTTCAACAACGGCGAGCTGATCACGGGGTATTTCGGGAGTTTCCGCAACGCCCTCCTGGCCGCGGTCGGCGCCTGCGCCCTGTCCCTCATCGGCAACCTCTGTTACATCGTCATGGACAAGCGCGGCGAGAAGGTCCTCAACCTCCGCGACGAGAGCGCCGGGGACAAGATCGTCTTCAAGGACATCAAGGCGTTCAAGCCGACGTTCTGGTATGTCACGTTCCTCTGCCTGACCTTTTACGCGGCCGTCTTCCCGTTCCAGAGCCTGTCGACGGACTTCTTTGCGACCAAGTGGGGGATCGCCCTGACGGCGCCGTCCTCGGGCGGCTTCCTGGCCCAGGTCTTCAATAACTTCCTCCACATCTTCAGCACGGCCGGTGGCATCTCGAGCATCATCATCTTCGCCTCCATGATCCTGGCCCCGTTCGCCGGGCGGCTCGTCGACCGGGTGGGGAAGCGGGCCACCTTCATGATCGCCGGGTCGCTCCTCATGATCCCCTGCCACCTGGCCATGGGCCTGACCATGATCTATCCGGTGTACCCGATGATCCTTCTTGGGTTCGCCTTCGTCCTCGTCCCGGCCGCCATGTGGCCGTCGGTACCGCTGATCGTCCGGTCGGGACGGGTGGGGACGGCCTTCGGGCTGATGACGGCCATCCAGAACATCGGCCTCGGGCTCTTCCCGCTCCTCAACGGGCTGCTGCGCGACAAGACCGGCGATTATGTCGCGAGCCAGGTCATGTTCGCGAGCCTCGGCGTTATCGGGCTCGTGTTCGCCGTCCTGCTCAAGCGGGCCGACAGGCGGGAGGGGCAAGGCCTCGAAGCCCCGCAGAAGGCCGGCGCCTGATTATCAGATGGGGATCAGGTCTGCTTTCTTGTTGACTGTCTCGTGAAACGATAGTGACATGATCCGCACGGTGATATCCGACCTGGGACGCGTCGTCCTCTGGTTCGACAATAATATCTTCCTCCGCAAGCTGGCCGAACGCTGCGGCCGGCCGTTCGAGGAGGTGAAGGCGGCCGTTCACGACAACCTCGAGCTCATCCGGAGGTTCGACGGAGGGGTCCTGACGCCGGCCCAGTTCTACGAGCGGGTCACGCGCGCCGCCGGCGCCGAAATTCCTTATGATGTTTTCTATGAGATCTACAACGATATTTTTTCCCTTAATCCGGCCGTCGTGGGGGTCCTCGCCCGGGTCAAGGCCGCGGGGTATACGACCCTCCTCCTTTCCAACACCGACCCCGAGCGCTTCGCCTTCATCCGCCGCCGTTTTCCGGAAATCTTCTTCTTCGACGATTACGTCCTGTCCTATGAGCTTCGCCTCCTCAAGCCGGATGCGGCCATTTACCTCGAGGCGGCCCGTCGGGCCGGCTCGGCCCCCGGCGAGTGCGTGTTCATCGATGACATGGAAGAAAACGTCAAGGGCGCGGAGGCCGCGGGCCTGCAGGGAATCCATTACCTGCCGGACACGGATCTCGCAGCGGAACTCCGGAAACTCGGGCTCACCTTCTAGGACGGCCTTACGGTAGGCAATCTGAATTTTGGATTCTGCAGAATAATGCTATTTATATCACTAAAAAAACTGACAACGTGCGGTTCCCCAATCGGTGCTTCTCCAGGGTGTGCGCTGTGATTTCTATATTGAAAACACACTCGACTTAATCTATCCGATTGATTAGAGTCCAACAATCCCATCCCTTCGCAAACCAAAATTAGATCATTATCGAAAACAGTCTGAAGTTCTGCTAATGTGGTTATCGAAAACTCCTTATTCCAATTCTTATATCGTCCCTTTTGTTCCTTAAGTTTTTTTGATGTTTCATTAAATATACGAAACCCCATGGCCTGGATTTTCTTTTGAATCCTATCAATGACCGCACACCAGCCTAGTACAATTGAAGCGCGGAAGAAGTTAGAGCTTGCGCAATCAATTGCCTCTTTTAGATATTCAGATTCTGCCGGGTTCATTAGGCCTGGTATTATCTTCTCTAAGTCAAGAACACTTTCCAACTCGCTAGCAGTTTGTTTTATGGGGAGAACGAATTTGTTTTCAAAGTTCTTAAGTACCGTCCTAAGAACATTATCGTATGAGGTCTTTAGGTTATTTGGTCGGCTCAGAATGTGGAGATGCCGCATTGCCTCGGCTGTATCTTCAATGACGATTTTGTTTATCTTGAATTTATATTCAAGCGGGCTTCTAAGTTCTTCAACCCATAGCGTAGCAAGTTTATCAGCGCGAGTTCGGATGTCTAATCTATTTATCTGAACGGTTTTAATTTTTGATATGTCTCGTTTAAGCGATTGAAGTGAGGATCGAAAGAACGATAGCTTATCTAGTATCTCTTTTTTCATCAATCGGCTAAGGAGTCCCTTATAAACTTGGCCAATTCGGTGTACCCATCGTCAGTTAACTGAGAGGGCTCACCTTGAGGTAATAAGGGGTTCTTGAATAATTTTGCGTGTTTCTCCATTTTGAAATTTCTGGCGAAATTAGCGGCGTGATAAAACCCTTTATCCTGGCAAACTGACCGTACAGATTCAGCATCTACAGAAAAATTGTTCTTCAGTATTCCGTTTTTTAAAGCAAGGAGTAATGCCCACTGAATCTGCCCAAGCGCAGAATTGGTCGTTTTTGGTTCTTTGATAAAATGTACGTCATCATCTTCAAACAATAAGACCTTTTTAAGATCATCTTCAGTTATATCCGTTTTTTTCAAAAAGACCCTTACTTGGGATTTTATTGGTATGCCCTGACCCGCTGGTTCTGCGGGGGGAGCGGGGGGTGGAGGATAAACGCCGTCTTGTCTGGGAGAGATGCCCCCCATGAGGCCATTGAGGAGTATTTCAAAACACTTTTCTTGATACTTGCCGGGAACGGACTCGACTGTGGCAATAATCTCCTTTAGCGCTTCCCTTAATTCCTGATAGTTCATTTTACCCTCCACGCTGTTTGATCTTAATTCTTTCCCCCTGATAAAACAATCGCCTCGGATACCAGGGGACTTTCTGGCCGAGAACCGGCCTAGGACGCCGCGTGCGCCAAAATCTCGCGGAGGCCCGATACTTTATTCCCTGGGGCCGGGACCATTATCTGCAGTTAACCCCTGGCACAACCTCAGGTTCTCCCCAAACGCTCGCGGGGAGGTTCACCCGTGCTTATCCTGTCGGGCTGGTCTCTCCCTCTTCCCTGAACGAAGTGAATTATTGTAGGCCCGAGGCCTCCGAGGGCCTACGGCCGAAGGCCGTTGACCTCTGGACCACTTGGCATTGCTTATACCTATCTTTTCTAGCCAAGTTCGTCATTCTTTATTCATTCTTAATAGCCAATCTTGTTATAGGGGGCAGCGCCATACATTTTTTGATCACTCTCATATGGTTTTTGGTCACAGGTCATATGTTTTTTGATCACATTCTGACTTGCTACATAAATCCGTTAAGGAAGCGGCTGGCCGGGTTCACGGGCAGCTAAGCAGCGGGTTGGAGGTTCGAATCATCTCAGGCACGCCACGAATTCTCCTGATCTTATCGTTTTCCCTTTGAGCACCGTTAGGCAAGACTAGGCGAGTCGAGCTTTCCTTGACATCGTATCTAGTTGCGATTTATCATCTTTCATAATAGGAAGGTGGGCCAGCTCTTGTGTTCATAATTGCCACGGCGGCCCGTCATCGTGAGCTGAAGCTGGCTAATGTGATTCGATAGCTGGATCAATGGTATTTTCTTCCGGATCGTGCCTTGGCCCCTACAAGATCGTCGGCTCACTGGGCGCCGGCGGTATGGGCGAGGTGTACCGTGCACGGGACGAACGGCTGCAACGGGACGTGGCGATCAAGGTGCTGCCCAAGGCAGTTGCCGGCGATCCCGACCGTTTGGCACGCTTCGAGCGGGAAGCGAGAGCGCTGGCGCAGCTATCGCACCCAGCCATCCTGTCGATCTTTGACTTCGGGAAAACGGGCGAGACGACATATGCAGTCACTGAACTCCTCGAGGGTGAGACACTGCGGGAGCGCCTCGGACACGAACAGTTGTCGTGGCGGCGGGCCGTGGAGATCGCGACGGCCGTCGCCGAGGGCCTGGCTTCGACCCACAGCGCCGGCATCATCCACCGCGACCTGAAGCCCGATAACATCTTTTTGACCCGCGACGGGCGGGTGAAGATCCTCGACTTCGGGCTGGCGCGGATTGAGCCGGTCCAAAGGGTCGAGGGGGGCACACTATCCCTTATGCCAGATAGCACCCTGCCCGGAGCCGTGCTTGGCACGGTTGGTTACATGGCGCCGGAACAGGTGCGTGGCGAGCTCGCCGGTGGCCCCGCCGACATCTTCGCGCTCGGCTGCGTGCTGTTCGAGATGCTAACAGGCCGAAGGGCCTTCCAACGGGACACCGCACCCGAGACGATGACGGCGATCCTGAAGGACCCGGTTCCGGAGGTGAGCCTCTCCGTCACCGAGGTCTCTTCTGAACTTGACTGCATCGTCAGCCGCTGCCTCGAGAAGAATCCCGCGGAGCGCTTCCAGTCCGCGAGCGATCTGGCCTTCAGCCTCCGGGAGGTCGCAAAACCAGCAGTTCACGCCGCTCGGAAGGTTCCGGCCGCAAAACGCCGCCTTCGGGTCGCGGGGATCATCGTTGCGGTGCTGCTCGTGACGGCAGGTGCTGTGTTCGTGTGGCGGTGGGGAACCCTTGTGGCACGGCGCGGTGCGGGCGTGCCGGCCGAGGGCGAGCGCGTCGCGGTCCTGCCTTTCGAAAACCTGGGAACTGGTGATGATGCGTACTTCGCGACTGGCGTGACGGACGAGATCACGGGACGTCTCGCCTCGGTGCGTGGCCTTGCAGTCGT
>JBEKVN010000048.1:0-24626 GCA_049513915.1 Candidatus Aminicenantales bacterium | reverse complement strand
CGGCCAGCTTCTGGGTCATGAAAGGAGCGACGCTGACATCCAGGGCGGCACGACCGGCGCGCCCGTTCGCGATGAAGAGGATTTCGATTTTTTCGAGCCTTTCGCGGGAGGCATTCACCAGGCGGAGGCCCGCCCAGTAAGGCCCTTTCTCCCCGGCCGCGAGGTCCGGGAGAGTCATGTCCGCGTCGGTGAAAAAGACGGGTGCCGGCGGTTCGACGAGACGGCCGCGGAAGCGCCCTCGCTCGCCCTTGAACAGGAATTCGTTGCGGCCTTTGACAAGTGGCACGGGGTGGCGGACCCAGTCCGAGCCGTACTTCTCGCCGCCGCGCGGATGGCCGTTGACACGGGCGACGTAATACCCCGAGGCTTCGAGGATCATGACCCGCGGCTGCGCCGAATCCACGATGACGGAAAGATAGCCGCCCGACAGGGCCTGGTTCTGGATCCAACCGTCGGCGCCGGCCGCGACACGGGCCCAGCTTTGGGGCTGGCCGCGGTCATTCGTCCCGACGACGAGCCCGTCCAGCGGCACGGCCATGGTCCCCGTGGCGAGCTGCCAGGCGAGAAGGTCCGAGGGCGCGGCGTAGCGCATCAGCGCGCCGATGGGCCCGACGGCCAGGCCTTCGGAGAGCGCGAGCTCCCTGGCAACGGCCGTAAGGACGAGTGCGGGGGCGGGTTTGACCTGGACCCCGCCCGCCGCCCACAGCGGCTGCGTTTCCGTCTCGCCGGCCGCACGCCGGTCCGGGGCTAAAGAGCAGCCGCTGTGGACGGCGGACGGTGCTGTCGGCAGGGTGACGAGAACGCAGGCGGCACAGGCGATCGCGCGGATGGTCATCGGTCCCTCCCGGCGGCGAGATGTTATTTCGAGGTCGACTTGAAAACCGTCCAGGGCTGGGCCGGGCGGCTTTTCAAATAGCCCTTGAGATAATCGTACTGGCGGTGCTCCTGAAGGAACTTCGGGGCGTCGAACGGGATGTCGCAGGAGCTTCCCCACTTGGCCCAAAAGGACATGTCCCGGGCCATTTGGGCGTCCACCACCTTGCCGTCCAGGGCCCCGGCCGGGTAATAAGGCTTGGCCCAGGCGTCACCGGAGTTTCCGGCCGGGTCCGGGGCCAATTCCCAATGGCCGCAGAGCGTGCGGTCGCCCGGCTGCTCTTTGCCGGCATATACGTCGAAATGATCGGCCAGCATGAGCTTGCCGCGTTCGGCGTCGATTTTCCCCATCCACTTATCAAAAAGATCGAGCCACCGCACGCGCCTGGCGATGTCGCTGTGCTTGATGTTCTCGAAATCCCCCTCGGTTTCCTGGCGCAGCAGGGGGATGTTCTCCGTGATGTTCGAACCGCAATAGAAACCGTCCCGGGTCCGTTCGATGGAATGGTATTTGAGGCCGAGCTCGAGCCGGGCGATTTCGTTCGTCCGGATGTCTCCGAAGAGCCAGGTGTTGGCGTAACCGCCGTTGTTGCCGTCGATCATGATCTTGAGGGATTCGTCGAGGCTCCGGGCGTACTGCATCGCCCTGCGGATGCGGACGAACTCCGGGACCCCGTCCGGGTCGAAGCCCTTGAAGTAGTCGATCGTGGTCTCGGTACCCACGAGGCCCGACGAACAGATGAAAAAGTCCGTGCCGCTGTGGATCCCGGCCGGGAAGGCCTGCATCAGCATCCGGAAACCTTTCTCGGGCAACAGGTCGATGACCACGTTCGAACTGGCCGGCACGAACTGGGACCAGGTGTTGTGGGCCATGACGATGCGGCCGTCGGCCGTGGCCTTCCCGGTGGCGATGAAGGCGCTGCAGCCGCCGGTCTTCTGCGGCGGACCGACGGCATTCCGGGACCAGGGGTACCAGTAGCCCATGATTTCGTCCGAGGCGTTGAGGAGCACGATATCTCCGTAGCTCACATCGACCCCCGCTTTGCGCGCGCCGGCGGCGATGCCCTCCATTTCCTCGCGATATTCAGCATCGATCTTCGGGACGAACATCTTGAGGGTCTGCCCGACAAAGTAGGACCAATCCTTGCCCGTGTTCCACCAGGCCAGATATTTTTCGACCCGCAGGCTTTCGGCGATCTCCTTGGCCAGGAGATAGCCGTGCTGGAAGCCGCGGGCAGACGGCTTCCCCTCGATGTGCAGGTAGACCCAGCCGTTCCTCTCCTCGCGGGACGCCTTGGCCACCCAGGCCTGTTCATCCTGGGTCAAGCCGGTCGCCAGGAGGACGCCTCCGCTGATCAGCCCGAGGAGCGATAAGACGGTCAGCTTTTTCAAAAAACGCATCGGTTCTCTCCTTGCCATGCGAAAAGAATATATGAGAATCAGATTTTCTTAAAGATCAGGCGTCGACTACGTCTTCCCGGCCAGTTTCAGGTCGACCGAGTAGGCGTATTTTTCCGTGCCCGTGGTCGGACGCGACATGGCGTCGAAAGTGTCCAGAAATTCCTGGCCCCATGTCCGGCCCGTTCCGGACACGTATCCGCTCTGCGAGGACGGGGCCTCCCGGCTGGACCGGGTGGAAAGGGTTTTCCGTTCGACGCCGCCCCAGTTAAACGAAGCGCGGACGGTCGCCCCGGGATCCACGCCGATGCCGCCGGGCACAGCGGAGGAGGGCGCCAGGGGTATCCGGAATTCGCAGATCCAGGGCTTCTTGGTCCCGGCCGGACGGAATAGGATGGTCATGCCCGTGCCTTCGAGAGACTTCCGGGCGCAGGGATTCTTTAGGGACGCGGAACCGGAAACGAGCGGCCCAACGGCTGCCGAGGAAACGGCAACCGTCAGGCCGATGGCGGCCAGCACCAGCCGGCGAAGGAACCGCTTGTCTCTCATGACGATCTCTCTCAATGGAATTCTATCACAGAACGCGCTATTCAGGGCATCCTGCGCACCGAAACTCCACGGACTTACATCCGTGGAATCCCGCGAAGGGGATTGAATCAGCTAATACGTCACCCAAATCCCCAGACAAGGAGCATTACAGAAGGACGATGGACATGCCGCCGCGGGAGCGACACGAGCGCCGTGCCGATGCGGGCGGTCAGCGGACGACGATCTCATCGACGAAAACCCAGGACAGGCCGCCTGCTGAAGGATGCCAGTCCGGAAGTCGCTTGGTCCCTTCGATACGGAAGCGAACGTAGCGCACGCGGTCGAAGCCGCCCGGCCCGGCCTCGGCGCCGGTCCAGGTGAAAGGCCGGATGAAATCCTCGCCGCGGTGGTCGCCCTCAACGGCGATCGTCCCGATTTCCCGGAATACGGCGCCGTCTTCCGAAACCGCGCAGGCGACGCCTTTCGGGTGGAGGATCCAGCTCCGGAAGTCGGATAGCGTGCTGAGCGAAATTTCGCGGACGGCCTGAGCCTTCCCGAGGTCGAGCGTCAGCGTCACGTCCACGCCCTCCCAGCCGAGCCAGTGGACCTTGAAATCGTTGGCCCCGCGGACGCCGTTGGTCAGCACCGCCGTGTCGCCCTTGGCGTACTTGGGCGAGGGGGGCGGGTCGGCCGCGACCGGCCTGCGGAAGGCCAGGTTGCCCTCGACTTGGACGCCGATGAAGCGCCTGACGCCTTCGCAATAATCCGACGGGGTCAAACCCGACTCGCTGAGCGTCCGGACGCCGCCCGCCTGGCACCACACCGAAAACTCGTTGAGGAGACGGGCCATTTCAGGCCGGGCGGAAAATGTCCCGTTCTTCTCGGCGTAAAAGCCGCGCGGCCCGAACATCTCGTTCTTGCCGATCTCGAGCATTGCGTATATCAGGGGCAGACGGGCCGCGCGGACGCGCTCGAGGACGGCGGAGTCCCCGGCCGCAGCCTTTTCCGCTTTGTCGAAAATCGCGTTGTAGGCGGCGACGTCCGCGGCCGAAAGATAATCGTCCGCGTGGGCCGCGGGCGGCTCATAGATGTCGAGCTTGGCGCCCGTGCGCTCGAGCGCGGATCGGAGCGCCTCGATGTAACGTCCGATGAACGGGCCGGCTTTCCCGTAGTAACCGTTGAGGAATTCGTTCGTGACGGCCTGGATATCCGCCTCCGGGTTCCAGAGCAGCCGCGCCAGGACGTACGACTTGAGCTCGCTGAATTCGTGGCCCGGGCTGGTGTTGGTCTGCTGGAAATGCCGGCGGACGCCGTAGCGGACGAAGAGCCGGATGTTCGGCTGAAGGACGTGGAGGTTCGGGAAGGGCGAAACATGGTGCGAAAAATTGACCGTGTAATCCCAGAGGTAGAGATTGGCGCAGACCCGGCTCCAGTCCTTGATGTCCCGGACGAACGAACTGCTCGACGGGTCTTCCACGATGGGCAGGCTCCGGTTGAGCTCGATCGTGCAGAGCATGACCTCGACGTTCGGGGCCGGCTGGGTCAGGCGCGGCGCCGGCCGCGAATATTGATAGGCCAGGGTCGAGATGGTCTTGTCCGGGAAAAGGGCCGCGACCCCGTTCACGAAGCGGATGACGGGACCGGCCGGAGAGCCCTCCTCGTCGATGATTTTTTGGCACTCGGGGCATTGGCAGTAAGAGGAATTGTCGTTCTGGCTCACCGACCAGATTGGCTTGTCCGGCTGGGCGGCCATTTCCTCCCGGAGTTTCGCGACGGCGATGTCGAAGACCTCGGGCCGCGACAGGCAGGGCTGGTCGATGACGCGCTTGCCGTTCATCAGCGCGAAATACTCCGGGTGGGCGGCGAAGTAGGTCTGCCAGGGCACGAGTTTCTGGAAGGTGTGGACGTAGTAGCCCGCGCCGTAGAGGTCGTCCTGGACGTGCAGCCGCAGCCAGTCGCGGTAGTCGGGGTCCCGGGCGAATTCGCCGTTGACGATGCGGACGGAGTTCGCGGGATTATCGATATCGAAGGTGCAGCCGAGGACGACGTTCGACCTCCGGGGGAAGACCTCGACGGACGGGCTGTACTTGCGGCAGCCGAAATATTTTTCGAGAAGATGAACGGCTCCATATACCGCGCCGCGGCCGCCTCCGCTCACGATATATAGGTTACGGGATGAGGTGGCGACGAGGAAGCCGTCTTGGCGAATGGAGGCGATCATGGAGGCCAAATCTGGGGGCAAGTCCTTCGACGGGAAACCGATGGCCGCGACGTTTTCGCGGCCCGGCTCGGTCACGGTCCTCACGGGCAGATCCGCGCCGCTCATTTTCCGAACGGATGATTGGAGGATCTCCGCGGCACGCCTCTCCGCCTCCCCCGCTCCCACCGGGATCTCGATCGCGGCCGCGGCCCGGCCCTTATCCACAAAAACGAAAGCCCGCGCGCATGGGCTGGACGGGACGGGGCTTGAAACCGGACTCGTCCTCGGCGTCTCGCCCGGCGCGCAGGCCGCCGCCCAAAGGAGCGCCGCCGCGACTATTTTCCTGGGGTCGGACCAAATCATCTTATTGATTTTAATTTAATTAACCGCATTTTTAGAATCTTTTTCGGCCTTAAGTCCGCGTTTCCGGCCCCGAAAACGACGAGTTAAGGATCCCCCGGCAATTTAGTCCAACACAGCCGCCCGCGTCAAATCCAAGAGGAGATCGGCGGGCCGCGGTGGATTTCCTTTCAGGATTGTGCCAGAAGCAAGATTACCATATAATGCACATGGTTGATGTTCGCAAGCGCAAGGCAGCCGCTGAAGCTCCACTGACCTATGTCCGAGGGATCCAACGAACGGGGTTGAACACAGGAATGGGAAAAATGGGGAGCTTGAGTTGATATCCGACCCGAAAACCAGCCGTGTATCCACGCCCCGGAAAAGAGCGTGGCGCGGCGCGGGAGTTATCACGCTCGCCCTTCTCGTTTCTCTGCACGCCGCTTGGACGGGCAAGGAAAAAAGGGTTAAGGTCACCGTCAACAAGCCCAACGTGGAAACCCGGCTGTTCGACCCGTCGGGACCACGGCCCCCGGGCATGCCGGCCCTCAAGGGGCATGAGCGGGCGGCCTGCACGGCCGCTTTCGACGACGGCGCCGGAGTCCGCTGCGTTTTTCAGAAAACGGGCTTCGAACCGGCCAAGCTCGCCGCCCAGTTCTCCGACGTCGAGGTTGAAACGAACCTCAGGATTGTGATCTGGCTGCCGCAAGCCTACACGCCGCGAGAGAAGGATCACGAGGAAGCCCACGCCCGCATTTCGCAGCGCGTCTATAGCGAACTGGCCGAAAAGACCGCCCGCGAGGTGGGCGCAAAGTATCTCGGCCGGAAAACCAGGCGGTTCCTCATGTATGAGGATTTCCAAAAACTCGCCAAGGAGGCCACAGGCCAAGCCGCCGCGGAAATCACCCAGGAGTGGTTCAAGGTCGTGGCGGGCGAGGCCGGCCGCGTGAACGGCCGTTTCGACGAGTTGACCGCCCACGGCCAAAAGGACGTGCCTCTGGACAAAGCCATCGAACAAGCTTTCGACAAAGACCGCACTTAGCGCGCGCCCCCCCGAGTCACCCGGCGCCGGAAACGTCCGGCCCGCCCCCCTAGTACCGCCAGCTCTTGAGGTCCGCGCCCGGCGGCGCCGTCGCCTCCATGCGCTTGACCGCGACCGGGATATACATCTGATGGTAGCGCAGGCGCGAGACGTAGTTCGGCTGGCCGTGGTCGCCGTTCCAGCAGTGTTCGGCCCGGTCGCCGTAATCCACCTGGCCGTCATAAGAAGGATTTTTCGTGCCCTTGAGGAAGGCCTCCATCAAATACACGGCATCATTCAGATAATAGTTATCCATGTCGCCGACATAGATATGGATCTTCCCCTTGAGCTTCGGGCCGAGGGTCTTCCACTCGTTCTCGAGCTTGTAGCGGAGGTCGTAGAGTTTCCAGGACTCGGCGACCTTGCGGTCGATCTCGCCGGTGAGCTTGTCCCATATCGGCGCGGGGTACCCGTCGGGGCCGGCGGGACCGAAGACCGCCTGCCAGATGTCCCACTGGCCGCCCGACCGGGAGTGCGTGCCCAGGGCCAGCTCGAGCTGGTTCATCTCCTCCAACGTGGCGTTGACCTCGCCGAGGTAATTTCGCGTGCCGGGCCGCGGCGTCTTCTTCCACTGGCTGTCCACCGTGTAGGCGTTCCTGTGCTCGTAGATGTTGACGATCGTGTAGGCCCGGAAGTCGATCGGGTCGGGACAGGCCGCGTAGCAGCCGTTGAATTCGTCGGGATAGAAGATCTGCGAGGCCAGGGCCTCCCAGCCGCCCGTCGAGCCGCCGTAGAGGAAGCGGGCCCAGCCCTGTCCGATCCCCCGGTATTTCTTCTCGATATAGGGGATGAGTTCGCGGACGATGGCGTCGCCGTAAGGGCCGAGGTTGGCCGAATTCACGGCGTAGGAATCGTCGTAATAAGGATTAGCGTGCTGGATCTCCATGACGATGACCCGCGGGAAATTCGGCCCCGTCCATTCCTTATAGAAGTCATAGGCGTACTGTTCCTGGATCCGGTTGTATCCGGGAATATGGAAACGGTCGCTCCAGTCCGGCTTGAGGCTGGGGTCGGGAGGCGTTTCCCGGAACCCCGAGATCGTGTAAGGGAAATGCCCGTGGTAGACGATCAGCGGATAACGGGCCTCGGAATGGGAGTCAAAGCCTTCGGGGAGAAGGAGGCAGGCGCCGACAGACATGGGCCGCCCCCAGAACTTAGTCAGGAGCTCGCTCTGGATCTTCTCGTGCCGGACGTACTTCGTGTCCTTGGCCGAGGCGATCGGGGGGATATCCCGGTCGAGGACAATCAGGACCGTCCCGGTTTTCGCGGGATCGATGGTCATCCGGCGCGGCGTGCTGTACAGATTCCCAGGCGCGGCATTCCACCTCTGGCCCTCGCCACGGTCCATGGGCAGTTTGACGATGTGGCCGTCGGACCGGTGAAACGTTTCGTAGCGGTGGAGGAGGGCCTGGACGTAGTATTCGCCGGGGGGAAGCGCGGCTATACTCCGGACCGGATAGCCGAAGGCCGAGGCGTCGACGACGGCCTCGGCGCCGGGCGCTAGGCCGTCCACATCAACACCGAAGACGAGCTGGGTGCTTGGCCCCTCGTTGATCTGGAGGCGCGGCTCGTCCTTCCCGTCGGTCGAGATGAGGAGGAGCAGCCGCCCGTCGAGAGGCGCCTTCGAACGCTCGGCCGGGAAGCTGACCGCGAACCGGAGCTCGGGAGACGCCGCGGATGATGAACCCGCAATCGCCGGGCCCGCCATCAGGAAAAGCGCCGCGGCGACGGCAGACGTCCTGGCGTTATTACGAGAAATGAGTTTCATATCGCCCTCCTCAACCCGTCGTTTATTCTTTATGGCTGGAACGCGGCGAGGCGTTTTTCAAAGTCCGCCACCTGGTATTTCTTGCCGCGGCGCAGGATCTTATGGCCTTTTTTCTCCAAGAGATTTTTGTGCGCCTCGAGCTTTTCGGCCCATGTCTTTTTCATGCGCCCTCCCAACCGAAAACAAGGTATATCTCGGGCCCCGCCAAGTCAAGGCTCGGCAGAACCTTCGTTAACGTACTTCTTGCATGGACGCAGAGGCGATCGTTCGGGTGCGGCCCGGTGTCCGGACCTCTTCGTACCCCTCTCTTGAAATACGGCCGCGAAAGATGAAGAATAGGCGGCGGATCCGATGAAACCGGCCGGCAAAAAGCAGGGAGCTCGGGGGCACCGATGAATCGCAAGTTTAGGTTCTCCGAATCAATCGGTATCGCGGCGGCCATATTGGCCTCGGCGGCGGCGCTGGTCATTCTCCTTTGTCCTCACGGAGCCAGCGCTTTCTCAAGTGCTCCAAAGTCTCCGGCGGCCATCGAAGGAAAGGCCATGCTCGAATACGTCCGATTTATCGATCAATCCATTTCCACAAAAAATCTGGACCGCTACCTCAGGCGCTTCACCGCCGAGCCCCACGTCGCCTCCTCGCCCCGGAATAACGAACTGGCCCAATTCGTCTACGATGAATGGAGGTCGTTCGGGCTCGAGGATGTCCGCAAGGCGGAGTACGAGGTCCTCCTGTCCTTCCCCGAGCGCATCGCCGTTGAGATCGTGGCGCCCGAAAAGGTCAAGCTGACTCTCAAGGAGGACGGCTATCCTCAAGACCCGGACACGCTGCGCGCCGACGTCGGCCTTCCTTACAACGCGTATTCGGCGTCCGGGGAAGTCACGGCGCCCGTCGTCTATGCCAACAGCGGCAATCCGCAGGATTTCGATTTTCTGGAGAAGAGCGGCGTCGTCCTCAAGGGCAAGATCGCCCTGGTCCGCTACTCTGAGCCGTATTCTTATCGCGGGTTCAAGGCGCAAACAGCCCAGCGGAGGGGCCTCGCCGCGCTCCTCATATATTCCGACCCGAAAGAAGACGGCGCGGCGCGCGGCCCGGTTTTCCCCGACGGGCCGTGGGGCCCGATGAGCCACATTCAGCGGGGCGGAATTCCTTTCGACTTCATTTATCCCGGCGACCCGCTGACGCCCGGATGGGCTTCGGTCCCCGGCGCGAAGAGGCTTTCGCCCGGGGAAAGCGCGACCGTCCCCAAGATCATCGGCATTCCCATTTCGGCCCGCGATGCCCTTCCCATCCTCCGGATGATGGGCGGGCCGCAAGCGCCCAAAGAATGGGCGGGCGCGTTGCCGGTCACCTACCGGTTGGGAGGCGATAGTCCCCGCGTCCACATCGACGTCAAAATGGACAACTCGCCGCGCAAGATCGTCAACGTCATCGGCTTCATCAAGGGGAGCGAAGACCCCGATCAGGCCGTCCTCGTCGGCAATCATCGCGACGCCTGGATCTTCGGAGGGCTCGACCCCTCGAGCGGCACGGCCTGCCTGATGGAGCTGGCCCGGGCCTTCGGCGAGGCGAAGAAGGAAGGGTTCCGGCCGCGGCGCTCCATTTATTTCGCGAGCTGGGACGCCGAGGAATTCACGCTCACCGGCTCGACCGAATGGGGAGAGGAAAACCGTGAATGGCTCAAAAAAGGCCTGATCGCCTACCTCAACGTCGACAGCTCGGCGGCGGGACAGGACTTCAGTGTTTCGGCCGTGCCGGGCCTTTCGCGGATCATCGTCGACGCGCTCCGGGATGTGACCGACCCGGCGACCGGGAAAACGGTCTACGATCGTTGGAAAGCCGGCCCAAAAGAGAGAGGCACGATCGCCACGGCCTCGGGCAGCGGCCGGGTCAACGCGATCGGCAGCGGCTCCGACCACACCGTTTTTCTCAACCACATCTGCGCCCCGGCCTTGGACATGAGCTTTGACGGGGATTACGGCGTTTACCATTCCATGTACGACGATTACTATTGGATGACGCGATTCGGCGACCCGGGGATGCGGTACACGAAGGCGCTGGACGAGATCTGGGGCCGGATCGCCGTCAGCCTCGCCGCGGGCCCGTTCATCCGGCTGGATTACGAGGCGTACGCCGTGGAGCTCAAAACGTATCTCGACGACTGGTCCAACCGGTTCGACCCGGGGAAAGACAAACTGGTGAAACTCTACGGGCTTGCGGACGAGATGAGAAAAGCGGCGGCCGGGATCAGCCCGGTCCTGTTCGAGGGCGGCGCCGCCGAAGCAATGCCGGCGACGAAAGCAGAGCCGAAGCCGAACGCCGCGGGCGCCGGGAAGGGCGCGCCTCGCGCAGAGCTTTCGGCGGAGAAAAGGCGCGAAGCGAACCGGCTCCTCATTGAAATCGAAAGGGATTTCGCGTTGCCGGAAGGGATCCCGAACCGGAACTGGTTCAAGCACCTGGTCTTCGGGACCCGCTCGACCTATGCCGCGCTTCTGCTCCCCGAGCTGACGGAAGCGGCCGAGGCCGGAAATGAGCGCGGCGTGACGGTCGCCATCACGCACCTCGAGGAGGCCATCAGCAAGGTGGTCTTAAAACTCAAGGCGATCGCCGCCCTCGTCATCCCGGCGGGAGCCTAACCGATTTCCTGTTTTACGTCGGAAAACAGGTTATCACGGTGGACTTGCGGCGCCGCTTTAGCGGATCGTCACGATGTCCATTTTCACCCACCAGGACGGGCCGGGCGGTTTTGGGTGCTTCGCCGGAACAAAAAGAGGCTTTAGGCATATTGCGACTTTAGTCATGGGGTGAACCAAGATCTCTTCGGCCTGGCCGGACGCGCTGACTCGAATGAGCACAGTGAACGGCTCGAGTTCAGTTTCGGGCAGTCCTTTCGTGCAGCGCGCCATGGCTGGAGCCAACCATGGGCCGGCCTTGAGGGCGAATGTCGTATCATATTTTTTGCCTTGTTTTGATTTGACATTCTCGTCCGCCGCCTTTAGAGCAGCCTGGAAAAGACTATCCGGCTGGTCGGAAGAGCCGACGGCATCGATCGCCAACAAAGATGCAACCACCGTTCTGAACGCATCGAGCTCCGCATCGGTCGCGCGATTCTTTCCCGTGTTGATGGCCACCGAGAACATATACCAGTACTCTTTGCCTGGATTGACATAGGCTACGTACTCGTGGAACTTTTCTTCGAGGAGAAAGAGCTTGGGAAAGCACGGATAGTGCGGGTGCTCGGCACGGAGATCAAGGAACTCAATCGTGGGGAATTTCTTCCGGTATCCGTCCATATCGGCCGCCAGGTCAGCCCCCGCGTCCTCATTCCTTTTCTTATTCACGCGCACGCGAATCATCCCGTAGGCGGTGGTCAATTTGTGCCCTTTGGGATAGAAAATGATGTTGGATTTCAACGCGGAAGCCCGTTGCCAATCGCCTAGCCAACCCTCCGGTTCCTGGACGCCAAATCTGTATCCTTCGCCCCACAGGATCAGCCGATCCATGGGTTGTTGAGAGGCGAGCACAGGATAAATGACGGCCAGGAACATCAAGGTGAAGAGAACCGGCCTTAAAAACGGAAAGTCTCGGGAGCTCATGCTCGTTCATCCCCTCTTTTCGGGATCGAGGGCTGCTGCTGGAATGCTACTCTCGTCCGGAGGCCTGAGTCAATATGAGCGGGAGGAGCGGACGGCTGACCTGTCCGCGTTCCAGAAGATCATGGCATTGGCGTCCCCGGCCGTGCTATGATTGCCTGGAGGGGGATAGGAACATGCCTCGGACGTTCATCGTCGTCATCGCCGTCCTGCTCCTGGCCGCGGCCGCTTCCGGCGATATGCGCGTTATCGGGACGCTGCGCTTCGAGCCCAACCCGCAGTGGGGCCGCATGGCGACGGACCTGACGCTCACGAGGGAATGGTGGTTCGGCCTGAACGTCATGGCCCTGGTGACCGAGGAATGGCGCTACGTCTTCGACAAGAGCCGGGCCCGCGTCCTGGTCATCAACGTCAAGGACAAGTATGTCGTGGCGGCCCCCATGACGGCCGGCGCGCGGGACCTTGTCGAGCCCGGATCGCTCGACGCCCTCGGCCGCACGCAGGTTAACGGGACGCTCACGAAGTCGCCGAAAAAGAGGACCATCCTCGGAAAAGAATGCCCGGGCACCGTGGTCTCGGAATGGATCGCTACCGACAACCGGCACGTTTTCGACCGCGACAGGACCATTTACGCGAGCCCGGACGTTCCCTTCGATTGGCGCATGAACCGCGACCTGACCATGTGGATGGTGTCGTTTTTCAACCCTCAGATGGCCTATTTCGGGGAGCTTCGGTCCGTCGAGGGCTTCCCGCTCGTCGAAACCGATGTCTTCACCCGGAACAACCAGCGCATGATTTACAGCACCGAGGTGACCGAGATGCGGGACGCGACCCCCGCCCCCGATCTCTACGAGATCCCGGAGGGGTTCACCCGGAAAGAGAAGCTGTCGCAGAGGGACATCCTCGCCATGCGCCAGCTCCTCTACTTCATCTACTTTTATTAATTTCGGTGACACACAACTAATTACCATAATTATCAAAGGTCCGGAATTTCGGTAATTAGTTGTGTGTCACCGAATTAGGAATCAGGCGAGGCGGGAGCCCCAGTCGACATCGACGGCATAGTTCATGCACCGCGCGAAAATATCGTAATCGAACTCGGGGCAGACGAGGCCCTTGCGCTCGAGGATGCGGCGGGATTCCACAGTTTCGAAGACCCGGGTGTCCCTCATGTAAGGCTCGTAGGCCTCGACGAAATGGCCGTAGAGCGCCTCGAGCGTGTTCCGCGGGACCTCCTGGAATTCCTCGGCGGCGCACGCCTTGATCCCGGTCAGGCGGAAAAGCCGGCTGCTGTAATCGATGATGTCCTCGATGCGCTTCAACACGTCGTTGACGATGTGAAAGATGCCGCCCGCCGGCGCTCCTTCCATGAGGGCCATGAACGCGGCCGTGAAGAAATCCACGGGGATGAGGTTGAGGCCGCCGCGGCCCGCCGTCTCGATCCTCAGCGGAAGGTGCGTCGACCCGTCGGACTCGATGCGCACGCCCATTTCGCCGGCTTTCCGGCCGCCCCTCTCGCGGATGTCCTTCTCGAAGAGCTCTTTGATCATGAGGGCCGATCGCACGGGGTAATAGACCGCGTTGAACAGCCGGCTCCGGCCCGTCCGCGAATCCCCGTAGACAATGGACGGCCGATAGATCCCGAGCCCGAGGCCCGCTTCCCGGCAGGTCTCGGCGACGATCCGTTCGCCCTGGCACTTCGTCTCCTCGTACGCGTTCCAGAACTCGCGGGGCGCCGCCGGCCCCTCGGGGCATGGCCCGGAGGTCTTGCCTGCGACGAACGCGGTGCTCACGTGGTGGAAGAAGTAGGCCCCGCTCGCCCGGGCGAATTCGAGGACGCGCGCGAGCCCGGCGCCGTTCACCGCCTCGACCTCGGCCCTCTTTCGCTCGGAAAACGCCGTGTTCGACGCGCAGTGGATGATCTCGTCGGTTTCGCCGAGCAGCCCGCGATACACCTCCGGCGCGATCCCCATGCGCGGGAGGGTGATGTCCCCTTCGACGACCTGGATCGCCAGGCTCTCACCGGGGGGAAGGCCGAACCAGTTCAGGAGCTCCCCCACCCGGGCTTTCGCCGAGCGATGCTTGTCGGAGCGGGCCAGGAGGGCCACCCGAAAGCCCCTTTTGAGGAGTTCGACGGCGATGTGGCTCCCGAGAAACCCCGTCCCACCCGTCAGGAAAAACCGGGCAGACTTCGCGGCCCGCTTTTTTTCGATTTCCTGTAACGAAACGCGCGCCGCGGACATCTTCATTCCCGCGCCGGAAACCGGTCCCGGCGCGATTGTTTATCCATTATACAGGAATCGGGAAGCGCCGCGGCCCCCTCCCGGCCTCAATTCTTGAACTTCGCGGGGAACTGGTTCACGATACCTTCGGTCAGCATGTCCGCGAACATCAGCATGTGGACGTGACCTTTGTCATAGGCCTCGACGTCAGCCGCCCAGTCCTTCTTGAGCCGGGACACGACTTCGTCGGTCGTGTAAGCCAGATGCTTGTGGAGCATATCGGCGACGGCAGCCTTGGGCCAGTGCGGGTTCGCGCCGCTCAGGAAAGCGGCGATCTCGTCCCCGTTCCCGGTCCATTTGTTCTGGGCCGCGGTCAGCTCCGTGGCGTTGCCCATCTTGGCGGCCTTGACGACCTCGGTGGCGATCAGGATATGATCGCGCAGCAGCGCCGCCAGCTTTTTCCCGGCTTCCTCGCCGTAGTACGGCACGATGGCATTCCCCAGGTCGTCCTGATTGGCCAGGAGCCGCTTGGCGACCGCGCCGGCGTCTTCGAGGCCCGCCAGGGCGCTGATGATGTAGTTCCTCGTCCAGGTGATGTGGTCCTCCCAGAGTTTCCTCATGGCCGTCCTGAGCTCGACCATCGACCTGGTCGCGGTCATCATTCCGCTCTTCCCGCCCTGCATCATCTGCTGGGCGGGCGAGCCGACAGCCAAGACCAAAACGAACGATGCCACAAGTGCCATCATGACCGGCTTTTTCATTTGTCCTCCTTCAGGATTCCGGTGGTCTCCGGGGGGGAATGGTATCCGCGGTTTCCCCCCGCTGGCAATAACCGCCGGTCCGCAGCGAAGAGCAGTCCAAGAATCATGCCATCCGGCCGCCAGGGGCCGCCCTCCTCCCCTCCTAAAGGGCACGGCTTGACGGAGGCATCACCCCTGGTGGGGCGCACCGGCCCCGTTCCGGAATAATGGACACAATCCTAAAATAATGGACAAATCCTCCCCCCGGCCGCAACGGGAAGCGTTCCGGTCAGGTTTGGTAGATTGGCATACGGTTTGGCAAATTGGCATATTTATTGCTTCTATATCCCATAAAGGAATGGAGGAGCGCATGGACGGGATGAATCACTACCGGGTTGCCGACACCCTGCTTCTGATCCACCAGAGCATCAGCCGAGGGGTGCACATGTCGGGCCTTTACAGCCGCATCTTCACGCGGCACGGGTTTCCGGAGGGCAAAATCCGGCCCGGTTTCGCCGATTATATCCGGAGCCTCGTTTCGGTTTTGCAGGCTCATCATCTCGGGGAGGACGAGTTGGCGTTTCCGAAGTTTCAGGAGCTTCTGCCTGAGGCGCCTTATGAGGTGCTGACCAGCCAGCATGTCCAGATGGTGCCCATCCTGGACCAGATCCGGCTGAATATCGACCGGGCCCTCGAAAACGGGGAGTCGCAGGAGTCCCTCAACAGGCTCGACAGCCTTCTGACGGAGCTCGCGGAGATCTGGCGGACGCACATCGCGCTCGAAGAAGTCCATTTCTCTCCGGCAAAAATCGACGCGGTCATGGACTCCGAATCACAAGCACGTCTTCTGACTCAATTCGCCGATTTCAACCAGAAACACTTCAAGCCGGATTATCTCGTGGTCCCCTTTACGCTCTTCAACCTGCCACGGGAGGAGCGCGCCTATATGTCGGACCTGATGCCGCCTGTCGTCACCCAGCAGCTCATCCCGGTCGCTTGGAAGGAGAAATGGCGGCCGATGTCGCCGTTCCTGCTCGTCTAATTCGGGGACACAATACTCATTTCCGGATTATTGAACCTGCGAGAATTTCGGTAATTAGTTATATGTCACCGAATTAACGGAATGATTGACAGCCCTCGGGGCTAATGATAACGTTCCGGGGAACGCGGAAACCTCGGGAGGTTCGTCATGAGTCGTCGAAACGTGATCGTTTGCGCGGCCGGACTCATCTTACTGATGGGCATCGTCGGGCCGATCCTGAGCGCGAGGCCATCCCAGCAGCCGCCGCCGCCGGAGAAGAAGGCGGCCGGGCCCGCCCCGGGTACGGCCACGACCCTCGGCACCCAACCCGCTCCCCAGCCTGCTCCCGCGGACAAACCGTTCGCCGTCACGCGGCACACGGTCACGATCGGCGGCAAGCCCATCGGCTACACGGCGACCGCGGGGACGCTGACGGTCAACAAGCCCGACGAGAAGGCCGGCGCCCGCATGTACTTCACGGCCTACACCGTGGACGGCGTCAGGGAGATCGCCGCGCGTCCCATCACCTTCCTCTTCAACGGCGGCCCGGGATCGTCGTCGGTGTGGCTTCATCTCGGCGGCCTCGGCCCGCGCCGGGTCGTCATGAACGCCGAGGGTTACGCGGCCAAGGCGCCGTTCGGACTCACGGACAGCGAGAACTCGCTTCTCGACGTAACGGACATGGTTTTTATCGACCCGGTCATGACCGGCTACAGCCGGCCCCTGCCGGGCGAGAACAAGGCCCAGTTCACGGGCGTCGGCGAGGATCTGGCTTCAGTCGGCGAGTTCATCCGCCTGTTCATCACCCGCTTCGAACGCTGGGCTTCGCCGAAATTCATTCTGGGGGAAAGCTACGGCACGACGCGGGCGGCGGGGCTCTCCGGGTTCCTCCAAGGCCGCTCGAACGGCATGTACCTCAACGGCATCGTCCTCGTGTCGAGCGTGCTCGATTTCCAGACCATTATGTTCCAGCCGGGGTCGAACCTCTCGTACGTCCTGTACCTGCCGCACTACACGGCCACGGCCTGGTTTCACAAGAAGCTCGCCCCGGCGCTCGAGGCACGGCCGCTGAAGGATGTCGTGGCCGAGGCGGAAGAGTTCGCGGCCAACGCGTATTCGCTGGCGCTCTTCAAGGGGAACCGGCTATCGAAAGAGGAGGCGGGCGCGGTCGCCGAGAAAGTCGCCGCGTACACGGGGCTCAGCAAGGGCTACGTCCTCGAATCGAACCTTCGCATCCGCCATGACCGCTTCGTGAAAGAGCTGCTCCGGACGGATTTCGAAACGGTCGGCCGCCTAGACAGCCGGTTCAAGGGGCGGGACGCCGACGCCGCGGGTGAGACTTACGATTACGACCCGGCCAGCGCGGTGATCGGCGGCGCGTTCCCGACCATGTTCAACAACTATCTCCGGACCGAGCTCCAGTACAAGGAGGACCTCCCCTACGCGGTTTACGGGAACGTCTATCCCTGGAACTTCATGTCGAGCCCGGGGGACCAGGGCCCAGGACCCGGCGGGGGACGCGGCGGATTTGGGGGGCTGACGCTCAACGTCGCCGAGATCCTGCAGTCCGCCATGCGCGAAAACCCGGGGCTTCAAGTTTTCGTGGCCAACGGGTATTACGACGGGGCCACGCCCTTTTTCGGGACGGAGTACACATTTTCCCAGATCGGGCTCAACAAGGAGTTCGAGGGCCGCGTGCGCTTCGGCTACTACGAGGCGGGACACATGATGTACATCCACAAGCCCTCGCTCGTGAAGCTCAAATCCGACCTGGCGGAGTTCATCAAAAGCGCGGCGGGAAAATAAACTCGTAGGGGGACACACTACCCTGTCCCCGATATCGATTTCGGTAACACACAACTCAATCCCTTAATTCGTCCCCGATTCGCTCCGGCGGAATTTCGGTAATGAGTTATGTGTCACCGAATTGGTAATTAGATAACCTGGCCGTCGAAGAGACGGATGATGCGTTCGGAGACGGCGGCGATGTGGTCGTTGTGGGTGACCATAACGATCGTCCGGCCCTCTTTCCAAAGCTCGACCAGGACGGCCATGATCTCCTCGCCGCTCTTCGAGTCGAGGTTTCCCGTGGGCTCGTCCGCGAGCAGGATCGGCGGGTCGTTGGCCAGCGCCCGCGCCAGCGCGATCCTCTGCTGCTGCCCGCCCGAAAGCTCCGACGGCCGGTGGTCGCGCCAGTCGTAGAGCCCGACCGCGTTCAGGAGCTCCGTGATCCGTTCCTTCCGCTTCCTCCCGTTTTTCCCGTCGAAGAGCATGGGCAGCTCGATATTCTCCCAGGCCGTCGCGTACGGCAGCAGGTTGAAATTCTGGAACACGAACCCGAGCTTCCTGTTCCGCGCGGCCGCGAGCTGGTCGAACGTCAGCCCGGCCACTTTTTCGCCATCGAGCCTGTACTCCCCCGCCGTCGGCGTGTCCAGGCAGCCGATGATATTCATCAGCGTCGACTTGCCCGACCCGGACGGCCCCATGATGGAGACGAACTCCCCCTTCCCGATCGTCACGGATATCCCCCGGAGCGCCTCGAGCGTCTGGCTCCCCGTCCGGTAAACTTTGGTGATGCCGTTGAGTTCGATCATGATGATTCTCTATTCATAGCGGAGTGACTCGATAGGGTTCGACCGCGACGCCCGGAGCGCCGGGAAAATCCCCGACAGGAAAACCAGGACGCCCAGGATGACCATATAGGCGACGAAGATCTGCAGCGAAAAGACCGGCCGCAGGAGGTAAGCCTCGATCCCGAACGAATCGTAGTTGATCGGGGCCAGCCGGACGAGATTGACGATGTTGAACGCGGTGATGCATCCCCAAAAGGTCCCCTTGGCGAAGACGAAGAGCGTCTCCAGGAAGAACTGTTCGATGATGACCCGCCGCCGCGCGCCGATGGCCAGCTTGATCCCGATCTCCTTCGTCCGTTCCTTGGCGACGGCGTACATCAGGTTCGTGACGCCGACGGCCCCGATAAGCAGGGTCAGGATGCCGATGATGCCGAGGAACATCTCGATCCCCTTGAAAACGGCCATGCCCTCCTTGTTGTTCTCGATGGTGTTCCAGAAGTTCGAGGCATAGCGGTCGTCGGGGTCGAAGCGGTATTTCCGCCCGAGGAGCGTCCGGATCCGGGCTTCGATGAGCTTGGACTGGGAGGCCTCATGGGGCTGGATATGGATCTGATTGATGCGCCGGCGGTTGTCGATCTGCTGGTAGGCGTTGAACGGGAGATAGATCTGGTCGGCATCCGGGCCGTTGTACATCGAGTCCTGGATTTTTTTCACGAGGACCCCGATCACGGTGAAGGGGATGCGGTTGATGACGATTTGCTTTCCGACCGCGTCCCCTGCGCCGGCGCCGAACAGATCGGCCGCGATCTTCCAGCCGATGAAAGCGACTTTCCGGCCCTGGGAGACGTCGTCGGCGTCGAGGAACCTGCCCCCGATCTGGGGGACCTGGGTCCTCATCACGGCGAACTCGGCGGTCGTGCCGTGGATGTTGCGGTTGATTTCCTTGCCGTTGGCCGATACCTGGAGGTAGGTATAGGATTCCGGGGCGATGCGCATGATCTCCGGGATCCGTTCCTTGAGGTAATCGACGTCCTCCGGGTAGAGCGAGATCTGGCGCCCCTTCGGCAGCCCTTCGAATTCGAGCGAAGTTTGCCCGCCGTAGACCATGATCAGCGTGTCGCCGAGTCCGCTGAACGCGACCTGGAACTGGGTGGACATGCCCCGGCCGAAGGACATGAGGAGCAGGATCGAAAGCGTCCCCCAGAAGAGGGCGAAGGTGATGAGCGAGGCCTTCTTCCGGCGCTTCCGGTATTCGCTCCAGAAAAATCGGGGCAGGGTCAGGTTCATGCTATTTCCTCAGGGCCTCGATCGGGTCGGTGGACGCGGCCGTGCGGGCCGGGATCATGCCGGCCACGACGCCGATGACGAGGAGGATCAGGACCGTAGAGACGATGACGAGCGGATTGAGCTCCGGGATGCCGACGAACTCGGTGAAGCCGCCCGAGGGGAACGCTTTGGTCGCCTGGATGGCCCCGGCGGCGAGGCCGAAGCCGATAAGCCCGCCGAGGAGCATGATGACGAGCGACTCGCTGAAGAACTGCCAGAGGATCGTCCGGCGCCGCGCGCCGACCGCGAGCTTCACGCCGATCTCGCGCGTCCGCTCGTCGACGACGACCCTCATGATTGATGCCACGCCGACGCCGCCGACGAGGAGCGTGAACGAGCCGATGACCCCCAGAAAGACCGTGAAGGCCATGAAAAACGTCGTGAACGACTTCTCGAATTCCATGGTGTCCCATATGGAGATGGCGTCAGGGTCGGCGGGATTGTAGCCGACGAGCTTGGCCAGGTGCGCTTTGACGTCCTCCGTGACCGCCTTGCTCCGGTTGAGGTCGAGGGGGCGGAAGATGAAGTTCGAGACATACTTGTAGCCGTAGAGCGAGGCATAGGTCGTCCAGGCGATGAAGGCGCAGCGCTCGTCGCGCTGGCCGTTATAGTTCGAGTTCTGCTGCTTGGCGCGCATGACCCCGACGATCGTAAACGGGACGCCGTCGATGAAGATGGCCTTGCCCACGGGCTCCTCGGTGGCGAAGAGGTCCGTCGCGAGGACGTCCCCAATGAAGCAGACGCGCTTGCGGGCGGCCATGTCCTCGTCGTCGATGAAGCGTCCTTTCTCGGCGATCGTGTTCCGCATGCGCTCGAACTGCGGGTTGACGCCGCGGACGGTGTTCCGGTACTCCTTCCGCCCGTAGCTGATGAGGCGGCCGCCGACGAACTCGGGGCTGATGAGGTCGATGCCGGGGACCTTCTCCGGAATGCCTTCGACCATCTCCGGGGTGAGGCGCACGGCCTTGCCCCGGATGAACCCCTGCCAGGGAAGGGTCGTCCGCGAGGGGAAGGCGAGGACGATCCCCTCCCCCATGCCGTGGAACCGCTTGATCTGGGCCTTGGAGACGGAGTCGCCGAAGGCGATGAGAAGGACCACGGAAAACGTCCCCCAGACGACCCCGGACAGGGTCAGGGTCGTCCGGAGCGGCTGGCGGATGAGGTCCCGGAATAGGTTGCGGAAGAAGATGCTGATCATAAAAAGCCTTCCGGCTCAGACGATTACTTGATCTCGCGGGGTGGCTTCTCGACGACCTTCTCGCCCTCTTTGAGGCCGGAGACGATTTCGATGTTCAGCCCGTCGGAGAGGCCGGTCTGGACTTCGACCTTGCGGGTCTTCTGATCCCCCGGGACCTGGGTCTCGGGAACTTCGACGAACCGCTTGCCGTTCTCGAAGATGACCAGGCGCTCGGGGAGCATGAGGACCTGCTTGCGGTCGCGGATCCGGATGCTGGCCGTGGCCGAGAATCCGGCGCGGAGGACCATGCCGGGCTGCCTGACGATGGCGATCTCGATGTCGAAGAGGGTGGCGTTCCCTTCCTTCTTGGCCTTGGGGTAGATTCGAGTGACTTCGCCCGCGATCTTGGCGTCGGGCAGGGCGCCGATCGTGATCTCGGCGGGCATGGCGGCGACGAGCTTGCCCACGTCGATCTCGTCCACGGTGCCCTTGAATCGCAGGCTGTCCATGTCCGCGAGCGAGCAGAGCTCGGTCCCCGGCTGGTAATTCGTCAGCGGCACGACGGGGTCGCCCAGGAAGACGCTCTGGGAGAGGATGATGCCGGTGTTCGGAGACCGGATGATCGAGTCGATCTCCCGGTTGGACATGCGGATCCGACCTTTCTCGAGGAGCTCGAGGCGCTCGGCGGCGATCTTGTAGTGGAGGTTCGCCTCCTGGTAGGAGCCTTCGGCGGCGTCCATCTCGGAACTGGAGATCAGCGACTTCTTGAAGAGCTCGATCTGGCGCTCCCAGTCGGCCTTGATCTTGTGCAGGGTCACCTCGGCGACTTCCATGGCGCGCCGGGATTCCACGTACTCGAGCGGCGTCGGGTTAGGGGAGATCTTCATCAGGGCAGCGCCGGCCTTCACGGCGTCGCCCACTTTGAACAGGACCTCGGTGACGATCCCGGGGATGGTCGATTTGACTTTGGTCTCTTTCTCGGGGTCGATGGTGCCGACGGCCAGGGCCTTCTCGAGGATGTCACCCTTGGTCACGGCGACGAGCTTGACTTCGGCCTTTTTCTTGCCGCAGGCGAACAGGAAATAGCAAAATACCAGGATGAAGAGCGCGGCGAACACGCGCAAGATCCACTTTTTCATCATATACCTCTACACTTCCATTATATCCTTATAGACGTAATGGGCCGGGAAAAGGTTCAATGTGCGTAAAAATTGGGGTCGGACCAAGGTAAGTTATTTATAATAGTTATATTAACAAGAAGAATAGACCTGTTTTGGGGCTTAAGTCCGCGTTTTCGGGGCCTAAAACGAGCACTTAAGTCCCGTCCAGAAAAACTCATCCGGAGCCGTTTTGCTTAACTCTGCATTTTTGGCCACTAAAACAGCGACTTAAGGCTTAATTAGGGGGTCTTTTTTCGCCTAACCGATTTTTAATCTTTAGGTTAGGGTGGTCCGACCCCAATATCGACTAATTTCGGAGGCCCGCTCCTTGTCACGAGACGAAAAAATATGGCATATTGGAGGGAGACAATCCCCGGGCTGGAGAATGAAAACGCGAACTTATTACAGATCCTGCATGGTCCTGGCGTTGGTGACATCGACGCTGGCCGCGATGGCGGGCGGCGTGCGCGCCCGGCCGGGGAACGGGAGGCAAGCTCAGGCGGCGGGCACGCCCCAAACCCAACCCCCCGCCAAGCCCGCGGCCCCGGAGCCGAGCCCCTTCCTCAGCGCCAGGGACAAGGTGCTCCTCGCTGAGGCCCTTCGTCTCAAGCAGGTCCTCGGAGACGAGGTCTGGCCGGGCCTCGGAGGCGCCGCGATCCCGGTCATCATCTACAATGAACGCTTTGAGTTCCTGACGGGCCCCCTCAACCCTCCGCCACGGCCGCCCTGGGTCCTGGTCGAGAAGGACGATTTCTCGGGACAACCCTACTACCGCCGCCCGGCCGAAGATCCCCAGGCCTTCGCCGAGGACCTTGGGGGACAATGGGCCGGCAGCATGACCTCCCTCGAGTCGATGATGAACAGGAAGGTCAGAATCAACCCGGATTTCTATGCCGTCATCCTTCTTCACGAGGTATTCCATGCCTTCCAGGCCACGGTCGAGCCGGCGCGTTTCCGCCGGGCCCTGGCCCTTTACGCCCTCGAAAAAAGTTATCCGGCCAAGGACCCCGCCTTCGCCAAGGCCTGGACGGACGAGGGAGCGCTCCTGGCCGCGGCTCTCAAGGCCAAGGACGACGAGGAAGTCCTCGACGGGGCCCGCGCTTTTCTCCGTCAAAGGGAGTCCAGGCGCCGGCTGATCCCGGGCAGTGTCGACTTCGCCGAGTATGAGCGCGGGATGGAATGGCTCGAAGGCCTGGCCAAGTACGCGGAGATACGTTTCTATGAACTGGCCGGCGCCCGAGCACAGGAGCCGGCCTTCGCCGCCTACAAGCCCGGACTGTCCTATTGGACCTGGGATTTTGTCCGGCTCGGAAAACAGCTGGGAACGCAGGAAGGCGACCTCCGCTTCTATCTGAGCGGCATGGCCCAGGCCCGCCTCCTCGACCGCCTCTCGCCCGGCTGGAAGGCTGATTTCTTCAAAGAAGGCCGGTCGATGGAAGAGCGGCTTATTTCGGTGACACATAACTAATTACCAAAATTCAGAGACCGCTGTCGCCCCCGCCGGCCGGCACGAATTAAGGGATTTAGTTGTATGTCACCAAATTAGAATTAATGACGTTGTTCGCTTGTCGATGGTTGCAGGGTCCCCATGAACGGGGCGGATTGACAGGGCTTCCCGGCCTCACGTATAGTCGACCCAGACACGATCAATTCCTGATATCAGGAGGCCGATCCATGAGCCGTCAGCGGGGTTCCGTATTTCATTCGTTTCGCCGCGCTTCTTTCCCTATGCCCCTCCTGCTCTTGGCCTTTTCAGTCCCCCTTCTCGTGCCGCTCCTCGCGACCCTCCTCGCTCCCTCTCTCGCGGCCCAGCCGTTCGACCAGCGCCTCTTCGGCGAGATGCGCTGGCGCTCCATAGGCCCGTACCGCGGCGGCCGCACCCGCGCCGTCGCCGGCGTCCCCTCCCAGCCCAACGTCTTCTATATGGGCGTCTGCAACGGCGGCGTCTGGAAGACGACCGACTACGGCCGCGTCTGGCGCCCCGTCTTCGACGACCAGCCGACCGGTTCGATCGGCGCCATCGCCGTCTCCCCCTCGAACCCAAATATCGTGTACGTCGCGAGCGGCGAGGGTCTTCAGCGCCCCGACCTTTCCGTCGGCGACGGCATCTACAAATCGACCGACGCGGGGCGGACCTGGACGCACCTCGGCTTGCGCGACGGTCAGCAGATCCCGCAGATCATCGTCGACCCGCGCAACCCGGATCGCGTCTTCGCCGCGGTCCTCGGCCATCCCTACGGCCCCAACGCCGAGCGCGGCATCTACCGCTCCCTCGACGGCGGCCTGACCTTCGAGCGCGTCCTTTATAAAGATGAGAACACGGGCGGCTCCGAGCTCGCCTTCGACCCCTCCAATCCCGACATCGTTTTCGCCGGGCTCTGGGAATCGCGACAGGGGCCATGGGAAAACGCCGCCTGGAGCGGGCCGGGCGGCGGCCTCTTCAAATCGACGGACGGCGGGACGACCTGGCGCAAGCTCGATGTCGTCGCCGCTCCCGACGCCGTCATCCAGGTCAACCTCGGCCTCGCGCCCTCGAACCCGCGCCGCGTCTACGCCATGATCGCGCTCGCCCGCGGCACCGGGCTTTTCCGCTCGGACGACGGCGGCGAGACGTGGACCCGGGCCTC
>JBEKVN010000047.1:0-25120 GCA_049513915.1 Candidatus Aminicenantales bacterium | reverse complement strand
CCGCTCGGACGACGCCGGCGAGACCTGGACCCGGACTTCCGACAACCGGACGGCCGCGCGCATCGGCGGCGGCGACCTGCCTCGCATCGCCGTCCACCCGACGGACCCGGACATCCTGTTCGTCACTTCCGTCGTCTCCTGGAAATCGACCGACGGCGCCCGCACCTTCCGCGCCTTCAAGGGCGCTCCGGGCGGCGACGATTACCAGAACCTCTGGATCAATCCCGCGAACCCCGACGTCATCCTCTACGCGAGCGACCAGGGCGCCTCGATCACCGTCAACGGCGGCGAGACCTGGAGCTCCTGGTATAACCAGCCGACGGCCCAGCTCTACCACGTCGCGGCCGACAACGCCTTCCCCTACCGCGTCTACAGCGGCCAGCAGGAGAGCGGCTCGGCAGGCGTCGCGAGCCGGGGCAACGAGGGGCAGATCACGTTCCGCGAGTGGCAGACCGTCGGCGTCGACGAATACGGCTACGCTGCCCCCGACCCGCTCGATCCGGACGTCGTCTACGGCGGGAGCAGGGTCACGCGCTGGGACCGGCGCACGGGCCAGGTCCAGAACGTCGGGCCGAAGCCCCTCCGGTCGCCCGACTGGCGAACGATCCGGACCCAGCCGGTCGTTTTCTCGACGGTCGACCCGCACACGCTCTATTTCGCGTCGAATACGCTGTGGAAGACGCGGGACGGCGGCAAGAGCTGGCAGCAAATCAGCCCCGACTTAACCCGCGAGACCTGGGACGTGCCGGCGAGCGTCGGGAAATACAGGGACGACCCGTCGGCGAAGGCGGCCAGGCGCGGTGTCATCTACACGATCGCCCCGTCCTACGTCGACATCAACCGCATCTGGGCGGGGACCGATGACGGGCTGATCCACACGACCGCGGACGGCGGCCAGCACTGGGCGGACGTGACGCCGCAAACGCTCGTTCCCTGGGCCAAGGTCTCGGTCATGGACGCCGGACGGTTCGATGCGCGGACGGCCTACGCGGCCGTCAACACCATCCGCCTCGACGACATGCGGCCGCACGTTTACCGGACGCACGACGGCGGAAAAACATGGGCCGAGATCGTGAACGGGATCCCCGGCGGCACGACGGTGAACGCCGTCCGCGAGGACCCGGTGCGCAAAGGCCTGCTTTTCGCGGGCACGGAACAGGAAGTCTTCGTCTCGTTCGACGACGGCGACCATTGGCAGTCGCTGAGGCTCAACATGGCGGCGAGCTCGGTGCGGGACATCATCGTCAAGGACGACGACCTGGTCGCGGCCACGCACGGAAGAGGATTCTGGATCCTCGACGACATCACTCCGCTCCGCCAGCTCGACCAGGCGGTGGTCGCGGGGGAGGCCACGCTCTTCAAGCCGCAGACCGCGACGCGCGTGCGCTGGAACATGAACACGGACACGCCGCTGCCCCCGGACGAGCCGGGCGGCGAGAACCCGCCGGACGGCGCGATCATCGATTACGCGCTGAGGACGGACGCGGCAGGCCCGGTTACGCTCGAGATCCTCGATGGCGCGGGCAGTGTTGTGCGGCGGTATTCGAGCGAGGACAAGATCGAGCTCCCGGCGCCGGAGGCGGCTCCCCTGCCCATGGTCTGGTACCGGCCCCCGCAGGTGCTGAGGGCGACGGCGGGCATGCACCGGTTTATGTGGGACATGCGTTGGCAGCCGCTTCCGGGAGGCGGCGGGCGGGGTGGCGGGCTGCCGATGGCGGCCATCGCTCATAACACCGCGCCGGCGCCGAACTCGATCTGGGCCGCGCCCGGCGATTACGCGGTGAGGCTTACGGCGAACGGCAAGACGCTCACCCAGCCGATCAAGCTCAGGATGGATCCGCGCGTGAAGACGACGGCGGCGGATCTGGCCCGTCAGCATGAGCTCTCGAAGGCGATGTACGACGGAGTCATCGAAACCCAGGCGGCGCTCCAGAAGCTGCGCGACATCCGCGCCCAGGTAAAAAAGATTCAGGAGAAAGCCGGGGCGGCGGGAGAGGCCGTGGGCAAGGCGCTGGCCGATTTCGACAAGACAGCGGCGGCGCTCGAAGGCGGGGCGGGCGGCACCGGCGGCCGAGGCGGCATGGGCGGTCAGATGCCTCCTGGCGGTCTGGGCGGAGCCCCAGGCGGCGCCGGGATGCCGGACAGCCTGGCCGGGATCGGAGGGTCGCTCAGCCAACTAATGAGCCTGCTCCAGGCGGCCGACGCCGCGCCGACGACGCAGGCGACCGCCGCGGTCACGGAGAGACGCGAGGCGTTGCGCGCGCTGATGGCGAAGTGGGACGCGCTCAAAACGAAGGACGTCGAGGCGGTCAACGCGGTTCTGAAGAGCGCCAACCTGCCCTTAATTTCGGTGACAATTTCGGTGACACATAACTAATTACCGAATTGCCTTCCCGTCCGGTTCATTCGGCAGCAATTCAGTGACGCTCGGATAGTTGCCGGCAAAGTGCGTCGCCGAAATCCGGAGATGGCTGCGGCCGGCGTCGTCAGAACGAATTAAGGGATTGAGTTATGTGTCACCGAATTAGAATAGCGCGGAGATTGCGGCCGACGACGTCGAGGTCCTCCGTCAGGCGGAGCCCTGCGAACTTGGCGAGGGCCGAGGCGTAAGCTTCTTTGCGGCCGCCGTACGGCTGCCCGTTTGCCACGGGCCGCATTCCCAGCCCCTCTTCAAGCACCGCCTCTGTCTCCTCGGCCGTGAATTCGACCCCGGAGGGGACGTATTTCAGCCGTCCCTTGTTCTCGGGGCACACCTCCTGACAGGCCATGCACCCGACGAGGCACACGGAGGCTGGAGGCTTGGCCCATCCCGGTATCGGCTCCCGGCTTTCGGAGCTGAGCGTGTAGCAATGATCGGCCGAAATGAGGAACCTATCTTCGCGGATCGCGCCGGTCGGGCAGGCTTTGAGGCAGATCCGGCACTTAGCGCAGCGCTCCATCGCGGTTTCGGCACAGTCACCAGAGAGGGAGATCTCCCGGTCCGCGGCGCCATACCGACTCTCCCCGACCCCGACGACGTACCCGCAAAGTTGATAGCCGCTTCCGAGCCCAACCGCGTAGGTGATGTTGTTCCGGCCATAGGATACGAGCCCCAAGTGGACGGCCAGAGATTTGAGTGGGGCTTTGAGGATTTCGATCCCCGTCACCCCGCTCCCCGCCCCCAAGGGTCCGCCCCTCAAGTCCCCGAGGACGTCGTCGAAGGTCTTATTATAATTGACGTAGGTCGGCGGGATCAGGCCATCGATCCGTCGGCCCCGGAAAACTAGCGGCAAAACAGCGACGGGTCTCGGTACAGCGACCACGACCAGCGCCTTTGGGCCGGCGACCCGGCAGTCATCGAGATAACGAAACCCCGCCAGATTGCCCCTAAAGAAGCCGGCCTCGATCAGCCCGTCATCCCGGCGTTTTTCGAGCTTGTCCCTGACCGTCTCGAGGACCCCGGTCCCCGCCATCGCGACCCGGTATCCCCTCTCCGCGGCCCAATCCCGCAAACGATTTTCGAGCATGATGTGGACCCTTTCTCGTTTTTTGATTGTAACGCTCTTTATTAATTATATTCGTTACATATTGAAATTTAGCATCGTTTCGTGTAATTGTCAATAGGGAGGATGATCATTACAATGCCCGGAGAAATCTGGCTCGACCTTCTGAACAGCGACTGGCACGACCACCTCGGCAGCGGCCGCGGCGAGGACCGGCTCGAGAATCCCACCTGGCTGCGCGGATACCTGGACCTCCACGGAATCGACACGGCCGGCATCCCGCGCGACCGGCTCGTCGCCTCGCTCCGGGACTCACGGACGATCCTGCGCCGCATCGCCGACGCCTACGCCCGCCGCGCGAAAGTCCCAGCCTCAGACTGGAACGCCCTCAACCTCTATTTCGGCCGGGCCCCCCTCATCCGCAAGGTCGAGATCGCGGACATGGGAAGAGCCGGCACCCCGCGAGACGTGCAATCATCCCCCCGTCCCCGCCTGAAGCTCGTACCGCTTTCCGGCCGGCTCGAGTCCAGCCTAAGCGAAATTTCGAGCGCTTTCGTCGAAACTCTGGAAGGCGGCGACCCTGCCCGGGTCAAGATCTGCCGGAACGCCGATTGCCGCTGGGTTTTTTACGACCGCAGCAAGAACAAGAGCCGCAAATGGTGCGAGGATACCTGCGGCAACCTCATGAAGGTCCGCCGCTTCCGGAAGCGGCATAGAAAAAGCTAGTAATGATACCGGGCCTGGAGGAAGTCGATCCGGTCGTCCTTGACCAGGTAAACGACGCGATGCTCGAGGCTGAGGCGTCTCGACCAGATCCCCGGCCCCAAATACTTCAGGGGCTCAGGCTTGCCGAGTCCCGCGAACGGGTCGCGCTTTACGTCCAGGACAATGTCGAGAACGCGAACCGCATTCTTCCTGTCGGTCTTGATCCAGTGCTGAAGGTCCTTCAGAAACTCCGGACGAAAATATGCCTCACGGCTTTGTCCGGACATTGGCGACCTCATCGCGGAGCTTCTCAATTTCCTCGATGGACATACGGGCCCCTCCCTCCCCCTTAAGAGCGCCCTCTAGGGCCGTAAGGAGGCGGATCGCGTTTCGCGGCGAACGCAGGAGATGCGCCGTCTCGAAAAGGCTCGTCGCGTCCTTCTCGGACATCATCAGGACGCTTTCGCCTCGACGGCGCTTGATGACGACCGTCTCCTTGTTCTTCGTGACCTCGTCGAGAAGCTTGGACAGATTTTGCCTGGCCTTGGAGTAAGTGATATGGATCGCCATGGGTTTTTTCCTGATTTGTACAACATTATTGTACGTATCCACGGCTTCCTGTCAATAAGAAAGACGCGGATCGAAGCGGGGGGTTCTCATGAATTTCGGTAATTAGTTGTGTGTCACCGAATTAATTAGAGGGCGACCTGGAATTTCTTGCCGGCGCGCTCGCAGAGCGCCTTGATCGCCCGCCGCCCCGAAAGGGCGTTCCCGAAGAGCGACCCGGCCAGGCTTGCCCAGACGCCGACGAAGTAGAAGCCGTCGAGGCCGGGCAGCGTCAAGTCCCCCCCTGACCCGCTCAGCCCGCTCCAGATGCTGGCCTTTTTCTTGGGGAAGTTGGCGAAGCCGTGCGTCCCGGCCATGTAGCGTTCCCAGGTGATCTGCGTGGGGACGTCAACTGTCTCGACCTCGTTCCTGAGCCCGGGGAAGCGGCGCTCGAGGATCTCTATCACCTGGGCGGCCGCGCGCTTCTTTTCGTCTTCGTACTTTTGCTTGTCGGCGGCAAGCGCCGTCCAGTGCGAATACTTCGCGAAGAGCTCGACCTTGATGACCCCCTTGCCCGCGGGCGCCATTGTCTTGTCGAAGCCGTAGATCTGCATCTCGAGGCTGTCCGCTTCGTGGCCGGCGATCGTGACCGGCTTGTCGAGGAGCATCACCATGGACGAAGGCTCGGCCGCGAGGTCGCGCCGCACGCCCAGGAAAACGTGGGCGGACCAGGCGGTTTCGTCGGGCGGCTCCGCGCATTCCTTCCGGATCTCCTCGTTGATGAACTTCCCTTCGAGGAGTTCCATGATCGTCTTGCGGCCGTCGGCGTCCGAGATGACGGCGTCGGCCCGGTGCTCGGTGCCGTCGGCGAGCCTCACCCCGACGGCGCGGCCGTTCTCCACGAGGATTCGCTCGACGCGCGAGTTGTACGCGACCTCCCCGCCCAGGGTCTTGTAGCGCTTCTCGATCGAAAGGGCGAACCGCAGCGCCCCGCCGACCGGCCATTGGACGGAACCGTTGACGGCATAGGCGTGCCGGACGAGATGGATGAACAACGGCGCCTGCGGCATCGAATAGACGAGGAGCGGGAAGGCCTTCTTGAGGAACGGGTCGGAAAACCGGTTGCCGAACTTCTGCATCGTCGGTGTGAGCAATCGGAGCTTCGCAAGGAGCGCCGGGAGCGTCTTGAGCTTCGCGCCGGTCGAGCCGAGCATCAGCTCTCCCAGGACATCTTTCCCGGTGAACGCCCGGATGCCCTTGATGTACGCTTTGATGACCCGCGAATCCGCCGGCGCGAGCTCGTTGAGGTGCGCCTCGAGCTTCTCGAGGTCGTAGTAATCCCGGAAGAGCTTCCCATCCGGAGACAGGACGCTGACGCACTCGGCCGGCTTCACCAGCTCGCGGGGCATCGCGCCGAGCCCGCTCCAGAGGCTGTAGATCCTGGAGGATGGAGCGCAGCCGAAAAGGTGGTGGATGCAGGCGTCAAAAGTGAATCCGTCCCTCTTCCAGGACGTGCATTGGCCGCCGGGCAGCGTGTGCATCTCGAAGATCCGGGTCCGGAAGCCGTTTATCTGGCCGTAAATGCCTGCGGCGAGCCCGCCCATCCCGGCGCCGATGATGATGATCGATTCCGCCATGGTGGCCCTCCTGGGGGTATCTTACTACAATCGCAGGTGATCGCAAGGCTGCTCGATTAGGTCCATCCCCAAGCTACGTGGCGAAGTTCTATATCGCTTATTTCCGCCGAAACATCAAGAAACTCAAAAGGCATAGGCCGAAAACGTGGCGGCGCAGGATCCGCTCTTATCGATAGATCTTTAATATCCTGTCCCGGTCCTCATTTTCTTTATCGCCCTTGAAATAGATCTCGACGAGATCGATCTTGTCCGCCAATTCAAAATACGCATAGATAAGTCTCAGTCCGGAATTGGCACCTCTCCCTTTCAGCGCCCGGCAGGCAAATTTCTTAGCTTTATAGATTCTGGGCTCGCGAAAGGGCATTCCGGGAATCTCGAAAACACCTTTGTTGTCGACCCCCAATTTATGAAAAAGTACGAGTTGGGTTTTCAGGAGCGTCGCCAGATCCTCTTCGAGCGTCCGAATCCGCTTAAGCAGTCCCTTCAGGTCGCGCTCGAACTCGGGCAGGCGCGCGATCTCACGGAACATCGGCGTTGGCATCGTCCTTCCTCACCGAATAGGCAGGCGTGCGGTAAAAAACGGCCTCGTAACGGATGATTCCGCCCTCATCGGCGGTCAGCCACGGGACATCGTTGTGGGAATATTCGCTGATCTGGCCGGCGTTCATGTCGGAAAGCCTATTAAGGACATGATCGATAATGTCCATTTCCGGGGCGCTTAATTGAGATAAGTCGGGGTTTCGAAGCGGGAGATATTTCGTTTGGGGGTAGTTGAAGTATTTGTCGGGAATTTTAACGATTTCGTTCGCCTCGATCATTTGGTCGATAACCTTCCGGAATTCCATGGGCGTCGGGCCGTACTTGTTTTTCTTGTACGTGGCGCCGATCAACTGTTCCTCATATCGTTCGTAATGATCGAAATCGATAAAATATAGCAGTTTATAAATCACAGTCTCCCCGACATTGGGCTTGGCCCCGACTTTGCCAATGATGTAGAGAAGGACTTCCTTGAACTTTCTGAGGTTCTTCCGGGGGATATCGATCCTCGTTTCGGGCTCGCTTTTCTTGTACTCGGCGGCTGTTTCCCTGATAACTAGCTGAGGCTCCTTATTCTCGTCGAAAAGGGCCTCGACCGATACTCCGAAGAGCTCGCTGAGCGTCCTGATATCCTCAGCGCTGACTTTTCTCTGACCGTTCTCAATGAGCGACATCGTCGGCCTCGATACTCCCAGGAGCCTGGCCAAGACTTCCTGGCTCAGCTCCCGGCTCTCCCGGTACTTTTTGATACGCAATCCTAAATTAACCATGGAATTCCCCTCCCGCAATCATTATACGATTGTTATAATATATGTCAATAGATTGTTATAATATATTACTTTTCTTAGATTGGAGAGACGCCCTTAAGTCTGCGTTTTTGGCCACGAAAACGCGGATTTAAGGCCGAAACAAGGGGGCTTTTCAGGCCTATGTTATTTTTTATATGTCAGTTACTGTGGTCCGACCCCAATGAGTTGAGAGCTGCAGAATCCCGCGAATCAAGTGTTACCGCAGAACGCCCGTCCTGTCGAGCAAGCCAACGCCGGGGACTTTGTCGGCTATTATACGTATACCGACCCCCTGAGATCCTATGAGGAGTTCCATGGAGAGATCTGGATCAACGCAGACGGGACGTTCCGGGGCAATGATTACCTGCCCAAGAAACCGCAGACAATTAAAGGGACCGGAGTCTGGACGTTCGATCCCGCGGCGTTGACGATCTCTCTCGATTGGCAGCCGGGAGGGGATTTCGCCGGACCGGTCAGCGGGAACACCGCCGACTTCACGATCAACGGACATTGGAGCAACGGGGGGAGCGGAACGCTGCGGTTCCAGCGGCGGTGACGAAGGCGCGTCAGTATGTCGGCCTCCCTTATCTTTCTTTTTTTCGGCGGTTTTTCCAGACGTACCTGGCACGCAAATGGTTCAATGCCGAATCTTGTTTTAAAAGTCCTTCATGCTGAAGCCGCCCGATCACGATGCCGGCGGAAACTCGGACCTCTCCGGAAAAGGCCTTGATCGCCGCTTCAGTGAAGTCCGATTTATGGATAAATTCCTCAAACCGGCCAGCCTCAATCAACGAATTCGCTGCAAAAAGATCCGCCTCTTTTTCCTGCGGGGCGAGTTCTGATGAAACCGTTCGATCATCAATAAACGTTCTCTTCTTATGGAGCAGAATATGCCCGAGCTCGTGGAAGAGACTGAACCAAAAAATATCCGCCCATTTCCCCCGGATGCTCATCAACAGAACTGCTCTGCCTGATTTCGTCCAGAACGTCGCACCGTGAGCGTATGTTCTCGGGAAGTGTGGGAGAAGCACAAGGACCACCCCGCACTCCCCCAGAGTCTGTTTGAGTCCGGGCACGAATTCAGCCGGGTCCTTCGTGCTCAGCGTGCGAATCTCGCCCAGAGATTTCCTCAATTTGCCCTTATCAAAGCTCTCCGTGGGAGTTTCGGAAGCCCGCAGCTCCGCGCACCTTATCCATGCGGCCAGGGCATAATTGGAGGCTTCCCGGGCGCCCCCTCGCCGGAAAGATGCTTCATACGCCTTGATCCCGGACAGGTTCCCCAGGGAAGATACGCCATAGAAACGATGCAGTTCTCTGATTTTATGCTCCCGATCACGAGTTTTTTGAACGCAGTCGAGTTCGGCCAGTTGCTTGTAAGGATTCCGCGTAAGATACTCTGATTCCTTTCGGAGCTGCTTCTTTTCCTCCAATCGGGCCAGGATGAGCTGATAGCGGGATTCGAGCCCGGTCCAAATATGGGCGGGCACATCGAGGGCCCGTTCGAGTTGAAGCGCGGTTTCCGGCGTAATGGCTTTCCCGCCCTTGATGATCTCATTTATCGCCTGGATGGGTCGGCCGATGCGCCTTGCCAGTTCGGCCTGGGCGATACCTTTGACCGCGATAACTTCGGCCAAGTACTCGCCGGGCGGGATGGGCAGATCGGAGTGGATGGTTCTTTCAGTCACCATAATGTTTACTCACTTCTTCCACACATATAATCTCGGCTTGCTCCATCTCCAGTGTGAAGATAAGCCGCCAACGGTCGTGAAGGGTAATACCAAATTGCCCTTCTCTTCGGCCCTTTAAAGGATGGCATTCAAGTCCCGGTAACTTTCGAATCTCCGCCATATCCGAAGTTTCCTGCAGGAGGTCGATCCGCTGGATGTATTTCTTTGCGACGTCCGTCCCCCATGCGCGGCAACCCTGCAGATAACACGCGTAGCATTTCTTTAGCTTGTTTGTCCGGAACTTGATTTCCACCAGCTCCCTGTCAGGTATGGCCCTATCCATTCACCCCTGGGATGAATAGTAATATGATAATACCGGCTCGGCTATTTGTCAAGCTATTATTCACCCTGGGGGTGAACATATGTTCCTGGATTTAACGTGTTGTTGCGCCCCACGCGCTTTTCAGAGAGAATGCGGCCGTGACAAAAACGCGCAGCGCGGCGCCCCACGCCATCGAAATCAACCCCGGATTCCGCCGCGCGCTCGACATCATGGAGGGGATGGACCGCCACGTGTTCATCACCGGCAAGGCCGGGACCGGGAAATCGACGCTCCTCGAGCTCTGGCGCTCGAAGACGCTCAAACGCATCGCCGTCCTGGCGCCGACCGGCGTCGCCGCCCTCAACGTCCGCGGCCAGACGATCCACTCGTTCTTCGGCTTCAAGCCCGACGTCACTCCCGACTCCGTCCGTAAGCTCTCCAAGTCCAGGGCCAGGGGCGCGGGGGGGACGGACCGCGCGGCCATCTACCGCAACCTCGACGCCGTCGTCATCGACGAGGTGTCCATGGTCCGGGCCGACCTCCTCGACTGCGTCGAGAAGTTCCTCCGCCTGAACGGCCCTCGCCCCAAGGAATGGTTCGGCGGCCTCCAGATGATCTTCATCGGCGACCTCTACCAGCTCCCGCCCGTCGTCACGAGCCGGGAGAGTGGCCTGTTCGCCCGCGCCGCGCCCGCCTTCCGCCCCTCTCCCGCCGTCCCATTCCGCCGCGCTCAGGACGACCGCACGGCATCCAACCCCGGCCTCACTGCCTCCACCGCCCGTTACGAATCCCCTTATTTCTTCTCGGCCAAGATCTTCGGCGAACTGACCTTCGACATGGACTTCGTCGAGCTCGAGAAGGTCTATCGTCAGACCGACCCCGCGTTCATCAACCTCCTCAACGCCATCCGCAACCGCTCGGTCGACGACGGCCAGATCGTCCACCTCAACAGCCGCTTGCGGCCCTCCTTCTCGCCTCCCGACGGCGAGTTCTACATCACCCTAACGAGCACGAACGACCTGGCCGCGGTCCGCAACCGCGAGATGCTGGCCTCGCTCCCCGGCCGCGCCCATCGCTACGAGGGATTCATCCAGGGCAGCTTCGACCGCTCCTCGCTCCCGACCGAAGAGTCGCTCGAGCTCAAGCCCGGGGCCCAGGTCATGCTCCTGACGAACGACCGCAAGGGCCGCTGGGTGAACGGGACGATCGGCCGGGTCGACGAGATCGTCAAGGTCCCGGACGGCGATGACATCGTCTCGGTCGACCTCCCCGACGCCGGCCGGGTCGAGCTCGCGCCCAACACCTGGGACCTGTACCGCTTCCGCTATGAGGCCGAGTCCGACCGGATCGAGTCGGAGTCCGTGGGATCGTTCACCCAATATCCCCTGCGCCTCGCCTGGGCGGTCACGATCCACAAGAGCCAGGGCAAGACATTCGACCGGGTCGTCATCGACATCGGCCGCGGCGCCTTCGCCCACGGCCAGGTCTACGTCGCCCTCAGCCGCTGCACGAGCTTCGAAGGCCTCGTCCTCAAGACGCCCATCCGCAAGAGCCACATCTGGATGGACTGGCGGATCGTCCGCTTTCTGACCCGCTTCCAGTACAAGAAGGCCGAGGAAAAGCTTCCCGCCGCCGACAAGCGTGCCCTCGTCCTCGAGGCAATCCGGGCCGGCCGCGAGCTCGAAATCGTCTATCTCAAGCCCGACGACACGAAATCGAGGCGCCGCATCCGGCCCGAGGCCGTCGAAATGATGGAGTACCATGGCCGGACATTCGAAGGGGTGCGCGCCTACTGCCACAAGCGCGGCGAGTGCCGCACCTTCCGCCTCGACCGGATGCTCGAGGTGAGGGAGACGGATTAGCGGCGAACCCCCGGGCTTGACATGGCCACATGATGCGATTAGAATACATTTGAAGCATATTAAAGGAATTCGCATCATGAGCAAAACGATCACTCTCCGCATTTCCGAGGACAACTACAACCTCCTCAAAGCATACGCCAAGTCCGAAAACCGGAAACTCTCGAACGCCATGGAAACGTTGGCCATGAGGCGCCTCGAAGAGGAACTGTTTGCCGACCAATTCGAGATGGACGGGATCCTCGCCGACGAGGACCTGCTCGCACGTCTTAAGACCGGGCATCTCCAGGCCAAGAAGGGCCGGGGGCGCTTCGTTGAGTGACTACCGGATATTCGAGACCCAGCAATTCCAATCCGACCTTCAGTCAAAGCTCGGGCCCCGGCGGGATAAGGTGCTCGCCCGGCTGATTGATGATGTCTATCCCCAACTCAGGGCACAGCCCTATTTCGGCCGGAATATCAAAAAGCTCAAAGGGTACAAGCCAGAGACCTGGCGCTATCGGATCGGCGGATTCCGTTTGTTCTACGAAATTGAGGACCGCCGTAAGATTGTCTTTATGATCGCGGCCGATACGCGCCAGAAGAGTTATTGAGCCCATCTTTACAGGCATCAAGCCCTTAAGTCCTCGTTGAGTTGAGACAGACTGAGAATATCGTCACTTTACCAACGTCCTATTATTCTATTGACAATTTATTCCTTGGGGACTAGAGTAAGAATGTAAGAAAGTAAGGAACAAAAATGGAAATCATTGAAATCGCAAAAATGACCTCAAAAGGCCAGGTTACGGTTCCGGCTCCGATCAGGGAAATTTTCAGTTTGAAAAAGGGTTCCACGGTTATTTTCAAGCTGACCGGCAAGGGCGTTTTTTTCTTGCCTTGCGAAATTACCGAGCGGGAAACCTATACACAAGAAGAATGGGGTAAGATCGAGCGCCTGGTCGCCGAACGCGGTAAGAGCTACAAGACCGCTAAGGGCGCCCGACAGTATTTAAAATCACTGTGAAGTATGAATTCAAACCATCGTTCGATCGGTCTATAAAATCACTTCTTCCCAGACAGAAAGACGAGATCAAGGCGGTTTGCTTAGCATTTATCGATCTCTTGGAGACACATATCCCGTTGCCGACCGGGATAGGCCTAAAACGACTACAGAATGATTACTGGGAGGTTCGAAAAGGCCTGCATAACCGCATCTTGTTCCGCTGGCGGCAGGATCTCATTGAGTTTGTTCTAACCGGCGACCACGATTCGATCAAGGATTTTCTCAAGAATTTCTGATCAATATGCGCTGAGAGAGATGCCAAATCTCCCGGCGGCTTGTTTCGTGCTCAACTAGCCAGCCGTTTTTTAGCCATTCGGCTAAGCTCATGCGGGTCTCCAACAATCGGAATGAACGGAGATTTCAGGATTGCGTTGAGAAAATGATCCTCCGCCGGATCCGGCTTGCCCCTGCGACGACGGCCATCACCTCGGCCATTCCACGGCAATCGTCTTTGTTGTGGATCAACAGGTTGGTCCAATACCCCTTCTGTATCCGCGTGAGTTTTTTCATCGAGCGTCGCTTGGCCAACGCGGCCCGTACCCCGCGGACCCGCTTTCCGGTCAGGCCCCAGCCGTGGATCGTGTGCCGCTTGAATCCGATCAGCTTCTCGTAGTTCTCGAGCGTGTTAGGACCCCTGCCCTTCTTCCTGGACAGCTTCACATCGGGGCGCACCCGCCGCTTCCACGCCTTGGCGTAGGGAATGCCATCCTCGATCCGGTCCCTCCAGAACTCCTTTAACTTAGGGAAGCCCTTCAGGAGCTTGAGGATCGTCCTTTGCTCGAGCGTCGTCCATGAGAAGACCCGAAGCCGTCTTGACTCGACAACGCGCCGCAGCTTGTCGAGCGCTTCGGCGGGGCCGCCTGCTTTGACCGGCCACGTAATCTTTGGCGACCGGTATTTCACCGCCGGGTAGAGCGCCTGCTCTAAAACGGTTTGGCTGAATGATTTCCGGCCCGCGACATATACCCCCAGCAGCGACGGCGAATCCTTCCTGGTTCCCTCGAAATCGATGAAAACCGCCCGCTTCGCCTCCGCGGCGGTCAGCGGTCGAAGCAGGGCCTTCACCTTCACGGCTTCTCCTCGGCCTTCTGCTTCTTCGCCGGGCAGAGGTCCTGGTATGCGCACCAATCGCAGAGGGGGCTCTCGTTCGGCGCATACTCCCGCTCCGCCTCGATCCTGTCGATAAGCGCGGCGAGCTCCGCCTTGAGCTTCCCCAGGGCCTCCGGCGACCGCAACGACCTCATCTCGACATCGAAGGCGACCATATGCAAGACGAGCCGCACCGCCTTCGCGTCGGGCCAGAGCGTCTGGACACCAACCTGGTATAGAGCGAGCTGCCGGTCCTCATCGAGCTCCTTCTGCTCCGGCAGCTTCGAGCCGGTCTTGTAGTCGTGGACCTCGTACGCTCCGTCCGGTGCTATCATCAGCCGGTCGATGATGCCCTTGCACTTGTATCGTCCCTTCTCGTCTAGCGGGAAACGGATGTAACGCTCAAGGCCCAGGACCTTGCCCTCCTCGAAGGGCGCGTGCCGCTTGTAATAATCCTCGATGAAGCGCCGCCCCATGAGCCGGTATTCGTCGGCCGTGCGGCCCTCCTTCCGAATCTTGACTTCGGCGTGCCAGTTCTCGGCCCAATTCCGCTCGTAATATTCCAGCAGCTCCTCGAGCGGCACAACCCGGAACGCCCGCTCCCCGTACAACCACTCCATGGCGTCATGGAATCTCTGCCCGAGGAACGCCTCGATGCCCTCCTCATATCGCTTTATCTTGTCCACATATATGAACTTGTACTGCCGCGGGCATTCCTCAAAATTGTCGAGCTGCGATATCGAATATTCGGGCATGGCTCTGCTCACTGAGGCCGGCGCCTGGCCTTGATATACTTCCCCGTTTTCTTGCCGCCCACGCGCTGAATCAGCCCCGCCTCCATGAGCGGCTTGATCAGTTTGGCCGCCCCCTGACGCGTGATGCCGAGTGCGTCCCATATTTCTCTCGGGGCCAATCCTCCGCCGGCGTCAAGAAGCCGCAAGAGTTTCTCCTGCCTTGGCTGCAGGTAGATTTTTTTCTCTCCCGATTGTGCGACGACCGTCTGAACGCGCTTCCAAACGTCATCGAGCGTCTGCTTGAGCCCTTCGGCCGCGTATTCAAGCCACTCCGTCAGATCACCACCTGCCCTGCGCACGGCATCAAGGGAGGCATAATAACGGGACCTGTCGTTCCCATAGAATTCATCCACGGAAAATATATGGTGCGAGTCGAACCCCCGGCGGTAAAGCTCCCAAAGCGCGATGGCCCGGCCCACTCGCCCGTTTCCATCGGCGAGGGGATGAATTTCCTCAAAACGGTAATGGAGGACCGCCGAGGAAACGACCGGCGAAAACCCGCCCGCCTCGGTATTCCACCACTCGAGAAATTCGTGCATGAGCCCCGAGACTTCGCCGGCCGGAGGCGGAACGAAGCCTCCCACTCTGACGGCCATCGTCCGGTATTGTCCGGCCTGCCCCTGGTCCATGACGCCGCCCGCGATGATCACGTGCAGCCTGAGGATGTTCTCGCGGGCGATGCTCTTTATGCCGGCGTTTTTCTCGATGAACCGCAAACCGGCGAAATAGTTTAGGACCTCGCGCCCGGCGCGGTCGTCACGGGCGGGCAGCTCTCGACCTTCCTCCAAGGCCCGGACCTCGGCCAGAGTCAGAGGGTTCCCTTCGATGGCCGTCGAACTGTGCGCCGTCCGAATCCTCGCTTCTCTCTGGAGGCCCGGAATCCATGGCACCTGGACCGCGGCGGAAAGGATCCTCTCGCGCAAGGCGGCGATCGCTTCCGTCAGGGCAAGCAGTCGCGGCGTGATCGTGAAACGCGGACGGTATCCCATGAGCGCATCCTAGCTCTTTGTCAACCATAAGTCAACTGGTAAGTCAACTACTCCTGTAGCCGCGGCGGCTGCTCATCCCGGCCATGGGTCCGGCCTTCTCGGCCTCGTCGATGCGGAAAAAGGCCATGTGGACGACCTTCTCGTCGACAGCCAGGGCCGACCCGACCATCTTCTTCCCAGAATAGCGGAAATGCCAGCCCATTCCCACCGATTCCTGCTTCTTCTCCTCGCACGCGGCAGCCGCGGTCAGGAAGGCCCGGGCCTCGTCCAGCGCGGATGCCGGACCTTTCGTCTCGATCGCATGCTGAGGTGAGCGAATTGCCCTATGCCCCTCGGATGGGTTATGCTTATTCCCATCTAGGGCGAGCGCAGAATGGGCGAAGATCCTCGATGCGGCTGGAATTCCAAGTTTCCGCTTTTTCAGTCCACCTCCTCGCGGTTCATTCGTGAGAGCCTGAGCGCCTATGTTCAGGATGCCGGACCGAAACAGGTACGGGCCTGGGACGAATCGATCCCTCCTCTCCAGAGCGAGGTTGGTGAAATCCTCGACGTAGACAAGTCCGCGCCCGATTATTCAACCATTCTAGAATATACGCTTCCCATGGAATCCCGTCGAACCGATGTCATCTTCCTTGCCAAGGGCTCGGTTGTAGTCCTTGAGCTCAAAGGAAAGCTAACGCCATCCCAGGCCGATATCGATCAGGCGGCCGCTTATGTCAGAGATCTTCGCTGTTACCATCAGGAATGTGCGGACCGTCCGGTCCTGGCCCTGTGTGTCCCAATGAAAGCTCGGGGGTATATAAGCTGTCATCATGACGTCCATATCCTCGGCCCCGACGCCGTGGATCGCTTTATTGAGGGCTTGCCAAGTGATCCCGGTTTGCCGCCTCTTATTCCCAAAGCCTTTTTGGCCGAAACGGCTTATCGCCCGCTGCCGACGCTCGTCCAAGCAGCCCGAGAGCTTTTTAATAATCATGAAATTAGACCTATCCATCGTGCCCGAGCCGCCACCGACCCGGCAGTCTTCAAAATCAAAGATATCATTTATGAGGCTGCGGCCGAGCGGTCAAGGGAGCTGATTCTTCTGACAGGGGTTCCGGGTTCCGGGAAGACTCTCGTAGGTCTTCGGACGGTGCATGCACATTTCTTGGATGATTTGGTCGTGCCCCGAGAGAATGGAACGCCCGGCGCCCCAGCCGTTTTCCTATCTGGAAACGGCCCCCTGGTAGAGGTGCTCCAGTACGAGCTTCGAAGCGCCGGCGGCGGAGGAAAGGCGTTTGTTCGCGCAGTCAAAGATTACGTCAAGAGGTATTCCTCCCGCCCGGGCTTGGTTCCCCCCGAACACGTTCTGATTTTCGACGAGGCACAAAGGGCCTTCGACGCCGAGCAGGTTCTCACCAAACACGGCGATGTCCCGGGATTTGTTGGGGGCAAATCCGAACCCGAGCATTTTATCGAGTTTGCCGGGCGCATCCCTGAATGGTGTGCCGTAATTGGGCTCATCGGCAGCGGTCAAGAAATCCATATAGGCGAGGAAGCTGGCTTGGTCCAGTGGAGAGAAGCGGTCGAAGGGTCAGCCGAGCCTGAAACCTGGACGGTTTATGGACCTCCACAGCTGCGCGAAATATTTGAGGGAAGCCCGGTTCGGTTCGAGGAGACATCAACGCTCAGCTTGGACACTGAAATCCGTTTTCATTTGGCCGAAGACCTCCATCAATTCGTTAACCAGCTCCTAAAGGGTGAGGCGCCGCAAGCGAACGCCGAGCTGGCAGATAATCTTGAAAAACAAGGTTATCATCTGAGGCTGGCCGAAGATCGTGAGATCGCCGAGGACTATCTCAGGGAACGCTATGCCGAAAACCCCGAGGCGCGCTTCGGACTTGTCGCGTCTTCGAAAGACCGCGACCTCGGAAAATTCGGAGTCGCCAACGATTATCAAGCCACCAAACGAGTTCGATATGGCCCCTGGTATTCCGATACCGAAGATGCCCCAGGCGGCTACTCCTGCCGTCTTCTCAATGATGCCGTCACGGAATTCGGGGCCCAAGGCCTGGAACTCGACGCCGTTCTTCTTGCCTGGGGGACCGATTTTATGCGGGAAAACGGAAGCTGGACCAACCGGAAGGCACGCGGATACATGCACAGGGCCAGAGTTAAAGATCCTTTTCAGCTAAGGCTCAACTCCTATCGCGTCCTCCTAACCCGAGGGCGCGACGGCACTGTCGTCTTTATCCCCCCGCTCCCCGAGCTTAATGAAACACGCGAATATTTGCAGAATTCCGGCTTCCGCCGGCTTGACTAGTCGATTTTTCCTCTTATTGCGCAATCCTATGGATTATTCAATAATATGTCCAAATGGAAGAGCTCATAAAGAAGCTCAGGGAATTCGCTGCTGAAAGGGACTGGGAACAGTTCCATTCTCCAAAGAATCTGGCGATGGCCCTGGCTGTCGAAATCGCGGAAATCATCGAACATCTCCAATGGTTGACAGAAGAGCAGAGCCGCAATCTCGATCCCGCTGTTCTAAAGAAAGTCCGTGAGGAAATCGGGGATGTCCAGATATACCTCGCCCGGCTGGCTGATCAGCTGGGAATATCCCCGCTCGAAGCAGCCCTGGAGAAGCTGGAGATCAACCGGAAAAAGTACCCCCCCGAAAAAGCCCGAGGAAAGGCGACAAAGTCCACGGATTTCGATCGATGAGGCTGTACATCGGGTCCACACGGCAATTCATAACGGATGCGGTGCATAACCATGTGGCGGATAAGCTCAAATCGGCGTTTTTCAATTATTACCGCTATGCGCCATCGCTGGGGGAGATGCGATCCTGGCGCCTCTCTTTAGGCTCAATTTCCCAGGTTTTTCAGCTCAATAATTTTCTGGACCACGGCATCATTCTGGAATACCAGATCCCTCTCACATCAAAGAGGCTTGATTGCCTGATCACGGGCAAGGACGAATTGCGCAACGACAATGCCGTCATCATCGAACTGAAACAGTGGGAAAAGTGCGGACCTGCCGACGGGGAGAACGAAGTCATCACGTATGTTGGTGGCGCCGAAAGGGAGGTCCTGCATCCTTCCGCCCAAGTCGGACAGTACGCGACCTATCTAGAAGATGTCCACACGGCCTTCTATGAGCCCCCCAAACCGATAAAGCTCAGTGCTTGTTCTTACCTGCATAATTACCGATTTGTTTCGGACGAAATCCTCCTCACAGAGAAGTTCTCGGGAATTCTGGGTAGTTACCCTGTCTTCTCCATGGACGATGTCGATCCCCTATCCGATTTCCTGCGGACCCGGCTCCGGGGCGGATTCGGAATGGATGTATTAGGACGTATTGAGGACGGCAAATATCGCCCGAGCAAGAAACTGATGGAACACGTTGGCAACGTCATCAAGGGGAACCCCGAATATGTCCTTCTAGACGAGCAACTCGTGGCGTATGATCGCGTCATGGCATCGGCCAAGAAAGGAATGGGAGATAGAAGAAAGACGGTCATTATTATCAAGGGCGGCCCGGGCACTGGGAAATCCGTCATCGCCATTAATCTCATGGCCGATCTCCTCCTCGCTGGCTACAACGCTCATTATGCGACCGGCTCCAAGGCTTTTACGGGGACGCTCCGGAAGATCGTTGGAAATAGGGGCTCGATCCAGTTCAAATATTTCAACAGCTATATGGGCGCCAATCCCGACGCCGTAGACGTCCTAATCTGCGATGAAGCGCATCGTATCAGGGAAACCAGCCACAATCGCTTCACCTCTAAGGCTAAGCGCACAGACACGCCCCAAATTCAGGAATTGATCAACGCCGCTAGAGTTTCGGTCTTCTTCATCGATCAGGACCAGGTCGTTAGGCCGGCGGAAATCGGTTCAATCAAGCATATTAAGGAATACGCCACGAAAAATGATTGCCTTCTTTTTGAGCACGAATTGGAAACCCAATTCCGGTGCGGCGGCTCCGAGGCGTTCGTCAGTTGGGTCAACAATACGCTGGGAATCGCGCGGACGGCTTATGTCCTGTGGACGGGGGAAGAGAGTTTTGATTTCAAGATATTCGATTCCCCGGAATCTCTGGAAAAAGCCATCAGGCTAAAGGCTCAGCAGGGCTTAAGCGCCAGAGTGATGGCCGGATTTTGTTGGGATTGGTCTAAACATAAAAGCGATCATGCATTGAATGAGGATGTAATAATCGGAGAGTTCAAAAGGCCTTGGAACGCAAGGCATGAGGCCGTGAAACTGCCCAAGGGTGTGCCGAAAGCCCAATTTTGGGCTCACGACCCGAACGGAATCGAGCAGATCGGCTGCGTTTATACGGCCCAAGGCTTCGAATTCGATTTTGCCGGAGTCATCTTCGGAAACGATATCATGTATAGCTTCGAAGAGGGCAAATGGATAGGATACCCAGGCAATTCGAAGGATCCTGTGGTCAAGGCAGCAAAAGGCAAGTTCATCGATCTTGTCAAAAATACGTATCGCGTACTCCTGTCCAGGGGATTGAAAGGCTGCTATGTCTATTTCCTTGATAAGGACACCGAAAAGTTCTTCCGTAGTCGGATGGATTTTTCGGCTGCCGAAGGTCGCGAAATAAAGCCAGAAGAGATAGAGCCCTACTTGAATGCACTACCTATGGTTAAGCCAGAGGACTTGGAAAATATGAGTTTTCCGGAATGGCGTGCCCTGCTTGAAAAAGGCTGGCCGGGTGAATTCCTACGAATGGCGGGCGGCCCGTTCCTTCGCAACCGGTTTTTATTGCGCGCCGAGGACGAATCCATGGAGCCCATAATTCCAAAAGGTAGTCTTTGTGAATTTCGCGCTCAATCGGATGAGAATCCGGGGCAAAAAATTGTCCTCGCCCGGATTTCTCGATATGCCAATCGGACCCCAACCGTTGTTATGAAAAAATTTCAGAAATTCCTGTTCGGCCCGGCCGGTGCAGTTGGCGAAACGACGAAGATAATCTTATCAGCAGAAAATGGGGCTTATCCTTCTTTGGAGCTGCTCGAGGGTACGGATGTAGTTGAGGTTCTAGGGGTATTTGACCATATTATCGTCAATTGACTCCTCTATATTTAATCCGAATTTCTAATCCCTAAAAACTTTCTCATTGTGCCAAAGCAGGAGCTCCTCTAAGGGCCGGTCCTGTGATGCTATCGGGAAGTGATGTAATGGCTTGCCGTGAAATGGATAATACGACCGTCCGTTTTCGAATTCTTCTTTCAAGCGGCGGCTTACTTCAATGCGGAATTCAGGCGTCACGGTAATATAGCCCCGGTCGAAGAGACGGTGGAAATCACTGCGCAAGAGCAGGCCGTTGTTCACGCTGTGCTGACCGCTTTCGTTAAAGGGCTTGATGTGCGCGGCTTCTAGCGCAGGGAGAGAATGCTCCTCCGTGATTGCGCAATATCGATTGTAAGCGTCTGTAACCAGTATTCGGAAAGCTCCTTGACCAAGACGGGGCTTAATCACGGTTTCTTTCCCATAACGGGCCCGCTCCTCATCGACACGATGGGCTTCTTTATCCAGATCAAAAAGCCGCTGACGCTCCCAAATTTGTTGAAGCTCCCTCCAAATAAATTGGCCCGATTCCTTTTCGAGCTCGTATCCTTTAGCCTTGCCACGGACGATTGATGCTTTCCAATCCGGAGCAGGAAACCACATTGATTCATCGATGAAGAATGGCTGAGTCAAGATGATGCACCCAATATGGAAATCTTCATGGGCATTGTCGGGAATCCTTCGGTAATGGACGAGCCGCTCGCGCATCTCTGCATAGGAGGCGGCCCCGTTTCTTTCCTCAAAAACTTCCCATGCCAGACTTATAGGGAGGACCGAAAAGGAAGCGAAAACCCCTCCCCCGGCTATCAGATCCCGGTTACGGGTCCGGGGGCCCCGGTGAAGCTTGAAGAGGAAAATATCGCCTTTGCCGAGCGCGCGGAATTCCGTATTGGGCGAGGGCTGCCAGAAGTTGACCTCGTCTATATCGGGTAGATGCCTAAGATAATCGAACCAGTCGTGATCCGTAACACCGGCATAAAGTTTCATCGTATGATGAACCTAGGAATAGGAGCTTTAGCGGAGTGTATCGGCCTATGGCACCGGTTTATCAATGGCGTCACCAAGTCCCCGCTATCTCCCTGCTGACAGTAAATTTAAGATAACTAATAATAATTCGCGTTCGGCCCAAGCGTCAATACTCTTTTGGGATGATGTTCCCCCGTAGGCGTTGCCTATATTATGGCATCATAGTTCGGCATTCCCTCCCCATTTGACTAAATCCCCCCATCTGCTAATATTTGTAGCACTGAAAGAGCCCGCCCCCGGAGGTTGCCCATGACCAAATCCTACTTCACGAGCGAAAGCGTCACCGAAGGTCACCCCGACAAGATCTGCGACCAGGTCAGCGACGCCATCCTCGACGACCTTATCCGCCAGGACCCGTATTCCCGGGTTGCCATCGAGTCGCTGACGACCACGGGTACCGTGCACGTGGCCGGCGAGGTCACGACCAACGGCTGGGCCAACGTCCAGAAGATCGTCCGCCACACCCTGAGGGAGATCGGCTACACGGACCCCCGGTTCGGAATCGACTGCGAGGACGCGGGCGTCTGGGTGGCCATCCATTCCCAGAGCCCGGACATCTCCCAGGGCGTCGCCGAGGCCCGGAGCCACGAGCAGGGCGCGGGCGACCAGGGCATGATGTTCGGCTACGCCTGCAACGAGACGAAGGAGCTGATGCCCCTGCCGATCATGATCGCCCACAAGCTCTCCAAGCGCCTGGCCGAGGTCCGGAAGAAGGGCCTCGTAAAAGGCCTGGGCCCGGACGGCAAGAGCCAGGTCACCGTGGAGTACCACGACGGGAAGCCCAAACGCCTCGAGGCCGTCGTCATCGCCCAGCAGCATATCGAGGACATCTCCGAGGACGTCCTGAAGAAGATGATCCTGGAAAAGGTCATCAAGCCCGTCTGCGGCCGCTACCTCGACGACAAGACCAAGGTCTTCATCAACGCCACGGGCCGGTTCGTCATCGGCGGGCCCGAAGGCGACACGGGCGTCACCGGGCGGAAGATCATCTGCGACACCTACGGCGGGATGGGCCGGCACGGCGGCGGCTGCTTCTCGGGCAAGGACCCGAGCAAGGTCGATCGGAGCGCCGCCTACGCCTGCCGCTACATCGCCAAGAACGTGGTCGCGGCGGGACTGGCCGATCGGTGCGAGGTTCAGCTCTCGTACGCGATCGGTGTCGCCGATCCCATGGCCATCTTCGTGGACACGTTCGGCACCGGGAAGATCGCGGATGCGCGGATCGTCGCGCTCATCAAGAAGCATTTCCCGGTCAAGCCCAAGGACATCATCAAGAAGCTGAGGTTACGGCGCCCGATCTACAAGAAGACCGCGGCCTACGGGCACTTCGGTCGGAACGACCCGGACTTCACCTGGGAAAAGACGGACAAGGCGGCGCTGCTCCGGCGCGAGGCGTTCAAGAAGCACTAATTCGGGGACACAATACTCATTTCCGTAAATTAGCACCGCGGCGAAAAGAGAGGAAAGTTCTGCAACTCGGGGCGAATGGGAATCAGCCGAGCCAGTCGACGGCGACGGCCTTGCCCAGCTTCCTGAAGTCCGGGTCTCCGGTAACGATTGGAGCGTGGACCCGAATGGCCAAGGCGGCGGCGAAGCAGTCGGCATAGGAGATGGCATGACATGCCTTGAGGCGGGCGGCCTCGATGACATCATCGAAGGAATTGTCGACAACCGTGATGGGCAGGCTGGGAAGGATGACCGTCAGGAAATGGTCCGCCGCCTGCATGCCGTGCGCCCGGGCGACAATATAGTAGACTTCGCCCACGTTGATGCCGTTGATGAGAAGCTCGGCGGCGGAAGAGGCCATGAGATCCATGACCTTCGCATGGCCATCCTCTCCCTCGAGATATGCGAGGAGCGCGAAGGCGTCAAGAACGCTTTTTTTCTTCACGCTTTTGTTCCTTTTGGCGTTCCGCGAGCAGGGCCTTCGTGAGCGAGGGGCCTCGCCGGAGATAGCCGTGGAAATGATTCACGGGATTTTCGGGCAGGGGGCGGATCTCGATGTGGTCGTCCACGGCCGAAACGACGACGCGCGTTCCGGGCCTGATTCCCACGCGGTCCCGCTCTTTCTTGGGAATCACGACCTGGCCTTTCGCCGACGTAGTAACCGTGGGCATGGTTAAACTCCTGTCCAATTGGTTGAACGCTTTATTATTCAGTATAACCATGCCGCCGCCGCCCGTCAAGACTCCGGGCTCCATAATGATGACGTTGGAGAACGCGCGATATTCTCGCCGGATTTTGGGGCCGGAGATCGAAGGCGAATGCCTAACGCCCTTCGCGGGATCGCGCGGACGTATGTCCGTCGAGCTTCAGAAAAAAAGGGAGGACGCCCAAGCAACCCCCCTGCCTGGGCGCCCCGCCAAAGCAGATGGCTTAATACTTCACATTGACGACTTTATGCTCGTGTGCGCCCTTCGTGGCCAGCAGGAGGAAGCCATCTTCGCCCGGAATCCAGATTTCCGAGAGCAGGTAGGTATCCCCGACCTTGGCGCCTCTCCTCCATCTGGACCTTGTGTCGAAAAGCGGAAGTGAAGTAATATCCGCACAAACGGAGGAAAAATGATGCCGAACCGGATGATGAACCGTAAGATATTCGCGCTCGGACTGATAATCGCCGCCTGCTCGCTCGGTATCTCGTGCGGGCCGGGGAAAGGCGCCTGGGGCGGGCCGTTCGCGGTCTCTTCGCCCGACGACAATCTGACGATCACACTGGCGCTCGAAGCCAAGACGCAGCCCTATCTACCCGGGGAACGGGCCTATTACCGCGTGACATATAAGGGCGCGGCGGTCCTGAACGACTCGCCGCTCGGGCTGGACTTTCTCGGGGCCGCGCCGCTCGACCAGGATTTCGAAGTCGTGGCGGTGGACCGGAAGTCGAACGATTCGACCTGGGAGAACGCGTTCGGGGCCAAGCGCACGGTTCCGGATCACTATAACGAAATGACCGTGTCGCTCCGGGAGAAGAAGGCCCCCGGGCGGCGCGTGGACCTCGTCTTCCGCGCCTACGACGAAGGCGTGGCCTTCCGCTACGTCCTGCCGAGGCAGGAAGCGCTCGGCGAATTCACACTGGCCGCGGAGAACACGGGGTTCTATTTCGCCGGCGACGCTTCCGCCTTCGCCTTGAACATGGGCCGCTTCAACACGCACAACGAGGGCGAATACCCGCGGACGGCGCTCCGCGACATCAAGCCGGCCTCGATCGTCAACCTGCCGCTCCTCGTCGAGATGCCGGGCGGCGGGCCGTGGGTGGCCTTGCTCGAGGCGGACGTGACCGATTACGCCGGGATGTACGTGGGCGGCGTTCCCGGGATCCCGAACGCCCTGACCGCCAAGCTCTCGACGCCGCCGGCGCGCAAGGCCGAGCAGGTGGTCGTCGGGACGACGCCCAAGGCGACCCCCTGGCGGATCGTGATGGTCGCGCCGACGCCCGGCCGCCTCATCGAAACGAACTACCTCGTGCTCAACCTGAGCGCGCCGTGCGCGATCGCGGACACGTCCTGGATCAAGCCGGGCAAGGCCGCCTGGGACTGGTGGTCCGGGAGCTACGCGACCGGCGTCAAGTTCAAACCGGGCATGA
>JBEKVN010000046.1:0-25385 GCA_049513915.1 Candidatus Aminicenantales bacterium | reverse complement strand
CACGAATCCCTCGGGATCGGGAAAGGCCCGGCGGTCCCAACGGAAGTCGCAGTACCGGCGCCGGCGCATCCACCAGGGGTCGACGTGGACGACGTCGAAGGGCAGGCGGCGTTCGGAGGCGGCGGCGACGAGGCGCTCGACCTCGGCCTGAGTTCTATAGGTCCCCCCCGAGCTGAGCCAAAGTCCGAAGCTCCATTTGGGCGGGACGGGCGGCCGGCCGGTCAGCTCCGTGTAATGCTCGATCATCTCCGCCGGCGTCCGGCCCCGGATCAAGTACGCATCGAGCGTCCCGTCTTCGACCCGGACGGTGAAGGATTGGCAGCTCCGGGTTCCCAATTCCCAAACGGCACGGGCGCCCGTGTCGAGAAACAGGCCCCAGCCTCGGGGGCTCCAGACGAAGGGGACGTTCTTGTGGGACCTTTCGCTCGTCGAGCCCAGGGCGTCCTGGGTCCAGGAGATGATCGTCTGATGGGTTTTGTCCAGCCGCGTGAATTTCTCGCCCAGGCCGTAGAGCCGGTCTTCGGGACTCAAATGAAAAGACTGGATCACCGCCTCCGTCCGCCGGTTCCGCCGGACGAAGCCCAGGGGCGGGGCGAACGGCCGGCCGAGTCCGTCGACATCGCCGGGATTCTCGCCGAAGACGCCCCGGCCGTGAGCGTCCACGAAGCGCATCGCCCAGGGGTCGGCCTGAAACTCGAGCCGCCAGGCCGTCCGCCGTCCCCGGACGAAGAGCCCCGCGTCCGTCCTTTCAATCGTGAGCGGAATGCGTTGGCCAGCAGGCCAGACGACGGAGGGCGTCGGCATCTTGTCTTTCGCGCCGGGGGGGAGGAAGGTCCAGCGCCAGACGTCGGCGCTCAGGGCCTCGACGCGGGCCGCCGCCGGCCGTCCCTTGACGGTCTCAAGATCGAGGCGCAGGATGCCGCCGTCCTCCCTCCAACCGGTCAGCTTGGCGATCCAGTCGAATCCGGCCGGAGCGTCGTAGGCCTTATCCGTCATACCGGCCATACCTTTCCGCCGCTTCCATCATGGCGTTGATGTTTTCGAGCGGCGAACCGGGCGGAATATTGTTGCCGTCCTGAACGATGAAACCGCGGAATCGGGCCAGTTTGCCGATGACCCGCCGCGTCGCCCGGCGCACGTCCTCCGGCGTCCCCGATAGAATGAGCCTGGGGTCGACGTTCCCCACCAGAACGACCCGTCCCCCCATGACATCGGCAAGGCGGTCGAGGTCGACGGCCCAGCCGAAGCCCTGGAAGACATGAATGCCGAGCCCGTCGCGAAACGTTTCGAGGAGGTGGTCGGATTTGCCGCACATGTGGAAAGTCAGCCGGCCGTCAAAATGATCGCGCAGACGCCTGTTCGCGGGCAGGACGAGGTCCTCGAACATCTCCCGGGACAGCGATACGGCCAGGTCGTCGCTCCAGGCGAAATCGCGCGGCGAAGGCCAAGGCATCGTGGCGGCGCAGAAGTCGAGGTATTCGACCATCTTCCCGGTGATGATGTCGATGAGCTCGCGGACGAATTCGGGCCGCTCGGAGCAGGCCGTGAACAGCTCGGTCGCTCCCATCAGGTCGCCGGCGATGCCGAACGGGCCGTCGCAGGTATTGGTCAAGGCCGGCTCGGCGCCGGGATAGAAGACGGGACCGCCCAGGAAACGCACGGGATACTTCCCGGCCGTGGCCTGCATACCCCGCCGGTATTCGATCTGCCGGGCGTTGATCCCGGAATGGACGAAGTCCATCCCCTCCAGACGGCGAAGGTCGGCGTCGTCGCGGACCCACCCCGGCCCGACCCAGGGGATGTCGTCCTCTGGAAAGATGAGCGCGCAACCCAGGCTGCCGGCCTCGAAGGTATTCTGGAAGTCGGTCCAGGCGCCGACCCAGGCCCCGGTGATGGAATGGGCGTCGGTCCGGACGTTCTCGAGGAGCCACTTCTGGGCCAGGATCTGGGTCCGGAGCATGGTTTCAGGGTCGGCGAAGTAGTCGCGGAAGCGGACGCCGGTCATGGGGACGAGAAAACGATGGCTGACGGCGGGCAGGACAGGCACCCGGTCGGGTGACCCGAACCGCAACGCCGTCTCGACCCGGATGCGGCGGGCCTCGATCTCCTCGATCGGGACGCCGATTTCAATGACGCGGCCACTCATGCGTCATCCGGAAGACATCAGGCGGTCTTGGCTCCGGCCTCCTGGCGAACGCGCAGGGCTCATTCCCTGACCCGCTTGGCTTCGAAGACGCCGCCGGCCTGATAGATCTCCAAACCCGTCACCTGGCCCTTGGCGTCCTCGATGAACTTCAGATGGATGCTTTTGACCTGCTTTAGGGAAAATTCCCCGCCGAGTTCCGGCACCAGGTCAAGGACGGGCTGGCCGGGGATCACAGCTGTCAGGCTCTCGCCTCTCAGGCTTACCGTGATCGTCTGGCTTTGGAGCTGGTACTTGCCGCTTACCTTTTTGAGGTAGTCCGGGTTCGAAAGCTTCGCTTCGGGTTTCCTGGCGAAGACGATCTCGTCCATCGTTTGTTCGAAAGGCGCGGCAACGGCGGCCACGTTCCCGTTGACGTCCGTCCGGAAACTCAGCTTCATGTCCCGGAACGTCGGGTCATCGGTCTTCAGGCCGTTAAAGGTGTCGAAGTGCCAGTGCTCGAGGGGAGTGGAGATGGCGTTATAGGTAAAGACGAGCTGGGTCCCCTTCAGATCGACCTTGAGGAGGCCGTAGCCGGGGTGCCAGTAGTCGCCGGCGTATTCCTCGAGTTTGTGGGCGGGCGCCGTCCCCGGCCGGCGGCGGGTGGCCTTCTTTTCCTCGGCCTTTTTCTGCGCGTCCCGGCCTTCGGCCTGACGCTTGGCCGCTTCGCCGATCCAGTCCACGGCCTCGAGTCCGAAGACGCGGTCCACGGCGGTCTGGACGATGAGGTCCGGAAAGGGCGTCCCGTTCTTGTTGGTCAGGACGACGAAGCCGAGCCCGTCGTTCGGGAAGAGGCAAACGAGAGCCGAGAAGCCGTCGATATTGCCGCCGTGCTCGACCCGCTGGTGGCCGCGGTAGGTGTTGATGAACCAGGCCAGGCCGTAGTCCGGCGGGGAGATGTCCGGGCGCGTCGGGACCTCCCCCGTCGGCATGTAAGCGGCGTGCATGTCGTTCAAGGTGGAGGAGTTGACGACCTGCCGGTCCTTGTATTTCCCGTCGTTGATGTGGACCGTGACCCAGTGGGCCATCTCGTTGACGCTCGAATTGATGGCCCCGGCCGGGCCGATGGTGGTGATGTTGCGGAAGGGGATCTTGACCAGCTTGCCGTCGCGCTCGTCGTATGGCAGGGCGAAGTCCGCGTCCTTCTGGGAATCGGCCACGGAGAAATTGCTCCGGGTCATCTCGAGGGGACCGAAGACGAGGGAGCGGACGGAATCCTCCCACGGCTTCCCGGTCAGGACTTCGACCAGGTATCCGGCGGTGAGGAACATGAGGTTGTTGTACTGCCACTTCTCCCGAAGGTCGGCCGTCGGAGGCAGGAACGCCAGGCTCCGGACGAGCTGCTCGCGGGTCGAGGTGGAATTGTTGTACCAGACGAGATCGTGGCGGGGCAGGCCGGAGCGGTGCGTGACCAAGTCGCGGGGCGTCAGGCGCTCGCCGGCCTGGGCGTCATAGAGCCGGAACCACGGGATGTAGTTGCGGAGGGGTTTGTCCCACTCGACTTTTCCCTGGTCGACGAGCGTTCCCAGGGCGAAGGTCGTGAAGGCCTTGGTGGACGAGCCGATCGCCAGGAGGGTGTCGGCGGTCATGGGAAGTTTCTTTTCGAGGTCGCGGAAGCCGAACCCCTTGGCGAAGATGACTTCGTTATCCTTGACGACGGCGATGGCCGCGCCGGGGACGTTGATCTTGGCCAGGCCCTGGGTGATCACGTCGTCGAATCCTTCCAGGGCTTTCTTGGCCTTGGTCGCGGCGTCGGCGCCGCGGGTGAGCTCGAAAGCGAATTTTTGCCCGCCCTGGGTGAAGCCGCCGGTGAGCTTGCTCCCGTCGGCGCTCAGCGTGCCGGCGAAAGCGGGGTTGCCGGGAATTCCCGGGATCGCGAACGAGGCGTTCATGCCGTCGAGCTTGATGTCCGACAGAGGGAGGTCCTTGAGGTTCTGGAGCGGGATCGAGATGTCCCCTTTCCAGGTCCCGTCGGCCTGCTTGCTGAAGTCGAGATTGATCTGGAGCTTCACCGACGGCAGGGCGATCGCCCCGTCCCAGTGGCCGGCCAGGTCGGGCGCGGCTGCGGGCAGGGCGGGAAGGTTCACGGACAGGAAAAGGATGAATGCGGCGAACAAAGAATTCCTAATGGCACGGTTCATAAAGACCTCCTCGTTTGGATATCTCATCCGGTTCTCCCGGGTCAACGGCGCCGGCAGGGATTTCCCCTCCGTGCCCGCCACAATCTATCACATCGGGCGTTCGGCCGGCAATCTGGCCCGAGTCTTTGTATACGAAAACCGCAGAGACGGAGTCCCGATCGGCCCATTTTTTAAAATGAAATTTGGTGACATATAACTCAATCCCGTTGGCTGGATTTCACGGACACACGTCTATGGAATCCAGCCAACGGGACAGGCGCTCCAAAGCCTGCGAAAGTTGGATGCCACGAACGTAAAGCCGTGGAGCTTCAGTACACCTAATTATTTGCCGATCCTGCGGCTCCCTATTTCGGTGATGAGTTATGTGTCACCGAATTAAGGATCACCCGTCGTAATTTCTATTGAAATGCCGGGGCATTTTTTCCATAATACGGCCTTGAGACGAGAGATGTCCGTGCCTCCGCGTTCCGCTTCTCCAGGCTCCGCCGGCCAGGGAGTATCCGCCGTTGCCTGAGTTCCTGGAGTTCCGTGGCGTCTCCAAGCGTTTCGGAACGATCCAGGCGGTGGGCGACGTTTCCCTGGAGATCAAGAAGGGCGAATTTTTTTCGCTCCTCGGGCCGAGCGGCTGCGGCAAAACGACCATGCTCCGCATCGCGGCCGGGTTCGAGGAGCCCGACGCGGGCCGCGTCTTCCTCGACGGCCGGGACATCACGGACCTCCCGCCGAACAAGCGGAAGGTCAACACGATCTTCCAGAGCTATGCGCTTTTCCCCCACATGACCGTCCGGGACAATATCGCTTTCGGGCTGGCCATCGCCAAGCGGACGAAGAGGGAGATCGACGCCGAAGTCGACAAGATGCTCCATCTCATCCAGATGGCCGGCCAGGCGGATAAAAAACCCGACTTTCTCTCCGGCGGCCAGAAACAGCGGGTTGCCGTGGCCCGGGCTTTGATCAACAAGCCCGACGTCCTCCTGCTCGACGAGCCGCTGGCCGCCCTGGACCTCAAGCTCCGCCAGAAGATGCTCATCGAGCTCGACCTCATCCACGACGAGGTCGGAATCACGTTTCTTTACGTCACCCACGACCAGGCCGAGGCCATGAGCCTGAGCGACCGGATCGCGGTCATGGACAGCGGCCGGATCGAGCAGGTGGGCGCGCCGGCGGAGATCTACGAGTCGCCGCGGACGAGTTTCGTCGCGGCCTTCATCGGCGACACGAACTTCCTCGAGGGCCGGGTCCTCGAGTGCCAGGACCATGAATATTGCCGCCTGGCCATCGCGGGCCTGCCCGAAATCCTCTGTTTCAACGACAGACAGCTCCAGCCCGGCCAGACGATCTACCTCAGCATCCGCCCGGAAAAAGTCCACATCTCCCGCGAGCGGCCCGAGGAGAAGCCCCAGCGGAACATCATGCCTGCCGCCGTCGAGGATGTCATCTACCTCGGCTCGACGACGAAATACTGGGTCCGGGTCGCGGGCTACAGGATCCAGGTCCTCCGGCAGCACTCCCGCTATTTCCTCGACGAAAAACCCCTCCGCTGGAAGGACGACGTCTGGATCTGGTGGCACGCCGACGACGGCTTCATGCTCGACCATTTCCGGAAGGCCGACGAAAGCCTGCTCGCCGTCCCGCCCCAAAAGGTCGGGGAGCCGCTCAACGGCCCCCAAGAAAAATAGGATGAAACGGAACAAGCGGCGGCTCCAGGAGTGGCTCATTTCGCTCCCGACCCTGCTTTGGCTCAGCCTGTTCATCGTCGTCCCGACGGTCCTCGTCTTTGCCATCGCCTTCCGTCCGGCCAACCCTTACGGCGGCATCGGCGCGGGCTGGACCCTGGAAACGATCCGTGGCCTGTGGACCCACGGGTACCTGGTCATCGCCTGGCGGACGTTCTGGATCAGCGCCGTGACCACCGTCCTCTGCATTCTCCTCGCCGTCCCGACCGGGTACTTCATCGCCCGCGCCTCCATGAAATGGCAGAACCGGCTCCTGCTGCTGGTCATCGTGCCCTTCTGGACAAGCTTTCTCGTCCGCGTGTTCGCCTGGAGATCTCTGCTCCACCCCGAGGGGCTGATCAAGCAGGTCCTCGAGGGGATCGGCCTGGCCTCTCCGCAGGCGACGCTTCTCTATCATCCGGGGGCGGTCGTCCTGGTCATGGTCTATACGTTTCTCCCGTTCACCATCCTTCCGATCTACGCGGCCGCGGAGAAATTCGATTTCCGGCTGGTCGAAGCGGCCCGCGACCTGGGCGCCCGGCCTTTCCAGGCCTTCCGGAAGGTCTTCTTGCCGGGCATCCGGCGGGGGCTCCTGACGGCCGTCCTGGTCGTCTTCATCCCGGCGCTCGGTTCCTACATCATCCCGGACCTCGTCGGCGGGCCGGCCAGCGAGATGCTCGGCAATAAGATCGCCCAGCGGGTGTTCGTCGACCGCAACCTTCCGTACGCCGCCGCCCTCTCGGCCGTCCTGATCCTGGCGGTGCTGGCGCCGCTCATCGCCGTGCTGGTCCTCCAACGGAAGAAGGGCAAGGCGGATATCATCATCGGGGAGGCGCCGTGAAAAAGGGCCGCTTGCCGCTCGCCGCGACTCTCCTCGTCCTCGTTTTCTTCTATCTGCCGATCATCATCCTCGTCGTCAATTCCTTCAACGCGGCCCGCTTCTCCAGCAGCTGGCAAGGCTTCACGCTCGAGTGGTACGCGAAGCTCTTCCACTCCCCCGAAATCTGGCTTTCCGTCCGCAACACGCTTGTCATCGCTTTGGGCTCGACGGCCGTTTCGCTCGTCCTCGGGACGGCGGCCGCCTTCGCGCTGCACCGCTATGCCGGAAGCCGTCTTCAGCAAGCCCACTACACGTTGATTTACACGCCGCTCGTCGTTCCCGAAATCCTGATGGGCATCAGCCTGCTCATGGCCTTCGTGGCGGCCGGGACCGGGCTCGGCCTTTTCACGATTTTTCTGGCCCACGTCACGTTCTGCGTGAGCTACGTCGCCATGGTCGTCCTGGCCCGCCTCCAGGATTTCGACTTCCAGCTCATCGAGGCGGCCCAGGATCTGGGCGCCAGCTGGTGGCAGAGCACTCGCAAGGTCCTTCTGCCGCTGCTCCTCCCCGGGCTGGCGGCGGGGGGGCTCCTGGCCTTCACGCTCTCGGTCGACGACTTCGTCATCACGTTCTTCGTCGCCGGTCCGGGGTCGACGACGCTTCCGCTCCGGATCTACAGCATGATCAAGTACGGCAACCCGCCGATGATCAACGCCCTCTCGACCCTCCTCCTGGCCGTTACGCTCACGGCCGTCATCGCCAGCCAGCGGCTCGCCCGGTTGAAAAGATAGCGGAACTGGGATGAAATAGAACATCCGCGATGAGAAAGCCCGCGATCCAGGAAAGCCGCTCCCCGTCCCTCGGCGCCGGCCTGTCCATCCTCCTCCTCCTTCTCACGCTCGTTTTCGCCGGCGGTTGCGGCAAATCCCGGCCGGTCCTGAGCGTCTACACTTGGGCGGACTACTTCAATCCCGAGATCCTCAAGCGCTTCGAACGGGAGAACGGCTGCCGCGTCGTCATCGACACCTTCGAATCGAACGAAGCCATGTACGCCAAGCTCAAGGCCGGGGCCGTGGGCTATGACATCCTGACGCCGACGAGCTACATGGTCAGCGTCATGTTCGACCAGGACATGCTCCTGCGGCTCGACCGCAGCCGGCTGCCCAACATCAGCCATGTGGACCCGGAATTCCTCAAGATCACGATCGACAAGGCCATGGACCACTCCGTCCCCTACATGCTCGTCAACAGCGGGATCGCCTATCTCGAAGGGCGGGTGAAAGACGTCCGGCCGACCTGGAACATGTTCGACCGAACGGACCTCAGGGGCCGGATGACCATGTTCAACGACATGCGGGAATCGATCGGGGCCGCCCTCAAGTCCCTGGGCTACAGCATCAACACGGTCGACGAACGAGAGCTCCGGGAGGCCGAAACCGTCCTCCTCCGCTGGAAAAAGAATTTGGCTAAATTCGACAACGAACAGTACAAGTTCGGGCTGGCGTCCGGCGAGTTCCTCCTCGTCCACGCCTGGAACGGCGACGTCTTTCAGGTCCGGAAGGAAAACCCGGACGTGCGCTTCTTCGTCCCCGAGGAAGGGACGATCATCTCCTGCGACGACCTCGTCATCCCCAAGAGCGCCCGCCAGCCCGGGCTGGCCCACGCGCTCATCAATTTTCTCCACGATCCGAAGGTCGCGGCCGAGAACTCGAATTTCATCTATTACCTTTGCCCGAACACGGACGCCTACCCGCTGCTCAGCCCCGAAATCCGGGAAAATCCGGGCATCTTCATGAAGCCGGAGATCATGGCCAAGAGCGAGATCATCGCCAATCTGAAGGACAAGACCGCCCTCTACGTCAAGCTCTGGGACCGCGTCAAGTCCGCGAATTAGGCCGGCGAACGCGGCCAGACTATTTCATGGCCGCGACGTAATTGCCGACGCCGACGACGATCGTCGACAGGATGAGGACCACGATTCCGGCCACGACCAGGCGGCGTGTCGGCCGGCCGGTCCCCTTCCACTCATGGAAATAGATCCCCCACAGGCTGCTGAAAGTGATGATGAAGGCCATGTGGATGGTCCAGCTCGAGAAATCGTACTTCCCCATTTTCGTCGTGCCCATGCCGTAGAAAAAGAACTGGAAGTACCATGTGGTCCCGGCCAGGGCAGAGAAGAGATAATTGGAGAGAAGAGACGGCGGCCGGACCGCGGCCGCCGGGCCGGCCTCGGGCCTGGGCGCATCGGCTCCCGCGGCCTTGACCCTGAAATAGTCCCGCCCGGTCTTGTTCCTGACGCTGAGGGCCACGCACCACAGGAAGTTCGTCGTGAATCCCCCGAAGAGCGCCACGATCAGGACCGGGAAATTCTGGAAAAGCGGAGGCGTCCCGCCCGCCACCGCGGCCGCGGCGATGGGCTTCCCGGCGGCGAAGGCGAAGGCCATGCAGGAGCTCATGACCCCCGCGAACGTGGCCACCCAGACGCCCTTGGCGAAGCTGAACTCGGCGATCGAGGCCCGTTTCTCGGCGTCGGAGAGCTCCCGTTCTTTCCTCCTTCCTGCGCTGCCGCACATGGCGATGCCCGTGAGGCATACGAGGATGCCCAGAACCACGATGCGGCCGGACAGGGTCGAAAGCAGGCCGACGATCTGGCCCTGAAAAAGCGGCGGGACGAGCGTACCGAAAACGGCGCAGAAGCCGAGCGACAGGGCCATGCCGAGAGACAGGCCGAGATAGCGCATGGAGAGGCCGAAGGTCAGGCCGCCGATCCCCCACATCACGCCGAAGAGGTAGGTCCAAAGGAGCGTCCCGGGCGAAGCAGACAGGAGGACTTTGAGCAACCCCGGGCAGGTCAGCGTTCCCACGATCCACGGCGCTATGATCCAGCTGAAGAACCCGCCCGTCAGCCAATAGGTCTCCCAAGCCCAGCCGCGGACTTTTTTATAGGGAATGTAAAAGCTCCCGGCCGCGAAACCACCCAGGGCATGAAGAAAAACTCCGAGAAAAGGGTTGGGGCCCATTCCGCCTCCTCGATTTTCCGGGAACTATATAACGCGGTCCCCATGAAGTCAATCGCTCGGCTTCGCTTCCCGAGTCCGCCGTCTTCCTGAAGCTCCACGGACTTACAGCCGGGGGGTCCCGCGAACGGGGTTGACCGGGGCCGTGGCCAGGCCTATCATGGTTCCGCGGGGAGAACCGCTCTGAACATGACGGGGGAAACCATGCGTGGCGTAAAAAACAGAAGAATGATCGGCATTTTCATTCTCATCGCCCTGGCCTGGGTCTGGCCGGCGATGCCGAAAGGCCAGGACGCCGGCCTGCCTGGGAAGGCCAAGGATCTTTTCGGGCCGTTGCCCCGGGTCATCGTTTCGCCGGAAAATCCGGTTACACCGGCGAAAGCCGAGCTCGGAAAGATGCTCTTTTACGAAACCCGGACGTCCATGGACGGAACCTTCAGTTGCGCCCGGTGCCATCCCTTCAGTCTCTACGGCGCGGACGGGCTGCGGAAATCCATGGGACGCGACGGCAAACCCGGCGTCCGGAACGCGCCGACCGTTCTCAACGCCGCGGGCCAGATATCGGCGCATTGGGTCGGCAACAGAAAAAACGTGGAGGACCAGGCCAGCCAATCCCTCACCGCCCCCGCGTCTCCCACGATGCCGCCGTCGGATGCCGCGGAAAAGAAACTCCAGGCGATCGCGGGCTACGGGCCTTACTTCGAGAAAGCGTTTCCTGGGGAGAAAAACCCGGCCAACGTCGAAAACTTCGGTAAAGCGGTCGGGGCCTTCGAAAGGACACTGGTCACGCCCTCGCCTTTCGATGCCTTCCTGAGCGGGAATTCAGCGGCCCTGACCGACGCCCAAAAGGCGGGGCTCGCGAAATTCATGGGAACGGGCTGCGTCCAATGTCACTCGGGGATTTATATTGGCGGCGGGACGTATGAAAAGTTCGGTGTTCTCGAGCCCTACTGGACGTATACCAAGAGCGCGCCTGTCGACGAGGGACGTTTCACCGTCACGAAGAACGCGGACGATACGTACGTCTTCAAGGTGCCCGGGCTGAGGAACGTCGAAATGACGCCGCCTTACTTTCACGACGGGTCCGTGGACCGCCTGACCGAAGCGGTCCGGATCATGGGCAAAATACAGCTGGGCGTCGTTCTCGCGGATAAGGACATCGCGGATATCGTCGACTTCCTGAGATCCTTGACCGGGCGGATCCCCGAAAACGCCCTCAAGGTGCCGATACTGCCGAGGAAAGAATAGGCGCGGAAACGGGACGTGACCGTGGGGACTGACCTCGGCCGGAAGGCCGTTCTCGTCACCGGCGCCTCCTCCGGGATCGGAAGGGCGGCGGCCCTCAACCTGGACCGGCTGGGATTCACGGTGTTCGCCTCGGTCAGGAAGGAACGCGACGCGGAAGATCTGCGCGCCCAGGCTTCGCCCCGATTGACGCCCGTCTTCCTGGACGTCACGGAGCCGCGGACGATCGCCGACGCCGAAGAGAAAATCCGCCGCGCCGTCGGGGCGTCGGGGCTTTGGGGACTCGTCAACAACGCCGGCATCTCCTTCCGGGCGCCTATCGAGCTTGTCCCCCTCGAAGATCTGCGCCGGCTTTTCGAAGTCAACGTCTTCGGCCACCTGGCCGTTACCCAGGCGTTCCTGCCGCTCATCCGCCAGGCGCGAGGCCGGATCGTCATGATCAGCTCGATCACGGCCATGATCGTCACCTCCTACCACGGCCCTTATTCGGCGGGCAAAGCCTGCCTGAACGCCTTCTCGGACGCCCTGCGCCTCGAGATGAAGCCTTTCGGGGTCCGGGTCGCCACTCTGATCTATGGTGGGGTCCGGACGCCGATATGGGACAAGATCGAGACGGAGACGGACGCCGTCGCCGCCAAATTTCCGGCCGGTTACGCCCGGCTGTACGCGGAAAACCAGCGCAAGGCGCTCGCCTTTTTCGTCGAGAGAGGGCGGTCTTCGCTTTCCGCGGAAAAAAGCATCAGGCCCATCGTCCGCGCGCTCACCGCGAGGCGCCCCAAAGGGGCCTATTTCGTGGGCACGGGCGCGCGGCTCTACGGCACCCTGGGCAGGCTCTTGTCCGGACGGCTGCGGGATTGGGTGATTCTGAGATCGCTCGGCCTGACGAAGGTCGAAGCACCCCGCGGGCCGGAGGCGTGACCGCGCCGGGCGCCTTGCTTTTCCGGGCTAATTTTTATTAGGATACTCCCCGGACGTGTGTCCGGCTCCGGGAAGGCGCGAACATGCTGAAAAAACACCCCAAAGGCCTGGCCTTCATCTTTTTCACGGAGATGTGGGAGCGCGTGGGTTTCTACACGCTGATGGCATTGCTTGTCCTCTACATGGACAAGGTCCTCGGCTGGAACGACTCCCGCAAGGGTGATTTTTACGGGATTTTCCTGGCCCTCTGCTATTTCACGCCCCTCCTCGGCGGGTGGCTCGGTGACCGGGTCTTCGGCCAGATCCGGATCGTCCGCGCCGGCGCCTTCCTCATGGCCCTGGGCTACGTCGGGCTGGCCGTTTCCTCGGCCGCCCACGTGACGACATTCTATGTCGGCCTTTTCCTGATCGGCGTGGGCACGGGGATCTTCAAGGTCAATATGGCCGTCCTCGTCGGAAACCTCTACACGGACAAGGTTCACCTCAAGGACGCCGCGTTCAACATCTACTACATGGGCGTCAATCTGGGCGCCATGATCGCCCCTCTCGTGGCCACGGTCAACAGCGTCGTCTTCCACAGCTATAACCTGTCGTTTTGGGTCGCCGCGGTCGGCATGGTTTTCGCCCTGATCATCTTCGACGTGGGCCGGCCGCACATCCGCGTCGCCGATGTCAAGAAGCGGCCGGCGGCGGCAGGCGGGGGCGCCTCGATGCCGCCCGTGACCACCGGCGCTTCGGCCCCGCCGGCCATGGACAATAGAGAACAAACCCAGCGCATCATGACCCTCGTCATCCTATTCCTCATCGTCATCTTCTTCTGGGTGGCGTTTTACCAGAATTCCTTCGGACTGACCCTGTTCGCCGAGCGCTCGACGATCGTCCTGAGCTGGCTCCGGCCCGAAACGTACCAATTCTTCGAGCCCTTCTTCATCCTCGTCCTGACGCCTCTCCTCCTCTTTCTTTTCGCCCGGCTCAGGCTCCGCGGCCGGGAACCCTCGACCCCCAACAAAATTGTCCTCGGCATGCTCATCATGAGCCTGGCCATGATCATCATGGTCTCGGCTTCCCTGGCCGGGGGGAACAAGGACCAGAACATCATGTCGCCGGCCTGGCTCATCGGGACTTATTTCATTGTGACGCTCGCCGAGATCCTCATCTCACCCATGGGCCAGTCCTTCGTCTCCAAGGTCGCGCCGCCGAAAATCCAAGGGTTGATGATGGGCGGCTGGTTCGCGGCCACGGCCGTGGGGAGCTACGGCAGCGGTCTTCTCGGAAAATCCTACAGCCGGTTTGCCCACCACCAGTTTTTCCTAATCCTCACGGGGCTCATGGTCCTAGCCGCACTCCTCGTCGTCGTCTCCCTGAAAAAGCTCAAGCGTTTTTCATCCTAGATCGCAAGGAGGTCGCCATGCTCATCCGGGAAAAAGTCCGACAGGCCGCGAGCCTTCTCCAGGAATTCGGCCTGGATTGCTGGATCACCTTCACCAGGGAAAGCGAGATGAACGGCGACCCGACCCTGGTCTTCCTCGCGCCGGGTCCCGTGACCTGGCATTCCGCCTTCATCGTCAGCGCCGACGGGCGGACGCGGGCCATCGTGGGCCTTTACGACCAGAAGGGCGTCGAGGAAACCGGCGCCTACGACAAGGTCGTCGGCTTCGTCATGGGGATCAAGGAGCCGCTCCTGGAGTACCTGCGGGAGCTCAATCCGCGGACAGTCGCCGTCAATTATTCGAAAGGAAGCGAAATCTGCGACGGCCTGACCCACGGCATGTACCTGACCCTCCAGGACTTCCTGGCCGAGATCGGGTTCGCGGACCGCCTGGTATCGGCCGAGAAGGTCGTATCGGCCTTGAGGGAGAGAAAATCGGCGAGCGAGATCGCCTACGTGAAGGAGGCCGTCCGCCACACGGAGGACATCTACGCCGCCGCGGCGAAGTTCATCAAGCCCGGGAAGACCGAAAAGGAAATCGCGGCCTTCATCCTGGCCGAGGTCGAGCGCCGCAGGCTCCAACTCGCCTGGGGCCGGGCCACGTGCCCGGCGGTTTTCACGGGACCCGAGACCGCCCAGGCCCATTACTCCCCCACCGACCGCCCGGTCGAACGGGGCCATGTCCTCAACATGGACTTCGGGGTCAAGGTCGAGAGCTACTGCTCCGACATGCAGCGGACCTTCTACATCCTGGGGAAGGGCGAGAAGGCCGCCCCGGCGGACGTCCTAAAGGGTTTCCGGACCATCGTCCGGGCCGTCGAAGAATCGCGCCGGGCCATGAAACCGGGAGTCCAGGGCCTGGAGATCGACGGCATCGCCCGCTCCATGATCGTGGACGCCGGCTATGCCGAGTTTCCCCACGCCCTCGGGCACCAGGTGGGACGCTTCGCTCACGACGGCACGGCCCTCCTCGGGCCGAAATGGGAAAAGTACGCCCAGAAGCCGTTCCAGAAGCTCGAGGAAGGCATGGTGTTCACCATCGAACCGCGGCTGACCGTCCCCGGCAAGGGCGTGGTCACGGTCGAAGAAATGGTGGTCGTGACGAAGGACGGCGCCGACTGGCTGGGCCGGCCGCAAATCGAGCTCGTCCTGATCAAATGAACTCCCTCCGGGAAATTAGGCGGGTCGCGAAGTTCGTCCTCGCGGCCGCGGCCGCCGCCCTCGTCGTTTCTTTATTCATGAAGGACCGGCTGCCGGGACGGAGCGAGATCCTGCCGGAGCTTCTTCAGGACCCGGTCCAGGCCAAGGCCGACCTCCCGGACCCGTTCGACGTCACCCGCAAGGGCGTCGCGTACTCGGTGACCCCCGTATTCAGCTACGAGCTCTGGGGAATGATCGTCTCTTACCATCACGCCAGTTCGTTCGCGGACATCTCGCACGAGGCGTGGAACGATTACATCAACGTCAAGGATATCTGCGTCCTCTGGGGAAAAAACCTCGAGACAGCCGTCTACTCGCGGATGAAGTTCAAGAACCGGGATTTCACCTGCTTCTACACGTATCCCGACCAGGAGACGGGCCGGATCTTCAGCGAGAACTGCTTGTCCAATAATCACCTCCTGCCCGCGGATTCCATAGTCGCCAGGACAATCATGGGCGCGAGGAAGGGGGACCAGGTCCACGTAACAGGCTGGCTCGTGAACTACGGGATCAAGGGTTCGCCCGACAAGCGTCTGACGAGCACAACGCGGAAGGACCGGGGCAACGGCGCCTGTGAGACGGTCTTCGTCGCTGAGTTCGAGATCCTGCGCGCCGCCAATCCGGCTTGGCGCGCCCTCTATAAACTGTCGCTCGTCTTGATCGTCCTCAGCGCCGCAGCGCTTGTAACCAGTTTTATCGGTTCCCCCCGTCGGATTGGAGGATAGTTCGCAGGTCCAGAACCTAAGATTCGTTTCGGATAATTACCAGAAGTGCGGCTCCGAGCCCCTCCGCCGCACTTCTGCTGCTCGCTCCTCAGAATCCGCTCACTGCCGGTCCCCAGCTTTCTTGGCCGGAGGCTTCGGCGTTACGGCTTTGATGGGGTACGGCGGTCTCTGGAGCGGAGGCGGCATCGCCTTCAAGCCTTCCTTGGCCAGCTCGATGGCCTTCTCGAGCTGAGGATCGTGCCCCTGGACTTCGAGGTCCGGCCGCTGCTCGACCGTGACGTCCGGGTCGACGCCGTAGTTTTCGACGACCCAGCCGCCGCCGGGGTTCGGCTCCCACCACGCCCAGCCGGGCGCCGTGACCGAACTGCCGTCCATCATGGACGGCAGTCCGCCCATGCCGACGACGCCGCCCCACGTCCGCGTGCCGACGAGCGGCCCGATTTTCTCCTTCTTGAAATAATACGGGAAGAGGTCGCCGCCCGAGCCGGCCCGCTCGTTGACGAGCATGATCTTCGGCCCGAAGTAGGCCGCTTGCGGGACGATGTCTTTGCCCTCACGCGGGGCGAGCGCCAGGAGCATCCGCCGCCCGAGTTTTTCGGTGTAGAAGTCCGGCGACCAGCCGCCGTGGTTGTAGCGCTCGTCCACGATCAGGCCGTCCTTGCCGAGCTGCCCGGTGAAGTACTTGTCGAACATGATGACGCCGTTGACGGACGTGTCGGGGACGTGCATGTAGGCGACGCGGCCGCCTGTGGCCTTGTCGACCTTGCGGCGGTTTCCCTCGACCCAGTTGATATAGCGCAAGTTCGCCTCGCTGCCTACTGTCCTGACGAGGACATCCCACGCCCCTTGCGTGGCAGGCTTGTCATTGATCTTGAGGGTGACCACCTTGTCGGCCAGATTCTGGAAATAGGCGAAAGGCTCGCGGTCGGCCCGCACGGTCTGCCCCTCGACGGCGATGAGGAAGTCGCCTTCTTTGACTTTCAGGCCGGGTTCCGTGAGCGGAGAGCGCGCGGAGTCAGACCAGTTCTCGCCGGGATAGATCTTTTTGATACGGAAGAACCCGCCGTCCGGCTCGAGATCGGCTCCCAAAAGGCCCACGTTGACGCGCTTGCGGTCGGGCATGTCCCCGCCGCTGACGTACGTGTGCGAGGTGTCGAGCTCGGCGATCATTTCCCCGATGATGTAATTCAGATCGCTCCGGTGGGCGACCCAGGGCAAGAGAGCTTCGTAGCGCTTGCCGACGGCCGCCCAGTCAGCCCCTCCCATGCCGGGGTCCCAGTAAAAGTCGCGCTCGACCCGCCAGGCCTCGCGCAGGAGCTCCGGCCACTCTTCCTTAGGGTCGGATCGAACCTGCATGGCCGCCGTGTTCAGCCGGCCGTCGCCGACCTTCTTGCCGGGAGCGGCGTCGACGATCCCCAGGGTATCCCCCGAAAAATAGAGCACCTTGGCGCCCTCCTTGTCCACCTCAAAATCGCTGACGCCTTGGAGCAGGATCTTGTCTTCGCGCTTCTTGACGTCGAAAAGGTGGAGGGACCCTTGGGGCGGAGGTCCGGGGGCGGCGATCTGGGAGCTTTCCATGGGCAGCGAGCCGTAGAAAATCTTGTCCTTGCGGACGGCCAGGCTCCGGTACATGCCCGCGGGAACGGGGACCTGCGAAATGCGGCCGGAGAGGCCCTGGAGGTCGATCTGGATCGGCTTCACCACGGGGGCCTCGACGGGCGCCTTCGTCTCCGGCGTTTTCGCGGCCGGGGCCGGCGCCGCCTCGGGTTTCTTCTCCTCCGTCCCCTTTTCCTCATCGCTCTGCGGCCCGAACGGAGCCGCCTCGCCGGCCTTAAGAGTCAGCGCGAAAATGCCGGCCGTGTTGTGATATCCGAAGCGGAGCTCGATCTGGTTATTGACGGGATAATAAAAGCGGTCCGACAGGAAGTAGAGATACTTGCCGTCGGGGTCGAAGGCCGGGTTCGAATCGCTGTAGAAGCCCTCGCTCACTTGAGACGCCCTGCTCTTTTCGAGCGAATAAAGCCAGATGACGTCCTTGCCGCTCCCGTTGAGCGGCTTCGTGTAGGCGAGCCAGAGACTGTCGGGGGACCACGAGGCGGCCAGCCGGGTGTTGTACTCGGCGCTGTCGACGAGGACCGGCTGCTTTTTTTCGACGTCCACGTACCAGAGCCTCAGCTTCTTGTCGGAGTAGGCGATCTTCTTCGAATCCGGCGACCAGGCGGGCGAATAAAGATAGCGTGTATCGCCGCCGGTTGACGTGATCCGGTTTTCCTCGCCGCCTTTTTGCGGCCGGACATAGATCTCGAATTCGCCCGACCGGTCCGAGAGGTAGGCGATCCATTGGCCGTCGGGAGACCAGACGGGGTTCATTTCGTGCACGCCCGGGGAATCCGTCAGGTTGCGCGGACTGCCGTTCTCGGCGGGAAGCGTGAAGACCTCTCCGCGGGCCTCGACCAAGGCCCGGGCGCCGCTCGGGGAGATCGTCCCCCAGCCGATGCGGCCGCCCGCGGCCTTGAATTCCGCGCGCGCCGCGACCTCATCGGAGGCGACGGTAACAGGGATGTTGCGCGCCGCATTCGTCTTTAGGTCGTAGGCGTAGAGAAGGCCGCCGTTCTCATAGACGATCGCGTCGGCCCCCAGGCTCGGCCACTTGATGTCGTATTCCGTGTAGCGGGTGAGCTGCGTCGTCTTTTTGGAGGCCAGGTCCGTCCGGTAGAGGTTCATGACTCCGTCGCGGTCGGAGATAAAGAAGACCGCGTCGCCGTGCCACATCGGAAACATATCCATGGCTTCTGTCGTCGGCAACGCCTCGTAGGTCTTTTTCTGGAGGTCCCAGATGGCGATGGGGCTCTTCCAGCCGCCGCGGTAGCGCTTCCAGGTGCGGAATTCCTGTGATGTGTAATTGAACGCGATGCGCCGTCCGTCCGGAGCGAAGCTGACGAGGGAGGCCCGCGGGAGATTGAGCATCTCCGGGACACCGCCCTCGGGTGATATCAGGAACAGGCGGTCGAAATCGGGCAGGTCGCTGGCCCGGTTCGAACGGAAGAGGATCCGGCCGTCCGGAGACCAGCCCAGGACCATGTCGTTCGCGGGATGGAACGTGAGCCGCCGCGGCTCGCCGCCGCCGGCGGGAATGACGTCCACGTCGTTGTTGCCGTCATACTGGCCGGTGAAGGCGATCCATTTTCCGTCCGGTGAGAACTTCGGGTAGAGCTCGTCCCCGGGATGCGCCGTGAGCCGGCGCGCCGGGCCGCCGCTGGTCGAGGCGGTCCAGAGATCGCCCGCGTAGACGAAAACCACCTGGTCGCGCCAGATGTCGGGATAGCGCAGGAGCCGGGTCGAACCGGACGGGGCGGTCTGCGCCCAGCCGGACGCCGGTGAAATCAAGAGCGGCAGAAGCGCCGCGGCCGTAAGGACCCATCGGGCCGTTTTCATCGGAGTTCCTCCTCATAGGGATCATAGGTTAAGAAAAGAGACGGTGAATAAAGCACCACACTCTATTATACGGCCGATTGTCCCTCGGGGTTTCTCGAGCTATTCTTTTTCCTTTTTAAGCAGGGCGATGCCCGCCGCCTCCCGGATGATGCGGACTTCGGCCTCGGAAAACGGCGTGCCGTCCGGGCGGAAGATGTCGTGGTGCCAAAGCGCGGGCTCGGGGCTCCCCTCTTTCGACCCCCAGGGGAAGATCGTCTGGGTCTTGCCGCTGACCAGGCCCCAGTTCATCGCCCCGATGCCCTCGGCTTTGAAGAGCGGGAGGATGTTATCGAACCGGCTCCCGGCCGTCCGGGCCATGTATTCGGTGCAGATGAGCGGCCGGTGAAACGCCTTCAGGGCCTCGATCCTTTTTCTCGTCCCGGCTTCGTCGAGATAGGCATGGAAGGAGACGACGTCGGAGTTCTCCGCCTGGAAGCGGTTGAGTTCCTCAAATTCTTTCGAGTCGTCCCAGACGCCCACGGTCAGCGGCTGGAGGGGAGAGACGGCCCGGGCCCATTCGAAGACCTTTTTCAAGAGGGGTAGGGTCTTCGGCCCGCGGCCGGGATTCGCGGGCTCGTTGTAGAGGTCCCAGGCCAGGGCGCGCCGGTCGTCCCGAAAAAGCCCAAGGACGCCTTTCGTGTAGTCTTCAAGAATGCCCCACCGGGACGGGTCGCCGAGCATCTTCGTCCCGGGGCAGCGGACCCAGCCCGAGTTGTGGACGCCGGGCCGCGGCGCGGGCTGAGGGCCGAGCGCAAATACGTCGTTCCAGCAGTCGTCGAAGAGGACGAACATCGTCCCGATGCGGTGGCGCTCGGCGATCGCCAGGAATTCGTCGAGCCGGCGGCCGAATCCCGCCCGGTCCTGCTCCCAGAGAAGAAAGTGAAGGAAAACCCGGACGGCGTTGAAGCCGAGGGACTCGGCCCAGCCCAGTTCCTGGTCGATCGTTTTCGGGTCGAACGTCCCGGCCTGCCACATCTCGAGGGTGTTGATGGCCGTCCGGGGGATATAGTTGCAGCCGAGGATCCAGGGCCGGGATTCTGCCCAGGCGCGGGCCCGGCCTTCGCTCCAGCGGGAGCGGGCGTCGGCACCAGTCGCGGCTCCCGCGGCGCCCGCAGGGGCGGCGGCCACGGTGATCGTCTGGCCGGGCGGCACGTTCACGGCAACCCAACTCGTGTCCCGCCCGGCTTCGTCCGGACCCTGAGAGGCCTCCATCGGGCGCCCGTCCACGGCGAGTTCCTGCCATTTTCCATCGAACGCCGCGCGCCAGGCGAGGACGGGGCCCGACCTGTTGGTGAAGGTCGAACGCGCCTTCCCCTCATGGCGGACATCGATGGCGTTTGCAAAGACGGGCACGCTGACGAGCTCGGTCCACGCCGTCGCGTCGGTGAGGCGCGAGCGCGTCACGATCGTCCGGCCGGCCGCGTCCGGCTCGATACCCATGGTGCCCGTGGCGACCGCGCCGATCAGGGCAAACGGGACTTCGGGGTACTCCCGTCTTTTCTTACCCGGGTCGGAAAGCCTCAGGACTTCGGCATAGGCGGCGTCGTTTCGGCCGTAGCGATAAAAGACTTCGGGCAAATACGACTCGATCTCGATACCGTCGGCCTCGCTGCCGGCGATGCGGCCCAGGACCATATCCCGCTCGGGACCGGGCTTGAGAAAGCCGAAATAGAGAGGGAACACTCCGTACCAGAATAAATCGTCGAAATTGGGCACCCCGCCTTCGAGCATGAGCCCGGCGAAGCGGCCGAGCTTCGGGTCCCACCATTTCCGATAAAACGCGCCCTGCAGGGCGGCCGCCCTCTTTTCGAGCGCGCCGGCCAGGACGGTTTCGCCCCGGAGCCTCAGGACCCCGGCATAGGACAAGAAAGCCCTGGCCTCCGCGGCGAGAAGGTCGGCGCCGGCGGCCGTGGGGTCCGAAAGCGGCCCTTCGTCATAGCTTCCCAGGCCGCGGTTCCCGTCCTGCCTCCGGTGATCCGGCACGCCGTCGCCGTCATGATCCCAAACGCTGATATAAGAGGTCGCGCTCAGCCGGTAAAACCCGAGGAAAGCCGGGTCCTCGATATACGCGCGGTTCCCCGTCCACTGGTACTGCCGCCAGCAGGCGTCCATCACGTCGAAGTTGGCCGGCAGGTTATACCAGAAATCCCCATCATTCTTGTAATCGACCGGGGCCGGCCGGTTGCCCTTGTCGATTTCCCAATACGAACAATACTGGCGCGAGGCGGCGATCCCCTCGGCGAATTTCCGGAGCATGTTCAGGTTGAGGGCGGACAGGCCCAGAACGTGGGCGCCGTTGGCCTGGTGGGAGACGTCGCGCATGCAGAAGGCGAAGCGTCCGGGCAGGGCGGCTTCGTACCAGCCGCCCACTGGGTCGGAGTAGTTTTCCGCCGGGAACACGTAATCGAGCGCCTGGCCCTTGGCCCAGGCAAAGGCCGCCGCCAGTTTGGGATCGGAGGTCCGGAGCTCGAGGGGGCTTTCCAGTCTTTTTTTCGGCCTGAAGCCGCTCGGCGGCCCGAGATCGAGGTCGAAAGGCCTGTTCCGGTCACAAACAATCTTCCCGTCGGCGAACTCGAGTTTCGCGACCTGGAGCGAAGAGCGGTGCTTTCCCGGCTGGACGTGCTCTTTCGGCCCGAAGGGGTGGGTGAAATAGAAGAGGTACGCGTCGGGCCCTTGGACGAGGACCTCGCCGTGGCGGCCGATGTCCGCGTCGTCGGACCGCGTCCCCGGAACGCCCAGGATCGTGCCGGGCTGTTCGGTCCAATGCTCGAGGTCGTCCGAGCGCAGGACCCCCATTCCTTGCCAACGGTCCACGAGCATCCAGTAGGAGCCGCGCCACCAGAAAACCGCGGGACCCTCCTGCGCGGCGCTGGTGACGACGGGACCCCGGACGTTCCAGCGGAAGAGGTCTTCGCTGTCCGCGGCCCAGATATGCGAACCATGGGCTTCGTCTTTGTACCACATCCGCCAGCCCCCCGACGGCTTTGCAGATACGAACGCGTCGATGACGTTCGGCGAGCTCAGGGGGACACCGGCCTCATATTTCCAGTTCAAAAGGTCCCGGCTCGTGTAGTGGACGATATGCCTCTCGCCGCTCCAGTCGGCGGGAACGCCGCGGACGTAGGCGACGAACATATGAAAAGCCGCGCCGTGCTCGAGAAGGCACGGGGCCCAAAATGTATTCCGGCCCGGCTCGAACTTAAGCCCGCGCGCCGTTCCCCGGTAGGTCCAGCTCCGGCCATCCGGGGACGAAGCGATCCCGATGTCCGTCCCATGGCACCAACGGACACCTTCCTGGGCGTCGGGGGCGTTGGCCCGCCGGTCCGTGTAGAAGGCCCACCACGTGCGCTCCCGGTCATTCCAGATCAGGGAGGGGTCGGCGGCGCCGTCGAAGACGGGGTCACGGAACAGGGGAGCGGGCGGAATCCGCAATTCCTTCTGAGCCGGCGTCCGCGGCCCGCGGGCGGGCAGCGGCTGGCTTGCGCCCGCTGCACATCCAAGAAGGACCGCCATTGCCAGGGTCGTCTTCAAGACCTTTTTCATGAATATTCCCCGTCCCGGGCCGGCGGATTCAGCGCTTCTTGTTGAAGACTTGCCAATTCGTGGAGAGCCGCAGGGTCTCCAGCCGGAAGGCCGTCGGCCAGGCGACCAGCCACTGGCTCACGCTCGCGGGGAAGAGCCAGCGCGTGTGGCAGAAGCCTTCATCCTGGCTCCCGGCCGGCCGCTTCTTGCCGAGAACGACAAGGTCTCCGTTCGATACGCCGCTCATCCCGTTGGCCCAGGCCGCCAGCGCCCTCTCCCGCCAGATCATTCTCCCGGTCAGGTTGGCGAGCTTGATCCAATCGTTGACGATGATCAGGGCGTAGGGGTCCTGGTGGTGATGCTGCGTCGACACGGCGGTCCCGCCCAGCGTATCGTAGCCCAGCTCCTTGAGGACGGTCCCTTCGGGGAAGGGCGTCGTGTAATGCCACTGCCAGGAAGCCAGATAATAAGAGACATCCTCCGCCGACTGGAGATACGTCTCCTTGCCCGTGAGATCGTAGAGGTCGAGGGCGGCCTTGAGCAGGGGCGTCGCGGATTCCTTGTCGATGCAATCGGTGTCCAGCGCCCCGGCGGTTGTGAACCCGTTCCTGACGAATTCCCCGCCGTAGAAAGCGTAAGCCCGCTCCGCCGCGTCGAGATATTCCGGCTTGTGCGTGATTCGGTAGGCCGTAACGAGCGGCGGGATGAGGAAAGCGCCGATCGTGCCGTCGGCGTCGAGGGCGCTGCCGTCGTTTCTCCAGGCCCTTCCGATCCGTCCGTCCGGACGCATGGCCCTGACGGCGAAATCGCAGATCCCGAACGCCGTTTCCCTGTACTCGGGCTTCTGCAGCCTGCATTTCGCGGCCAGGTCATAGGCCTCGAAAAAGGCCTGGGCCGCTTGGCCCAAGTTGCAGGCGTCCTGGACCTCGTCCTTGGGATCCGCCAGCCCGATGAGGTAGTCGAAATGGCAGCGGAAGAGGCCGTTCCGGAGACGGGCGTTCCGGACCCAGGCGTCGAGACACTTGACGGCCATGTCGAGGGATGCCCGGTCCTGTGTTTTCAGGTAATCGGCGAAGAGAGAGTTGGCCAGCGAGGCGTTCTGCCCGGCCCAGCCGATCTCGTATTTCCAGGATTCGCGCTGGACCCATTTCCGGCCGTCGGAACGAAGGCCGATCGAGAATCCCTTGAAAGACTTTTCTTCGGCCCACAGGCTGTCTTTGGCGAACTGGACCCCGAGCTCCCAGAGATCCTCGGGATCGAAGCGCATGGATGGAGGATGGGCATTGAGGGCCCAGGCGGCGTCGAGCATGGCGTGCCAGCCCTGCTTCGGCCGGGTCACGGGTCCGGCTACGATCCAAGCTTTGAGCGTGATGGTCTGGCCGCGCGAGACGCGGAGGTCTTCCCGGTAGGGCGCCGTGTAGAGGTCCCGCATAGCGTAGACGAGGGGCGTTTCTTCCTCGGGCCAGATGAGCCGGTGGACGGTCTTTTCAGGGCCCGGGTCGAGCGCGCAGGCGAACCCGCAGGGGATCTGGCCCGGCTTGCTGAAAAGCGCGACCGACCACTTGTCGGACTCGGAGTAGGTCGCCCCGGGGACGGACACCCGGTGGTAGGCGAAGGTCCAGGGCTGGCCGTCTTTCCGGAAGCCCTTCGGCTCCTTCCCGGTCCCCCAGGAGTTTCCGTCATACATCACGGCGGGGATGAGGCTGTACAGGGATTTGGAGGAGGCCTCGAACTCCATGGTCAGCCGGGCGGGCCGGACGTATTCCTTCCCGGCATAGGTGAACGTCCGGGTCCATTCGAAGAGGCCCGGCTGGACTTCGACGACCTCGTCGGCGGCCGCGAAATCGGCTTCCTTGAAAGGGACCAAGGCGCCGATGGGCTGGCCGTTGCCGTAAAGAGTCAGGGTGTCTCCGGTCTTTCTGAATTCGACCCTGACCTGAGCGACACCGAACGCCGCGGCCGCCGAAAGCAGAAGCGCGGCGATAATCAGTTTTTTCGTCATAACGGACTCCTTGAATTTCGGCTGGAGGGAATTTTGTCGCGAAACAAGGGGCAAAGGGCGGATCCGGAATCGACTCGATATCCCACTGTTTGCGGTTATACCAAACGCTCCGCCAAAAAACAAGAAGACTCCGAAACGAATTCTAGGCTCTGGCCCTGCGGATTCTCCTCCAGCCGACGCGGGGAACCGCTAATAAAGAGCTTTTGAATTGGCCCCGGAATTCGGGTATGATTTGGCCGGGAGGTTTAACATGTCCGTTTCCTATAAAGATCTCGGTCTGTCGAACACGCGTGACCCGTTCAAGAAGGCGTTCGCCGGGCAATACGCCGTGCCCGCCTATAATTTCAACAACATGGAACAGCTCCAGGCGATCATCACGGCCTGCGTCGAAACCCGCTCTCCGGTCATCCTCCAGGTCTCGAGCGGCGCCCGGAAATACGCCAACCAGACCCTCCTCCGCTACATGGCCGAAGGCGCGGTCAAGCTGGCGCGGGAGATGGAGAAGGCCCATGGAACGGCACAGGAAATCCCCATCACCCTCCACCTCGACCACGGCGACACCTTCGAGCTGGCCAGGTCCTGCATCGAAAGCGGTTTCTCGTCGGTCATGATCGACGGCTCCCACCTTCCCTATGAAGAAAACATCGCCCTGACAAAACAGGTCGTGGAATACGCGCGTCCCCGCGACGTCTCGGTCGAGGGCGAGCTTGGCCGCCTGGCGGGCATCGAGGACAAGGTCGCGGCCGAGAAATCCACCTACACCCGGCCCGACGAGGTCGTCGATTTCGTCGGCCGGACAGGCGTCGGCTCTCTGGCCATCTCCATCGGCACCTCGCACGGGGCCTACAAGTTCAAACCGGAGCAGTGCACCCGGGACGAGCGCGGCATCCTTATCCCCCCGCCGCTCCGGTTCGATATCCTGGCCGAGGTGGAGAAGAGGCTCCCGGGTTTCCCCATCGTCCTCCACGGCGCCTCGTCCGTTATCCAGGACGCGG
>JBEKVN010000045.1:0-25609 GCA_049513915.1 Candidatus Aminicenantales bacterium | reverse complement strand
GGCGTCGCTGCGTCAGGCTTTCGCCCATTGCGCAAAATTCCTCACTGCTGCCTCCCGTAGGAGTCTGGGCCGTGTCTCAGTCCCAGTGTGGCCGATCACCCTCTCAGGCCGGCTACCCATCACAGCCTTGGTAGGCCATTACCCTACCAACTAGCTAATAGGACGCAGGCTCATCCTCAAGCGCCTTACGGCTTTGACTCTCAGACATTCGTCTGAGAGTATCATGCGGTATTAGACCCGCTTTCGCAGGCTTATTCCTCACTCGAGGGGAGATTACCCACGTGTTACTCACCCGTTCGCCACTATCCCCGAATATTGCTACCCGGGAACCGTTTGACTTGCATGTGTTATGCACGCCGCCAGCGTTAACTCTGAGCCAGGATCAAACTCTCCAATTATAAGAACTCTTGCGAGTTCTTGGCGAATTTGTCTTGGCAAATTGGATCCATTATTGGTCGCTCCGCTTTTTTGTTTCAAAGATCCAGTTTCTCTCTAACCCGAGAGAGAAAAACTTCAATATATCAAAAACGACTGATTGAAGTTGTCAACCTGTTACGGTTGTCAGTGAATGCCCGAAGGCTCATATAGTATAGGGATTCCCATCCTTGATGTCAAGGGCTTTGGGGAATATATTTTTCGGCCCCGGGACGTTAACGCGAGTTTCCGACAAATATCATATTTTTCAGCCAATTAGCAACATCCGGTGACGGCGGGAGAAGGGGCAGGGAACGCGCCCCCTGAAGAACATTTCCGCCCGCCCTGGCACGTCCCGTGCTTAAAAACGGGGCACGGAGGCCGGCTATGAAGAGAGCGGGATTCAGCCTGATCGAGGTCCTGGTCGCCATGACCCTGGCCCTGATTCTCCTCCTCGGAACAGCGGAACTCGTCACCCTATCCATCTGGGCCAGGCGGAAGGGCGACGTGACCGCCGGGCTGACGCAGGCCCTGTCCAGCCGGCTCGCCGGCCTGAAATCGCTCGCCCACGCGCCGGGCGGGCTCGTCCCGGGGGATTACTCGGAATCCGTGGACGACGGGGCCGGCCGGGGCCGCACTCTGCATCAATGGACGGTCGAAGCCGCGGGAGAACGGATGATGAAGGTCAGACTCAAGGTTTCCCCCGCCGGACGCCCGGGAGCCGCCGTCTCCGTGACTGTTTGGATCTCGAAGGACCTGGGGTTCGCGCCGTGAAGGCCAGAGGATTCACTCTCATGGAATGCCTGATCGGGCTTTCCCTCTCGCTCTTTGTCGTCTGCGCCTGTCTCGAGTTCTTCGGCGCCGCCCAAAAATCCTATTTCAGGCTCAAAGAAAAGGAGGAAGCGGCCCAGAGCGCCCTGGCGGCCCTGGACAAGATGAGCACCGACATCCTCCGGGCCGGGGAAGGGCTCGTCCTGCCGGTGTCGTTGGGGCTCATCGAACCCGTCGCGGAATCCGGGGGCGGCCTGGAGATCATACGGGCGGAGAGAACCTACGAACTGTCCGCGGCCGCCGGGGCGGGAGACACGCGAATCCGGCTGGCGGCCACGACGGACCTGAAGCCGGGGCGTGAGATCTGCTTCGTGGACGACGGGAACGCGGAGGTCCATACCGTGTCGTCCGTCGAATCCAAGGACGTCATCATGACGGCCCCGGCCGGGCGCGCCTATGCGCCGGAGAGAACATCCCTCCTCCTCCTCGAAAAAATCCTCCTGACCCTGGACACCCGCCAGGGCGTCCTCCGGCGGAGGGTCAACTTCAGCACCCCCCAGCCCCTTCTCGAGGACGCCGCCGAGGCCGGGTTTTTCTTCGACAGGATCGCGAACCTCGTCCGGGTCCGGCTCCGCCTCAATTCCCAAGGAGACGCCGCATATGAACTCCAACTCTTTCCCAAAAACGCCGCCCTGGCCGGGAAGGGCTGAGGGGACCCCGCCGGGAAACGCGGGAACCATCAGCCTGGTGGTCATCTTCCTTCTCTTTATCTTCTCAGCTCTCGGCCTGGCCATGATCGCCATGTCCGAGCTTCACCTCAGGATGAACTCCTGGCGGAAATTCTCGTCGCTCCTCGACTGCGCCTCGGAGAACGGGATCAAGCGCGGCCTCGAGGACCTTGAAGATTGGCTCGGGTCCTGCGGTCCGTTGATCCCTGTTTCCGCGAGCCGGGTCGACGATTTCCGGGATAATCCGCGAGCCGAGTTTCCCCGGTTTCTCGAAGACGCCCTGGGGGCCGGCTTTCCCAGGCTTTTCCGGGAGACGGCCGACGGGCTGAGCTGGGAGAGTCTTTCGACGTGCGGCCTGCAGAGCGTGGAAGACCGGGGGAAATATTTCAGAATCCTGGCCGGACTGCGGGTCGACTCGAGCGGGGCGATGGACCGCCTCCGGCCGAGGCGGAGCTCAACCCTGGAAGGCACGCTCGGCATCCTGGCCGGCCGCCTCCCGCTTCCATCGATCCCCCTCTTGATCAACAAAGAAATGACGGCCTCGGAGAAGGCCGGCTTTCTTAAGAATAACGGCATTTCGCTCGTGTCGAAGGACGGGGACCTCCTTAAGCCCCAGCTCGCTGCGACGGGCCGGGCGGTCATCCCCCATGACGCCTCCGCCCTCGCGGGCAAGGCCCTGGACATCAAGATATTCACGCCCCAGGACCTCTCCCCTGCCGCGCTGAGAGCCGCCCTCGGCCTCGCGGCGTCAGAAGACCCCATCCCGGACGGGGTCTATTTGATCAAGACCGACCTGGGGCTCGGGGGGATCTACGTCCAGGGGAGCGCGGACGAAATGGTCCTGGCGATCGACGGCGATTCCCAACTCATCGTCTTCAGGCAGGAAGCCGGGGAATGGTCCATCAAGTTCAGCCCCTCCCGGAGCCAGACGGAATTCCTGACGCCGGAAGGCCTCTTCACTTATCCTTATGTTCCGTTGGGGATCATCATCGTCAACGGCGAGGTCCGGTCGCTCGGCGGCGGGATCGTCGACAACGCCGGAACCGTTACGATGGTCAAGGACCGGGAAATCCCCTCCGTGCTGAGCGGGGTCGGTCTGACGATCGTCTCGTCCGATCGCGTCACACTCTCTTCTCACCTCATCCTCCAGGGCGTGCGCTGGCAGGACGGGATTCCCTATATTAAAGAGCCCCAGACACAGCTCGTCATCTTTTCGACGGGGCAGGATTTCCTTTCCCAGGCGGAGCTCGAAGGGGGGATCGCCGTGGAGAAAGGCGCGCCCGACGAGTTGAAGCTGCAGGCTTCGCTGACGGCCGGCCAGGGGGATTTCGAGATCGGCGGAAGCGGAAAAACCGTGGAAATACTCGGGGCCCTCCACGCGATGGGCTACTCCGGAAACGGCAACTCCCTGCGGATCGCGCCCGACGGAAGGCTCGCCGCGGGGGATCTCGGCGAAAATGCCCCGGTCATGACCGCGCCGGTTTTATCGGTCTATTCCCTCAAGGTCCTGGTGTGGAGAGAGCGCGAATGAAAAGGCCGGGATTCACGCTGATCGAGACGGTCCTGGCCCTGGCCCTCGCAGGCTTTCTCGTTTACGCGGGCGCCGTGTCGTTCAAGCAGATGGTTCCCAAATTCAGGCTCCAGACGGGCGTTTGGGAGATCGGGAGCGCGCTCAACCAGGCCCGGTTCGCGGCGATCTGGAAGGGAGTGCCCATGAGAGTCAGATTCGCCCCCTCCGGGTATGTCCTTGAATCGTATGATGATAAGGCCGGGACCTGGCGCGCCACGCGTTCAGCCCGATGCGAAGGTCTCGAGGTCCGGGCCAACAACACCCCCACGTTTTATCCCGGGGGCACGGTGTCGGACCTGGCGACGATCTATGTCTCCAACTCCCGCGGAAGCTACAAAATCACCATCGCCATCACGGGAAGAATCAAGACGGTGAAGGTCGGGTGAGGAAGAGTCCGGGGACGCGCCGCGGCGCGGGAATGATCAGGATTTCCGGCCGCCCGCCGGGCCCCGGCGCTCGGAGATCTTCGTTGGGATGCCCGCGGCATGGTCGTAGAGATTGTGCATCAGCGTGAAGACGGTTTTCGGGATGAGGTGGAAGAACTCGACTCCCACTTCAAAGACCTTATAGTCCTCGTTCCTTTTGGCCCACCGGACGACGCCGTCGATGTTGATGGATTCCTTCGAATGGAGGAGCTCGATCTGCATGCGGATGGCCGTCCCGACCGGCATATCGGCGTCCGAGTAGATCTTCGCGCCCCCCAGGGAAATATCGAACGTGTAGGCGTTGATGCCCGCGGGGTCGTTGAATTCCCGGGGCCCGGACACCGACTTGATGCTGGTCTTGTTCCACTGCTTGAATCGGCGTTCTTTGCGCTTGTCCATGATGCCCCCCCCCTGACGGCCGGCCGCCGTCACGATTTTCTATTATAGACGGACGCCCGGGACAAGGCAATTGCTCCAGGGGGACACAATACTCTGTCCCTCATTTTGTCCCGTTCGGTTTGGTTATCTTCGCTCCCTGATAAATGAGGGACAGAGTATTGTGTCCCCCTCAACGGAGACGGCGGATGCGCCAGAGCTCTCGGAGCATCTGCCAGGAGCTCCGGAAAATCCGGACCCGGCTGGGCGGCGAATTGCACCAGATGACCGGGACTTCGCCCACCCGATAGCCGCGCTTCGCAGCCAAGACGAGGAGCTCGACGTCGAAGGCAAACCCCTTGGACTGGAGCCGCGAAAAGATGTCTACGGCCGCGGCGCGCCTGAACACCTTGAACCCGCACTGGGTGTCCAGGCAGCCTTTCAGGACGAACAGCCGGACCAGGCGGTTAAAGAACTTCCCCAGGGCCTCGCGGGGCGCCGCCTGGGGCACGCGGATATCGCATCCCGGGAGCGCGCGCGACCCGATGACGATGTCAAAACCTTCGTCCAGGCGCTGGATAAACTCGTCAAGCTCCTCGATGGGGGTCGAAAGGTCGGCGTCGGTGAACAGGATGACCTGCCCGGCCGCGGCTTGGACACCTTCCCTGACCGAAAACCCCTTGCCCTGATTCCTCTCCCGCCGCAAAACCCGGTAAGGGAGCCGTCCCTCGAGCTCGGCCCCGGCGACCTCGGCCGTCCGGTCCGTGCTCCCGTCGTCGACGACGATGATTTCCGCCGCGTACGGTTTCGCGGCGAGATAGCCGCGGATTCTCTCAAGGCTCGGCCCGAGGCGCTTTTCCTCGTTATAGGCGGGAATCACGATCGAGAGAAATAGGACGGTTGCGTTTGGGTCGGTCATCGGCTGCCCGGGGATTCGGCCATCATTATATGAAAACGGGCCGGAAAAACAAAACGGCGCGCCATCGGCCTCAGGAGAGCGTTGCATTCATTCCCCCGCCCAGACTACAATAACGCCTTCAAAGCATGAATTTCCGGACAAGGGGACATCACTTATGAAAAAGACTCGCGCTTTTTTGACCCTGGCCCTCATCCTCGGCCTGGCCGCCGGGCCGCTCCTGCACGCCCAGGAACCCTATAAGCTCCCGCCGAAGGATGTCGTCGCCATCGTCGACGCGCCTCCGACGCCGCGCGTGTCGATGAGCCCGGCCCGCGACATCATGGCCCTCATCGATTACGAAGCGATGCCGACCATCGCCTACATCTCCCAGCCCCTGTTGAGGATCGGCGGGATCCGCATCACGCCGTTCAACAACAGCCGCCAGGTCCTGAGCTTCTCGACCGGACTCGGCCTGGAGGACCTCAAGACCGGCCAGGTCCGCAAAATCGCGCTTCCCGACGGGGTCAAGTTCTCCGGGATCTCCTGGGCCCCCGACGGCCGGACCATCGCTTTCAACCGTTATGTTGAAAACGGGATCGAGCTCTGGTCCATCGACGTCGCCGCCGGAACGGCCAAGGCCCTGACCGGCCCGGTCGTCAACGCCGTCACCGGGGGCGGCGGCTGGATGCCCGACGGCAAGAACCTCCTCGTCACGCTCGTCCCCGACGGCCGCGGTCCGGCTCCCGAAGCCCCGCGCGTTCCCAAAGGACCGAACATCCAGGAAACGTCGGGCAAGTCCGCCAAGGTCGCCACCTACCAGGACCTCCTGAAAAACGCCTTCGATGAGGTCCTCTTCGATTATTACGCGACGGCCCAATTGGCAATCGTCGAAACCGCGACCGGCGCCGTCAGGAAAATCGGCCGGCCGGGTATTTTTTCGGACGTTTCCGCCTCTCCGGATATGAACTATATCCTCGTCGACCGCATCAAGCGGCCTTATTCCTATTCGGTTCCCTTTTCCGAATTCGCCCACGCCTATGAAATCTGGGATCTGGACGGCCGGACGGTTAAAGTGCTGGCCGACCTGCCCCCGGCGGAGGACGTGCCGATCAACGGAGTCCCCACGGGCCCCCGCAACGCGGACTGGATGGCCCTCAAGCCGGCGACGCTCATCTGGACGGAGGCCATGGACGGAGGGGACCCGGAAAAGGACGCCCCCTTCCGCGACCGGATGATGACGCTCCCCGCGCCCTTCGGCGGCGAGCCCGTCGAGGCCCTCAAGCTCAAGGAGCGCGCCCAGGGCCTGACCCCGTTCGCGACTCCCGGCCTGGCCTTCGCCTCGGAATTCAGCTGGAAAAAGCGTTGGCGCACGACTTACCTCGTCGACCTCGACCATCCGTCTATAGTTCCCAGGAAGATCTTCGACCGGAGCACCGAGGACTCGTATAAAGACCCGGGCATGCCGGTCATGACCACGCTCAAGACGGGAGACCGGGTCGTCCTCCAGGACAAGGATTGGATGTATCTCAGCGGCAGCGGCGCTTCGCCCAAGGGCGACCATCCCTTCCTGGACAGGATGAACATGAAAACGATGAAGACGGAACGCCTCTTCCAGTGCCAGGACCCGGGCTACGAAATGTTCGTCGCCTTCACCGGGACCTCGAGGGACCAGGTCATCACGAGCTACGAATCCAAGACCGAACCCCCAAACTACTTTCTGACCAACCTCAAAACCGGGAAGAGGAAGCCGCTGACGGGCTTCAAGGATCCGGCCCCCCAGCTCACGGCCGTCAAGAAGCAGCTCATCAAGTACAATCGCGAAGACGGAGTCGAGCTTTCCGGCACGCTTTACCTACCGGCGGATTACAAGCCGGGCACCCGGCTGCCGGCGGTCATCTGGGCCTATCCCATGGAATACACCGACCGCGGCACGGCCGGCCAGGTCCGGGGGTCGGCCAACCGCTTCACGTTCTACCGGGGCACCTCGGAGCTTTTCTTCGTCACCCAGGGATACGCCGTGCTCGATAACGCCACGATGCCCGTCGTCGGCGATCCCAAAACCGTAAACGATACCTTCGTCCAGCAGATCGTCTCTAACGCCAGGGCCGCAATCAAGAAACTTGACGAAATGGGCGTGGGCGACCCGCTTCGGGTCGGCGTCGGCGGCCACAGCTACGGCGCCTTCATGACGGTCAATCTGCTGGCTCACTGCGACCTCTTCGCGGCCGGGATCGCGCGGAGTGGTGCATACAATCGTACACTGACCCCCTTCGGCTTCCAGAGCGAGCGTCGCACTCTCTGGGAGGCCCCCGAGACCTATATCAAGATGTCGCCGTTCATGAACGCCGACAAGATCAAGACGCCCCTCCTGATGATTCACGGAGAGGCCGACAACAACTCGGGCACTTTCCCGATCCAGTCCGAGAGGCTGTTCGCGGCCCTCAAAGGCTTCGGGGCCACGGCCCGCCTGGTCATGCTCCCATACGAAAGTCATGGCTATTCGGCGCGCGAATCCGTGCTCGACGTTCTCGCCGAGATGTTCGAGTGGTTCGACCGTTATGTCAAGAACAGGAAGTGAGGAGCGCCCCTTTTCCACAAGAAGTGTGAATAAGTCTGTGGAAAAACAGGGTGAGGAATTTTCTAAAGAGTTGAAAGACGCGCAGTTTTCATAATCTGCACAAACATTGTGCAGCGCGACGCGCGGGTAAAAAGGAGAACGCCATGAGGACGAGCCGGGGACACGCGGCCTTCGCCGTCATGATCATTTTTCTGGCGGCGGCGGTCCAATGCTCGGGACAGGAGCGGGCCGCTCCGAAGATCCTGCTCTCGAACGACGACGGAATCGAAGCGCCGGGACTCATCGCCCTCTTCAACGCCCTCCGGAACGTCGGGACGGTCACGGTCGCCGCGCCCGTCCGTGAGCAGAGTGGAATCAGTCATGGCATGACGGCCCGCAAGCTCATCCCGGTGCGCCTAAGCGAACGGCAGGGGGCGAAATGGTTCGGGATCGACGCCACGCCGGCTTCCTGCGTCCGCCTGGCCCTGGAATCCTTGCTTCCCGGACGGCCCGACATCGTCGTCTCCGGCATCAACAGGGGGGAGAACGTCGGCCTCGTAACGTTCTACTCGGCCACGGTGGCGGCGGCCAGGGAAGCGGCCTTTCTGAGAATCCCGGCCATCGCCGTCAATCTCCAGGGCGGAGAGAAGATGGACTACGCCGCGGCCGCCGATTTCGTGGCCGCCCTCGTCCGAGAGCTCGCCCGAGGGGGATTCGGCGAAGGCTTGTTCCTCAACATCAATATCCCGGCGCTCCCCAGAGACCGGATCAAGGGGATTCTGGTCACCCGGCAGGATCTCCGGCCGACTCTGGAGTATTTCGAGAAGAAGGAAACTCGCGACGGGCAGGACCTGTACTGGCCGTCCTACAAAACCCTGGACGCCGGGGCCGGCCGAACGGACATCTGGGCCGTGAGGAACGGCTATGTCGCCGTCACGCCCCTCACCCTCGATCAGACGGACGCGGCCGGGCTCGAGAGCCTGAAGAGACTGGAAAAGTTTGCCTGGAAATAGCGCCGGGGCCCGGGTTTCATCCGGACGATGGACTTGATGCGCCGGGAAACACCCCGGACTCAATATCAGAAGGAGGATAGGATATGAAAGCCACTCGCGGGATCCTTTGGGCCGCTTTGATGGCGGCAGGTTTGACGTTGACCGCGGCTCCCATCTCGTCTCCGGCCATGGCGGCCGGCATGGCGCCGCGACAATCCCTGGAGCCTTTCGGCTCGATCAAGGAGGTCAAGCCCTTCACCTACTGCGTGATCGACCATAAGGGACCTCTCACGGGCGTGTCGGACGTGATCACGCAGCTGATGCAGGCCGTGCAAGTCCAGAACCTTTTCCCCCTCGTTCGCGGGCCCATGGTCGGCGTCTATTACAATTCTCCTGCCCAGGTCAAGCCCGAGGAGCTCCTCTGGGAGGTCGGGTTTCCGGTGACCGAGCAAGCGGCGCCCAAAGCGCCTTTGGAGAAAAAGACCTGGAACTACAAGACCGTCGCGGAGGCCCTGCACAGCGGTCCTTACGCTAAAGCCGGAGAAACGATCCAGCGCCTCATGACGTGGATCGGCGCCAACGGGTATGTCGTGGACGGCCCTGTCCTCGAGCGCTACATGAACAATCCGATGCAGGTCAAGCCCGAGGAGCTGCGCACGGAAATCTGGATCCCGGTCAGGAAGAAGTAGCCCGCCCCCCGTGACCGGGCCAGCCGCGCCCGCCTTTAATCTGCCGCTGCCGTTATTTGCTTTTGAGAAGCCTGATCACATCGTCAACGGGCATCACCGGATAGGTTTTAATCTCGCCCAAGTCAGCCCACGGGTGAACCGCTGCCAGCAAAGCGGGCACGCTATCGGCTTCGACAAGTCTGAAAACCCGGCCTGCGCCGACGGCACTCCACTCTCCCATAATTTTCACGCCCGGCGGCACGAGCCCACCCTGCTCAGCCCTCTGTTTGATCACGGCTTTCCGATTCCCAGGTTCATAGGTGTAAACCGTCATAAAAAGCATAGGATTTGCCTCCTTAAGGCCTTAATTTCCCCCCTGCATCTTTATATATGGGCTTGAGTGACGAGGTTGTCAAGTAAAGAACGCTCGGCATGGATAAAGCCCCAGTCCTTTTCCTGCCCCGGCGATTGTGCTATATATGATCCAATGGGGAATATCATGGGCATTAAGTGCCCGCACTGCCAGGCGGAGAACCCGTCCGACTCCAAGTACTGTAAGGAGTGCGCGACGGCGCTTCCCCATCCCGCCGGAATCTCTGGCCCTCCTACCCGGACCATCGAGACTCCCCGCGAAGAGCTGACGACGGGAACGCTGTTTGCCTCGCGCTACCAGATCGTCGAGGAGCTCGGCGGCGGAGGGATGGGCAAGGTCTACCGGGCCCTCGACACCAAGGTCGGCGAGGAAATCGCCGTCAAGGTCATCAAGCCCGAGATCGCCGCCGACAAGACAACCGTCGAGCGCTTCAAGAACGAGCTCAAGATCGCCCGGAAGATCGTTCATAAGAGCGTCGGCCGTGTATACGATCTGAACGAAGACAAAGGCACATTCTATATCACGATGGAGTATGTTCGGGGCGAGGACCTGAAGGCCTTCATCCGGAGCTCCGGCCAGATGGCGGTCGGCACATCCCTCCGGGTCGCACGGCAGGTCGCCGAGGGGCTGGCCGAGGCCCACAAGCTGGGGATCATCCACCGCGACCTCAAGCCCTCAAATATCATGATTGACCGCGACGGCAACGCCCGGATCATGGACTTCGGGATTGCCCGCCTGGTCGGCGCCAGGGGGATGACCGGGGGCAACGTAATGATCGGGACTCCCGAGTACATGTCGCCCGAGCAGGTCGAGGGCAAGGAGGCCGACCCCGGCACGGACCTCTACTCTTTAGGGATCGTCCTCTTCGAGATGCTGACCGGCCGCCTTCCCTTCGAGGGCGAGACGCCTCTGAGCGTCGCCGTCAAGCAGAAGAGCGAGCCGCCGCCCGACCCCCGGAAGCTCAACCCCCAGATCCCGGAGGACCTCGGACGCATCGTACTCAAATGCCTTGAAAAGGCAAAAGACAAGCGCTACCGGAGCGCGGAGGAGGTCCTCGGCGACCTCGCCAGGGTTGAGCAATCACTGCCGACGACCGTCCATCCTTTGCCGGCCCGGAAACCGCTGACTTCCAAGGAGATCACCGTCCGGCTCCCGTCCAAGAAAATCTGGATCCCGGGGGCGGCCGTTCTCGTGGCGCTCGTCGCTTTCCTCGTCTGGCAGTTCATTCCGGAGAAGGCAGAAGCCGGGCGGACAATCGCCGTCATCGGGTTCAAGAACCAGACCGGCGACGCCGGGCTCGACTACCTCCGGGAGGCAATCCCGCACCTCCTCATCACGAGCCTCGAACAGTCGAAGCGCCTACGAGTCACGTCCTGGGAAAGGATGAAGGATCTCCTTCGCAATTCCGGCAGGGACGCGGTGGCGATCTTCGACGAGGAGGCGGGTTTCGAGGCCTGCCGGAAGGAAGGCATCGAGGCCGTCGTCCTGGGGAGCTTCATCAAGGCGGGAGAGACCTTCGCGACCGATGTCCAGGTCCTGGACGCTTCCAGCAAACATATCCTCAAAAGCGCCTCGGCCAAGGGGGAAGGCATCGCCAGCATCCTCAAATCCCAGATCGACGAGATCAGCCGGACCATCCGCCGCGGCATCGCGCTCCCGTCCCTTAAGATCGAGGCGCCGGGCCGAAAAATCATCGACCTCACTACGAGCTCCATGGAGGCCTATAACTATTATCTGAAGGCCCGTGAAGCCTACGATAATTTCCTCTACGCGGACGCTAGGAAACTCACTGAAAAAGCCGTCGCCGTCGACCCCGCATTCGCCCTCGCCTACCATCTCTTGTCTGAGACGGCTTGGGCCCTCCTCGATACGCCCGCCCGCAACGATGCCCTGGAGAAAGCCAAGACGTATTCCGCAAGGGCCTCTGAAAAGGAGAGGCTCCTCATCGAGGCCAAATATGCCGGAACCATCGAACGGGACACGGACAAGAAGCTCCGGCTCCTAAAGGAGCTCGTCACCAAGTACCCGGATGATAGGGACGCCCACTCTGAGCTCGCCCTCTTTTACCTTTCCAACGGCCGCAATCCGGAGGCCATCGTAGAATACGAAAGGGCCGTCGCCATCGACCCGAGGTACGGCTTTGCCATGAATCACCTCGGCTATGCCTACGCGAGGGTTGGAGATTTCGCCAGGGCGGTTCAATACTTCGAGCGCTATGCGGGGTTGAACCCCGGGCTTCCCAATCCGGTCGATTCCATCGCCGAGATGAATCTTTTTATGGGGAACCTGGACGCGGCCGTGACGAAATATCAAGAAGCGCTGGCCATCAAGCCGGACTTCTATCTCTCCTGCAGTGGGTTGGCCTACGTTTACGCCCTCAAGGAAGATTATGGAGGAACCGAGCGCTGGCTGGGGGAGTTCGTCAGGAGGGCGCCGACGCCGCAAGCCAAAATGGAGGGCCTCTATCTCAAGAATTTCTACGATTATTTTCTCGGCCGGCTGGACGCGTCGCTCGCCGGGTCCGTCTCCCTCCGAAGCCTGGCTGAGAAATTCAAGTTTGCCTACGGCGTCGCCGTCGTGGACTGGATTTCAGGCTTCATCTCCGCAGACAGGGGAGAATTCGACATGGCCCGGAAAGCGTTCCAGGACTTTGCGGATTATTCCGAACAGAACGATCCGGCAGCCCGGGTCTATAATTCGGCTTCTCGGAGTGTTAGTCTCGGCTGGGCCGAGCTCAAGCAAGGCCGGCTGGAAGCGCTGAATGCTCACCTCGCAGAGATCGAGAATCTTCTCCCCGGGCTGAATCCGGCCGAACGGACGGAGATGACTTTTTATGACACGCTTTTGAAGGCCGAGGCCGCCCTGAGCGAGAATTCGGTGGAACAGGCGGTCAGCTTCGGGGAAAAAATGGTGTTCGGGATTCTGCCGTCCGTGAACGCGCCCGACATGGTCAAACATAACCTGCCATTTTTAAAGGACGTTCTGGCCAGGGCGTACTGGAAAAAGGGTGATCTTGACAAGGCCATCACTGAATACGAGCGCCTGACGACCATCGACCCGAAGAACCGGCTCCGCATGCTCATTCCCCCGCTCTACCATTACCGGCTCGGGCGAGTTCTGGAGCAGAAGGGCGAGAAGGATAAGGCCCGCGTCCAATACGAGAAATTCGTTAAATACTGGGCGGACGCGGACCCGCGTTTCACGGAACTCAAGGACGTCCGGGCCCGGCTGGCCGCGCTCAAACGCGTGCCATAGAATTCACGCGAATTCTCCCCAAAACGACGTCTCAAGTGATGGATCGCATCATCCGGGCCGATGCGCGCCCGCCGGCCCCTATTTCTGGAACTTATACCCCGACCAGGGCACCGTGAGCAGGTGGACCGGGTTGGCCGGGTCGTCCTCGATCTTCTTCCTCAGGTTGTGGATGAACGTATCGATCGTCCGCGTCGTCGGGAAGCGGTCGTAATCCCAAACCTCGTTGAGGATGGTTTCCCTCGTCACGACCTCGCCTTCGCGCGAAATGAGGAGCTCGAGGAGGTCGAATTCCTTGGCCGTCAGGTGAATGACCTTCCCCGCTTTCGAAGCCGTTTTCTTTTTGAAGTTGAGGTGGACGCCGCTGAAGGTGACGTCCTCCAGCGCGGCGGGCCGCAGTTGTCCGCGCCTCAGGACGGCATGGACTCTGGCCACGAGCTCGCTCATGCCGAACGGCTTGACCATATAGTCGTCGGCGCCCAGCTCAAGCCCGAGGACCTTGTCGATCTCCTCTTTTTTCTCGCCCGTCAGGATGATGATCGGGCTTTCGATGCCCGCCTCCCGCATCTTGCGGCAGACATCGAGCCCCCCGAGTTGGGGCATGACGAGGTCCAGGACGACCAGGTCCGGCCGCCACTCCGAGGCCCTGCCCAGGCCTTCCCGCCCATCCCGCGCCTGCGAGACGCTGTACCCCTCGGCCTCCAGGCCGGCGGCCAGGGATTCCCGCAAGACCGAATCATCATCGACGATCAGGATCTTTTTCATGACGCCCGCCTTACAGGAAATATGAGGCTGAACGTGCTCCCCTTGCCCGGCTCGCTTCTCAGCCCGATGCGCCCCCCGTGGGCGTCCATGATGTGCTTGACGATCTTCAGCCCGAGCCCCACGCCTTTGGGATTGTGCCGGACGGCCTCGGGGGACCTGAAGAAGGCCTCGAAGATCCTCTCCCGGTCGCCGGGTTCGATCCCGATCCCTTTGTCCTCGACCTGAATTTCCACGCGCTCGCTCCCGGACAGTAGCCGGACGGTGATTTCCTTCCGCCCCTCGCTGTACTTTATAGCATTATCCACCAGGTTCAGCAAGGCTTGGCGGACGGCGTCCTGATCCGCTTCGAGGAGGACGTCCTCGCCGGGCATTTCGGCCCTGAGGTCGAGGTCTTCGGCCGCGGCCGCCGACCGGACGAGATCAACGACTTCCCTAATGACCGGCTGGATGGGGGCCGTGCGCAAGCCGTAGAGCTTGGTCCCCTGCTCGATCTTCCCGAAGTCGAGGACGTTATGGATGAACCTCGACAGCCGGCCGCATTCGCCGGCCATGAGATGGAGGAGCCGCTCGCGCCGGGCCTCGTCCTGCACTTTTCCCGATTCGAGGAGCTCGGACAGGCTCCACAGCGAGTTCATCGGCGTCCGGAGCTCGTGCGAGACCGAGGAGATGAACTCGGTTTTCAGGAGGCTGAGCTCGTCGGCCTTCTCGCGCGAGGCCCGCTCGTAGATGATCTCCTCCTGGAGCCGGACCCTCAGGAGCCCGGCGGCCAGGTCCGCGGCCAGGGTGGCCATGAGCTCCAGGTCCTCCCCCGTGTACCTTAGGCCCGACTTCTTCCGGCCGGCCGCGAGCCATCCGGCCATCGCCCCGGCGCCGAACGGCAGGGGCAGGGCGATATCCAGGCCCAGGGTTCTCAGCAAGTCCCCCTTCGAGAAATCCATCCCCTGGGTTGTCCGCACGGCCTCTTCCCTCGCCCAGACGCCGCCGGGCGGCGGGGGGAAGGAGAGGAGCGCGCCGGCCGCCCGTTCCCCCATTCCCTCGTGGAGAACCGTCCGCGGGCCTATGTCCCCGGCCGGCGCCCAGACGAGGACGCCGAGGTTGTCGCACGGCAGGGCCTCCGTGACCGCCCTGGTGAATTCCGACAGGAGGTGGCCGGGGCTCATGATCTTCTGGACCCTCGTGCTGAAGTTCAGGACGGCCTTCCGGTAATCATACTCCTTCCGGAAGAACGTTCTGTCGACAACAAGCTGGATCCGGTGCCGGCCTGGCTGGAAGGCCGCGGCGGCCAGGACGGCGGCGCCTATGGGAATCCAGTTGCCATGGACGATCGCCGTCCGCACGAAAACGAGTCGCAGGAGCTCCACCGTTATCAAATAAACGCCGACCATGAACACGGTCAACAGGGAATAAACAAGGCTCCGGTTGATGACCAGGTTGATGTTCATGAGCCGGAACTTGAGGATGGCGATGGCGATGCACACCAGGATGAGGATGAGAAACACACTGACGGTATCTTCGCGGACCACCTCGGCTCCGGCTCCGCCGATGACCTGGGGCAGCTGATAAAGGAAGACAAACGGGCTGAGGCCGAGGACGGACCCGAAAGCGATCCACTTGATCTGGGCTTTCACCGTATCGGAGACGGACTTGCGGTAGGCCAGGATGAGTTCGACGACCGCGGCGATGCAGGCCAAGGCCATATACCCGCGGAAGAGAAAAACCCAGTCCTGGACGACGCGATAGGCCTCAAGGGAAGCCCGCAACTGAGAGTAGAGGAAGCCGAAATTCAACGCGAGCCCGAAGGCAACGGGGACGGCCCAGAAATAATCGAACCAGTTTCTTCCCCGGCGCGGCGTAAACGTCCGGCAGAAACGCCAGAGAAGGGCGGGAGCCAGCGGATAGGCGAAATTGAAAAGGATGCCCGGGCCCAGGCTCCGCCCCCCGCCATGGGCGCCGTAGAGGTCCCCGCTGATCATCACGGCCGCCCCAAAGGCCAGGGTCGCGCTGTAAAATATGCGGGCCTGCCGCTCCCCGGACCGCAGGAAAAAGACCAGGAATCCGATCAAGAACCCGAGGATCCCAATCGTGAGAAAGATCGCGGGGGCGGCCTCGTAGTAGCGCACAAGCCGGGTCCGGACGGTCTCCACGCCGGCGGCCGTGCGTAGCTCGTAGGTGACCGGGTCGCCGATGGCTTTCAGGCTGAGGATGAAATCGAGGTCCCGCGTGTTTTGGATGGGGATGCCGTCGACGCTCAGGATGGCGGGCGCGGACGTCCCCTTGGGCAGGGCGGACTGGTTCCGGAAGCCGGCGATCCCGGGCCGGTTCCGCATGTTGATGAAGCCGACGAGGCTCAGGACCACGATGGCGAGCCCAATGGCGACGGACAGGAGGAAAGGTCCCCTTCTCATTGGCCCCTTTGTCAGCTCGTCCACCCGGGATGCCCAGACTATACAATAATCCGGGTTATACTTTCAAATAAGCGGCCTGAGGAGGCAAACAAGGGAGCTCGCCATGCGGATATTTGACAAAACGACGCAGCTGCCCGGTCCGGCTCTACTTTTTCTCCGGCGCCGGGCCCTTGAGCGCGTCCAGCTTCCGCTGCATGCCCGTCTTGGCGTTCCCTTCAGCCAGTTCGAGGGCCTTCTCTGCGGCCTTGATGGCCTCGGCTTTGTTGCCCATCTTCGCGTGAAGGTCGCTCAGCACAGACCAATAGAAATAGGCCTTGGGCTGGAGCTCAACGGCCTTCTTGGCAGCGGCCAGGGCGCTGTCGAGGTTTTTGCCCCGCCCAAGCCAGAAAGAGGCGTAGGTATTGATGTCTTGGTCGGACTCTTCCCCCATCTTCTTTTCGAGCCAGCCCGGTCCATAGATCTCGAGGGCTTTGGCATCCTGCCCGGCCTTGACGTAAATGCCGGCGACCGACCGGAAATCGGGCTGGAGCTTGAGGGCCAGGTCGGCCATAGCCAACGCACTTTCCAGATTCTCTTTTTTATCGGCCCAATAATTGGCGTAGGATTCGAGATGAGAGGCCAGGCTCTGGACCCGATTCTCCATGAAGGCCTTGCCGTACACCTCCCCGGCCTTCGACGTATCGCCTGCGAGGTCGTAAAACCGAGCGATCATCTGGTTGATGCGCGGGTCGGGATCGGATAAAGTCAGTCCCCTTAGTCGTGCCGCGAGCTCCAAGCCCCTGTCCACCGGACCTCTGTCCCGGATGATCCTCGATAGCCACATCCGTAGAGCTGTGGGGTCGTCAGGAAAGCGGCTTGTGTATTCGACGAAGAACGCTTCGGCTTCCTGCTTGGTCGTTTTGCCGCCGCCGTAGTATGAGCCCAGGTCTTTGTAGGCCTCTTTGATCAGCCGGCTCTGGGGATTTTCGGCGATAAATGCCTTGAGGGAAGCCATGTCGGCCTTCGGACCGCTGGAGTTCGCGAGGGCGACATTATATTTCGCGTACTCGGTGTAGGGCGCCGTAATGAACGTCCTCCCGTCGGTATATAAGCCGCCCTTACCTTCCGGGTCAAGGGCGATGACCTCCTTATATTTCTCCCCCGCCTTAGCCGAATCGTAACGGTCGGCCCACTTGCTTGCGAGGCCGAATACGGCGGCCACGTTTTTAGGGTTCTTGGCATAAGCCGCCTGAAGCACCTGGAAGGTATTATCGCCCCTCAGGATCTTTTCGAGGCTGGCCTGGAAATTTTCGGCCGGCGGGTAATAGCCGACGAACCAGTCGACCTCCGACCCGTCGCCGCCCAGGACGAGGGTCGTCGGGGTGGCCCGGATCGCGAATCTCTTGAAGGTGTCCGCGCCGATTGTCGTATCGCGGTCGGCCAGGAAGAGGACGAAATTCTTGTCGAGGAAGGGATGAAACCTGGCGTTATGGTAAAACTGCTGACCCAGCAGTCTGCAGCTTCCTCAGCCACCGCTGTAGAAATCGACGAGGACGAGCTTACTCTCGCTCTTGGCTTTGGCCACGGCCTGGTCGAGCGACCCTTGGAACCAGTTCTGGGCCGACGCGGTCGCGGCGAGAACGAGGACAAAGGACAGGAAGAGGGCTTTTTTCATGGCGGCCTCCTACCGGCACTATAGCACCGGGCACCAAGGTGGTCAATTTCGCGGGGCTGAAAACAGCCGGTCAACGTCCTGTCAGCGATTCGCGCCCCTCGGATCTAGCGCGAAGCCGATGAGCTGGAGGAGGTCGTTGAGATGGGCTTTCGTCATGGCGTCAGCGGCGAGGTCCGATTTGCCGGCCAGGACGTTTCTAAGGTCCGACAACTCCGCCCGAATGGCCGCCCGGCTGTCGTCGTTCCGGATCTGGAAGGCCGGTCCGGAAGCCCCGGGCATCGCGGCCGCGGCCTGGGCGGCCGGCGCGGGCGGCGCCAGCCGGCTGCACAGGATTTCGACGTAGGCCCTCTGCAGGTTGCGCCGGTAGGGGTCGACCGCGACTTGCTTCGCCGAAAGCTCGGTAAAGATGCCCGACCTCAGGTCCGTGAGAAGGTCCACGACGGTGTAGGCCTGATCGCCGAGGATGGCCTGGTGGTCCTGGAGCCGGCTGATCCGGTTTTGCCGGAGGAGGTTGTTCAGGACGCCCTGCTGGAGGCTCACCAGCCGCGCCTGCCCGCTCGACGGCTCGATCTTGCGGAGGATGTCGGCGGGCTCGAGCCAGGCGGGCGTCTGGAAGAGATTCTCGTTGAGGAATTTCACGGCCGCCTGCTGGCGCGCCTTCGACAAGGGCTGGAAGCGGACGCCGGCGGCGAGCCCGACCTTGGGCTCGCTGTCGTAGCCGCCGACGATGTTGGCGACGTGCCCGGATTCGAGCCGGAGCTGGTCCCAGATCGCCTGGTACATGTGGGTGAGCTCGTCGTAGTTCTCGCCGGGCTTGAGGACGGCGCCCGTCAGCATGCTCATGTCTCTTTTGAGGTTCCGGATGCCGAGCTCCGTGGCCTTCACGGCGTCGATATCGCCCACGGCCTCCGTTTCCTCGCCGGGATCGGTGCCGTAGGTGCCGGGGGTGCTGAAGCGCAGCCAGGGCGTCGTCTCCTGCACCTTGCACATCTCGCTGAGGGCCGGTTTTTCGTCCTCGGGGGTCTTGGCGCCGGCGATCGGCATGTAGCCCCACTTGATGCAGAAAATATCATAGGGGCCGATCTTCGGGATCAGGTCGTCCGGGTCGATGCCGTCCTCGGGCTGGGCCACGTAATTGAAGCGGGCGTAATCCATGAGGGTCGGGACGTGGCTGTTCTTTTTCACCCAAGCCTTATCCCGGATCTTCTCGATGGGATAGGTGGCGCTGGCCTTGAAATTATGCGGCAGCCCCAGCGAGTGGCCGACCTCGTGCGTGACGATATAGAGCAGGATCTTGCCCATGAGTTCGTCTGAAAAGGGCAGGACCTTGCAACGCGGGTCAAGGGGTCCGGCCTGGACCCAGTACCAGTCGCGGGCCAACTGCTGGACATTGTGATAGACCTCGACGTCGGCCTCGAGGATCTCGCCGCTCCGCGGGTCGGAGACGTGAGGCCCCATGGCGTTGGCCACGGTCGACGGCACCCAGCGGATTACGGAATAGCGGGCGTCGTCGGCGCTCCAGTCGGGGTCCTGCTCGGGCGTCGGCGCCTCCTTGGCCACGATGCCCTTGATGAACCCGGCCGCCTCGAACGCGGGCTGCCAGGCCTCGATGCCCTTCATGATGTAAGGCACCCATTTCTTGGGGGTCGCCGGGTCCACGTAGAAAATGATCGGCTTCACGGGTTCGCTCTTGGCCGCGGCGGGGTTCTTCTTTTCCAGGCGCCAGCGGGCGATGAAGTCCGTGGGCTTGACCTCGTGAACGGTACGGCTGTAGTTCGTATGGCTATGGGTGAAATATCCCACGCGCTCGTCCTCCAGACGGCCCATCATGGGCTTTTCCGGGAGCTTGACGAACGAGTAATGGACGACGGCCGTCGGACTGGGAGTCGGCGGCAGGTAATCGGCGTATTGGGGCGGGAAGCCCGGAGGCAGCTGGGGCGGCTTGGGATTGAAGGTCTGCGTGGCCTCGACGTTCAGGTTGACCGGGAAGGCCTTGACCTTGTCGAGGAACGTCCGGGAGGCGTCAATGCCCATCCCCCCGACGGTTTTCTTGACCGGGATCTCGTTGACGTCGCTCGTGAAAAGCTTGGTCGCGTCGATGACCGGCGCCCCGTCGGCGGCGAACGCTTCGACCGCGAAAGCCATCATGATGGTCGGCGTTTCCATGGCGGTCACGGCCGCGTTGATCGGATCATTCGGATCGGCGATGTTGGAAAAGTCCACGGCCCGCAAGAGGACCTTGTTCTCGCGCTGTTCCCAGCGGACGACCATGTCGACCACCGACTGGCCGGGGTAGCTCACGTCGGTCGGGCTTTTCTTGACCTGGACCACGAGGAGCAGGTCCTTGCCGAGTTCGGTCTTGGGAATCTCGAACAGGGCTTTCCCCTTGTTCGTGTGGACCTTGAAGAGCCCGGCTTGGGTCTTGAATTCGGCCGTCACGACCTGGTCGTAAGGCTTTGGCTCGGCCTCGGCCGGCTTGGCGGGCGGGGTTTCCTGCTTGGCCGGGGGAGCGACCTTCGCTTCCTGGGCCTGCTTGGGTTTATCCTGAGAGAAGGCCGTCAAGGCCAGACAAAGGACCAAAAAGACGGTGAACAAGCGTTTCATAATCGCGCTCCTTGGTTGGAATTCGCCCCTGGGAACTTGGGTCGCATGTTCAAGAACCATAGCACCGGCGACGGATGGCTGTCAATCAGGGGAGCGCCCGCCCCCGAAAATGGGGACGGTCCTGTTTTTCCCAGGCCGGCAAAAGAGGCCCGGGCGCAAACGCAGAGGGGAAAAACAGGACCGTCCCCGTTTTTCCCCCCGTTTTTCCCGTCCGCGGAATCCCGCGAACGGGGTTGAACGGCCCCCGATACAGTGATACTCTGGATGCGCCCCCACGTAAGCAAAGGAGGACCCCATGACGAACACGGCGGACAACCATCCCAACATCATCACCATCGAACGCTACATCCTCGAGGAGCAGAGCTTCTATCCCGATGCGACCGGCGCCCTGACCAACCTCCTCTACGACCTGGCCCTGGCCGGGAAGGTCATCGCCAGCAAGACGACGAAGGCCGGCTTGGTTGAGATCCTGGGCCGGACCGGCGACATCAACGTTCAGGGCGAGCAGGTGATGAAACTCGACCGCTTCGCCGACCTCACCATCTTAAAGCTCACCGACCACACGGGCCGCCTGGCCGGCCTCGCCTCCGAGGAGAACGCCGCCTTCATGCCCATCCCGGACAAGTACCCCAAGGGCAAGTATCTTCTCCTTTACGATCCCCTGGACGGCTCTTCAAACGTGGATTTCAACATGCCGGTCGGCACGATCTTCGCGATCTACAAGCGGACACGTGAGAGCGGCCCGGTGACCGAGGACGAGTTTCTCCAGCCCGGCCGGAATCTCATCGCTTCGGGTTACATCTCCTACGGGACGAGCACGATGCTGATCTATACGACCGGGCACGGCGTCCACGGGTTCACGCTGGACCTGTCGGTGGGCGAATTCCTGCTCTCCCACCCCCACATCCGGATCCCCTCCCCCGCCAAGTATTTCAGCGTCAACCTTGGCTACGAGAAATACTGGAGCCGCGGCATCCAACACTACACGGATTACTTGCAGGGACGGGAAGGCGGCGTTGCGGGATTATCGCTGCGCTACATCGGCACTCTCGTCTCCGACTTCCACCGCAACTTGCTCGCGGGGGGCGTGTTCTATTACCCGGCCGACACCAAGGACCCGAAAGCGCCGTCCGGAAAGCTCCGCCTGCTCTACGAGGCCGCGCCGTTGGCCTTCATCGCCGAGCAGGCCGGGGGCTGGGCGTCCGACGGACACCGCCGCATCCTCGACATCCAGCCCGAATCCCTCCACCAGCGGACGCCGCTCTTCATCGGGAACAAGGAGCTCGTCGAAAAGGTGGAGGAGCTCGTCCGCCAACACGATAAGTGAGGGTTTGATCCCGGCGCGATCCCGCCGGGGATATGCCCGCAAGAATCCGGTCAGCCGGTTTGCGCCAAGCCCAGCCGCTTTCTGATCCTCGCCACGTCGACCGATTTGACGAGCGCGGGGAGATTGAAATACCAAAAGTGAAATCGGTAGCCGCCCTGGGTCATTTCGGCCAGGGCGTCTTCTTTCGTCCAATTCTGGATGACGACGCGGTACATGGCCATGATCACTCCCGCCCGGTCGGAACCGTACTGGCAGTGCACGAGGACGGGCTTCGGGGCGGCCTGAATGGCCCCTAACGCCTTCACGACGTCCTCTTCCGAGACGCTAAAGGCGCTCATCGGGATGTCCATGATGAAGAATCCCAACCCTTCGACAAGTTTATCATCCGAATGTTCGGACCTCAGGTTGATAATCGTCACGATCCCGTGGGCCCGGATCTCCTCGAAGCCCTTCCGGGTCGGCTGTTCCGAGCGGTAAACGTCGTCGTCGAGCTTGTACCAATTGCTGAGGGTCGCCGAAGGGACCGGCTGAGCCCAATTGTCGGGGCGGATCTCCTGGTCACCGCCAGAGCTTCCCGCGACTAGAAGGGATGCCAGGAGGATTAGGGCCATGCCCGCGGCGAGGCGCGGGGCGCCGAAGTTCTTCCGCCGGCGGGGAGGAGATTTTATCGGGGCGAGCGCGGAGGACATCAAGTTTTTCCTTTCGGACCTCTACAGGCTTTAACGCAGACGCCGCAGATGAACTGGCTGACGAGCCTCAGCTTCTGGAATTCCCTGAGCTTCTCGAAGCAACCCCTGTGGTCGAAATCGTCGCGCCGCTCCTTGATGGCTCCGGCCGGGCAGGTCGAGACACAGGCCCGGCATGATGCGCAGCCGTCTTCGAGCAGTTTGTCCGGCTCGAGCGGCATGTCGGTCAGGACCGTAACCAGGCGAAGGCGGGACCCGAGTTCGGGATTTACCAGGAGGTTGTTCCGGCCGAACCAGCCGAGGCCGGCCGCGCGGCCGACGTGCTTGTGGGAAACGTGGGCCCGCTGTCCCTCCCAGTCGATGATCTGCGAGGCCGCGATCGGAAGGGCGGCGAATCCCATTTTCTGGATATCGTCGGCCAGGAGCAGGGCGGCGCGGTCGAGAAAGGCGTTCGTCTGGCGATAGTGGTGGAAGTAAAGCGGGGTCGGGTGGTCGTCGATGTCGTCGAGGACCGGGCCGTTAAGGCCCTTGCCGAGCGAGATGGCCAGCGGGAACCGGTCGCGCGTTTTCGGCTCGATCAGGAAATCCCCCCGGAGTTCCGTGACGTCGGCGACGCCGAAGAGGTCGAAGCCGAGCTCCAAGGCCTTGGCCTTCAGGGCCTGGCAGTCCGCAGCCTTGCCCGTGCTTTTCTTCATGCCCGACGAAGGTCATTGTATCGGCCCCTTCCCCGCCTGTCAAACCCGCATCTCTGAAGCTCCACGGACGTTAGTCAATGGAATTCAGCGAACGAGGTTGATTCCCGGCGAAGATCGGTGTACAGTATCGGCGAATAGTTATCAGCAACCTCCGGGGGCATCCATGAAAAGAGCATGGACCGCGGCTGCGATTCTTTTCTTGTGGACCGCATCGTTCGCGCTGGAAATCAAGGTATTGGGGCCCGGCGACCGCAGCGACGGGACGAAGTTCAGGAAGCCGCTCTCCAGGGTTGCTCCCTACGCCCTGGTCAAAGGCGCACTACCGGATTTCCTCAAGCAGGCGGGGCTGGCCTTTTTTTCCTCGATCCGCACGGCGCGATTCAACCTCCTCGAAGATCGCAAGCGTAACGATTTTACCAGAACCGTGGGAGGCGGAGTGCGGCTGGATGCGGCCCGGAGATTGACCGTCTTCATGGAGGTCCGTTACTTCACCGGCCTGGTCAACCTCGCGAGGGCGGGCCTCGCCCACGTCGATTTTTCCAATCTCAAGGCCCACCCCATGGGTCTTCAAGCGGGATTCAGATACCTTCTTTCCGCGGACCAGCGCTAAGTTACGCGGGCCGTCGGATCGCCGACACGACCGCCGATCGATGGAAAAAGGCGGGAAAACCTTTGCCCCTGCGCTCGACTCGGAACCCGACCAGTATCTTCTCCCAGGCCGCGCGGTCCACGTTGCTCCAAGGGCCCGTGGCGATGCTGAGATAGGCCCGTCCCTCGGGCTTGAGGATTCGGTTTATCTCACTGACGGTCGATTCAAGCTTCGCCGGCGCCATGGAGCACAGCAGTCCGTTCGCGAGGACGAAATCCACGGACGAGTCAGGGATGAAACTCAGATCCGAGGCGGATGCAATCCGGGCGTCGACATTGCGAAGGCCGCGTTTCCGCACCTTCTTCTCGAGGATCCAAATGGCATGCTCGTCCCAATCAACCGCATAGACTTTTCCCCCGGGACCGACGGTTCGAGCAAGCGCGATTGTATAAAACCCCGGGCCGCAGCCGAGGTCCGCGGCCGCCTGGCCCGCGGCGACGTAGGGCCTGATCAGCCGCCGAAAGGGCAGGAACAGCCGCCTGAACGGATTGTCGTTGACGAACCGCGGGAACCGTTTGTCAGGTCTTTCGTCCTTTTTCGCCATCCCCCGAGCCTCCGGGGAAAATGTTACTCCCCAAGTGCGAACGCCGTCAAGAGTGCGACCGTTGACTCGACCTCCCCGCTTGCGGTATATGATTCCCCTGAAGGAGCGACCATGAGCGAAAAAACCCTGGCCATCATCAAGCCCGACGCCGTCAAAAAGAAGATCGTCGGAAAAATCATCCAGCGCATCGAGGACGAGGGCTTCGCGATCAGCCGGCTGAAGATGGCCCATCTGACCCAGGACGAGGCCAAGGGATTCTACATCGTCCATAAAGAGAAGAAATTCTACGCCAGCCTGACCGAGTTCATGTCCTCCGGCCCGGTCATCCTGATGGTCCTCGAGGGCGAGGACGCGATCAGCCGCTGGCGCGAGGTCATGGGGGCCACGGACCCGGCCCTGGCCAAGCCCGGCACCCTCCGCCGCACCTACGGCTTCTCCATCGAGCGGAACGCCACCCACGGCTCGGACGCGCCGGAAACGGCCGAGTGGGAAATCAAGTATTTCTTCAAAGACTGACCGCCCGCTGCGCCGGCGGCAAAGGAAAACGGAGGCCGTCATGAAACCATCCCGCGTTACCATTCTCATTGGACTGCTGATCGCGCTTTGCATGGGGGTTCACGCGCTCGCGCAGGCGCCCACGCCCCAAACTCCCGCAAAATCCGCGGCGGTCGACATCCAGGCGCTCGACAAGTTCATCGCGGGCGAGCTCAAATCCAGGGGGCTCGTCGGCCTCTCGGCGGCGGTCATGATCGACGGCAAAATCGTCCTGGCCAAGGGCTACGGCCGGAGCGTGCTCGGCGGGGCCGCCGCGACCGCTGAAACGCCCTTCGCCATCGGCTCGATCACCAAGCAGTTCACCTCCGCCTGCATCCTGAAGCTCGCCGAGGCGGGCAAGCTCAACGTGGCCGACAAGGTCGCCAAATACTACCCCGGGCTCACGCGCGCCGGAAACATCACGCTTCTCGACCTGATGAACCACGTCTCGGGCTATCATGACTATTATCCGCTCGATTTCGTGGACCGGCCGATGATGAAGCCGATTGACGCGGACGAGCTTATCCGCCGGTTCGCGGGGCGCCCGCTCGACTTCGAGCCGGGAAGCCGTTATTCCTACAGCAACACGGGGTTCGTCATCCTCGGCCGGGTCGTCGAGAAGATCTCGGGCCAGCCGTTCGGCCGCTTCCTCCAGGACCATATCTTCACGCCGCTCGGCCTCAAGCACACGTTCTACGAGCCCGACGCAGATCAGCCCGGCCT
>JBEKVN010000044.1:0-27030 GCA_049513915.1 Candidatus Aminicenantales bacterium | reverse complement strand
TGGTTCGATTTTTATAACCGATGTGAGGATGCCCGGCTGACCTGCCGCCATTTTTGCATCTCCCCTCAGACCTTCTATCGCTGGAAGAACCGGTTTGACCCCGAAGATCTGACCACCCTGGAGGCCGAAAGCCGACGACCCCATCATGTCCGGAAACCCCTGACCCCGGCCCCGGTCGAAAACCGGATCCTTGAGCTCAGGACTAGATATCCCCGATGGGGGAAGAACAAGCTGGTGGTTCTCTTGAGGAGAGAGGGGCTCCAGGTCTCCTCCTCCACGGCAGGCCGGGTTATGAAGCGGCTAAAGGACCGGGGTGTGTTGGTTGAGCCCGTCAGCGTCCGCCAAGCCCGGGAGGCCCGGAAACGCCGGCGGAAGCCGCGTTACGCCATAAGGAAGCCCCAGGGATACCGGGTGACAGCTCCAGGAGATCTCGTCCAGGTGGACACCCTTCAGATCAGGCTTCAGAGCGATGATCGTCGATGGCAGTTCAGCACTCGAGACCTTATCTCGCGCTGGGACGTGTCTCGAGCTTATCGGCATGCCTCAAGCTTCGCCGCAGCCCTGTTCCTGGAGTATATGGAGAGGAAGTTCCCCTTCCCGGTCCGGGCCATCCAGATCGATGGCGGGTCGGAGTTCAAAAAGCACTTTGAAGATGCCTGCCGTGAGCGCGGGATCCGGCTCTTCATCATTCCCCCCCGAACCCCGAAGCTACAAGGTTACGTGGAGCGGGCGAACCGGACCCATCGGGAGGAGTTTTATGAGGTTGAAGACATCGGGCTGAGGCTTGAGGAGCACAATAAGCAGTTGGAGGAGTGGGACAAGACCTATAACCATATCCGGCCCCATCAATCGCTTGATTATCTGACGCCGGCCGAATACTATCAGGCCTGGCTTAAAAATCATCCGCAGCCCAGCGTGTCACTAATGTAGTGGACCCGTTCACTCTCTTGCCCGCCTCGAAAAGGCTGTGCTAAGATTGGAGAAGACCCGTGATCATCATCAAAGTCCTCGCGCTGTCCTTTCTGTTGTCGCTCCCGGTCCCGGTCACCAAGCCGCTCGAAAGGGCCTTCCTGGAGAATTCCCCCGAGATTCTGCGCGGCATCCTGACCGCCGAGGGGGACATCCCCGTTTCGCTCCCTGACCCCCTGTCCCTCGCCGACCAGCTCTCCCCGGACCAGGCCTTCCTCGTGTTCAAGCGGATCTTTTCGGTCTTTAAGACCACCGAGTTCTTCGTTTCCTCGGGCTTCCTGAGCATTCCCGGCCAGCCGGGAGGTATCCTCAAGGCGCGCTGGTCGTTCCGGGACGAGAAGACGGGCAACCTGTACCCCGTGCGCGTCTTTTTCTACCTTGCCCCTGAGACGCTCGCTCCCGGCCCCGGGCGCAAAATCCCGGAGAAGGTGCTCAGGATTGTCGAAATCCGGGCGGAGAAGCTCTGATGGACGGGAAGAATGCCCGCCGCCGGCACGCCCTCCTCGCAGGTTGCGCCGGAGCGGCGGCTCTGGCCCTGATCATCGCCCTCCTCTCGCTCATCCTTCCCCGGTTTATCGCCAGGAACTATGACCAGAAGAGCCTGGCGTCGCTCAAGAACGAGTCCCGGACAGTCCGGCGGGAATTCGCCCGCCTCCTGGCCGCGTTCGAATCACGGAAAAGCCGTTTCGCGGCGGCCCCGCTGCCCGCCGTCCCGGAGGTCTATTTCAGCCTCTTCAAGAAGGCCGGCCTGGACACCGGAACGGAAGGCGTCGCCCTGACCAACGGGGAGGGGAATCCCGTGATCTGGTACGGCAACGTCCTCAGCCTCATCGACCTCGTCCCGGCGGACAGCTTCAAGACGCTCAAGGCGCAGTCCGCGGCGTTCCTCATCCGGAGCAAATCCTCGGTATACCTGGTCTCGCTGGAGCCCCGGGGCGCCGATGGAAGCCTCCTCGCCCACTTCAAACTCCTGGCCTTCATCCCCCTGTTCCAATCCTCGTATATCCTCGAATCCCACGCCCTCCAGCCGGCCTTCCATACGGAGTTCGATATCGATTATTGGGATTTCAAGCAGGACGTTTCGGGGTTCGAAAAGCTCTTCGCCCGGCATAACGACGGATTCGCGGGCCAGCCCCGGCAGGAAAACGAGATCCAGACCCTCTTTTTCCCGCTGAGGAATGAGGCGGGCCGGATCCTGGCCACCGTGACACTCTCTTCACCATCGCTGACCTCGAAGCTGACGCGGGTCCGGGAGAGCCTCTGGCTCATCCTGTTCCTGCTCCTCGCCGCCGGCGCCTTGATCGGCATCGTTTATGTCTGGACCGGGCTCGGGTTCCTGGAGGGGCGCGCGATCGTCCCCGGAATGCTGATCCTTCTCTTCCTGGCCGGCCTGAGGTTCATCGCGTTTCCGATCGGACGTCTGGAGCCCGTCCGGTCGCTCGCGGTGTTCTCGCCGGCCGTGGCCGGCTTTCGCTCGTTCTGGAACCTGACCCAGTCCCCGGCCGATATCCTGCTGACCTCGCTCGTGGCGTTCGCCATCAGCGCATGTCTGGCTGTCTATGGAAAGCGCCTCTTCAGGGCCGGGAAGCGAAAACCATGGCCGTTCCTGGCCCCGGGCCTCCATCTCCTGGCCGGCGCCGTGGCGGCCGGCGGCCTCATCATCTTCCTGAATGTCCTGAAGCGGCTCGTCTTCAACTCCAACGTGTCCCTCATCCGATGGACGATCGACGGGCCTTTCCTCGTCCTCCAGCTCAGCCTGCTGCTGTTCCTGGCCTCTCTCCTTCTGATCATTTCGCTGGCGTTCAGGCTGGCCGCTCTTCATGCCGGGAACCGCTGGTTGTCGTATCTCTTCATGGCCGCGACGGCCGGTATGATTCTCTTCGCCGCCGGAGGGAGCAGGTCCATGGTCCTCCTTGTTTTGCACCTGGCCCTCTTGTCATGGGTGTATGCCGTCGTCTCCGCGCCGGATGTCTTGAAACGCCGTGAGGTCGTCGTCGCCGGGATCATCCTGGCGGCCCTCTGGACATCGTGGTCACTCGACCGGCTGACCGCGATGAAGACGTTGTCTCTCATGGAAACGACGTTGAAGCGGACCATCCTCAACCAGGAGGCCTGGGGCGATTTCCTGATGGAGCAGTCCTTCCCGGACATCGACCGGAACCAGCGGTCCATCACCGCCTTCTTCAAGAACCCGCCGCCGGCCGGCAACGACTTCGCCCACGCCCTCTGGCAGAAGAGTCTCGTCGCCAAGTTCAATTGGTACTCGAGCCTCGAGCTGCGCGACGCCGAGGGGAACAGCCTGAGTTGGTTCTCCCTCAACGTCCCGAAATATTACGTCAAGCCTCCCGAACTCTCGCGCTCGGAGAACTGGACCGTCGTCCGGCAGTCCCTGAGCTTCATCGGCAAGGAAAAAGAATTTCTGATCGGCTACAGGGACTGGAGCGACGAGACGCATTACCTCGGCCGGTTGATCCTCTACGTATCCCTGGACCCGGAGATGCTGCCTTTCCTCTACTCCGCCAACCCCTATTTCGAGGTCCTCCGGACGGACCCCATGCCCTCGCTGAGCCAGTTCGACATCGGTTGCGCGATTTACGACCTCGAGGGCAGGCCGCTTTTCAATCCGCAGAAGCTGATCACCGGGATCCCGGCGGAGGACCTGAACCGACTGGCCGTGCCCGGCCGGTCTTTCTGGGGGCGGTTCGAAGACAAGGGGACGACCTACGCCGCCTTCATGTTCCGGTCCCAGGACCGCTATTGCGTCCTGTTCACCCCCCTGAAGAAGCTCAAAACCAGGACCGTCGAGTTCCTGCGGCTCTTTTTCTTCGACCTGGCCGTCGTGGCCGCCGTCCTGGTCTTTCTCGCCGTTTTGGCCGGGAAGGCCAAGCTCACCCGGCCCCTCTGGTCCTTCTCCAACCGCGTCTACGCGGCCTTCCTGGCCGTGGCCCTGATCCCGCTCGTCATGTACACCGTCTTTACGCGGAGCCTTTTCGACCGCGTCTTCACGGAGCGGTTCGTCGAGGACGCCGCGATCCACGCGAGCTACGCCCAAAGCCTCATGGAGGCCTTCCTCATCGTCGGGGACAAGAATGTATCTCCCTACCTGGCGCCGACCGCCGACCTCGCGCTCTGGATCAGCTCGACCCTATCGAACGACGTGAATCTCTACCAGGACGCGATCCTCCAGGCGTCGAGCCGCCTCGAGTTTTTCGACAGCGGGCTCCTGCCCGACCTTCTCGACGGCGAGGCCTACGAAGGCCTCGTCTACGAGAAGAAGCCCTTTTTCACCAAACGCACGTCGGTCGGCGGTTACTCTTTCCAGACGCTGACGGTTCCCTACGAGTTTCAGAGCTCGACGCTTTTCATCTCTCTGCCCTTTCCTTTCGAGCAGGAGGAGGTGGCCCGGGCGACCCGGGAGATCGTCGAGTTCCTGGTCCTCCTCGCCGCCTTCTTCTCGGTGCTCGTCATTCTCTTCTCCCGGGGCATCCGGTCCATGATCATCGTGCCGGTCCGCAAGCTCCTGGCCGGAACCCGGGAGGTCGGCCTCGGGAACCTCGAGGTCCGCATCGACCACCGGTCCAGCGACGAAATGATGACCCTCATCGACGGCTTCAACACGATGATCAAGAACCTCAAGGCCCACGAGCAGGAGCTGGCCGAGATGAGCAAGAAGGTGGCCTGGACCGAGATGGCCCGGAAGGTCGCCCACGAAATCAAGAACCCCCTGACCCCGATCCAGCTTTCGGCGGAGCACGTCCTCAAGGTCTACGAGGACAAAAAAGGCGACTTCGACCGGGCGCTCAAGGAGTCCATGTCCTATATCATCAGCGAGGTCGATAACCTGCGGCGGATTGCCCAGGAGTTCATGGAGATATCCAGGGACACGACGCTCCGCAAGGACCCCCTGGACCTCGCCGAGGTCCTCGAGGATACCCTTCGGCCCTACCGGAAGCTCCTTTCCGAGCGCATCCGCTTCAAGGTCGTTTACGCCGGCCGGGATTTCCGGACGCGGGGCGATGCCGCCAAGCTCAAGACCGCCCTGCGGAACGTCGTCGCCAACGCCGTCGAGGCCATCAGCCAGAAGGGCGAGGTGGCGGTCACCATGGTTCGCGACGGCCTGAGGCTCAGGATCGCGATCCGCGATACGGGGCCGGGCATGAGCCGGGAGACGATCGAGCGGATCTTCGACCCCTATTTCTCGACCAAAGACGCGGGAACGGGACTCGGCCTGCCGATCGCCAAAAAGATCATCGAAGAGCACGGCGGGACGATCCAGGTCGCGAGCGAGCCGGGGGGGGGAACGACCGTGACCATGGAATTCCCGGTCGAGGAGTGAATGGCATTTCGCGGAGTTTTCTGGGACAATAACTGACCGGAACTTGGATTAAGACAAGAGAGGATGCTCGGTATGGCCAAAACCCTCGTGACCTACTTCACCCGGACCGGCAACACCAAGGCCGTCGCGGAAGCGGTCTTCGCCGAGATCCAAGGCGATAAGGCCCTCATGCCCATGGCGGACGTCGGCGACCTGACCCCTTACGCCGTCATTTTCGCCGGCTTCCCCGTCGAGACGCACAGCGTGCCCTATCAGGCAGAGGTCTTTCTCAAGAAGATCCCCGAGGGAAAGAAGGTCGCCCTCTTTTCAACCCACGGGTCGGTCACGGGGAGCCAGCTTTCGCGAGAGGCCTTGGAATACGCCTCGATTCTCGTGGCCAAAGCCAAAATCATCGGCACGTTCACCTGCCGGGGTAAAGTGTCCATGAGAGCGCTCGAGGTCCTGAAGAATTCGCCGGAACACGAGGCCTGGGCGGGCATGGCCGCGTCCGCGGCCACCCATCCGGATGAGCACGACCTGGCCGAGGCGCGGGCTTTCGCCCGCTGGATCGTCACCCTAAGCGCCCAGAGTCACTACGGCAGGCTGTGAGGCTCCGCCCTATCGGTCCGCTTTTCTGATCCTTTCGAATCCCGAGGCGCCGACGAACTCCAGACGCTCCTCCTTTTCCAGTTCATCAAACAGGAGATTCAGCCCCAGCGTGTCGCTCGAGATGTGGCCGGCGATGACCACGTTCAGGTTCGCCTTCTTGGCGTTGTCCAGGGCGTCCTCGCTGAGGTGCATGCCGACGATCGTGCTGATCCCCGAGACCGCGTGCTGCTCGAAGATCGTCTTGGGGCCCTCGGTGCCGCCGGTCATGTCCACGAAGATCTTCCCGCACCGGGCGCCATCCGAGCCGCTGACGATTTTCGGGCCGGCGCCGGAGCGGTCGGCCTGGCCGTATTCGGGGACCTTCTTGAGAAGACCGACGAGGTCCTTGAGCTTGACCGGCCTCTCCCTTTCGAAGAGCTCCTTGAGATGGGAAGTCACGCAGTTGTCGGCCGGCGTGTGGACGCACATCATCGGCAGTCCGAGGAGGCGGGCGGCGTCCACGGCCCGGTTGTGGTTCACGGGGAGGAGCCGCCGCTCGATCTCCCCCATGCGTTTGTCCATGAGCTGTTCGGCCACGGAAATGTTGACCCCGTACGCCGCCAGGAGGTCCGACTGCAGCTTCATGACGTCGTGGAGCCGGGCCAGGGCGGGGCCTTCCGGATGGTGGGCGATGATGAGGTCGATCTTCCGCCCGAAGTCCCGGTTGAGAGTGTGCGCCAGGAGGACCTCCGCCGCTTCCATATCGATGCCCACGATAACGCGGCGGACCTCGGTGTCCGGCCTTCCCGTCAGGATCCGCGTGTCGGCGTAGGGATTGAACAGCCGGTCCATATCGTAGGACTCGGCCTCTTCCTTCGAGAGCTTCTTAAACCTCTCTTCCTCGTCATTAAGGACCCTCCGGATCTCGTCCGGCCCTCTCAGGTCCCGGGACACTCCGATGGCGACGGCCTTTTTGTAAAGAGTTTCGAGTTTCATCAGCGGCTCCTTTCGTTGCCGGGAATCTTTTCGGAAAGCCAGCGGGGGCCGAGAAGGGCCGACGCCATGCCCATCGCCTCACTGTGGGCCCTGCCGGCGAGGCCGGCCGCGCGCCGCAGTTCCTCCCCTCCCCGGGCGGTGTCCCCCCCGTCGATCAGGCGGAGGGCCCGGTAGGACTGAAGCCGGGCGGATTCGAGCCCGGAGAGAAGGTCCCCGAGGGCCATCTGAACCTTCTGGTGGTCCATGAGCGTGCTGGCGAAAAACCCCTGTTCCCGGGCGGCCTTCAAGCAGGCCTCGAGGACGGCCGCCGCGACGCCTATCATCCAGGCGATTTCCGCCGCCTCGCTGTCGGTTCCAGGCACGCCACGGGCCTCGCCTCCGAGGACCGGGACGAGTTCGCGTCCCAGCCGAGGCGAGGCCGAAGACACCTCTTCGACGACCAGCGCCTTGGCAAGAAGGCCTGCTTCTTTCCCCTCGTCCCCTGCGCCGTGCGGCCCCGGAAAACCCAATTCCTTCAAAAGGGCTCCGGCCTCATGCGAACCCGCCGGCCCCGGAGGAGCACCGCCGCCGGACGCCTCCCCGTCGCGAAAATAATCGCGGATCCTTTGCCTTAGGGCCGTTTCGTCCGGCGTGAGAAAAGCGTCCATTTCTGAACCCGGGGTGCGCCTTCATCTTACTTTTCATTCCCCGGCGAATCAACCCCCTACGCGGGGCCTGTTTGACAGCCCGGGGGAAATGGTCTACATTCGATTCATGATCGGCGGATTGTTCCGGCTCGTCTTCTACGCCTTCCTGCTGTATCTCGCCTATATCCTCTTCCGCGTCTACCGGGCCGCGACACGTCCCAAGAAATCCTCCGGCGAGCCCCGGCAGATTCAAGGGGTCATGGTCAAGGACGACATCTGCAACACGTATATCCCGCGGGACGAGGCCATCCGGGAAGTCCGCGACGGACAGGAGCGCTTTTTCTGCTCCGAGGAATGCCGCCGGAAATCCAAGGCGGACTAAAGCTCCACGGATTTGCCTCCGTGGGATCCGGCGAACGGGATTAGAAAGTGATTTGGAAGTCCGGGAATTCGTCCGCGAATTCTTCCCAAGTGACGTCAAAACCGTCCACGGCGGCCAGGCGCGGCCCTTCCTTGAGACGGGCAAGAAAACGGTCGAGATCCTCGCGGTCCCCCTCGGCCAGCACCTCGACCCGGCCGTCATACAGGTTTTTGACCCATCCCATGATTCGGAAAGACTTGGCGTATTTTTCGGCGAAGTAACGGTAGGCAACGCCCTGAACGCGTCCCGAGATGAGCACGTGCGCCCGGGCTTTTCCAGTCATTGCCGCGATTCCAGTATGCCCCAAACCGGGGGGTCAAACCGTTTTCCTATGCTTCTTCGGGTAGCTCCGCCAGGTGATGGCTCATTTCGCCGGCCCGGCCCGGGCGAAAAAACCCCTCCCGGCCGGAGCCGGGAGGGGTGGAGATTCTGCGAAGCGCGGATTACCAGCCCGTGCTGAAGGAGATCATGGGGACGAGGATGTTCATGTCGTAGAGCCCGGGCAAATTGTCCGTCGCGGGCGCGATCGTCCGGTCCCGGCCCATCAGGTATTCCAGGCCGATATCGAACCGCAGGCTGCCCATTTTGTAGCCGATACCGGCGGTGATGCTGTTGTACGTGAAGCTCGGGATCAGGATGTTCATCGTGGAGTCCGGGGCGGGATGGGGGTCGCGGTAGTAGCCGGCCCTGACGGCGAAATTGCCCATTACGTATTCCAGCCCGAACCGGACCTGCAGCTGGTTCACCCAGTTGAGAGTCAGGACGTTATCCGTGACGCCGGCCGCGTTCCAGGCGGGGTCGAGGAGCTTCACCGTCAGCGACTGGACCTTGCTCCAGTTGGTCCACTGCAGGTCGAAAGTGAAGGTCAGGTTCTTCATCGGCTTGACGGCCAGCCCGCCGGCCAGCCACATGGGGTTCGTGGCGTCCAGCTTGGCGGGGGACTTGTCCGGGAGAGTCGAGCTCAGGAGCGGGAGGTTTTCGAGGGTTGACGTCCCGTCCATTTTCAGCTTGGACGCGAGCCGGTAGGTGGCTCCGACGCTGAGCCAATCGCACGGCTTGTACAGCACACCGAACGTCGCTCCGAACCCCCAGCCGTCCACGTTCAATTCAGCCTGACCGAAATTGAAGACGACGAGCGGCTTCGTGGAGATGACCTGGGTTTCGCCCCATTGCTCGGTCCTGAAGAAGCCGTAATTGATATTTAGGGTCGCCCCCAGGAAAAACTTGTCCGAGACCTTTACGGCGATGGCCGGGGCGATGGTGATCGAGCCGATGAAGCTCCTCCACTTGGACGCCTGGAGAGCGGGGGTGAAAAATGACGGGGGAGCTGGAGCGACAAGGACCTCCTCCAGGAACGGCGTGCCCGTGTTATTCCACTCCGCCCCGAGTCCGGACAGGGTGTAGGCGCCGAGGCCCACGACAATATTGTCGCCGATCGGCCGGAAATACCCGACGAGCCCTGCCGGGTAGACCCGAGTTGTGGTCCTCATGCTGAAGGTGTCAAGAGTATAATCGCTCTTCGGAATGAGCAGATCGCCCGTCAGACCGAAGGTCCCCTTCTTCATCATGGCCAGGCCGGCCGGGTTCCAATAAAGGGCCGTGTAATCATCGGCCAGGCCGACGAACGCGCCGCCCATGGCGGCCGCCCGGGCGCCGAAGCCGTTCAGGTTCAGGCCGTTGGCCAGAAGCCCGGACGTCAGCAGCAGGACGGCTGATAACGCGAGACATAGTTTCTTGGTCATTTTGCCTCCAAATACAGATTCGTCCAGAATCTATAATATATAGGCGGGGAATTGTCAAATACTTGCTTCAAGGCCCCCGGGATCGACTCCCCGCCTTCCGGCCGGGGCTATGAGCCGCGAACCGGGAATTATGGTAAAATCCCGGGCGAAAGCCGGCTCCATGGCCATGAACCTTCTCAGCATCGCGGGATACGACCCTTCGGGCGGGGCGGGCGTCCACCTCGACATCCGGGTTTTCGAACACCTGGGGTTCCGGGGTTACGGGATCCTGACGTCCGTCACGGCCCAGAATACGGCGGAACTGGACAAGGCCGTCCCTCTTTCCCGGCGGCTTGTCCGCGCCCAATACGACGCTTTGACCCGAGAGGTCCGGTTCGCGGGAATCAAGGTCGGCATGGCCGGCAGTCTTGAAAACCTGGCCGAGGCCGCCCGTATCCTCGGGCGAAATCCTTCGATCCCCAGCGTCGTCGACCCGGTATTCCGGTCGAGTTCCGGCGCCCGGCTCATCGAAGCCGGGGCGATGGCGGTGTTCCTCAAATTATTAAGGGGGAAAGCCACCCTGATCACCCCGAACCTTGACGAAGCCTCGGCCCTCACATCGAGCCGGCCGATCGGGACTCTTGACGACATGAAAGATGCGGCCCGGCGCATCTTCGATTCGTCCGGCGTCCCGTGTCTTGTCAAGGGCGGGCATCTCAAGGGTGAGGCCGTGGACGTCCTGTACGACGGCGGCTTCAGAGTTTTCCGGCATGCCCGGATCGGGAAGAGCGTCCACGGCACGGGCTGTTTTTTGTCGGCCGCCGTCCTCGGCTATCTTGCGGAAGGCCTTGGCGCGGAGGAGGCCTGCCGCCGGGGGATCGCCCTGACCGCGTTAGGCATCCGCAGAGCCGTCCCGGCGGGCAAGAGCCGGATGGCTTTTACTTTCCCGGCCCGGCGCCCGAGGACGAGCGCATGATTTTTGCGGCGCCGTCGAGAACGCCCTTCGGAAAAATTACGCCCTGCTTCGCGGCGGCCTCGAGGTTGAGATGGATCTTGACATCGGTCATGGCCTGGATCGGGATCCGGGCCGGACTTTCTCCGTTCTTGACGCGGACCGCGAGCCGGCCCGTCTTGTATCCCAGGTCATAGAAGTCGAAACCCACGGCCGCCGACGCCCCGAGCTCCACGGAACGGAGGAAGCCCCCGACGAGCGGCAGCCGGTTCTCCTCGGCGGCGCGGCCCAGGACTTCGAAAGCGGAATTGATCGTATTGTCGGAAATGGGGAAAAGGACATCCACCTTCTCGTTGACCAGGATCTGGGCCGCCTGGGGGATCTCATGGGCGTTCGCGACAGGGACGGCCACCACCTCGAGGCCGAACTCCGATGCCGCGTCGCGGGCCAGTTCCAGGTAATATTCGGAATTGACCTCCGAGGGTGTCCAAAGCGTCCCCAGCCGCCTGGCTTTGGGGAGCACGTCGTGGATGAATTTCACGGTCTGGCGCACGGGTCCCGTCGAGGCCACCCCCGTGACGTAGTTCAGGTGGTCATTCGCGGAATTTCCCGCGCCGACAAGAAAGGGGGTGGCGACGGAGCCGAACACGATCGGGGCGCTCCGGCCGGCGATGAGGGCGGCCTGGAGGCATTGGGTGGACAGCGGCATGATCAAGTCCACTTTTTCGTCGGCATACTCTTGGGCGATCCGCTGGACTTCGGAGATGTCGCCGTTGGCGATCCGGATCCGGACCAGGATATTTTCGCCGTCGCGCAGGCCGCTGTCCTCGAAAGCTTGGAGAATCCCCTTCCGGGCCTCGTTCGCCGTGGGGGAATCCACGGACTGAAAGATGCCGACGACGAAGAGCTTTGGCCGGGCGGAAGAGGCCGGGGCCGGCGGGTTCTTTTTACATGTCGCGGAGAAAATGACGGCCAGCGCCAGTCCGCAAAGGCAAGCCGCCCTTCTCATGGGATACCCGGTTTCATCATATTCAAAAAAGGGGCCGGGGGCAATAGAATCAGCCGATCCCGGCGACCTCCCGGAAGCGGTCCGGGGAGATGTTCTTGCCGCTCACGACGAGGACGACGCGCCGGCCCTGGAACGCCCCAGCGGAGCCGAGAAGCCCGGCGAGCGGCAGGGCGCCGGCGCCTTCGATGATCTTCCCGTGGGTCCGGAAAACCAGGGCCATGGCGTTCGCGATCGCCGCCTCCGCGACGATGAGCGTCCGGCCGACGAGTTCGCGGTAGAGGGGGAAGGTGATCGAGCCGGGTTCGATTCCCCCAGCGACGGCGTCAGCGATCGTCTCCCTCTCCGCGATATCGACCAGGCGCCCGGCCGCGACGGAGGCCGCCATGAACGCCGACGCCTCCGGCTCGACGCCCACCGTTCGGGCCGCGGGACGGAAGGCCCTGAGAGCTGCGGCGATGCCGGCGATGAGGCCTCCCCCGCCGACGGGCACGATGACGTCGTCAACATCGGGGACGTCCCGGGCGATTTCGAGCCCGACCGTCCCCGCGCCGAAGACGATGTCCCAGTCGTTATAGGGGGAGACGAATACCCGGCCCGTTCGCGCCGCCTCCGCGCGGGCGTGGACTTCCGTTTTCCCGCAGTCGGTGCCGTAGGACTCGACGGCCACGCCCAGCTCTTCGATCTTTCTCCGCTTGACCTCGGACGCGGTGGCGGGCAGAAACAGCTTGAGGGCGACCTTTTCAAGCTTCGACGCGTGGCTGATGGCTAGGCCATGATTCCCGGTCGAGGCCGAAACGACTCCGGCGGCTTTCTCCGCCGGGGTCATCGACCGCAGCTTATTGAGCGCTCCCCGGAGCTTGAATGAGCCGGTGAACTGTTCGCACTCCCATTTGATGAACACCCGGGCTCCTGTCATTTCGCTCAAGGGCCGGGAAAACTCGAGCGGCGTGTGGACAATACCGCTTTCGATCCGGTCGCGCGCGGCGAGGATCTCCTCTCCGAAATCGCGCCGGCCGGCCATCGGATTCGTCATGGGCCCCAAAGATATTCCCGCCGGGCCCCGATGTCAAACAATCGATGATTTTCGTTGGCGAGCGCCGACTTTTTGCTTAAAATAGAGGTGACGATGCCCAAATACCACATCGGCACGGCCGGCTGGAGCTACGAGGACTGGGAGGGGATCGTCTACCCCACAAAAAAAGAGCGCGGTTTCCACCCGCTCATCTATCTCGCGGACTACATGAACATCGTCGAAATCAACAGCACGTTTTACCGGCCGGCCTCCCCCGCTTTGTCGGTGTCCTGGCTCAAAAAGGTCGAGGGGCATCCGGATTTCCTCTTCTCGGTCAAGCTCCACCAGGTCTTTTCCCATCAGCGGAAGGATTTTTCCCAAAGGGACGTGGACGATTTCAAGGCCGGGATCGAGCTTCTCCGGGTCCGGAACCGGCTGGCCGCGCTCCTCATCCAATTTCCATGGTCCTACGCCAACACGCCCGCGAACGGGGACTATCTCCTCCGCCTGTTCGGGCTTTTCAGCGGCTACCCCCTGGCCCTCGAGGTCCGGCATGCGAGTTGGGATACGCCCGGTTTCTACGACATGCTCCGCGCGAACGGCGCCGCGTTCTGCAACATCGACCAGCCGCTCTTCAAGAACTCGATCGAACCCTCGGCCGTCAGCACGAATCCGGATTTCGCCTACGTCCGGCTCCACGGCCGGAACACCAAGAACTGGTTCCGCGAGGAGGCGGGCCGGGATGACCGCTACGATTATCTCTATACGAAGGACGAGCTCGACGGGTGGATCGACCGGATCAGGGAGCTCGGCACGAAAAGCGGCAAGGTTTACGTCATCACGAACAACCATTACCGGGGCCAGGCCATGGCCAACGCCCTGCAGATCCGGAACATGATCACGGGCGAGAAAGTGGACGTCCCGGAACTCCTCCTCGAAAAATACCCGGTGCTCCGGGAGATCGTCCGGCAGATCCGGAGCGGACAGATGGACCTGTTCCGTAAGAAGCCGGGTCCGGGCCCGGCGGACGGCAAGGATGGCACGCCATGAACTGGTGGGAAACAGATTTCGCGTCGGTCAAAAGGAACAAGCTCTATCTCGCGGGCCGGCAGGCCGAAAGCCTGGCTCGGGAGTTCGGGACGCCGCTCTACGTCTACGGGAGAAACGCGGTTCTCGCCCGCTATGACATCCTGGAGAAGACCATGGCCGCACACTCATCCCGGGAGAGCTGGATCTGCTACGCGATGAAGGCTAACCCGCACCGGGGCCTTTTGGCCCTCCTGGGCAAGCGGGGCGCGCGCATCGACGCCGTTTCCCCCAACGAAGTGGACGCCGCCCTCGCCGCGGGGTTCCCACCGGAGAGGATTCTTTTCACAGGGACCAGCGTCAGCATCGCGGACCTCGAGCGGCTGATGACGGTCGACGGCTTGACGCTCAACATCGACGCCCCCGAGCAGCTCGAGATGATGGGCGCGTTCAAGCGGAGGAGATGCCCGGGAAAGAAGATCCGGGTGTCGGTCCGCTGGAACCCCGGAATCGGGAGCGGCTTCAACCCCCGGGTCATCACGGCGGGCCGGCGGTCCTCTGACGGGACCCCCATCAAGTTCGGCGTCGAGGAAAGCAAAGTCGTCGGGGTTTTCGAGCGGGCCAAGGCCCTCGGCTTTGTCCCAGTCGGCCTTCATCACCATCTCGGTTCGGGCTGGGTACGCGACGACTTCGGGACCGTCCGGGAGGCCGCGGACAAAATGGTCCGGATGGCCGGGGAGCTCGAACGAAGGCGTGTCCCCCTCGAGTTCCTGGATTTCGGAGGAGGGTTCGGGCCTCGCTACGCCAGGGGGCAGGGGCTGTTCCCCGTCGCGCGCTACCTCCGGCATATTTCGCGGGCCGTCGCGAAGGCGGGCCTGGGCGTCAAAGCCGTCGCCGTGGAGCCGGGAAAATTCCTGGTCGGGGATTCGGGGGCCCTCCTCCTCCGGGTCGAGTATGTCAAGGAAAGCTACGGCAACCTCTTCGCCTGCGTCAACGGCGGGACGTACAACACCGTCCCTCGTCCGGCCATCTATCTCCAGGCCTTCCATGAGATCGTCAACGCCTCCCGCGTCGGGGGAAACCCCAAGGCCCGGCTGACCGTGGCCGGCAACCTCTGCGAAACGGGCGACGTCTTCGGGAAGGAACGTCTCATGCCGCTGCCGAAAAGCGGGGACGTTCTGGCCGTGTTGGGGGCGGGAGCCTATTGCCGCAGCATGGCTTCCACGTTCAACCTCCGGGACATCCCCAGGGAGATCCTGGTCTAAGGCGCCGGCTTCGGCAATTCTATCCCGAATGACATCAGGGACGGCGAAGCGCCCGGCAGATGTCCTTCTCCTCGAGCTGGTTCGGGGCCGTCAAATTAAAAACTCCCGCCAGTCTTTCCCGCTCGTCGAAAAAGCGGATGGCCACTGTGATCAGGACCCGCTTGTTGTCCGTGCCCCCTCATTTGGGAAGCGATCCGCGCCGCGGCGCACCGCTTTTCCCGGGTTGATCTTACCCGGAGTACCTATTTAGAAAGACGAATTTCTCCTGGGGAAGCCGCTCGGGCCGCTCACCCTCGATGGCTGCCTGCTTGGGCGTCAACACCGGGCTGATCTCGGACGCGTGTTTTCCGACGAGGACGAGCGTGATGACCTGGTAGACATCGGGAATGCCGAGAATTTCCCTCGTCTTCGCGGCGTCATAGCCAGCGATCGGGTGGGCCACGAGCCCAAGCTCCGTCGCCCTGAGGATGAGGAACGCCGTCGCCATCCCCGTATCGAACTGGTGATATTCGCGCCCCTCCCTCAGGCAGTCGTCCTCCTTCCGGCTGAATACGGCGATGATCATGGATGCCGCGTGACACCACTCGTTCGCCCGGGAAAAAACCGGCCGCATCGCCGTAAGCGCGGCGGGATCATAAACGAAAACATAGCGCCAGGGCTGGTTGTTCGCACACGACGGGGCGAGCTGGGCATGGCGGGCCAGGTCGCGGACGAGTTCCTCGTCGACGGGAAAAGGAGCCAGGGACCTGTAGGACCTCCGGGTTTCGATGGCGGCGTGGACATCCATGGCGGACTCTCCAAGAATCGGGATAATCGAATGGGCGCCGAAGCTGACGTCAGGTCTTGAGGAAGGCGACGATCTCGTCGAGGTCCGGGAGCTGGGGAATGTCGTAGACCTTGATGAAGGACACACGCCCATTCTCGTCGACGACGATGTTCGCCCGCTCCGAAAAGCCGTCGTCCTCGCGGAAAACGCCCAGCGCGTGGGCCACGGCGCCGTGCGGCCAGAAATCGCAGAGAAGCCGTGTTTCCTTGATGCCCAGCTCCTTGGCCCAGGCGTGCTTGGCCGGGAACGAGTCGACGCTGACCCCGAACGCCACTGTGTTCAGCCCGTCGAAAACCGGTTTGCGGGCTTCGAGGCCCTTCATTTGGTCGGCGCACACGGGCGTCCAGGCCAGCGGATGAAAAGAGAGAAGGACCCGCTTGCCGGCGAAAGAGACCAGCCGGAATTCCCGGTTATGGTGGTCTTTGAGCGCGAAATCGGGGGCGATATCGCCCACCCAAATCGTTTGAGTGTTTCCCATGTGGTTCCCTCCCCGCGCGGCAAGCGTCAAGAACGCCTGCCAAGCGGGCTCATTATGCCATGCGGGGGAGCGAAAAACAAGGCCGACGCAAGACGGATCTCGTCGATCAATGCGGGCCGCGAAAGGCGCTTCGCGTCACGATCGCTGAGAAAACTGTTGAAATGTCCCGCCCATGGTTATTAGAATTGTAAACCTGACAGGACTCTATGACGTCCAAAATAGGGTACTTCCGACTCGCGTCTTGAAAAAGGAGCCCGCCGTGAAAAAAGTCCTCACCGTCGCCGTCATCATCGTTTGCATCGCCGCGTTCGCCGGCCCGGCCCGCGCCGCCGGACGGACCGGATACTACCGCTTCCCGGCCCTGCACGGGACCACGATCGTCTTCACGTCGGAGGGCGACCTATGGTCCGTCGACATCAAGGGGGGAACGGCCGTCCGCCTAACCAGCCACCCGGGGCTCGAAACGAACCCGGCCATCTCCCCCGATGGCACGACCGTCGCCTTTTCCGCCCAGTACGAGGGCCCGACCGAGGTCTTCACGATGCCCCTCGCCGGGGGGCTCCCGGTCCGCCGCACCTTCGCCGGACAGACCTCGACGGTCGTGGGCTGGACGCCGGACGGGAAAATCATTTACGCCACGCAAAAGTTCGCGACATTGCCCAATACTCAACTCGTCGTCCTCGACCCGCGGTCGAATGCCGAGACGCTCCTTCCCCTCGCCCAGGCCGCGGACGGGTCCTTCGACCCGGCCGGCCGGACGTTGTTCTTCACCCGCCTTCCTTTCCAGGGGAGTTACACGAAGCGCTACAAGGGCGGCACGGCCCAGAGCCTCTGGAAATACTCGGTTGGGGATCCGGAAGCCGCACCCTTGACCGCCGGTTACCCCGGGACGAGCAAGAATCCGATGGTCTGGCAAGGCCGGGTCTATTTCGTCAGCGACCGCGACGGCACGATGAACCTCTGGATGATGGACGCCGCCGGCAATGACCTCCGGCAACTGACGTCGCATAAGGGGTTCGACGTGAGCGCCCCCTCTCTCAGCGAGGGGAAAATCGCCTATCAGCTCGTGGCCGACCTCCGCGTCTACGACATCGCGTCCGGAAACGACCGCAAGCTCGACATCACCCTGGCCTCGGATTTCGACCAGATGCGGGAGAAATGGGTTACGAAGCCGGCCGACTACCTGACTTCCGCGCACCTCTCTCCCTCGGGCGACCGTCTCGCCCTGGTGTCCCGAGGCAACGTCTTCGTCGCCCCCGTGGGCGACGGCCGCTGGGTCCGGATCTCCCGCACCGCCGGCATCCGCAACCGGGCCGCCCGGTTCCTCGGCGACGGGAAAAACCTCATGGTGCTTTCCGATCAATCCGGCGAGTGGGAATTTCACCGCTTCCCCGCCGACGGGCTCGGCGCCGGAGAGGCCCTGACGACGGGCGCCAGAGTCCTCCGCTTCGACGGCGTCCCTTCGCCCGACGGCCGCTCCATCGCCTTCGCCGACAAGGATTACCAGCTTTGGATCTACAACGGCGAGAGAAAAATAACCGCCAAGGTCGCCGAGTCCGCGAACGGGATGTTCGGCGACCTGGCCTGGTCCCCGGACGGCCAATGGCTCGCCTTCGTCCGGACCGCCGACAACGAGTTCCAGCAGATCCTGGTTTTGAATGCGGCCTCGGGCCAGATGACGGAACTGACCAACGACCGCGTCGATTCCTACAACCCGGCCTGGAGCCCCGACGGCAAATGGCTTTATTTTCTGTCCGACCGTTATTTTCGCAGCGCCGTCGGCGGCCCGTGGGGACCGCGGCAGCCGGAGCCCTACTTTGATAAGACGACGAAAATCTACGCCCTGGCCCTGACGGCAAAGCCCGTCTTCCCCTTCGCGCCCGCGAACGAACTCAATGCCGACGAAAAGGAAAAGAAGGACGTCAAGGAGCCCAAGTCCGCCGGCGGACCGGCCGGGAAGACGGACACCCCCGCCGACACGAAGACCCCGAAGGAGTCCACTCCCAAAGTCCTGATAGAGCTCGCCGGCATCCAGGACCGCGTCTTCGAGGTGCCGCTTCCCGCGAGCGTCTATTCCGAGCTTGTGGCCGGGGAAAAGGCCCTGTTCCTCATCGACAGGGAGAGCAACGCGGCCGGCCGGAGCAAGCTCCAGGCCGTCGAAATCAAGAACCGCAACGTCCAGGCCAAGACGCTCATCGAGGACGTCCGGAACTTCGAGCTTTCGGCCGACGGGAAGAAAATCATGGTCATGAAAGACGGCGATTTCTACGTGATCGACGCCACGACCATGGCCCCATCCTCGCTCGGAGAAAAGAAGGTCGATCTTTCGCGCTGGACGTTCGCCATCGACCCGCGGGAGGAATGGCGCCAGATGTTCACTGACGCTTGGCGCATGGAACGCGATTATTTTTATGACCGCAATCTCCACAACGTCGATTACCAGGGCCTTCTTGAGCGTCACAAGCCGTTCGTCGAAAGAGTCAGCGACAGGGCCGAGCTCAACGACCTCCTGGCCCATCTCGTGGGCGAGCTCTCGGCCCTCCACACGTTCGTCGGGGGCGGCGACATCCGCCGGGGGAGCGACAACGTCGCACCCGGTTCTCTCGGCGCCAGGCTGGCCCGGGACGAAGCCGCCGGCGGCTACCGGATCCAGCACATCTACGCGTCGGATCCCGAGTATCCCGAGCGGTGCTCGCCCTTGGCCAAGCCCTCGATGAACATCCACGAGGGAGACGTGATCAGCGCGATCAACGGCACCCCGGCGCTCGCCGCCGCTGATCCCTCCCTCCTGCTCCGGAACACGGCGGGCCAGCAGGTCCTCCTCGAAGTCAAGCCGGCGGCGGGAGGCGCGGCGATCAAGGCCATCGTCTATCCGCTCACGCCGGGGGCCGATTCCGACCTCCGCTACTCGGAATGGGAATACACCCGCCGCCTGGAGGTCGACAAGGCCTCGAAGGGAGACATCGGCTATGTCCATCTAAGGGCGATGGGCAACGACAACTACACCGAGTGGGTCAAGAACTTTTACCCCGTCTTCAACCGCAAAGGCCTGATCATCGACGTTCGCCACAATCGCGGCGGCAACATCGATTCGTGGATCCTCGAGAAGCTGCTGCGGCGGGCCTGGTTCTATTGGCAAAGCCGGGTGGGCAACCCGACCTGGAACATGCAATACGCGTTCCGCGGGCACATGGTCGTCCTGTGCGACGAATACACGGCCTCGGACGGCGAGGCCTTCAGCGAAGGTTTCCGCCGGCTGGGCCTGGGCAAGGTCATCGGGACGCGGACGTGGGGCGGCGAGATCTGGCTGAGCTCGTCGAACGTCCTCGTCGACCGGGGGCTCGCTTCGGCGGCGGAAATGGGAGTCTACGGGCCGGAAGGCGCGTGGCTCATCGAGGGCCACGGCGTCGACCCGGACATCGTGGTCGACAACCTGCCCCACGCGACCTATCAGGGTAAGGACACCCAGCTCGAGGCGGCCGTCAAGCACCTCCAGGATCTGATCAGGAAGCAGCCGGTCGAAATCCCCAGGCACCCGCCCTATCCGGACAAGAGAAAATAGCGATCATCCGAAGGATGCCGCGCCTGAAGGAGGACGTCCGATGCGCAGAATAAATAAAATAGCGGCCGCCGCGGCCATTTCCTTCACGTTCCTTTCGGCCCCCGGCGCGTATCCCGACGACGCCGGCACGCCGTCATACGGGTATCTCGTCCAAAGTGGACCTCCATGCGCCGTCTGGTGGGCCGAGGGGGCCTACAAGGTGATGAAAACGGACCCGGTCCCGGCGGCGAAGGGGCCGGTCGTCCGGCTCTCGGCCGCGGGCAACGAATTCGAGCCGTTCCTGCTCGTCCTACGGCCGGAGAAGCGACTGGATAGCGTGCGGGTTTCGGCGGGTCCGCTGCGGAGCGACCAGGGAGCCGATATCCAGGCGGCCGCGATATCCGTGTCCCGCGTGGAATATGTCAAGATCACGACGCCGACGGACGAGCGGGGCGCCGCGGGATGGTGGCCCGACCCTCTGCCCCTGTGTGACGGCCCCTTCACGGCCTATCCCGGAGAAAACCACCCTCTCTGGATCACCGTCCGCGTTCCCAAGGGGACAGCGCCCGGGCTTTACAGGGGCGAGGTCCGGCTCTCCGCCGAAGGCTGGTCGTGCGCCGTGCCCGTCGAGCTCCGCGTCCGGAATTTTGCGCTGCCGGACGAATCGTCCGTCCGCTCCTCTTTCGGCATCGTCACAAGCGACATTATGACGTACCACAACCTCGACACGCGGGAGGAGCTCGAGAAAGTCACGGAGCTTTATTACGCCAATTTGCGGGACCACCGCGTCGCTCCGACGTCGCCCTTTGACCTTTATCCGATGAAGATCGCCGTGAGCGGCGTTTACTGGAAGGGCGGTGAATTCGTGGCGGAGGGGGCCCACGGCGGCCGCAGGGCCCTCAAGATCGCCGACGACGATACGGCGCTCAACGTGTCCGCGGCTTACGACGCCCCGATCACGGTTAGCGGGCACCGCCCGGTCCGTTTGAGCCTCTGGGCCAAGACCGGGGCGAGAGACCAGCCGTACACGGTTCTGCTCGAAGCCTTCGATGCCGGAGGCCGGTGGATCGCCGGGGCCAACCTCCTCAGTGTCTTCACCGGCGCGACCGATTGGAAGCGGGAGGTGATCGAGCTTCCCTCGCTCCCCGATAAGGTCCAGAGCCTGCGATTGACGCTCTTCGCGACCTTCCGCGACAATACCGGCAAAGCCACGGGAACGGCCTGGTTCGACGACATCGCCCTCGAGGCCGCGGCGCGCGGCCCGGAGGCGCGCCTCGACAATCTCCTCGCCGGCGGAGATTTCGAGATGCCGGTCGACGGGATGAAGGTCGCGGTCGATTTCTCGGACTTCGACCGCGGCGCCCGCCTCTACCTCGACGAATTCGGGTTCAACGCCTTTGACCTCCATCTCCAAGGCCTGGGGACCGGGTCATTCTATTCGCGGGAGTCCGGCGTCTTCGCCGGCTTCCGGCAGGGAACCCCCGAATACGACACCCTTCTCAGCCAGTATCTCCGCCAGGTCGAGGACCATCTCGGCCGCAGCGGTTGGCTCGGACGGGAATACATCTACTGGTTCGACGAGCCCGGCGAAAAAGACTACCCGTTCGTCCGCGAGGGCATGCTCAACATCCGGAAGAACGCCCCGCGGCTGACCCGCTTCATCACGGAGCACGAGCCGGGACCGGCCATCATGGACGTCTCGGAGATCGGCTGCACGATTTTTCACCGCGTCGATCCCAAGGCCGTGGCCGAACTCGTGACGAAAGGCCGGGAGTTCTGGTCCTACCTCTGCACCGGGCCGAAAAGCCCGTGGGTCACGCTGTTCATCGACCATCCGGCCGTGAACCTCCGAATGTGGCTCTGGATGTCCTACGCCTGGAAGCTCCGCGGCATCCTCGTCTGGCGGGCCAACTACTGGAACAGTTCGACCCTTTTCCCGCCGGACACGCTGCAGAATCCCTGGGATGACCCCATGTCCTACACGGTCGGCTACGGCGTTCCCTTCGGCCAGGTCCGCCACTGGGGGAACGGCGACGGACGCTTCCTGTACCCGCCCAACCGCAATCCCGGCGAGGACAAGACCAAATACATCTGCGGCCCCGTCAATTCGGTGCGCTGGGAGATCCTCCGCGAAGGGATCGAGGACTATGAATATTTCGTCATTCTCGATCGCTTGGTGAAAGAGGCCCGGGCAAAAGGCAGGGATGCGAAGCTCGTGACGGAGGCCGCCGGCCTGCTCAATATTCCGTCAACGATCTTCAAAAGCGGGCAGGACTATACCAAGGACCCGCAGGACCTGTTGCGCTACCGGGACAAGGTCGCCGAGGCCATCGAAAAGCTCGCGGCACGGTGACCCTCACGCCCCGCGATTATTTCAGCTTCAAATCGATATAAGCCAGGTACGCTGCGATCAGCAGGTAGCTGTCGTAATATTCTTTCCAGTGCATGGACATGAAATTGTCTAGGAAGCTGTGCGGCGTAAAGACGGTTTCCTCCGCCGCGAAGTCGATGAAGATGAACGTGTGCTCGCGTGGACGGGTTCCGAGGGACTTGTAGAGGACCGGCAGGAGGAGCGCGCCGCTCCAGTTGTCGATGAGGCCGATCCCCTTGAAGGGGAGGACGCTAATCCCCGGGTTGTAAAGAGGGCTGCCCGTGGGACTGTAATCGAAGTGAGCGCCCACGAGAATCGTCGAGTCGCTCAGGCCCGGCAGCGTGGCGATGATATTCGGTTCGGGGGAGCCGTCTGGGCGCCGGAAGGGAGCGGAAACCGGAATCAGTTCCCAAAAGCATCCGCTTCGGTGGGCAGGATTTATCTTCTTGTCGGCCGGAATATCCCCTTCTCTTAGGAATCTACTTATAGATCCCCTGCCGCGGTCCGAAGGAGAACAGGACGATGGGGTCATTTTCGATCTTATAGATCAAACGGCGGGACTGTCCCTGGACGGCATAACGAAAAGAACGCAAATCCTGGAATTCACCTTTGAGCTTCTTCCCGGCTGAGTAATCTTCGAGGACGGCGAGAACGGCGGTCCGCAGCGCATCCCTTTCTCTCTCTTCCTTGAGCTTGGACCGGAGCTTCTGAAACTTGGAGGTTTCGAGAAGACGCATTCAGATCGTCCGGACGTCCAGTTCGGAAACCCTGCCCGCTTCGTGCTCCGCCTTGGCCTCGAGGATATCTTTGATCTCCTGAACGGTCAACTCAGGGTTTTCGACAGCAAGCAAGCCGATCCTCGCGGCATACCTCAGGGCACCCGAAAAATCTCGTTCATCCTTGCGGGCGAAAAGGTCGATATCCTTGGCCAAATTGTCATCCAGGACCACTGTTTTTCTTATCATTTCATACTCCATCATATATTATATGTTTGTATCATCATCATGTCAAGGGAAATTGCACTCATTCATGTTCCTATACGTTGATAACACGCAATGGAAGAAGCAATTCTTTAGCTGAGGACCAAGCCTTAAAGCGGCAGCTCCAGCGCGGAGAAGCAGAGCTCGTCGGGCTGGAAGACGGTTTCGTCGTCGCCCAGGCCGTCCTCGATGAGGACCTGGACGAGGTCCTTGAGGTTGGCGACGGCGTCCTCGTAACTCGCGCCCCGGGCCCGGCAGTCCGGGAAGTCCGGGCAGTAGGCCTGCCAACCCTGAATGTCCCTGGCCACCAGCACTGAAAAACGATAACCGTTCATTTTTTGCCTCCAATGATTACGCTCGAATTCTGGTGACACGCAGCTAATTCCAGAGAATTAGCCAGCATGTCACCGAATTCGCTGCCCGTCACCGAATTCGTCCCCACGAAATTCGTAAACATGTCCCCTCCCCTCTAAAATGCCTTCAAAAAAGCGCAGTTGTAGATCTTGGGAACGCCCTCGCCGTCCTTCCGCACCTCGCCCCGCAGGAGGCAGACCGGCGGCGTTCCGTACGTCACGCACTTGCGCTCCCCGATCCCTTCCAGGATCCCCGTTTCGTCCTCGAATAGATAAAAGTACTTCGGCCCGGCGCTCCCCGTCCCGCCGTCCCCGCCATAGCCGCCCCGGCCGTTTCCACCCCCGATTCCTCCGGCGCCGCCGGCGTCCCTCATCATGACGCTCCTCCCGAAGCCCCCGTTCGCCCCGTACGTCACCTTCTGGCGGGCGTCCACGACCCGGACGGCGAGCTCGACCAGCATCCCGGCGCAGTCCTTGAGGTCCTTGATCCGGAGCGCCGGCCTCTTCCCTTCGTAGAGGTCGAGGTCGTCCCCGTCCGGAACGAAACCCAGCGACTCGTAGAGCATCCGCCGCTTCTCGTCCGAGGCCACGTCCGCGACCTCCTCCATGTGCTCGAGGCCCTGGAAGTAGCGGAGGATCTGGCGCGTCCGCCGCGGCTCGAGGGAATCGAAGACGCCCGACCGGATGAGCGAGAGGAGCTCGGCCTTGGTCGGTTTGATCCTGGCCAGAAAATCCTCGACCGAGGCGAAGTCGCCGCCGGCCCCCCGCTCCTCGATGAGGCGCTCGATCATCTTCGTCCCCAGCCCCTTGATGGAGCCCAGGCCGACGCGGATCGCCTCCCCGCCCGGACCGTCCTCCACCTCGAACGCGCACCGGCTCCGGTTCGCGTCCGGCCCCAGGATCCGGATCCCGTTCCGCTTGGCCTCGGCGACGTACTCGGCGAGGTCGTAGTATCCCCCGCCCGCGTTCAGCACGGCCGCGAAATACGGCACCGGGTGGTGGACCTTGAGGTAGACGGCCTGGTAGGCCATGTGGGCGTACGAGGCGCTGTGGGCCTTGTTGAAGGAATAGGAGGAGAACCTCTCCATGGTCCGCCACAGGCGCTCGACGTCCGGCGTCGCGTATCCCCGCCCGGCCGCCTCGCGAAAGAATTTTTCACGGAGGGCGGGGTCCCCTCCCTTCCTCTTCAGGCTCCGCCGCAGCATGTCCCCCTCTTCGGGCGGCATCCCGGCCACGCGCCCGGCGACCTGCATGACCTGTTCCTCGTAGAGGAAGATCCCGCCCGTCTCCGGCAGGATCCGGGCCAGGAAGGCGTCTTCGCCGGCCGCCGGGCCGCGGGGACCTCCCGCCGCCGCCCCCCGCCCGCTCCGCCGCCGCAGCAGCGCCTCCTTCATCCCGCTCTCGGTCGGGCCCGGCCGGACGAGGGCCAGGGCCTGGGTGATCTCGAAAATGTCGGCCGGCTTCATCCGGCGGAGCAGGTTCATCATGGCCGGGCTCTCGACCTGGAAACAGCCGATGGTCCTGGCGCCCCGGAGCGTCGCGTAGGTCTTCGCGTCGCCGGCCGGGATCGTCCGCAGCTTGAGCTTGGTCTTCGTCTCGGAAATCGCCGCCAGGCCCCGGACCGACAGGAGGTCGAGCTTGATCAGTCGCAGGTCCTCGACCGCGTCCTTGTCGAAGTGGGTCATCCGCAGCCCCTTGGCCGACGTTTCGAGCGGGAGGCACCGCTCGACCGGCGCGGGCGTCAGGATGACGCCGCCCACGTGGAGCGAGATCTCGTGGTAGACGTTCTGAAGCTCCGAGGCGAGCTTCCAGACTTCGAGAAAGCCGGGCGCCGGCGCGGCCGTCCGCAGGTATTCCGGCTCCGCGAAATAAGGGGCCCGCTTGCTGTGGCCCCGCGCCTCCTCGGGCGGCGCCCCGAACGCCCGGAGCGTCTCGTAGAGCGCCGACCGGGCGCCGAAATTCTTGAGGCTGCAGACATAGGCCGCGCCCGACTTCCCCGAGCCGTACGTGTCGAGGACGTAGGTCAGGACCTCGTCGCGGCGGCTCGAATCGAAGTCGATGTCGATGTCGGGCGGGTCGGGCCGGCCCCGATTGAGGAAGCGCTCGAAATAGAGGTCGAACTCCATGGGGTTGACGTGGGAGACGCCGAGGAGCCAGGCCAGGAAGGACGACGCGCCCGAGCCCCGGAGGTTGTGGAGGATGCCGCCGCGGCGGGCGAACTCGACGACGTCGTGGACGACGAGGAAGTAGGGGCCGAAGCCCGCGCCTTCGACGACGTCGAGCTCGCGGCTGGCCCTCTGGCGCTCGCGCCAGGTCAGGCCCTTCGCGGCCGTGAGGCGCTCCATGACGACGTCGCGGAGGGTCCGGGGAAAGAGGTCGGCCGGGAGGTTGGGGACGATGTCGTCGAAGGCGAACTCGCACTTCCCGGCGACCTCGAAGGTGCGGGCGAAGGCGTCCCGGGCGGCGTCGCCGAACCGGCGCAGGGCGAGGGCCTCCTGGTCGGGCCCGAAAATCTTGAGCCCGGGGAGGAGCCGGTCGCGTTCCGGCGGATAGGGGACTTTTTCCTCGATGGCCCGCAGGAGAATGAGCCGCTCCGGGCTCGTCAGGTATTTCAGGGGATTGGCCCAGACGATGGGAAGGCCCTTGAGTACGTGTCCCCCGATTTCTGTGACCCGCTCGAAATTCGCGAAATCGGCGCCGAGGTAGAGGTCGCCCGGCGGGACCTTTTCCAGAAGCTCGCTGATCATCTCCGCGTCGCTCGACCAGGCCCGATCCGACGGGGACACGGACCCGGGGTACATGTCCCCTTTCGTCTCCCCTTTTGTCCCCTTCGTGGCATTTCCGTCCGGGATGTAGATCACGATGAGGCCGGCGGCGTCCCGCACTTCCCTCCGGTTGAAGATCTCCACCAGGTTCCCGTAGCCCTCGCGGCGGCGCACCAGGAAGACGAACCTGCGGCCGCCGACTTCGAGCTCGCACCCGAATAGGGGCTTGAACCCGCCCGCCTCGGCCACCCGCTTCCACTTTCCCCAGCCGTAGACGTTCCCCAGGTCCGTGAGGGCCGCCGCCGGGAGCCGGCGCCGGGCGGCCCAGCCCAGGGCCTCTTCGAGCGTGACGCTCCCCTTCCCCCGGCTGTACACGGAGTGGATGCGGAGCGGAACGAACATCGTTGTCTCTCTTTTTTCCTCGCGGATCATCTTGTCAGCGACGCCGTCTTCAGCACGTAACCGCGCCGCGGCTCGAAGGCGTAGATCGAATCGAGCATCTTCTCCCGGATCGTGAGCACGGACCCGAAGCCGTACTTCTCCCGCACTTCGTCGAGGGCCCGGCCCAGGCGCTCCGGGCGGTCCGAGTACGGCTCGAAGAGCGACAGGGGCCGCACCAGGACCAGGTCCGAGGCCTTGACCCCGACCAGCCGCAGGGCCAGCCGCGACCCCTCGACGAGCTCCAGGAACAGCGCCTCGGCGATCTTGTAGATCTTCCCCATCTCCTGGAGGGGCGTCAGGACCAGCCGCCGCTTGATCTCGGTCCGGAAGTCCGAGTAGCGGGCCTTGACCTCGATGACGTGGGCGTAGAGGCGG
>JBEKVN010000043.1:0-28176 GCA_049513915.1 Candidatus Aminicenantales bacterium | reverse complement strand
TTTCCCGATCCCGAGGGATTCGTGCGGGGGCTCCACGAGCGCGGCCTGAAGCTCTGCCTCTGGGAACATCCCTATATCTCGGTGGAAAGCGATCTCTTCGCCTACGGGAAGCGGCGCGGCTACTTCCTCAACGGCCCGGACGGAAAGGTCCTGGTTATCGACTACGGGCTCTCGCTGGCCCCGCGGCCCGACGGCCTTGTCCGGCGGGCGGCCCGGGATGATTCGTGGAACGCGCGGGTGGCCATCTTCGACCTCACGCACGGCGGAGCGCGGGCCTGGTTCAAGGACCTCCATCGGCCGTTGCTGCGGATGGGCGTCGACGTCTTCAAGACCGATTTCGGCGAAGACGTCCCGGCCGAAGCCGTTTTCCACGACGGCAGGACGGGGGCGGAGCTCCACAACCTTTATCCCCTGATCTACAGCCAGGCCGTGGCCGAGGTCACGGCCGAGGAGGGCGGCTCGGGTCTCGTCTGGAGCCGGTCGGGAACGGCCGGGAGCCAGCGTTACCCTGTCGGCTGGTCTGGCGACCCGGCCGCCGACTGGGACAGCCTTGCGGCCACGGTCCGGGGCGGCCTGAGCGCCGGCATGTCGGGGCTGGCCTTTTGGAGCAACGATATCGGCGGTTACCGCGGCCGTCCTTCGCCGGAGCTATATGTCCGATGGGCCCAGTTCGGGCTGCTCTGTTCGCACAGCCGGATGCACGGCGACGGCCCGCGCGAGCCGTGGGCCTTCGGGCCCAAGGCCGAGGCCATCGTGACGAGGTTCGTTCGCCTGAGGTACCGCCTCTTTCCCTACATATACAGCCTGGCCCAAGAGGCGGCCCGAACGGGCCTTCCCGTGCTGAGGGCCCTTCCCTTCGAATTTCCCGGCGATCCCAATGCCCACGGGCACGATCTCGAGTTCATGCTCGGGCCGTGGCTGCTCGTGGCGCCGGTTGTCTCCGAAACCGGCGAGCGTGACGTCTACCTGCCGTTTTGGGACGAACGAGACAGGCGCGGGAATCGGCGCGCCGGGAAAGAAGAAGGGAAGACATGCGGCGGGGCGGAATGGATCGATTTCTGGTCCGGACGCCGTCACCCGGCCGGCCGGACACTGAGGATCAAGTCGTCTCTCTCTAGAATTCCGGTCTTCGTGCGGGCCGGCGCGATTCTGCCCATGATGCCGGACGCCGAGCGCATTCCGGAGGGGCCGATCGCCCGGTTGAATATCCAGGTCTACCCGGGCGTCCCGTCCCGGTTTACGTTGTTCGAGGACGAGGGGCCCACGGATTTCGAGCTGGCCCGGGCCGGGGACCGGCTCACGCTGATCGTGAGAGGCTGGCGACCTAAGGGAAGCCTGAAGATCGTCGGACGCCCCTAATTCGGTGACGTATAACTAAATGCACTTAATTATTGACCAGAAGCTCAGAACGCTATTTCGGTAATTAGTTGTGCGTCACCGAATTAATCCCGAATTACCTCTGCCCTCGTTGACTTTGCCCCCCGCGCTGGCATATAAAGCAAGACAATGCTCGGACCGGCCGACAACAAAGGTGACACCATGGACGAAAAAGCAAGCGTTGACGGCCTCCAGCGCAAACTCGGCCTTTTTCCGCTGACCAACATCGTCATCGCCAACATGGTCGGCGCCGGCATCTTCACGACCTCCGGCCTCCTGATGAAGGACCTCCACAACGCCGCCGTCATGCTCGCGCTGTGGATCGTCGGCGGGCTCATCGCCCTATGTGGCGCTCTGAGCTACGGCGAGCTCGGCGCGGCCATCCCGCACGCGGGCGGCGAGTACGCCTTTCTGTCGCGGCTCTTCCATCCCGTCCTGGGGTTCCTGGCCGGCTGGGTTTCGTTTTTTGTCGGCTTCTCCGCGCCGATCGCGGCCTCGGCCATCGGTTTTACGGAGTATCTGACGCGGGCCTTCCCCGGGCTTCTGCGCCCAGGCATCTTTGCCGAAGCGTCCGAGGCGGCGGTCATGAAGAAGATCTACGCCATTCTCGTCATCGCGGCCTTCACGTTCCTCCATACGCGCGGGCTCGAGCTCGGGGCCAGGGTTCAGAACCTCCTGACCGGGCTGAAGATCCTCCTCATCATCGGCCTGGTCGCCGCGGGCTTCGCGGTGGGGAAGGGAAGCCTCGCGCATCTTACGGCGTCCGGCGGTTTTGATTTCGGCTTCGGCGGCTGGAAGACCATGGGCCTGGCCCTTATGTGGATCATGTTCGCTTATAGCGGCTGGAACGCCTCGGCCTACGTGGGGTCAGAAGTCAAGAACCCGTCGAGAAACCTGCCGCGGTCGCTCCTGCTCGGGACGGCGGCCGTCGTCGTCCTGTATGTTGCCCTCAACCTGTTCTATATCTACGCCGTTCCGCCCGCAGGAATGGAGGGGGTCATCTCGATCGGCGGTCTCGCGGCCGGGAACCTGTTTGGGAAATCGGCGGAGACCGTCCTCTCGGTCTTCATCTCCTTCGCCCTGTTTTCGTCGCTCAGCGCCTTCATCATCCTCGGGCCCCGGGTTTACTATTCGATGGCCAAGGACGGCGTCTTCTTCAAATCGCTGGCCAAGGTGAATCCCCGGTTCTGCGTGCCGTCGCGGGCGATCATCCTCCAAGGACTGATCGCGGCCGTCCTCGTTCTCTTCGGGACGTTCGACCAGCTCCTGACCTACATGGGGTTCTCGCTCGGCATTTTCCCGATCCTTGCCGTCCTCGGGGTTTTCAAGCTGAGGCGGACCGGCCGGAGCGTCGTCAAGCTTCCGGGCTACCCGGTCGTTCCGGCGATCTACATCCTGGCCGGGGTGTCGATCCTGACCCTGTCCTTTCTGCAGCGGCCCAAGGAATCATCCATCGCGATCGCGACAGTCCTCATCGGCGTCCCGATCTACCTGATCTTTAAAAAGAAGTACGGCTCGCCGGCCTGAGGTATTTAAATCAAGAAGGGGTCAAATCTACGCATTACGCAAATCTTGCGTAATGCGTAGATTTGACCCCTTCTTAGTTGCTCATAAAAGTGGCAGAATGAAGATTTGACCCCTTCTTAATCGCGGTTGAAGTGGGGCATGTCCCAGGGGATCTCGAACGATAACTCGACGAAGCCCGCGGCCCGCCCGCCCTCGAACCACGGCGCCTGGTAGATGAGCTTTTTCTTTCCCTTTTTCTGGATCGTGTAGACGTTCGTCCGCCCTTCCTCCATCATGTTCTTGAGCTTCGAACGCGAGGGCTCCGGATGGCAGTCGAAGACGTTCGTCCCGATGAGTTTCTCCCCGCCGTCGGCGGCGAAGACCCCGACCGCGGCGTCGTTCATCTCGATGATCCGGCCTTCCTTGTCGCAAACTGTGACCGATCCGGGGAATTCTCTGATCCACGCGTGTTTAGCCATGTGCGCCTCCAGAACCTATCCCCGTTATCCTACCGCATCCGGAGTCGATTATTAAGAGTTTTGTCCTGGAGTCCGGCGCCATCCCGGCGAGCGGGAGTCCCGGCACACGGTTCCTCATTTGACATTCCCAATAAGCCGGCGATATAAATCAGGCATGATGTGGGGCCGGGCCTCCGATCCGGATGCCCCCCAGGCCCATGGAGTTGCCATGAAACCGAAATCACTCACCCTCTGGCTGATTGTTCTGGGAATCGCAGGGACCGTGTCTCTCGCTCCGGCCATCGCCCAGACAAAAACCAGGCCCCGTGCCCGAGACCTCGGGATTCCTTTTGAGGGGGCGCCCGGTCCGCTCAACGCCATCACCGATGTTAAGGGCGTCGAAGTCGGTCAGGTGACACTGATCTCGGGGGAGGGGAAGCTCGTCGTCGGCGGCGGGCCCGTGAGAACCGGCGTCACCGCAATTTTGCCTCAGGGGAAATCCTTCCGCGAGCGCCTCTTCGGCGCCTGGTTCAGCCTCAACGGCAACGGCGAGATGACCGGGACGACATGGCTCAAGGAATCCGGCTGTCTTGGAAGCCCCATCCTCATCACGAATACCCAGAGCGTTGGCGTCGTCCGGGACGCCGTGATCGAATGGAACGTCCGGCGCGGCTCGGCGGGCGATTATTCGGGCGATTTCAGCCTGCCGGTCGTCGCCGAAACTTGGGATGGCTTCCTCAACGACATCGACGGGTTTCACGTCAAGAAGGAACACGTTTTCGAGGCCCTCGATCAGGCCAAAACGGGGCCCGTGGCCGAGGGGAATGTGGGCGGCGGAACGGGCATGGTCTGCCACCAGTTCAAGGGAGGCATCGGGACGTCCTCCCGCGTGCTCGGCCAGGCCGACGGCGGCTATACCATCGGCGTTCTCGTCCAAGCGAATTACGGGACCCGAGAGACCCTCACCATTGCGGGCGTTCCCGTCGGCAAGGAGATCACGGATCTAATGCCCAAACCAGGCCGTGCCGATATCAAAGAGGGCTCGATCATCGTGATCGTGGCGACTGACGCGCCGCTGCTCCCGCATCAGCTCGAGCGGCTCGTCAAGAGAGCGGCCTTGGGCATCGCGGTCGCCGGCGGAAGGGCCAACAACAGCTCCGGAGATATTTTCGCCGCTTTCTCGACGGCCAACCCTGAGGTCGCCAAAACCTCCGGGCTGGCGCAGTTGACCATGCTGCCCAACGAGAGAATCGACCCTCTTTTCCGGGCTACCGTCAGCGCGACCGAAGAAGCGATCGCCAACGCCCTCGTCGCGGCCGAGACGATGACCGGAATCAACGGGAACACGGTCTATGCCATTCCCCACGAACGTCTGCGCGAGATCCTGAAAAAATACAACCGTCTGGGAAAAAGCGAATAATCTCGGGGAAGAAGGCGAATTACTTCTTTTTGAACAGGGCCCGGACGGCGTACCCCGCATATCCGGAGAATGCCGCGGCGATCCCGGCGATGAGCGCCGTGATCAGCACCATCGGCCAGGAAGCCGGGAGCCCCAACATCCTGGCGACGCGCCCCGTGATGATCCCGCTCCCGGTCAGGACAAAGTACAGGCTCGAGCCCAGCCATAAGAGCCCCGCCGAGACGAAGCCTGTCCGCATGGCTTTTGCCCCCGACTTCGCCGCGCCCATGCCGTAGGCGAACGGCACGATCATGACCCACCACCAGTACGGCGTGATGATCTGGAGAACCAGCATGACCAGCAGGCAGATCAGAACGGCGATCATTTTTCACCTCTCAGGGTCGTCCGGGCGACGATCCCGGGATTCGGCTCGCCGGCCGACTTCAGGAAGATGAGCTCATCGGGTTTCGTGGCGAGCCAGGCATCGACCATATCGTCATAATACCGCGATCCGGGGTTGCCGGATTGTCCGCCCGGGAAGATGCCCCAGGCTTTGACTTCCGGGCCCAGCTCGACCACCATCCGCCACGAGGGCGCCCAGTTTACGCTAATGGCGTCAATCACATGGCCGTCGCCGTCGGCTTCCAGGCCTTCCCGGCCCAGCCCCGGGATCCGGGCGAGGTGGCTGATGCGCGTGCCCTTGGCTTTGCCCCATCTCCATCCCGGCCCGAACGGCCCCCATCTTTTTTCGAGCTTTGAAACGGCGGTCCGGAAGGCGTCGCCGGCGATGTCGGCCAGGGTCTCTTTCCCAGGAGTCGTCTTGTCGTCGAAGAAGTCCGAGTCCGGGTGGTTGAGGACGAGGTCGACCATGACCTCGCTCGCCGGCCAGGTCATCCGTTCCATGGCGCCCTTCTTTTCATCATTCCAGGTCAGGGCGTTGAGGTCGTTCCAGAACTGTTTGAAGACCGTCGGCGCGATGAAGGCGGCCCGGGCCTCGAAATTCCAGCCCCGGAGCTCGTCTAAACTCCGTTTCTCGGCCTCCGCCTTGGGCTCCGGGATGAACGCGAGCAGGCGCGACAGGACCGCCCGGGCCCGCATATCGAGGACATCCCCCTGCATCCGGATCATGTCCTCCGGCGTGACGCCCCGAGCTCCCGATAGAATCTCGTTGATCCGGGCCCCGCGCTCATACGAGGCGTAATCAGAGCCCAGGTAATAAGGGTACCGGGCGTCCGTGGCCATCTGGTTCGCAGAGCTGACGAAACCCCGCTCCGGGTTCCTGACGTGCGGATTGTGGGCCCTGGGGACCCAGCCCTGCCAATCGTTCGCGGGATCCGAGCCGCCGAGGACGTAACGCCCCTGGCCCTTCCAGCGCAGCGGATACTTGCCGTTATGCCAAATCGCGATCGTTCCCTCCCTGTCGGCATACACGATGTTCTGGGCGGGACAATCCCAGGACTCGAGGGCTTTGAGATAATCGTCGTAATTCTTCGCCCTGTTCAGCCCGTCGAGCGTCATGAACTCGTTGGACGGGTCGTGGCCGAGCCAGCGGAGGGCCGCGTCCTCCGGGACGTCGACCCCGGGAAAAGGGGCCTCGCCTTTCAAACGGACGACGGGACCTTGGTGTGTGTAAATCACTTTGTCGACGACCGTCTTGCCGCCCCGGACCTTGATCCGCTCTTCGCGGACGGACGTTTTGCGCCATTCGCCGTTCACGAGATATTCGCCGCGCGACTCGTCCTTGAACCGGACGGCGTACCAGTCGAGGACGTCGTCGGTCCCGTTCGTGAACCCCCAGGCGATATTTTCGTTATAGCCAGCCACGACGAGGGGCGCCCCGGGGAAAGAGACGCCCCTGGCATTGATGCCCGGGGCCGAGAGCTGAAGCTCGTACCAGATGGCCGGGAGCGTCAGCCCGAGATGCATGTCGTTGCAGAGGATGGGATAGCCATCGCGCGTCAGCTTTCCCGAAACGGCCCAGTTGTTGCTGCCCACCTCGGGCGACGGCCGGGTGCCGATGGGCGCGAAATCCGCGGCCTCATCGTGCGTCGAACCGGCTCCCGCAGGCCTGCTCCCGGCCTCCCGTCCTTTTTGGGGATTCGGGCCGGGGAGGGGGAGCGGCTTGAAATCCCAGGCGGTGCCCGGCGGGATGACCGGGTCCACGAGGGGCGGCTCCAAAGGGAAGAGCGCGTCCACGACCGTTTCCCCAAGGGCATCCCTCATCACCGTCATGGCGGCATCCTGATTGAACGCCGCAAGCGTATAGGTCATGGTTTTCAGGAGGAGAGTGCATTTGAGTCCCGACCACGGCTCGGGCGCATAGTCCAGGATCTTGTATTCGACCGGCAAAGCCTTTTTGCCGAGGCCTTGGATATAAGCATTGACGCCGGCGGAATAGGCTTCGATGGCCAGGCGGGTCTTCGGGTTGTCCATGAACTTCGACAAGGCCTTTTCGGCCGCCCAGAGCATCCCGAAGCGGCGATTGAAAAGATCCTGACGCAGGCCTAGGGGACCGACGATCTCGGAGATGCGCCCCGCCGTGTAGAGCACCTGGAACTCCATCTGCCAGAGCCTAAGCGACGCCGCGATATACCCCTGGGCCAGGTAAAGGTCATGATCGTTCTCGGCGAAAATGTAGGGCACGTGCCGGCCGTCCCAGGCCACCCGGACCTCGGCCTGGAGCCCGGGAACGACGAGGGATGCCGGGAGCGCGTCGCCGCGGGTCCCGTTCTGCCAGAATCCGGCGAAAGGATTCAGGAACTTGCCCGCGGGAGGGACCGTGCCGTGGCGGTTGTCGAGCCCCCAGAAAATCGCCGCCGTGACGAGGAGTGACACAATGGCCCGGATCCATTTCATGGGCGCCTCCTAGGCCGGATTTATACCATGCCTCCGGCTTCTTTGACAATCAACTACATTAGGACTGATGGGTCCTGTCACGGCGCGTCCCCAGAAAGGGCCTCGGGGATGGCCTCCACTCCAGAGTGCGTCTTGCGCTAAGCCGCACATGACGTTTCGGCCATACCCCTTCGGCCCTTTCCAAGCCGGGGCGGAGGGTTTGACCGCGGGCGCGGGGCCGCGTAGAATGGCCCGCAGGAGGACGAAATGACCGACCCCGCCGCATTTTCCGGATTTACAAAGGACACGGTCCGCTTTTTCAACGGCCTCCGCCGGAACAACAACCGGGAGTGGTTCAACAGGAACCGCGAGACGTACGATGAGCAAGTGATGGCGCCGGCCAAGGCCTTTGTCGTGGCACTGGGCGAAAGGCTCAGGACAGTGGCCCCGAAGATCATCGCCGTCCCGCTCGTCAACAAGTCGATCTTCCGGATCAACCGGGACACGCGCTTCACCCTGGACCCGTCTCCCTATAAGACGCACCTCGGCCTCTATCTTTGGGAAGGAACGAAATCGCGGATGGAATCGCCGGGATTTTATTTCCATGTCGAGCCGCCGAACCTGTATCTCGGCTCGGGGATGTACATGTTCCCCGACAACCTTCTGCCCCGGTACAGGCGGGCCGTCGTCGACCCGAAGCTCGGCAAGGAGCTGCGGAAAGTCCTGGCCGCGGTCGCGAAACATAAGGAGTATGAGATCGGAGGCCAGCATTACAAGCGCGTCCCGGCCGGCTACGATCCCAGCCACCCCGGCGCGGAGTTGTTGAAGCACAACGGCCTTTGGGTGGGATATGAAACGAAGATTCCGGAGGAATTCTATTCGGCCCGCCTCGTGGACTACTGCTTCGAGCGCTATAGGCCTCTCGCTCCCCTCCACCGCTGGCTCATGAAATGGGCCGGCTGAGCGGCCGGACGCCTTGGATCGCCTGCGCCCGGGTCAGGTTCCGCGAAGTGGACCGTCCCGCCCCCTCTAGGATTTTTTCGGATAGCCGACCGACTGGGCCAGGATGACCTTCTGGTCGGGACGGAGCTTCATGAGCTTGGCTATGGCCTCCCTGTCGATCAGACCCCGGATGACCGTGGCCAGCCCCTCGGAGGCACAGAACAGGTAGACGTTCTGACCGATAAAGCCCACGTGGGCGGCGGAGTACAGGATCTTGTCTTCGTTCGTTCCACGGCTCAACTTGGCGAAGTCGGCCACGTAAATAAGGTTCAGGGGGACAACCTTGACGAAATCCTGCTGCCCCATGGCCGCCCTGACGTCCTCGGACAGGACGGGATTCAGGCCATGGGCTTTGGCGTCGTAGACGTAGAGGCCGCCCTTCAGGGCGACATAGATGTCGATGTTTTGGACGTTCATGGCCGAGGGGGCCGTCCGCTTTCCCGAATCCGGGCGGTTGATGCCGTCGGCCGCCCAGAGCAAGTCCGACAGGACCTGGAGCGGAATCTCCCCCGTGCCGAATTCGCGCGAGGTCGACCGGGCCGCAAGAGCCTGCATCAGGGGCTTGCCGCCGCCCATGTTGGGTTTCGGGAGAGCGATGGGTTTGAGTTCCTGGCCTCGGAGAACGGCCGGCGCCGCCAGGGCGATGACCAGAGTCCAAATCAGCCACGAGTTCGATTTCCTGCGCATGCCATTACCTCCTGCCGGAAAATCATATCAGAGATCATACTATACGTGTTCGGCAAAATCGGAAATTCGTATTGTGTCCCCAAATATGTTGAGCTACAATGAGGCGGATTTCGGGGCCGGGTGGGGTGTGCGGACCTGAAACCGAGGGTTTTCCAAAATGAGCTGGGTCGTCGACGCCTTCCTCCACGATTCGGTCGGTCAGGCCCTGCTTGTCCTCTGCCTCGTGATCGTCCTGGGGATGATCCTGGGCAATATCAAGATCTTCTCCGTTCACCTCGGGGTGGCGGGGATCCTCTTCGTCGGCCTCGTCTTCGGGCATTTCGGCGTCACGGTCAATCCCGTCATGTCCGAGCTGGCCCGGGACCTGGGCCTGATCCTGTTTGTTTACAGCATCGGCCAGGAAGTCGGACCCGGCTTCCTGGCCTCGCTCCGCAAACGCGGCCTGGCGTTGAACCTCCTCGCCGCGGGCATCGTGGCCTCGGGGTCGGCCATCGCCTTCCTGCTGCATCGGGTCGGGCACATCCCCATGCCCGCCGCGGCCGGCTTGTTGTCCGGCGCGACGACCAACACGCCGAGCCTGGCCGCCATCCAGCAGGCCCTGAAGCTCCTGCCCGATTACACGGACGTCTTGGGCCGGATGCCAGGCGCGGCCTACGCCATGGCCTATCCTTTTGGCGTCATCGGGATCATCCTGGTTATGGTGGCCTTCCGTTTGGTTTTCCGCGTGGACGTCAAGCGTGAAGCCGGCGAGCTCGAAGCTCTCAAGGAGAGAGAGTCCCCCACGCTCACAACCGTGACCCTCGAGGTCGGGAACTTGGAACTCGAGGGCCTGCCCATCAGCAAGGTCATCGGGATGGTCGGGGGCGGGGTCGTCGTGGCCCGGCTCCTCCACGGACGTGACCTTCAGGAAGTCCCGCGGGCCAATACTCTCGTCCATGCGGGCGACGTCCTTCTCGCCGTCGGGTCGTCCGGACAACTCGACAAGCTGAAGGACCTCGTCGGCCCCGTCAGCGCCCTCAATCTGATCGAATTGCCTTCCGAATTTACGAGCCGGCGGGTCCTCGTAACCCGGCGGGCGGCCCTGGGGAAGTCGGTGCAGGATCTGAACCTCCGTGAAGTCTATGGAGTCGTCGTGACGAGGATCATCAGAACGGGGCTCGAATTTTCGCCCCGCCCGGGATTCCGGATCCAGTTCGGCGATGTCCTGCTCGTCGTTGGCAAAGAAGAGGCCATTACCAGGCTGGCGGTCGATGTCGGCGATTCCCGCGAGCGCCTTGAAGAGCCCCGCGTCGTCCCCATTTTCCTGGGGATCGCCCTGGGCGTCCTCCTGGGGAGCATCCCCATCCGCATCCCCGGCCTGGCCGTTCCCGTCCGGATCGGGCTGGCCGGGGGCCCGCTCATCGCCTCAATTGTCCTCAGCCGCATCGGACGAATCGGTCCGCTCATCTGGCATATGCCCCTGAGCGCCAACCTGATGCTCAGGAACGTCGGCATCTCCCTGTTCCTGGCGAGCGTCGGGCTGCGGGCGGGGGAGGGGTTCGTCGAGATCCTGCTCCGGGGCGGACTTTATTGGATCCTCGGCGCCGCGGCGATCACCGTCGCGCCGCTCATCCTCTTCGCCCTGGCGGCGCGGCTCTTTCTCAAGCTCAATTTCCTGACGGTCTGCGGGCTCCTGGCCGGGAGCATGACGGACCCTCCGGCCCTGGCCTTTGCCAACGCCCAGGAGCCGTCGTCCGACGGCGTGTCCATGGCCTTCGTGGCTGTCTATCCCCTGACGATGCTGCTCCGAGTTTTCGCGGCCCAGGCCCTGATCCTCTTTTTCCCCAGCTAGCCGCGATTATATTAAGGGGGACACAATACCCTGTCCCTAAAAAAATGGGGACAAAAAATGGGGACGGTCCTAATAAAAAAAAATGGGGACTGGGAAAAAATGGGGACGCTCCTGGTTTCCTCTAAGAAACCAGGACCGTCCCCATTTTTGTTGCCTTTTTTGTCAGGCCTTGCCCTTGCCGATTCTGTCCTCCTCGAAGAGCGACGGGGCCTCGCGCTTGCTCTTGAGTATGGCCCAGGCCACGCTGGCGAGCAGAATGGCTACGACGATGCCGAGGCCGAGGGTCATGTGGCTGTACTTGACGATAACGGGCGCAACGATCAGGCTGACGATGTTTGCGACCTTGATCATCGGGTTGAGGGCCGGCCCGGCCGTGTCCTTGAGGGGATCGCCGACCGTGTCGCCGACGACGCCGGCCTTATGACGCTCCGAGCCCTTCCCGGTATTCGCGGCTAGGTCGCGGGGCTCGTCCTCGATCGATTTTTTGGCGTTGTCCCAGGCGCCGCCAGCGTTGGCCATGAAAACGGCCAGGAGCTGGCCGCTGAGAATGATCCCAGCGAGGAAGCCTCCCAGGGCCTCGACCTGAAGGATCAGCCCGACGGCGATCGGCATGATGACAGAGATCATGGCCAGCGGGATGAGCTCCTTCTGGGCGGCGGACGTGGAGATGCCTACGACCCGCGCGTAGTCCGGCTTGACCTTGCCTTCCATGACGCCCGGGATCTTGAACTGGCGCCGGACTTCCTCGACGATGAGACCGGCCGCGCGCGAAACGGCCTTGATCGAGAGCGAGCTGAAGAGCCAGGGGAGGGCGCCGCCGAGGAGCAGGCCGATGAAAACCTTGGTGTCGGAAACGCGGATCGAGTTCATGATCTCCTTGACCCCGAGCTGGAGCTGAACCCGGCCGACGTCCGTGATGTAGGAGGCGAAGAGACTCACGGCCGCGATGACCGCCGAGGCGATGGCCACCCCCTTGGTGATGGCCTTGGTCGTGTTCCCGACGGCGTCGAGGTCGGCCATGATCTGGCGGGCCTTCCGGGTTTCTTCGTCGTCCATGTCGTGCCAGGCCATCTCGCCGATGCCGTTGGCGTTATCCGAGATCGGCCCGTAGGAATCCATGGCTACGTTGTTGCCGGTGTGGCTGAGCATCCCGATCCCGACCATGGCCACGGCGTAGAGGACGTACATCGCGCCGGTCCCGCTGTAGAGCATGAGGGCGACGATGAAGCTGACGACGATGGCCACGACGGCCCAGACGCTCGATTCCATCCCCACGGACAGGCCGGAGAGGATGGTCGTCGCCGGCCCGGTCTTGGTCGAGCGGACGATCTCCTTGACCGGGTTCTTCCGGGTCGAGGTGAAGTAGGAGGTCAGCGGGTTGAAGGCCACGGCCAGCCCGACGCCGACCGAGGTCAACATGGCCAGCCGCCAGTCATGGGCGTAGTTGACGGCCACGAGGAAGGACCAGAGGATGGTGTTGACGCTCGAGACCTCGTACGACCGGAACATGGCTTCCTCGGCGTCCTTGGCCCGGAGGAACTTGATGGGGAAGCGTTCCCAGATCGGGACCGTGAACGTGCCCAGGATGGAGGAAATGACGCCGATGGCCCGGATGATGAGGGGGTAGACGATCCACTTCAGGGAATGGGTGGGATCGACGGCCATGAGGGCCAGCCCGAGGATCAGCCCGGAGACAATGGTCACCTCGTAGGATTCGAAGATGTCCGCGGCCATGCCGGCGCAGTCGCCGACGTTGTCGCCGACGAGGTCCGCGATAACCGCCGCGTTCCGCGGGTCGTCCTCGGGGATATCCTTCTCGACCTTGCCGACGAGGTCGGCGCCGACGTCGGCGGCCTTGGTATAAATGCCGCCGCCGACCCGCATGAACAGGGCGAGGAGCGTGCCGCCGAAGCCGAAACCCAGGAGGGCGTCGGGGGCGGCCGTCCCGAAGACGATGAAGATGACGGTGCCGCCGAACAGCCCCAGGCCGTCCGTCAGCATGCCCGTGATCGTCCCCGCGTAGTAGGCGATGGAGAGGGCCTCGTTGAAACCGCGGCGGGCGGCCGAGGCGGCCCGGACGTTGGCCTGGATGGCCATGCGCATGCCGAGCTGGCCGACGAGGAGGGAGAACGAGGCGCCCATGATGAAGGCGATCGTCCTGCCGATGGCCACGATGATCTGGGCGTTTTTCTCGCCGAATTCGCGGACGGCTTCACGGCTGGCCGGGACGATGTAGACGCTGAGGAACAGGGCCACCGTCAGGATGCCGATGATGGGCAGGATCCTCTTGAGCTGGCGGCCGAGGTAGCTGTCCGCGCCGATGCGGATGGCGTTCCAGACCTCCTGCATCTTCTCCGTGCCCTTGTCCTTCTTGAGGACGACCTTGCGCAGCATCCAGGCGTACCAAAGGCTGAAGAAGGCCGTGAAAAGGACGCAAACGATCGCGATCTGCTCGAATGAATTCAACCCGTGCCGGGCCAAACCCAGAATGTTCATGAACGTCTCCTTTTGGAAAAGCCATATTTTACACAAGATCGGGGAAAAATCAATCCCGTTCGCCGGATTCCTCGGACGTGAGTCCGAGGAATCCGGCGAACGGTGCGGATTGACGGAGTTCCGGCTCTCTGTTATAAAGGCCTCGGCTTTGACTCGGACGGCACGAAGGAGGCCCCCATGTCGGAAAAATCAAGACTTTCGGCGCTCTTCCTCTGCATCTGGCTGGGCATGTTCGGCGCACACCGGTTTTACGTTGGGAAAATGGGCACGGGAATCGTCTGGTTCCTGACGTTCGGCTGCTTTTTCATCGGGTACATCGTGGACCTGATCCTGATCCTCACGGGCCAGTTCTATGATAAAACCGGCAAACCGGTCATGGTTTGGATGCGGCGGGTCGACGGCGAAGGCAAGGTCCAGGATTATTTGGTTTAGTTAATTTAAGCCATTGATATCCAATAAATTATGGCAATCGTTGGCCTGGTTTACGGCCTTAAAACCGGTTTTTTGGGCCTGAAAAGCGGGACTTAAGAAATCCATTGCCCCAAAACACGGCCCTGCCCTAAGTCCGCGCTTTGAGCCCCTAAAAATGGGACTTAAGGCTGGGATCAAACTATACGAAAGCAAGCAACATATTCATTATCTGTGATTTGGATTGGTCCGACCCCAATTCAGGAATTATGGTATAATGCCCTCCTTTACTCTCAAGGACGCTAGATCCGAGCGATGAGCGATTTTGTCTTCAAGCCTTTCCCGGAGATGACCGAGGCCGATTACGAGGAGGTCGGATTCCGCTCGGGCCTCGAAATCCACCAGCAGCTCCTGACCGAAAAAAAGCTCTTTTGCCGCTGCCCGGCCGGCCGCTACAGCGAAAAATACGACGCCGAAATCCTCCGCCACATGCGCCCGACCCTCTCCGAGCTCGGCGAGTACGACGGCACGGCCCTGATGGAGTTCAAGACCAGGAAGGAAATCATCTACCGGATCAACCGCGAGACGGTCTGCACGTACGAAATGGACGACACGCCGCCGTTCATGATTGACGAGCCGTCCCTCGACATCGCCCTTGGCGTCGCCATGCTCTACAGCCTCAACCTCGTGGACGAGCTCCACATCGCCCGCAAGCAATACCTCGATGGGAGCATCCCCACGGGCTTCCAGCGGACGACGATCGTCGGGGTCAACGGCTGGATCCCCTACAAGGACCGCCGCATCCGCATCGTCCAGCTGGGGCTCGAAGAGGACGCCTGCCGCGAGGTCAGCGACATCGGCCACCGCCGGACCTACCTGACCGACCGCCTGGGCATGCCCCTCATCGAGACCGTCACCGCTCCCGATATGCTCACGCCCCAGGAGGTCGCGGACGTGGCCCAGATATGCCGCCGCCTCGTCCGAAGCACGGGCCGGGTCCGGACGGGGATCGGCGCCGCCCGCGAGGATGTCAACGTCTCCGTCCGCGGCGGCACCCGGGTCGAGATCAAAGGCGTCCCGCGCATCCCGCGCATCCCGCTTCTGACCTACAGCGAGGCCATGCGGCAATGGAACCTCCTCCGGCTGCGCGACGAGCTTCATCGCCGCGGCATCACGCCCGAGACCTTCCGGTCAGAGACCGAGGATGTCACTCGCATCCTCCTCAGGGCGAACTATCAGCCCCTCCGGACGGCCCTCGACGCCGGACTCGCGGCCCACGCCGTCGTCCTTCGCGGCTATCGCGGCCTCCTCAACTGGCAGACCCAGGCCAACACGTTTTTGTCGCGGGAGATCTCCGACCGGGTCCGCGTCATCGCCTGCCTGACGACGCTGCCGAATATCGCCCATTCCGACAGCCCCTCCGAGAGCCTGTCGAGCCCCGAGTGGGAATCTGTCCGCAAGGCCGTCAAGGCGACCCGCGAAGACACCGTCGTCATCGTCTGGGGAAGCCGCGAGGACGCGAAGACCGGCGCGCAGGAGATCGCCATCCGGGCCCGGGAAGCCGCCACCGGCATCCCCTCGGAGACGCGGCAGGCCCTTCCCGACGGAACCAACGGATTCGAGCGCATTCTCCCCGGGCCGGACCGTATGTATCCGGACACGGACCTGCCGCCGAAGCAGGTCACCGAGGACCGGCTGGAGAGGATCCGGGCGGCCTTGCCCGTTCCCGTCTGGACGCGCGAATCCTTCTACCGCGAGCTCCACGTTCCGGAGGATGTCGCGCGGCCGCTGGCCATGTCCGCGTTCGCCGGCCTGTTCGATACGCTGGTCAACGAATGGAAAATCGACCCGACCCTGGCCGCCGTGGCCCTCGTTCAATTCCCCAAACGCCTCCGGAAAGAGGGCCTGGGCACGGCCGCCTTAACTGGGGATAACATGAAGAAAATATTCGAGTTATACAGGGACCGGAAGATCTCGCGCGAGGGCATTTACCTGGCCATGAGCGGCGGCATCCCTCTCGACCGCCCGCCCGCTGTTCCCTCCTGCGAGGACATCGACGCCGTCATCCGGCGCGCGGCGGTCCGCCTGGGATCCATGGCCGTCCACAACCCGGCGAAGCGGCCTCACGTCCTGACCGGGCTGGTCATGGGCGAACTCAGGGGACGTGTCGGCGGCGCGGCCGCGGCCGTCAGAGTCCGCGAAATTCTCGAGGGGAGGGCCTGATGGCGGGCGACGATTCTTACAAGGGCTACCGGGGAGCGGCCCTCGCCACCCTCAAGAGCTTCGGCGCCCTGGTCTGGAGCGACGTCGAGATCAAAACGGCCCGGGGCGCCTACACGGGCATCATCCTGCCCCGTTCGGAAACCGCCGATCCCGAACACATCGTCCTCAAACTCCGGTCGGGATACAATGTCGGGATCCTGGCCCGGTCGGTCGAGGCCGTCACGATCACCGGCCGGAAGGAAGCTCACTACAAGATCCCGGAAAAAGAATTCCCTTACGACCCCCAGAAGCCCAGGGTCAAACTCCTCGGCACGGGGGGGACGATCGCCAGCCGGCTCGATTACCGGACCGGGGCGGTCATCCCCGCTTTCTCGCCCGGCGAACTCTACGGCTCCGTCCCCGAGCTGGCCGACATCTGCAACCTCGAAACCGAGAAGCTCTTCGGGGTTTTCAGCGAGAACATGGGCCCCGAGCAGTACATCGCGACGGCCAAGGCCATCGGCCGCGAGATCGAGAAAGGCGTCCACGGCATCGTCATCGGCCACGGCACCGACACCATGCACCATACCGCGGCCATCCTGTCCTTCATGGTCCAGAATTCGCCGGTGCCCATCGTCATGGTCGGTTCCCAGCGGTCCTCGGACCGCCCTTCGTCCGACGCCGCCCTGAACCTGATGCACAGCGTCAAGACGGCGGCCGAAAGCGACATCGCCGAGGTTATGGTCTGCATGTTCGGCCCGACCTCGGACACCTACGGCCTGCTCCACCGGGGGACGCGCGTCCGGAAGATGCACTCGAGCTACCGGTCGACGTTCCGGACGATCGGCGACATTCCGATCGCTATGGTCAGCCGGGAGAAAATCACGCCGCTCCGTCAGGACTACAAGCGCCGGCGCGCGGACCGCGAGGTCTCGATCAACACCGCCTTCGAGGAGAAAGTTTCGATCGTTTACTATTATCCGAACATGAAGCCGGACATCATCGACTCGCTCATCGACAACGGCTACCGGGGGATCATCATCGCGGGAACGGGTCTCGGTCACGTCAATAAGCCGCTGTACCCGTCTCTCAAGAAATGCCGCGACAAGGGGATCGCCGTCTATATGACGGTCCAGACGCTTTGGGGATATGTACAAATGTATGTATACGACACGGGCCGGGATATGATGGAGCTCGGCGTAATCCCAGGGGCCAACATGCTGCCCGAAGTCGGCTACGTCAAGCTGGCCTGGGCTCTGGGTCAGACGGGTGATCTCGACGAGGTCCGCCGCATCATGCTGACTCCGATCGCCGGCGAGACGACCGAGCGGGAGCCGTCCAACGGCTACCTCATCTTCCAGGGCGGCGTCCCTGAGGTCGAAGAGTTCATCTCGACCATCAAGAAATAGCCGCCTTCCGGCTGAAATTGCGGTATAGCCGCTACCATTTTACCGAAACGGATTTCACTCCGTTCAACTACAACAGTTTCCAGCTCTTCACCGGCATGTCCCTCTTTTTCTAAGAACCGGCTGACGGGCCCCGTGCTTCGCTGCCGGGGAAAAAGAAAAAGCCCGCCCCGGCTCCGGCCGGGGCGGGCTTTTTGAGCTTCAGCTAGTACTGCTTAGAACTCGAACCGGACTCCAAATCTCCAGATACGAGGGTTGAGCATTTCGTTGAATAAGCGGTTGGTGGGATTTGTCCAGCTGTCGTACTGGCCGGTGCCGGCGAAGTACGCGTCTCCGGAGTACGCGTCGTACGCCCGGTTGATCATGTTGTTGTTGAACACGTTGAAGACGTCGGCCATCAAGTACATGCGGCCGGTGGCGACGTTGATCTTCTTCTCGAGCCGGAGCGAGAGATTCCAGAACGTGGGCAGGCTGTCAAAGGTGATCTTATTTGTGTAGATCAACGCCCATGAGCCGGCGGCGTAATTCGGTGCGGCGTCCTGTTCAATGTAGAAATAGTGGGGGACCTTCCAGCCTTCCCGGGCGTTGAGCGTCCCGGAGATATCGAAGCCCAGGGGCAGCTGGTAGAGGCCGCTCAATTTGACCATCCACCGGGTGAACATGTTGGCGCCGACCGCCTTGCCGCTGAGGGTGCCGACGTTGGTCGCGAAAGTCTGGCCGTCAGACATCCACTTGTTGGTCGGGTCGAACCAGTCGCTTCCCCAATACGCTCTCTCATCCTGCCATGTGAAGGAGGCGTTCATGAACCACTTGTTGGAGAGTCTCTTGGTCAGGACGAGGTCGAGACCAACGTAGGTGTCGTAGGCGTCGGACTTCCGCCACAGGGTGTAGTTCGTTGAGGTCGTGGGCCAGTCCACTCCGGGCAGGTAGTAGGTCCTCCCCGCCGCTTGGCCCGTGGAAACTTCCGTGCCGCCTTCGTTCACCCCATCCGTCCAAACGCCACCGATGATGACGGTCGAGGGAACGGTCCCGCCCGCGACGTACCAGCCGCCTGCCGGGGGCGTGCGCGGATCGCGGATGAAGTTGGTCAGGTCTGTGCCATTAGGATCAATCACCCCGTCAAATCCGCGGTCTGCCGGATAATAGGCCATCCCGTAATCGATTTTGTCGTAGCGGCGGTAGGTGCCGGTGAGGGCAACGGAGAAGTCGGGGATGATTTCGCGCTCGAGGGTTAGAAGGACTTCGCGGGTCCGGGTGGACGCCTGATCACTCCTCGTGTTGAAGTAGTCGGTGATGCCGGTCGTGTAGTCAAGGGTGAGGGGATTGAAGTAGTCGAAACTGTAGTACATGCCGGCCTTGTACGCGTCGCTATTATAGGCGCCGACCAGAGCGGCCTGGGCCTGGGCCGTGAGAGTTCCGCTGTCGTCAGCAAACACAGGGTAGGGAACGTACCGGGTTCCGGCCGGATTGCCGCCCCAATAGCTCCAAAACATTTCGGAGGGCTGCATCTTTTTGTCGGCGTTGACGTCGTTCCACCAGTAGCGGAGGCCGCCGCTCGCGCCCATGGGCGCGTTCGCCCACCAGCCGACTCCCATGATATCGCCGTACTGGGAGAGGGCGAGCTTGGCCACGGTCTTGCCGTCACCGGTGACGTCCCAGGTCAGACCGATGCGCGGCGACCATGTGCTCCATGAATAGGCGTGGGCGCTGCCGTGGAGGATATTGCTGACGCCGTCGACGGCGTGAGTTGAGATATTGGGCAGAATGGAAGCCAGGGCGGTAGACGTGGCCGGGTCGAAGACTGTGTCCCAAGCCGGCTGGCCGGGGTAAACCGCAGTCCTGGTGAAACCGGCCGCGCTCGGCACCTGGAGGTCCCACCTCAGGCCGAGGGTCAGGGTGAACTTGCCCTTCGTCATCGTGTCCTGGAGGTAGCCGGCGTACTGGTTGGCAACAGCGTCACCTACGGTGGAGCGATACAAGGCCACTCGCTGCCAGCCGGCCATTTCGCCCGCGGTCCGCGTGCCGTCGGCGTTGACATCGAGCTGCTGGGAGTTGTATTGGCTGGTGATGTCGAAGCCCTGGAAGTTGCCCGTGTGGTACGTCTGGTGCTTGTTGGAATATTCCGCGCCGATCTTGATTTCGTGGGAGAGGCCGAGGAACGTATCGTTGAAGTAGCTGGCGTTTATCTGGTAGTTGTTCCTCGGGCGGCCCACAGAGTAAGAGCCCCAGCTGGGGTTCATGCCGGAACCGTAGGCAATGTACTTATTCTGGGTCTGGCTAAAGTCGATGGGGAATGCGGTGCCCGGGTCCGGAATTGGGGTCCAGCCGAATCCGGCGTCGTTGAAGGAATACTTCAAAGACACATAGAAGTTGTTGCCGAAGACGTGCTCGTCCTGCAGCTTGAGGATCGGGCTGCCCCAGTGGTACTTGCCGACCTGGTGGTCGCCATCCGGCTTTGTCACGCTCGCGTTCCGGCCGTACTTCTCTTTCGCGCCGGAGGTGACCAGGACTTCAAACCGGTTGTTGGCCAGGAGCTGGGCGTTCAGCTTGAAGTTGTAGTTGTTGAGCAACGTCTTGTCCGCGGTGCCAACCATGTTGTAGACGAAGATGTCCTGGACGCCGTAAGCGCCCCACCACCACAGCTTGTCCTTGAAGACCGGGCCGCCGGCGTTGAAGCCGTAGTCCTTGACATACTGGATCTTGTTGATGTTGGTGATGCCCTGAGCTTTGAGGGCCGGAGTCAGGTTGTTGCTCTGGAAGAAGTTGTCCGTCAAGTAGAACCGGCCCGCCAGGCTCATCTTGTTGCCGCCGCGGCGGGTGACCATGTTCAGGGCGATGCCCCCGGTCTGGATGGAGACATCAGCCGCGCCGCCCGTCGTGATGTTCAGCTCTTCGAACATGTCGAAGTCGTAATACAGGGCTGATCCGCCAAGGGCGGCCGGGTCGGTGATGTCGATGCCGTCGACCGCGAAGATATTGTTCGCGCCCGGGTTACGGCCGATATTGCCGGTGATGTCGCCCTTGCCGATGAAACCCGCCTGCTGACTGGACTCGTTGCCGCCGACGTTCTCGCGGTCGATCATGACGGCAGGAGCCAAGGCAACGATGACCCAGGGGTCACGGGCCGTGGGCAGGGATTGCATCTCTTCTTTTCCGACGTTCATGGCCGTCGCCGTTCTCTTGCTGTCGACGATGGGCGTCGCGGCGGTGACGGTGACCTGCTCCTCGAGCTTACCGACTTCCAAGACCACGTTGATCTCGGAGTTGCCGCCGATCGTGACGATGATGTTGCCGCGCGTCTGGGTTTTGAAGCCCTGGAGCTCGGCCTTGATCGTGTAATCGGAGCTCGGGGGGATGGACGGGAAACGATAGATCCCGACCTCGCTCGTAACCGTCGTCACGGGCGCCATCTGGGGGCCCGTCAACGTAACGGTCACGCCGGGGAGGGGATTCCTTTCTGAATCTACGATTTTTCCGTAGATGTTGCCCGTTCTTTGCTGTGCCACGAGAGACATCGAGAAGACGAGCACAGCCAGAACAATTAAAGCCTTCTTCATTTTACCTCCTCAAAATCCTTCAGAGTTTCCTCTGACTTTGCCATGAGTGGAGATCCACTCAATCCTTTTCTCTTGGTGATGGAATCTACCTGATTTCCACCTCCTTTCGGCTATGGAATTAGTAATCATAACCTCTTTAGTTAGCAAATTCTGTGCCAAGGCTCCAGGGGGGTCGAAAGCTCTGATTATGTAAATAAAATCAATAAGATAGCCATCTATCGACGGGCGGACGAAGCGGCTCCTTTTTCAATTAATTGAATTTAATCCAAATAATTGGATAGCGGAGGGGCTAATCCTGGAGAAATTGCAGTGTTCTCGGCTCCCTTTCCAGGTGAAAAGTGATCAAGGCCTGGAGGGTTTTGCGGACCCTGGCGAGTTCGGCGGCCGGGATGGGAAAATCGGGGGTTTGGACGGGCGGATTATTCCGGACCCAGCGCAGGAAAGCCTGGGCTGCGGCAGGGACCTCCTCTTTTTTCAGCGGGGCGCAGTCCGGGCAATAGGCCCCGTCTTTTTTGGCGCCGAGCCACCCCGGGTTCAAAGGTTTCCGGCACTTCCGGCAGGCCCCGAGGTCGGGGAGAAGGCCGTTAATCTGGAGGATCCAGGCCTCGAAATAGGCGGCCAGGAACGTCCGGTCCCCGCCCTCCGTTACGGACCGCAGGACCGTGAGGAGCAGGCGGTAGAGGACGTCCTCCTTGGCCCGGGCTGGGGCGAACTCCTCGACGAGCTCGGCGAAGTAGGAGAGGAGAAAGGCCGTCTTCGGGTCCGCCTGGACCTCGAAGAACGACTCGAGAAGGTCGCAGCCGGAGATGGTAACCAGGTCGCGGTGCTCTTTTTCGTAGTAGAAAACGCGAACGACGGACATGGGCTCGAGGCTGCAGCCGAAGCGGTTGCCGAACTTCCGCGCGCCCTTGGCCACGCCTCGGAGGACGCCCTTGTCGCGGCAGAAGAGGACGGCGATCTTGTCCTGGTCGCCGATGGGGGTGGTCCGGAGGACGATGGCTTCGGACTGGTCGGTGGGCATGGGGCACGAGGTGCGGGCCGTCCCGCCGGCCGTTAGTCGGACGGGCCCGGCGAGTCCTTGCCGCGGAGGAAATCCTTGATATTGTCGACGTTGATCCGCACGTTGTTGAGCACTTCGCCCGTGCGGCCCAGGACCTTTCCCGGCTGGCCGTTGAGGAGGAAGGTCATCCCGCCCGCGTTGCCGACGACCGCGACCAGGATTTCCTTTTCCGCCTGGACCTGGGCTTTTTCGCCGGGCGGGAAGAGGCCGTAGATCTTGAGCGCGCCGTCGGCGTAGATCTGCAGCCAGGTCTGCTCCTGGAAGGAGATGTCCATGGTCAGTCCCTTCCATTCCGCCTTGACGGGCGCGGGCGCGGGCTTCTCGACCGGAGGGGTCGTCTTGGTGCGGGCCTGGGGGAGCGTCGCCGCGGGCTGGGGAGCGTGCCGGGTGATGCGCGGCCGCCGCGAACGAGAAAGGACCGAGAAGACGGCAATGACGACGAGAACGCTTACGCCCGCAATGACCCACGGCATGATTTTTCTTTTTCCCCCGGCGTCGGGAAGGGGACGCGCCGCGGGGGCCTTGGTCCTGGCCTCCTCCTCCAGAACCCCGGCCTCCCTGTATTTTTCAAAGATCTCGGTTTCGTCGAGCCCCACGTACCTGGCATAGGTCCCGAGGATGCCCTTGACGAAGAATCCACCCGGCATGGCGTCGAAACGGTCCTGCTCCAAGGCCTCCAGATAGCGGCCGACAATCTTGGTGGACGAGGCCATTTCGTCGATGGAAATGTTTCGGGATTCCCGCTGCTTCTTGAGTTCCTGACCCAGGGACGCCATGGACACGGATTTTATGACAACCTCTCCCGCCTGTCAACCGGATCTAAAACTTAAGAACAAGCCCCTCCGCATAGCCCGGCGCCCGGCGTCAATGAGCTATTTTTTACACGCCTGGATGATCGTGTCGATGTCCTTCTGTTCTTCCGCGGTGATGTTCTTCCCCTTGAGGGAAAGATATTTCCTGCAACAGGCGAAGGCCCGGGCCTTGTCGCCTTTCTCGAGGTAGGCGACGGCCAGATTGTAGACGGGCAAATCATAGTTGGGGTCGAGCTGCACGGCCTTTTCCCAATTGGCGATGGCCGCGTCATTGTCCCCCAAAATTTTTAACGCGCCTCCCAGGCCGTTATGCGTGGAGGCCAAGGATGGATCGATGGCGATGGCCTTTTGAAAATATGCCAAGGATTTTTGGACGTTCTCCGGAGTCTTCGTCGCCATGCCCCAAGCGACATAAAAATTGCCCAGATCGGAATTGACGATGGCATCCTGCGGAGCCAAAACCAGGGCGGTGTTCAGGTGTTCGAGGGCCTTCGTGTAGTCATCTTTCTTCCAGTAGGCCACGCCCAGGGTATCCCAGACCTTAGGGTCCCCGTCGAAGAGAGCAAGAGACTTAACGAGGACTTCGATCCCCCGGTCCAGATTGCCCATCTCGGCCAGGGCGATGCCATAACCCGAAACCATGACAAAATTATCCGGATTGGCGTTGAATCCCCTTTCAAGGGTCTGAAGCCATTTATCCTTTTGGCCCAACGAAAAGTAGAGTTCAGAGAGTTGGGAGTAGGCCCGTGTATAGTCCTTCCGGGCCTTGATGACCTCTTCCACGAGGCGGACACCGTCCGTCAGCTTCTTGTCCTGGCCCAATTGGGCGGCCGTCATCAATTTCTGGTTCAGGGGAAGGAGCGTCTTCAAATCGTCCTTGGCGTCGTAGCTCGTCTTGGTCTGGACGACGGGCGCCGTGGTATATCCTAGGCTTTGGAGTCTTTCTCTCGTCTCCCGGTCGGTTTTCCGGGCGGTCTGAATACCGACGGAAGAGGAGTCGAGGGTCATGATCCCCGCGAGCCTCTTCTTGAAGGCCGAAAGGTCCGTCCCCGGGGCGAGGTTCTTGGTTTCGTCGAAATCCGTCTCCAGGTCGTATAGCTCGGGAATCGGGGAATCGATGAATTTTTTCCCGCTGTCGATGACCCCGCGGAGGGGCGCGCCTCCCAGGTTGATATAGCCGTCCAGGGCCTCAAAGTAGATCGGTTTCTCCTTCCTTCTCTTTCCCTCGAGGAGCGGGCGCAGGGAGGCGCCCTGGACGGACACGGGCTTTGGGAGGCCGAGGAGGTCACAGACGGTCGGCAGGATATCCACGTGGCTGACATAGTCTTTTATTCGGGAAGCGTTCGCGCCCGGGCCCGTGATGATGAGGGGGACCCAGATCGTTGAATTATAGGCGAAATAGCTGTGCGTCATCTCGCCGTGCTCGCCCAAGGATTCGCCGTGGTCAGCCGTCAAAATGATGAGGGTCCGTCCGTCCCCCCAGGTCTTTTCGACGTCATCCAGCAGGCTTCCCAGCGCTTCGTCGACATAGGCCACTTCTCCCGAATAGGGATCGTTCTTGAACCGGCTGGCGAACGGCTCCGGCGGCGCGTAAGGGGCGTGGGGGTCCCAAAGATGAACCCAGCAGAACCACTTCCCTTTTCGGGCCGAAAGCCAGCCGCGAGCGGCGGCGATGGTTTTTTCGGCCGGGCGTTCCGCTTCAAAACCCGGGACCGGCCTCGATGGATATCGATCGTCGTAGAGATCGAATCCTTGATTCAGGCCGAAACGGGAATCCAGAGGAAAGGCGCTGACGAACGCCCCGGTCGCATAGCCGCCGCCTTTGAGGATCTGGGCCAGACCCTGTATCTCGTGGGGCGCGATGGAGATGCCGTTGTCGATCACGCCGTGGGCGAGAGACGTCATGCCCAGGAGAATGTTGGCGTGGGACGGGAGGGTCATCGGGTCGTGGGCGAACGCGCGCTCGAACAGGGCCCCCTTAGCGGCCAGGCTGTCGATTCGGGGGGTTTGGACATGTTTCGGACTGTAGCAGCTCAACCTGTCCGGGCGAAGCGTGTCGATGGTGATCAGGAGGACGTTGAGGTCCTTCGCCCGGGCCGAAGCGAAGCCGATAAGGAGACCGGCCGCCAACAATGCCACTTTCCGATGGGCCATGCCGACATTATAGCATAACGAAATCCCGTCCGGGTTTTCAGCCGGCAACGGTTCCGGGCTTTCCCGGGAGCCGGCCATTTCCTAGGGAGGATTCAGTTCTTCAAGAATTTGGACACGGACGTGGCGCTTCCCGTAAATCCGGTCGCCGCTCCGGCGGCCAGCAAGCCGACGGCCTGAATCAGGTCCGGGAAGCGGAAGCTCAGGAGCTGCCTCAGGGCGCCGAGGGACGTCCCTAGGTAGAGCGGGAAGGCCTTGATGACGATGAACAGGAGCCCCAGCGAGAGAAGGCTCCCCAGCAGGCCGAGCACGATCCCCTCGAGCCAGAACGGGATGCGGATGAACAGGTTCGTCGCCCCGACGAGGCGCAGGATCTCGATCTCGTTGCGCCGCGCCATGACGTTCAGCTTGATGACGTTGGAGATGATGAAGAAGGACGCCAGGACGAGGATGCCGCCCAGGAAGAGGCCGATGGCCCCGGCCAGCCGGCTGAAGCCCTGCATCTTCTCCACCCAGTCCTGGTTGAACTGGACGTCCGTGACACCCGGTCGGGCCTTCATGGCCTGGACGAAGCTCACGAGCTGCGCGCTCGTCGAGGCTTTGCTCCGGACCCGGGCTTCGATGGACGGCGGGAAGGGGTTCGTCTTGAGGTTGGCCAGGATATCCTTCAGTTCCGGGAAGCTGGCCTGGAATTTTTCCAAGGCCTCCTCGGGCCTGACGAAGCGGACGCTCTCGATGAACGCCGGCTGCCCGATGTCCCGCAGCAGGGCGGTCGTGTTCTGCGGCGGCGTGTTCTTGTCGAGGAAGAACGAGATGGTCATGTTGTTCGCGAGGTCGCGGGCCGTGTCGCGGAGATTGTTGGACAGGGAGAGGAAGATCCCGGCGATCAGGAACGACAGGCAGATGATGGTCACGGAGAAGACGTTCCGCGTGCGGAACTGCCACAGGTTGCTCCCCGTGACCCTCAGGTAGAACTTGACCTTCTCGAGAATCAGCGTCCTTCCTTTCCCACGATCTTGCCCTTCTGGAGGAACAGGATGTTGTCGCCGAAGTGGCGGATGAGCTCGCGGTCGTGGCTGCCGATGATGACGGTCGTGCCCTGCCGGTTGATCTCCTTGAACAGACTGATGATCTCGAAGGCCAGCTCGGGGTCGAGGTTCCCCGTCGGCTCGTCGGCCAGGATGATCTCCGGATTGTTGACGATGGCCCGGGCGATGGCCACCCGCTGCTGCTCGCCGTAGGAGAGGCGCGACGGGAGCTCCCACATTTTCTGGTGGAGGCTGACCTTCTGCAGAGTCGCAAAGACACGGCGCCGGATCTCCTTGCGGTTGATGCCGATAACCTGGAGCGGGACGGCCACGTTCTCGAACACGGACCGGTGGAACATGAGGCGGAAGTCCTGGAAGACGATGCCCATCTGCCGCCGGAGCTTCCAGATCTTGGAGTCGGGGATCTTGAGGGCATTGACGCCGTCGATAACGATCTGGCCCTCGGTCGGGAAGATCTCGCGGAAGATGATCTTGAGGAGGGTCGTCTTGCCCGAGCCGCTGGGGCCGGTCACGAAGTAGAAATCGCCGACCCGGATTTGCAGGGTGACGTCGGACAGGGCCCAGTAGGGTTTCTGGTACTGCTTCCAGATGTGAAAAAGTTCGATCATGCCGTTCGGGCCTTGCACGCCCTCCGTGCCAGCGGCGGGGGGCTTATTTCTTGATGAACAGGAACATGAACCAGCCGAAGGCCAGGGCGCCGACCGTCATGATGAGGAAGAGCGTGATCCCGTAACGGACGCGGTCCTTTTTCTCCGAGCGGCGGATGAGGGCCATGACCAGCGAAACGAAGACGGAATAGATGACCATCGACAAGAGATGGCTTTCGAGGATCATGGCCTTTTCCCCACGCCGAGGTCGTAGGCGTCGAGGGCGACGAGGAAGTTGAGGAGCCCGGCCCCGGCGATGTAGGCCGTGCCGAACTCGAAGGTCGCCCGCTCGAGTTGCCCCGGCCCCCACGAAAGGTACCGGGCCAGGCCGTAGAACAGGCCGTTGCCGATGTCGGCGAAAAAGGCCAGGATCGTCAGCGGGTTGTCGGTCTGGAACGGATAGACCTTGCCGCCCATGGCCAGGCCCATCGCCGTCATGGCGAAGATGGAGATGAAAAAGAGCAGGGCCCGGACGTATTTTTTTTGAAGGGCGTGGCCCAGTCCCGGGATGAGCCAGCCGAGGGCCATGAAAACGACGGCTTTGAATTTCATAGGCCCTCCATCTTAAACGAAAATCAAGACGGAATCAAGGCGGAAGCAACAGGCGTCGCCTTTTGCGCTCGGGAGGGACGCCTTTTGAACCCGCGCGAGAGCCCAGAAGTGGCAGAATGAAGATTTGACCCCTTCTTCATCTTCTTTGATAGAATGTCTCCATGCCCGAACTCCCCGAAGTCGAGACGATCGTCAGGAGCCTGGCGCCCGGGATCCGCGGGCGGGTGATCGAGCGGGCCCGGCTTTTTTTCAAACCGCTGTTGCGCCAGGCCCCGCGCGGCGGGCTCGCGGTTCTCGCGGGGAAGCGCGTTCTGAGCGTCAGGCGGCGCGGGAAGATGGCCATCATCGAGTGCGAGGGCGGACTGAGCCTCGTGTTTCACTTGAAGATGACCGGCCAGCTCCTTCTCGCGGCGAGCGGAGAGACGTGGGACAAGCACACGCGTCTGATCGTCACGTTCAGCGACGGCGGACCCGAGCTCCGCTTCCGGGACGTCCGGAAATTCGGATTCCTGCTGTGCGTTAGCGGGACACCCGAGGGCGCTTGCGCCGAACTTTCGAGTCTCGGCCCCGAGCCCCTGGACATCACGATTGAGGATTTCGGGCGCGCCCTCAGAGGGAGGAAAGCGCGGATCAAGGGTCTCCTCCTCGACCAGACGGTCATCGCGGGGATCGGCAACATTTACGCCGACGAAATCCTGTTCGATTCCGGAATCCATCCGGTCACCCGGGCCGCGGCGCTTA
>JBEKVN010000042.1:0-31798 GCA_049513915.1 Candidatus Aminicenantales bacterium | reverse complement strand
CCCAAGCCCCGGTGATGAAAAGGCCGGGCGATTATCACGCGGATTTCCCCCTGGTGCTTGCTCCAGGCTTCCCCCGAGAGCTCCAGGGCTCCGCTGGCCACGATCACTCCGCCGTGGACGGCTACGATCCGGATGTCGTCGCCGGAATCGATGCGCCGGAGTCTCTTGGCCACGACTTTCCGGTCCGTGACGTCGAACTTCAGGTATTTCCGGTCCTCTTCGGGCAGGGAGCCGTAAAAGTCCATCAACTGGTCGATGTCGTTCGCCGCGAGCCTCCGGATCGTCACTTCCGTGCCGTCCTTCATTCTTTCGGTCTTGTCCATGCGCGCGTCTTCCCTTTCTGCGAGATGTCGTCCATCAATCTTGTTCCTTATTTATATGGAGAAGACTTCGAATTGTCAAGCCGCGGCCGATTGACAGGACTCCGACGCCGGTGCTATTGTGAGCCGAGGCGGACCGATGCCCATCCGAGAAGTCGTCCGGCGGTTCTTTGATTTGCCCTTGCGGCGCAAGCTCATCCTGAGTTTTCTCATCGTCATCCTCCTCGGCGGGGTCCTGTCCCTGATCATCGGCACGCGGATCGAACATCAGACCATCATATCCCTGGCCGAAGCCAAGGTCAGGCACGACCTGGCCTCGGCGTCGATGGTCTATGATGAACGGCTGCACGGCCTCCGGGACACCGTCCGGCTCAGCGCCACCCAAGAGTTCCTCCGGGCGGCCCTCCGACAGGCGAGCCTCGAAAATGCCGCCGTCCGGCTCGACGGGATCCGCCGGGAGTTCGGCCTCGACGTCCTCAACCTCACGGACGGCCTCGGCCGTGTTGTCGTCCGGTCGCGGCACCCCGAGGCGGCGGTCGGCGACGACGTGTCCGGGGATCCCTGCGTCGCCCTCTCCCGCCGGGGTCAGGTCTGCGCCGGGACCCGCATCGTCACCCGGGACGAGCTTCTCAAGGAAGGGGACGACCTGGCCGAGCGGGCCTATTTCCAATTCGTCCCGACGCCCATGGCGGCCGCGAGACCCGAAGACCATGAAGACAAGGGCATGATGCTCACGGCGGCCGCCCCCGTCCAAGACGAGTCGGGCGGCCTTCTCGGCGTCCTCTACGGCGGACTGCTCTTCAACCGGAATTATGACCTCGTCGACCGGGTCAAGGAGATCGTCTTCAAAGGGGAGAAATACAAGGGCCACGACATCGGAACGGCGACCTTGTTCCAGGACGACCTCCGGATCGCCACCAATGTTCTGGACGACACCGGGCGCCGGGCCGTCGGGACGCGCGTCTCGCGCGAAGTCAACGAAGCCGTCTTGGGCCGCGGCGAAACCTATGTCGGGCGGGCTTTCGTGGTGACGGCTTGGTACATCACGGCCTACCGGCCGATCCAGGACATCGAAGGCCGGACGATCGGTATGCTCTACGTCGGCATGCTCGAACGACCGTACATCGACCTGCGGAATAGGGTCATGGCGACGTTCGCTGGGATCGCCGGCCTCTGCGCGCTCTTTCTCCTGGGCTTGCTGTCCTTCGTTGCCCGCCGGATCACCCGCCCCCTCGGCGTCATGGTCGAAGCCACGGACAAGATCGCCTCGGGAGAGCTCGATCATCACGTCGCCCTCGAAGGCCGGGACGAAATCGGGAGGCTGGCGAGGGCGTTCAACCGGATGACCGAGAACCTCCGTGGCGCCCGCGAGGACCTGACGCAATGGGGCCTGACGCTGGAGCGCCGGGTCGAGGAGAGGACGCGCGAGCTCCGCGAAACGCAGGATCAACTCATCCAGTCCGAGAAGCTGGGATCCCTGGGCAAGATGGCCGCGGGTGTCGCCCATGAGATCAATAATCCCCTGACGACCATCCGGATCAATGCCCATCTCCAGCTTGAAAAGTGCGGCGACGATCCCACGAGACGGGAGGCCCTCACCCTCATCGCCGACGAGACGGCCCGCTGCGCGCAAATCGTCAACGGCCTTCTTGATTTCGCCCGCCAGACGCCCTCCCAGTCGGCGCCCTGCGACATCAACGATATCATCGAGCGCACTCTCCAGCTCCTGGAGAAGCAGGCCTCGGTCCGGAACATCCGGATCGTCAAGACCCTCGACGGTTCCCTCCCGCTCATCCCCGTCGACAAGAACAAGATCCAACAGGTCTTCTCCAACCTGATTCTCAATGCCTGCGAAGCGATGCCCCGCGGCGGCACGCTGGTCATCACCAGCCGTAGGAGCCGCAACGGAACGGGCCTCGAGATTGCGTTCACCGATACAGGCGTGGGAATCGCCCCCGACCACATGACGAAGATTTTCGACCCGTTTTTCACCACCAAACATTTCGGGACGGGATTGGGCCTGGCCGTCAGCTACGGGATCGTCCGGCAGCGGGGCGGGACGATCGACGTCCAGAGCGAGCTCGGGCGGGGGTCGACGTTCACGGTCCGGATTCCCTTGGACTCCGGGCCCGAAAAATCCGAACGGAGCGAGGACGTGTCATGACAGAACTCACCAAGAAAAAGATCCTGGTGGTCGATGATGAACCGGCGGTCTGCAAGAGCATCCGGGAGGCGCTCCTGCGCGAGGACTACGAAATCGATACCGCCCCGGGCGGAGAAGAGGCCTTGCGGCTGGCGGGGAACAAGACGTATGACGTGTTCCTCGTTGACTTGATGATGCCGGATATCGGCGGTCTGGACCTTCTGAAAATGATCCGGGCCGAGTGTCCGGCCGCACGGGTCATCATGATCACGGGCTATCCGACCGTGAAAAACACTCTCCAGGCCATGCAAACCGGCGCCTTCGATTTCCTGCCGAAGCCGTTCCTCCCGTCCACACTGCGCAGCCTGGTGGCCAAGGCGCTGGGCGGCGGCGAGGGCGAGACGGGGTCAAGCGCGTCGGGATAGAGCCTGCCGCAGGGTGGCCCCGATGTCGGCCGGGCTGACGGCCACGTGGACCCCCGCCGCCTCGAGAGCGGCCATCTTTTCCTGGGCCGTTCCCTTTCCTCCGGCGATGATCGCCCCGGCGTGACCCATCCGCCGCCCCGGGGGGGCGGTCTGGCCGGCGATGAAGCCGACGACGGGCTTGGAGAACTCGGCCTGGATGTAGGCCGCGGCCTCGTCCTCGGCCGTGCCGCCGATCTCGCCGATCAGAACCACCGCTTCGGTCCCGGGGTCGTCCTTGAAGAGCCGCAGGAGCTCGATGTACTTCAGCCCGACGATCGGGTCGCCGCCGATGCCGACCGCCGTCGACTGCCCGTAGCCCTGCCGGCTCACCTGCTGGACGGCCTCGTAGGTCAGGGTGCCCGAGCGGGAGATGATGCCGATCGTCCCGGGCGCATGGATGTGACCGGGCATGATCCCGATCTTGGCCTTGCCCGGCGAGATGACGCCCGGCGTGTTCGGCCCGATCAATTTCGCCGGCTTCGATTTGAGGAACGCCTTGACCTTGATCATGTCGAATGTCGGGATGCCCTCGGTGATGCAGACGACGAGCCCGACGCCCGCGTCGGCCGATTCCATGACCGCGTCGGCTGCGGCGTAGGGCGGCACGAAAATCGCCGTCGCATCAGCCCCCTCGGCATCCACGGCCTCGGCCACGGTGTTGAAGACGGGGACGCCGAGGTGCCGGGTGCCGCCCTTGCCCGGGGTCATCCCGGCAACGACCCTGGTGCCGTACTCGATCATCTTCTGGGCATGGAACGTGCCTTCCCCGCCGGTGATCCCCAGAACGACGACGCGCGTTTTTTCATCGATGAGAATGCTCATGGCTTGCTCCTTTGCGGCGGGTCACTTCAGCAGGGACACGATCTTTTCGGCGGCCTCTTTCATGCCGTCGGCCGCCGAAAAAGCCAATCCCGACTCGGCCAGAATTTTCTTGCCGAGGTCGACATTGGTTCCCTCGAGACGGATGACGACCGGGATCGTCGTCCCCAGCGCCCGGGCCGCCTTGACGACACCGCTGGCGATCATGTCGCAGCGGACGATGCCGCCGAATATGTTGATGAGGGCCCCCTTGACGTCTGGGTCCGAAACGAGGATCTTGAACGCCTGGTTCACGGCGTCTTCCGTGACCCCGCCGCCGACGTCCAGGAAGTTGGCCGGCATGCCGCCGGCGTATTTGATGATGTCCATCGTGGCCATGGCCAGGCCGGCGCCGTTGACCATGCAGCCGACGTTGCCGTCGAGCTTGATGTAATTGAGGTTGTATTTCGAAGCCTCGACCTCCAGGGGGGATTCCTCGTCGAAGTCGCGCATCGCGCGGATGTCTGGATGCCGGGCGAGGGCATTGTCGTCGAAGTTCATCTTGGCGTCGAGGGCCAGGACGTCGCCCTGCCGGGTCACGAGGAGGGGGTTGATCTCGGCGAGCGAGGCGTCCGTGCCCTCGAAGGCCTGGTACAGACTCAGGAGGAACTTCACCGCCTGCTTGAAAGCATCCCCTTCGAGGCCGAGCTTGAAGGCGAGCCTGCGGGCCTGGTAGGCCAGGAGGCCGGCCCCGGCCGCGACGTACTCCTTGAAAATGAGCTCGGGCTTCTCGGCGGCGACCTTTTCGATCTCGATGCCGCCCTCGGTCGAGGCCATGACCACGACCGCCTCTCGGGCCCGGTCGATGACCAGGCCTAGGTAGAGCTCGCTGGCGATGTCGAGCGCCTCCTCGACGAGGACGCGCTTGACCCGCTTGCCCTCCGGGCCGGTCTGGTGAGTGACGAGTTGCATGCCGATCATCCTGGCCGCCAGGGCTTCGGCCTCGGCCGGCGTCGCCGCGAGCTTGACGCCGCCGCCTTTGCCCCGGCCGCCGGCGTGGATCTGTGCCTTGACGACGACGCGCGGGCCGATGCGCCCGGCGATTTCGCGGGCCGCGTCCGCCGTTTCGGCCACCTCGCCCCGGGGGATGCGGACGCCGTAGCGGGCCAGGATCTGCTTGGCTTGGTACTCATGGATCTTCATGCGTTTCTCCCTTTTTTTTCTGCTGTCACAGAGCCCGGTGGACCGGGCGCATTCCTTATAACAAAGGCCCTGGCAGGTGTCAATCAATTCTAAACGGGTGATGACGGGGAACGGATAATGGGTCAGTTTGAATTGAAATCAAAAGAGGAGGCGCGCCGGGTTCAATTGGGTTCTAAATATAGTCCCTTAGAATTATCCTCTATCGCCCGGTATTTTAACCTCCTTTGGCAAAAATGTTATTCCGGGTTCTTATTGACGATAATAAGAATTATCCTGGGCAAATTTGCTTCAAGAGCGTGCCCCCAACAAAAGTTTGCTCAAAGAAACCTCCTTGAGCTACTAGAATGTCGAAGGCTCGTACCTCCTCTTTTCTTATACTACTTTTTTTCAAGAAATCCTATTTCCTAAATATCAAGAGACATTTTGAATATGATGGGCGAAGATGATAGAATTAATTTATCAATCCAGGTACATCAGACAGACGTCGTTGCGCAGCTCGTCCTCGTACCGTTTGCTCCGAGGGAGAACTTCGCTGCGAAATTCCCCGTTCCGGTCCCGGGGAACCTCGATCGCGACTTCGCCAAACCGTTTCATCGTGAACCGCCGTTCATAGGAACCATTGCGATGATTCGTCTCGCCGTCTTTTCGCTCATACGGATCCCGACCCAAAAAATGGCTCCGCTCGGCCCGCATCAGTTCCGTCAGATACTCGGCGATGCCTTGGTTCATTTCCGCCCGCATCATCTCAAAAATCCGTTCCGGCTGGGCTTGAATCTCCTTGAAAACTTTCGTCAGCTCTGTTACGCTCAGAGTGACTTTCATGGGCTCTTTCTCCTTTCATAAGAATGTCGCTTTTAATCCTTATAAAGGAAAAGAGCCTTTTCTTCCACCTCTCTCCAATTTCACACATAAAAGTTTATACTACCGGGAACGCCCGCGCTTGACAGTCCGCCGCAGAAAAACTATAGTAAAGAACCTTGATTACGAACATACTTTTCATCAACGAATGAGCAGACATAGCCGGCGGAATCGAATCGTCCTGGCCTCTCCCTTCGGCTTGGCGGATGCGGCGAACATCGGTCTCATATCTATCATTAATTCGCGTGCCGGGCGTCCGCTCGGATCTCCGGGCTTTCATCTCGCGGCCAGGCCCGCGCGAGCGGACTCCCTTCCCACTCCGACCTCGAAAGGATGATTCATGCCTAAGCCGAAATTCGCGCTTTACTGGGCGGCCAGCTGCGGCGGATGCGAGATCGCCTTCCTCGACATCCGGGAGAAGATCCTGGATTTCGACGCCGCCGCGGACCTGGTCTTCTGTCCTTGCCTCATGGATACCAAGTACAAGGACATCGAGGCGATGGCCGACGGCGAGATCGACGTGACGCTGTTCAACGGAGGCATCCGCAACGAGGAGAACCTGCACATCGCCAAGCTCCTCCGCCAGAAGTCCAAAGTCCTCGTCGCCTTCGGCTCCTGCGCCACGGAGGGCTGCATCCCCGGCCTAGCCAACCTCACAACCACGGATGAGATCATGGATTACGTCTACCGCCGGTCGCCCTCCGTCGAAGCCGGCAACACGACACTTCCCCAGACGGTCACGGAAACGCCGACCGCGCAGCTGACCCTGCCGGCCCTGTTCGAAGTCCTGAGGCCGCTGGACCAGGTCGTCGACGTGGACTACCGGATGCCCGGCTGCCCGCCGGTGGCCGAACAGATCTGGGCGGTCGCCGAGGCCATCCTGACCAGCAAGCTGCCGCCCAAAGGGTCCCTGGTGGGGGTCAATCCCAAGACGGTCTGCGATGAATGCAAACGGACCAAGGAAGAAAAGAAGATCAAAGTGTTCCGCCGTCCCCACCTCGTCGACCCCCGGGACATCGATCCCGTCAAGTGTCTTTTGGAGCAGGGGATCATCTGCAACGGTCCCGCCGTCCACGCGGGCTGCGGGGCTCTTTGCCCCCAGGTCAACCTGGGCTGCCGCGGCTGTTACGGCCCGGCCGACGGCATCCAGGACGTCGGGGCCAAACTCGCCGGGTCGATCGCCTCGATCATCGATAGCGACGACCCCGCCGAGATCCAAGCGGCCGTCGATCAGATCGTCGATCCGGTCGGCACGTTCTACCGTTTCGGCCTGGCCGGATCGCTCGTGGGGAGGCGCGTGAGATGAAAACGATCACCATCGATCCCATCACCCGGCTCGAAGGCCACGGCAAGATCTCCATCATCCTCGACGACGAGGGCAACGTCGCGGATGCCTTCCTCCAGATCCCCGAACTTCGCGGCTTCGAGAAGTTCTGCGTCGGCCGTCCGGTCGAGGAGATGCCCCGGATCACGACGCGCATCTGCGGCGTCTGTCCGGAAGCGCACATGATGGCCTCGGCCAAGGCCTGCGACGCGGTCTATCACGTCGACCTGCCCCGCACGGCCAAGCTCCTGCGGGAGCTTCTCTACGCCATCTTCTACGTGACCGACCATTCGACCCATTTCTACGCCCTGGGCGGGCCGGACTTTGTCATGGGCCCGGACGCCCCGGCGGCCCAGCGCAACATCCTGGGTGTCATCCACAAGGTGGGCGTCGAGATCGGCCGCAAGGTCATCGAAATGCGGGGCGCCTGCCACGAGCTCATCAAGATGATGGCCGGCAAATCGGTCCATCCCATCGGGGCCCTCCCCGGGGGGATGAGCAAGGGGATGAACCGCGAGGAGCGCGACAAAGTCCTCAAGACCGGGCAGGACGCGGTCGAGTTCGCCAAGTTCACCATCGGCCTGTTCAACCAGATCGTCCTGGGCAACAAGGCCTACGTCGACCTGATCCTGAGCGACGGCTTCACCCACCACACCTACAACATGGGCCTGGTCGACGAACGGAACCACGTCAATTTCTACGACGGCGACATCCGCGTCACGGCCCCCGACGGGGGGGAGCTGGCCAAGTTCAAACCGGCCGATTACCTCCAGCACATCGTGGAACACGTCGAGCCCTGGTCCTATCTCAAGTTCCCCGTCCTCCGGAAGGTCGGCTGGAAGGGGCTCGTCGACGGCCCCCAGAGCGGCATCTACAAGGCGACACCGCTCTCCCGCCTCAACGTCTCCGACGGCATGGCCACACCCCTGGCCAACGAGGAACACGACCGGATGTACAAAACCTTGGGCGGGAAGCCCGTCCATCAGACGCTGGCGACCCACTGGGCCAGGCTGGTCGAGCTCCTCTACGCGGCCGAGCGCTGGGTGGAGCTGGCCTCCGACCCGGAGGTCACCGGCCCGGACTACCGTGTCGTCCCCGACCACACTCCCGACGAGGGCGTCGGCGTAGTCGAAGCGCCTCGGGGCACCCTGTATCATCATTACAAGACCGACATGCGGGGCATCGTCCAGGAAGTTAACTTGATCGTCGGGACGACCAACAATAACGCCGCCATCAACCTCTCGGTGAAGAAGGCGGCCATGAACTTCATCAAGAAGGGTCACGTCACCGACGGGCTCCTGAACATCGTCGAGATGGCTTTCCGCGCCTATGACCCGTGCTTCGGCTGCGCCACGCACGCCTGGCCCGGCCAGGCGGCGATCCATATCCGGATTCTCGACCGTGAGGGAAACATCGTCCGTGACCTGAGGAGATAGAGAAGGCCATGAAAGTCCTCGTTCTCAACAGCGGCAGCTCATCCGTCAAGTTCCAGTTCATCCGCATGGAGGACGAAGGCCTCCTGGCCAAAGGGATCGTGGAGAAGATCGGCTCGAGCGACGCCATCGTCACCTACAAGCCGGAGGGACGGACGAGGATCCGGGAAATCCGCGAAGTCCTCAACCACGGCGTGGCCATCGAGATGGTCCTGAATCTCCTCCTCAGCCCCCAGCACGGCGTCATCCGCCAGAAAAGCGAGATCGACGGCATCGGGCACAGGGTCGTCCACGGCGGCGAGGACTTTTCCGAATCCGTGCTGATCACGGACAAGGTCAAGGCCACGATCCGCAAGTGCATCCAGTTCGCCCCCCTGCATAATCCCCACAACCTCAAGGGCATCGAGGCCTGTGAGGCCCTCCTGCCGGGAGTCCCGCAGGTGGGCGTGTTCGATACGGCCTTCCACCAGACCATCCCGCCCAAAGCCTTCATCTACGGGCTGCCCTACGTCCTCTACCGCAAACTCGGCATCCGCCGCTACGGTTTCCACGGCACTTCCCACAACTACGTGGCCCTCAAGGCCGCCGAGATTCTCGGCCGGCCCGTCGGGAAGCTCCACCTCATCACCTGCCACCTGGGCAACGGGGCCAGCATCACGGCCGTGGCCGGCGGGAAATCCATCGATACGACGATGGGCTTCACGCCTCTCGAAGGGCTGGTCATGGGCACGCGCTGCGGCAGCATCGACCCGGCCCTCGTCCCCTACATCATGGAGAGGGAGAAGCTGGGAACGAAGGAAATCGACTCCATCATGAACAAGAACAGCGGCATGCTGGGGTTGACCGAGACGTCGCACGACATGCGGGAGATCGAGCAGGAAGCCGCCCACGGCAGCGAGCGGCATCAACTGGCCCTCGAGATCTACTGTCATACGATCAAGAAGTATATCGGGGCCTATGTGGCCGAAATGGGACGCGTAGACGCCATCATCTTCACCGGAGGGGTGGGCGAGAACTCTCGCCTCGTCCGCCGTCTCGTCTCCGCGGGGCTCGAGGAGTTCGGCATCGTCCTCGACGCTGCGAAGAACGAGGCCAACGAACGCGTGATCAGCTCCGGCCGGGTGAAAATCATGGTCGTGCCGACCAACGAGGAGCTGGCCATCGCCCGGGACACCCTGCGGATCCTGTCGTCTCTGGAACCTCGTCCGGCCGCTCCCGCGCCCGATGACGTGGCCAAGCTCGTCCTTCTCTGGGCCAAAAACCGTAAAGCGGACGCCATCTCCCTGGCCCGGAAATGGGCCCAGAAGATCGGCCGGGAGGTCGGCCCGGCGGACGTCACCCGGGAGCTCGAACGGCTAAGCCTTGGGCCAGCCGCGCGGCCGGGAAAGAACGCCCGGAAAACAAGCTGAAGGATAACGCCATGGACAAAATCAATCGCGAAGACGCGGGCTGGCTGGTCGCCCTGGCCTGGCTGAGCGGCCTCGAAGAGACGGCGCGGGATTTCCACGGCACCCGGCCGTACGTCTTCAGCGCCAGGGCTTACGAGCACTCCGTCCAGTATTATCTCCATCTCCTCGGGGACGAATACGGCATGCAAATTAAGAAGGCCGGCTCGATCCGGGAGGCCGTGGAGAACTACATCCAGATCGGCGTCGCCGGGGGGCTCTTCCGGGACGCCAACTTCTTTGAGCTGACGGAAGTCAACCCCTTCCATCTGGAGATCACCGTCCACGACTGCGTCTATCTCAGGAGCTGCCAGGCGCTCATCGAGGAGGGCTTTTCGGTCCGCGACCTGACCTGCGCCCGGATCGGCTGTTTCCGGGCGGCGGTCAAGGCCCTGGCGAATATCGACTGCGAATACCAGGTCACGTCCTTCAATGTCGACGGTGACTGTAAGGGTTACATCGAGAGGGCTTGAATTGGCCAAAACCGTGTCTCCGTCCATGAACGAGCTGCTCCAGGTCGTCCGGGAGAGCGAGGACGCGGCGGCCGTCCGGGCGGCCATCATGCAAGTCGGCTATGAGACCCACGATGAAGTCTACCCTCTCCTGGTCGAAAAGCTCGACGACCCGAACCCTAGCATCCAGCACGCCGCGGTCGTCGCCCTGGGCCGTCACGCCCGGGCCGAGGCCATCGACGAGCTATCGAAGCCGAAAATCTTCCATTCCTCGTATCACCAGATCCGCTGGGCGGCCGTAACCGCCGTCGGCCGGCTGGGGGATTACCGGGTCATCGACCTTCTCCTCAAGGCTGCTGAGGACCCGGAGTGGATCGTCCGGACCGAGGCCATCACCGAGCTCATGGGCAAGGTCAAGGACATCATCGCCCGCAAGGACGTCCGGCTGGCCCGCATCCTGATCTACATGTTTTCCCTGGACAACGAGGAGATCGTCAACCTGGCCACGGAGGGTTTCCAGGAGCTGGGTTCGCCCTGCCTCGAGTGGCTCCACGAAGCGCTCCGGAATCCCTTGCCGAACATCCGCTCCAACGCTGCCAGGACGGTCGGGAAGATGAAATCGCGGGGCTCTACACCTTACCTCATCGACCTCCTCCAGGACGAGGATGCCACCGTCCGGACGAGCGCCTGCGAGGCCTTGGGCCGGATTGGGGACAGGGTCAGCATCGAAACCTTGGTCTCGATGGTCCAGGACAACGTCGAAAAGGTCCAGGAACAGGCGGCGGCGGCCCTCATCGGTTTCGGAAAGGCGGCCACGGTGCCGTTGCTCAACGTGCTGTCTCGGGAGCGGGACAAGTACGCCCAGCGGGCCTTCCTGAAGTGCCTGGGCCGGATCGGCGACCCCAAGTCCGTGCCCGCCCTCATCAGCCACCTCCGCAGCAGCTACTTCATCATCCGGCAGGCGGCGGTTTCCGCCCTCGTCCGTTTCGGGCCGATCGTGACCCGGCACCTTCTGGCCACCCTCTCCTTCAACACCTCGGACATCGACTCCCTGAAGAAAGACGCCTGCGACCGTGAACACCCCGAGCTCCAGCTGCGGGCGATCAAGGCGATCGGCGGGCTGGAGGACCATCGGGCCGTGGCCCTCCTCAAGGAACTCGTCGAGGAGGGACTGCCCGACATCCAGGAGGCGGCCTCTCAGGCCTTGTCCCAGATCGGATGTTCCGCCTGGGGCCGCTGCTGTGCCCTGAAGGTCCTCGGGGAAGTCGGGGACAAGTCCATCGTACCCGAAATCCTGCCTTCGCTCCAGGACGACTCCGGCAACGTCCGCTACGAGGTGGTTCGCGCCCTGGGTAAGCTCGGCGGCGCCGAGGCCGTCCAGCATCTCGTCCGCATGGCCCGCAAGGACCCCTGCGATTTCATCCGCCGGGAAGCGGTGTGTCTCCTGAGAACGGCCGGGCAGGGGCATGTCGGCGTCCTGGACATGGCCCGCCAGCGCCTCAAGGGCCCCTCGCGCGACGTCCGGGTCCAGTGCGCCCGGCTCCTGGGAGGGTTCCAGGACAAAAAGTCCATCCTGCCTCTTCTCAAGGCCATGGCCGATCCCCATTGGAGCGTCCGTGAAAGCGCCGAAATAGCCCTCCTCAATTTCGGCCGCGATGCCGTGGTGCCGCTCATCGAGGCCCTCAAGAGCCGGTCCTGGACGACCCGCTTCAGGGCCGCTAGACTTCTGGGAGAGATCGAGGATCCGAAAGCCATTTCCCCGCTGAAATTTGCCCTCGACCGCCCAGGGGAAAGGAAGGACGTTCGGAAAGTCGCCCAAGCTTCCCTTGAGAAGTTGGAAACCCTTGTTAGGTCATAAATAGTCATCATCCATGAATAAGAAACGTTCTCCAGCTCCACGCGAGGAGGAATCATGAGAGTCAAGTTGAAGGCGGGTTCCGAACCGCGCAAGTTCATCGAGAGGATCGAAGAGCTGTCCGGCGAGAACGTCTTCGCCTGCTATCAGTGCGGGCGCTGCTCCGCCGGATGTCCCGTCGCCTCAGAGATGGACCTCCTGCCCAACCAGATCATCCGCCTGGTGCAGATGGGCCTCCGGGAGGAGGTCCTCCAGTCCAAAACCCTTTTCCTCTGTGCCTCCTGTTTCACCTGCGAGTCCCGATGCCCGAAAGGCATCGACATGGCCCGGGTGATGGAGGCCGTCCGTCACATCTTGGATCCCAAGGGAAAAGACGCTTTCGGTCCGGGCGAGATCTCGCCGGAACTGGCCCAGGAACTTCCTCAACAAGTCCTGGTGTCCATTTTCCGCAAGTTTTCGAAATAAGGATTGCTCATGAGAGTCCACTACTATCCAGGATGCACGCTCAAGCAGAAGACTACCGCACTGGACATCTCCACCCGTGAGGCGATGAAGCGGTTGGACATCGATCTCATCGAACCCGAGGGCTGGACCTGCTGCGGCGCGGAATACCCGCTCACCGAGGAAAAGATCGTCGGGCTGGCGGCGCCCATCCGGGTCCTGCGCCAGGTCCGGGAGGAGGGCGGGGACGTCCTCGTGACGACCTGTTCCTTTTGTTTCGCTGTCCTGAAACGGGCCGACAAGGCCATCAAGGACGACCCGCTTAAGCGCAAGCGGATCAACGCCTATCTCCGGGACGATATCCAGATCGATCCCCTGACCAAGGAGAGAACGACGGACTTCGAGGACTACAACGGCGAGGTCAAGGTCCTCCACCTCCTGGAGTACCTGCGCGACAGGGTCGGCTATCCCAAGATCCGGGAACGGATCAAGAGGGATCTGAAGGGCCTGGCCGTCGCCCCCTATTATGGGTGCCGGGTGCTCCGGCCTCAGAAGGAGATGGCCGTCGACGAACCCGACTCCCCCCGGCTTTTCGAGGAATTCCTCGAGGCCGTGGGGTGCGCGGCCGTCGATTACCCGTTCAAGCAGGAATGCTGCGGGTCCTATCTTTCCGTCTCCCTGCCGGCTGCGGCCACCGAGGCCTCCTACCGCATCCTCCGCTCGGCGGGGATGAACGGAGCCAAGGCCGTGGCCGTGACCTGCCCGCTGTGCTTCTACAACATGGACCACCGCCAGGAGGCGATCAAGGAGACGTTCCTGGATTTTTCCGGACTCCCGGTCGTGTTCTTCACTCAGATCCTGGCCTGGGCGCTGGGGGTGGATAAATCTGTCCTCGGACTCGGCGAGCACCTCGTCCCCGCGGACGGGCTGTTCAGCGAGACTCCGGCGACCGAGGTGAGGACATGACCGCCAAGGCCAAGAACAAAGAGAAGCGGATCGGCCTCTTCGTCTGCCACTGCGGCGTCAATATCGCCGGTGTCGTGGATGTCGAGAAAGTCGCCCAGGTCTTGAAGGACTATCCCGGCGTGACGTTCTCCACGGACTACGTCTATATGTGCTCCGACCCCGGCCAGCAGATGATCATCGATACGATCAAGGAGAAGCATCTCGACGGGATCATCGTCGCCGCCTGTTCGCCGACGCTCCACGAGAAGACCTTCCAGGAGGCGGCCCGGCTGGCCGGCCTCAACCCCTACCAGATCGAGATCGCCAACATCCGGGAACAGGACAGCTGGGTCCATACGGACAAGGAGAAGGCCACCAAGAAGGCCGTCAAGATCGTCAAAGCGCACGTCGCCAAGGCCCGGCAGAACGAGAACCTGGACCCGATCAAGGTTGACGTCACTAGGCGGGCCCTTGTCATCGGCGGCGGGGTCAGCGGCCTGCAGGCCGCCATGGACATCGCCGACCACGGCTACGAAGTCATCCTCGTCGAGAAGAACCCCTCGATCGGGGGCAAGATGATCCAGCTTTCGGAGACGTTTCCGACGCTGGATTGCTCCCAGTGCATCCTGACGCCGAAGATGGTCGAGGTCTCGCGCCACCCCCGGATCAAGCTTCTGACCTACCACGAAGTCGACTCCATCTCGGGGTTCATCGGTAATTTCAAGGTCCGGATCAAGAAGAAGCCCCGCTACGTCGACGAGACCCTCTGCAACCTCTGCAACGAGTGCGAAAAGGTCTGCCCCCAGGTCGTCCCCGACGAGTTCAACATGGGCCTGTCCTTCCGCAAGGCCATCTACATGCCCTTCCCCCAGGCCATCCCGGGGACCTTCACGCTCGACGCCGAACACTGCCTCGGCCTGAACCCCGTGCGCTGCGGCAAGTGCAAAGACGTCTGCGAGAAGAAGGCCATCGATTACGACATGAAGGAGACGATCGTCGAGGAGGAGGTCGGGGCCGTCGTCGTGGCCACCGGCTACGACCTGTATACCATGCAGGCCCTCGGCGAGTACGGGGGGGAGAAGTACGAGGACGTCGTCAACGGCCTTGAGTTCGAACGCATCCTGTCCGCCTCGGGCCCGACCGGGGGGACGATCCGGAGGCCGTCGGACGGCAAGATCCCCAAGTCGGTCGTCTTCGTCCAGTGCAGCGGTTCCCGCGACACGGAAAAGCACAACCCCTACTGTTCGAAGATCTGTTGCATGTACACGGCCAAGCACGCCATGATGTACCGCCATCGCGTCCCGGACGGCCAGGCCACGGTCTTCTACATCGACGTCCGGACGGGGGGAAAGTCGTTCGACGAATTTTACATGCGGACGGTCGAGGAGGACAAGGTCCTCTACATTCGAGGCAAGGTCTCCAAGATCTTCAAGGAAGGCGACAAGCTCATTGTCTGGGGCGTGGACACCCTGACCGGGAAAAAGGTCGAGGTCGAGGCCGACATGGTCGTCCTGGCCATGGCTATGGTCAAGGCCGACGGGGTCCAGGACCTGCTGAAGAAACTCAAGATCGCCACCGACATCCACGGCTTCCTGGCCGAGGCGCATCCCAAGCTGCGGCCGGTCGAGAGCCTCAACGCCGGCTTCTACCTGGCCGGCTGCGCCCTCGGCCCCAAGGACATCCCCGAAACGGTCGCCCAGGCCTCGGCCGCGGCGGCCAAGGTCGGGGACCTTTTCGCCCAGAAGGAACTTCTCCACGAGCCGACGGTCGTGCCGGTCAACGACGAGCTCTGCTCCGGCTGCGGCATCTGCATCACCATGTGCCCGTATTCCGCCCGGAGCCTGGACCCGGCCCGGGGGGTCGTCGTGGTGAACGAGATCCTCTGCGAGGGCTGCGGGGCCTGTGCCGCCGCCTGCCCGAGCGGCGCCGCCCAGCAGCGCAACCAAACCGACAACCAGATTTTCTCCATGCTTAGGGCCATGCTGAGGGAGTGACCATGTTCGAACCGCAAATCATGTGCTTTCTCTGCAAGTGGTGCACGAGTGCGGCGGCCGACGCGGCCGGCACGTCGCGTCTCCACCATGCCCCCAATAACATCAACATGAGGGTCATGTGCTCGAGCCGCGTCGACCCCCAGCACATCCTCTACGCGTTCAAGGAGGGGGCCGACGGCGTGTTCATCGGCGGCTGCCATCCCGGCGACTGCCACTATGTCGAGGGGAACTACAAAACCCTCCGCCGGGTCACCCTCTTCAAAGTCATGCTCCAGGACCTGGGGATCGACCCGAAGCGGCTTCGCCTGGAGTGGATCTCGGCGGCGGAAGGGAAAAAATACGCCGCAACGATGGACGAGTTCACGGAACAAATCCGTGCCCTAGGACCGCTCCATCTGAACGAAAAAGCTCTAGTCCAAGAGGTGGTCAAAGATGAGTAAGACAGCGTCCAAACCCAAAAAGGCCGCGGCCAAGGACAAGGCCGCCGAGGGGCGTCTCGTCCCCATCTTCATCATGGGGAAACGCTACGAAGTGCCCGACTCGCTGACGATCCAGAAAGCCCTCGAGTACGCCGGCTACCTGCTCGTCCGGGGCTGTGGCTGCCGGGGAGGAATCTGCGGCGCCTGCGGCACGGTCTACCGCTTCCCCAATTCCTACCGGATCGAGGTCGGGCTGGCCTGCCAGACGGTCGTCCAACCGGACATGTACATCGCCCAGATCCCCTTCTTCCCGGGCAACAAGGCCGTCTACGACATCGAGAGCCTGCCGGCCGTGGGGGGCACGATCGCCGCCCTCTACCCCGAAGTCTTCAAGTGCGTCGGCTGCGGCACATGCACCCGCAGTTGTCCCATGGACATCGACGTCCTGGGCTATATCTCGAAGGCCATCCAAGGCGACATCGCGGCCGTGGCCGAAGGCTCCTTCGACTGCGTCATGTGCGGCCTGTGCGCCGCCCGCTGCCCGGCCGAAGAGGTCCAGTTCAACATCGCTATCCTGGCCCGCCGCCTCTATGCCCGGCACATCGTCCCCAAAGCCAAGCATCTGGAAAAAGCGATCAAGGCCGTGGAAGACAAGACGTTCGACAAGGCCCTCCAGGAACTCAAGAAAAAGAGCCTGGACGAGCTCAAGAAGCTTTACAAGGGCCTCGAAATCGAGCCGGACATGGCCGACGAGTCCTGGACGCCTCAGAACAAATCCTATCTGGGAGAATGACCCATGCCATACACGCCTGAACTGAAAGAGCTGATCAAAAAGGTTGAAAAAACGAGGCCGTCCCGCGTCGAGAAGAAGCGGGCGGGCGAAGAATTCACTCCGATGTCCCTCCAGGAACGCGAGGCGATCCTCAAATACCATCCCGACTTCAAGGAAGAGGGCCGGACGGAGATCCTCGTCGGCCCCAGCAAGGGCTACCGGATCGCCAAGGAGATGGTCAACCTCTTCCATGCCAAGAGCCGCCTCGACCCCGACAGTATCGACCTCAGCCGCGTCGACTTCGAGACCGACGTCCTCATCATCGGCGCCGGCGGGGCGGGCTCGGCGGCGGCTCTCCTTGCCCGGGAGAATGGAGCCCGCGTCCTCATGGCCACGAAGCTGCGCATCGGCGACGCCAACACCATGATGGCCGAGGGGGGCATCCAGGCCGCGACCAAGACCGAGAAGGACTCCCCTTATTACCATTACCTCGACGCCATGGGCGGCGGGCACTTCAAGAACGACCCCGAGCTCGTCGAAACGCTCGTCGTCGAGGCGCCCAAAGTCATGGCCTGGCTGGAAAAGCTGGGGGCGTTGTTCTCCAAGTACGAGGACGGACGCCTCAAGGCCATGCACGGCGGCGGCACCTCCAGGAAGCGCATGCACTACGCCGGCGACATCACCGGCGCCGAGATGATGCGGACCCTCCGCGACGAGGTCAAGAACCACCCCGACGACATCAAGATCCTGGAATTCTCCCCGGCCGTCGAGCTCATCCTGAACGAGCACGGCGCCTGCGCCGGGGCGGTCCTCTACAACCTCGAGACGGAGGAATACTTCGTCGTCAAGGCCAAGGCCACGGTCCTGGCGACGGGCGGGTCGGGCCGGCTCCACATCCAGGACTTCATGACCACGAACCACTACGGCGCGACCGGCGACGGCCTCATCCTGGGCTACCGGGCCGGCGTACCGCTCCGCTTCCTCCACACCGTCCAGTACCATCCGACGGGAGCCGTCTTCCCCGAACAGGCCGAGGGCCTCCTGATCACGGAGAAGGTCCGGGGGGCCGGGGCTAACGTCCTCAACATCGACGGCGAACAGTTCGTCTACGAGCGCGAGCCCCGCGACGTCGAGGCCGCGGCCTTCATCCGCGAGTGCCTGGAGCGAGGCAAGGGCGTGCCGACGCCGACCGGGAAATTCGGCGTCTGGCTGGATTCGCCCATGATCGATGTCCTCAAGGGCGAGGGCACGGTCCGCAAGGAATTCCCCGGCAAGTGGATCCTGTTCCACCGCTACGGGATCGACATTACCAAGGAACCGATGCTCGTCTACCCGACCCTCCACTACCAGAACGGCGGGCTCCAGATCAACAGTCGGACCGAGACCGTCGTCCCCGGCCTTTTCGGCGCCGGGGAAGTCAGCGGCGGCGTCCACGGCGAGAACCGCCTGATGGGCAACTCCCTGCTCGACGTCGTAGTCTTCGGCCGGATCGCCGGGTGCAGCGCGGCTGAATACGCCAAGAAGGCCCACAAGGACGGCGCCCTGACCCTCGACCACGTCCGGGCCTATCACAAGGCCCTCGAACAAGGCCGCGTGGCCGTGGACGGCCGGGTCGCCCCGATGCTCCTGCCGGACTATTCCAACCCCGAAGTCCGGAAGAAGCAGTTGACGACGAAATATCACGGAACGTTGCGTTAATCCATGAACGAGGTTCAGCCATGCCCGTAAGGCAAAGAGAAAAACCGTTCGGGCTCCCCAAGCCGGAGACGCCGCACGGCGAGATCGTCATCCTCGAGGAGCGCTGCAAGGGGTGCGGCTTCTGCATCGAGTACTGTCCCCACGCCGTGCTGGTCTTCGCCAAGAAGTACAACGCCAAGGGCTACCACCCGCCGGAGATCGCCAAGGCCGAACTGTGCGTCAACTGCGGTTTCTGCCGCATGATCTGTCCGGAGTTCGCTATCTACACGTATGAGCCGGCGACGGGGGAAAAATCATGAAAGCCGATCCCAGAGGAGTCCTCACAGGGTCCCATTACATCGACGGCGACTTCGCCTGCTGCGAGGGAGCGCTGGCGGCCGGGTGCCGCTTCATCGCCGGTTACCCGATCACGCCCTCGACCGAGATCGTGGAGAGGTTCGCCCGGCGCGCCCCGCTGGTGGACGGGGCGCTGTTCATCCAGATGGAGGACGAACTGGCCGCCTCGATCACCATCCAAGGCGCCGTCTGGGCCGGCAAGAAGGCCATGACCGTGACCAGCGGCCCCGGCTTCTCCCTGATGATGGAGCACATCGGGCTGGCGGCCATGACCGAGACGCCGTGCGTCTTCGTCGACGTCCAGCGCGGCGGGCCGTCGACGGGCCTGCCGACCCTGCCCGGCCAGGCCGACATGATGCAAGCCCGCTGGGGGTCGCACGGCGACTACGAAATTATCGCCCTCTCGCCGAACTCCCCGCAGGAAAGCTTCGACCTGACCATCGACGCCTTCAACCTCTCGGAGCAGTACCGCGTGCCGGTCATGTTCATGATGGACGAATGCGTCGGTCACATGGTGGAGCGGGTCGTCATTCCCCCCGCGGAGAAAATCGAGATCACGCCCCGGCGTTTCACCAAGCTCCCGCCGGGCCAATACCTTCCCTTCAAGCCGGCCGATGACCTAGTTCCGGACATGTTCAAAGCCGGAGACGGCTACCGCCTGCATGTGACCGGGCTGACCCACGATTTCCGGGGGTATCCGGCGATGAGCCCCGAGGTCCAGGAACAGCTCGTCCACCGGCTGGTCAACAAGATCCGCCTTAACGCCCCGAAGATCTGGCGCTACGAAGAGACCGGCGTCGAGGACGCCGACGTCGTCATCGTCACTTACGGCATCACCTCCCGCGTCGCCGTCGAGGCGATCGAGATCGCCCGGAAAAAAGGGATCAAGGTCGGGATGCTGAGGCTTATCGTCGTCTGGCCCTTCCCCGAGCAGCGGATTTTCGAGCTCGCCGGACGGGGCAAGGCCATGGTCGTGGCCGAGATGAACTACGGCCAGGTCTTCTACGAAGTGGACCGCTCGGCCCGGGGCAAGGCGCCGGTCGTCCTAGCCGGGCACGGCGGAGGAACGGTCCACAACATCGAAGACATCGCCAATAAGATCGAGGAGGCGCACCGGTGTCGATCCTGAACGAACTTCAAAAAGCATCCCTGAGTCCGACCGCCAGATTGACGGGTCCGGACAAGCACCCGATGGACGATTTCCTGCGCATGGACCGGATGCCCCACATCTGGTGCTCGACCTGCGGCATCGGCGTCAGCGTCAACTGTTTCGCCAAGGCCCTGGAAAAATGCGGCTTCCCGCTCGACGAGGTGGTGGTCGTCTCGGGCATCGGCTGCACCGGCCGCGTTGCCGGCTATGTCAAGGTCGATTCTTTCCACACGACCCACGGCCGGGCCATTCCCTTCGCCACCGGGCTGAAGCTGGCCAACCCCAAACTCAAGGTCGTCGTCTTCAGCGGCGACGGCGACATCATCGCCATCGGCGGCAACCACTTCATCAACGCCGCGCGGCGGAACATCGACATCACGGTCATCTGCATCAATAACTTCAACTACGCCATGACCGGGGGGCAGCTGGCCTCGACGACGCCCGAGGGGGCCATCCTGTCCACGTCGCCCTTCGGCAACTATGAATTCCCCTTCAATCTGCCCTTCCTGGCCGAGTCCGTCGGCGCGGTCTATGTCGCCCGTTGGACGTCCCTCCACGTCTACAACCAGACGAACGCCATGGTCGAGGCCATGAAGAAGCCCGGCTTTTCGTTCATCGAGATCGTGGCCCCCTGCCCGACGATCTTCGAGCGGCAGCAGAAGATGGGCGACGGTCTCGACCGGCTGCGCTGGTACTGCGACAACTCCGACATCCGGAACAACGCCAACACCAAGGACGTCGACATCCGGCTCCACGACAGGATCGTCGTCGGCAAGTTCGTGGACAAGGAACGGCCCACGTACCTCGAGGCGATGAACGCGCACTACCAGGAACGCCTCGGTCCGAAGTACAAGGTCTACGAGGGATAACATGGCCAAGACTGAGATCAAGATCGGCGGGTTCGGCGGCCAGGGAGTCATCCTGACCGGCTATATCATCGGTAAGGCCGCTTCGCTCTTCGACGGCAAGGACGCCACGATGACGCAGGCTTTCGGGCCGGAGGCCCGGGGCAGCGCCTGCAGCGCGCAGGTCATCATCTCCGACGGCGCCATCCGCTATCCTTACGTCAAGAAGCCGCAGGTTATGGTCATCATGAGCCAGGAGGCCTTCACCAACTTCTCTCCCGAGCTCGACCCGAACGGGATGATCCTCATCGAGGAGGAGCTGGTGAACCCTAAGGGGCTGCCCCCGACGGTAAAAATCCACGGCATCCCGGCGACGCGGATTGCCGAGGAGCTCGGCCGGAAGGTCGTCCTCAACATGGTCATGGCCGGGTTCTTCGCGGCCGTCAGCGGGCTCGTGTCCAAGGACGCCATGCGCAAGGCCGTCGAGAGCTCCGTGCCCAAGGGGACGGAGGGTCTGAACCTGCTGGCCTTCGAGAAGGGCTACGAGTACGGCCTGGGCAAAGTCCAGGCCCATTGATCCGGCACCGGACCGCCGGGCCGAGGGAGGGAGAATAATGCCAGATTTCGTCTACACGCCCATGTTTGCTTTGGGACCGGACACGACCGAATACGATGCGATTTCCCGGGACCATGTGGCCTTCGGCGAATGCGAGGGGCGACCGGTTCTCAAGGTCGCGCCCGAAGGACTGGCCCTCCTGGCCGAACGCGCCTTCCATGACGTGGCCTTTCGGCTGAGGCCGTCGCACCTCGAGCAGCTGGCCGCGATCCTCAAGGACCCGGAGAGCTCGGCCAACGACCGCTACGTCGCCCTGGAGATGCTGAAGAACGCCGTCATCTCGGCCGAAGGCGTCTTCCCGATGTGCCAGGACACAGGGACGGCCATCATCAACGCCAAGAAAGGCCAGCGGGTCTGGACGGGCGGCGGCGACGAAGAGGCCCTCTCCCGCGGCGTTTTCAACGCCTACACTAAGAATTATTTCCGCTATTCCCAGAACGCCGCGCTGACGATGTACGACGAGAAGAACACCGGGACGAACCTGCCCGCCCAGATCGACATCACCGCCGTCGACGGCGACGAGTACGGGTTCCTGTTCATCTCCAAGGGCGGCGGTTCCGCCAACAAGACCTATCTCTTCCAGGAGACCAAGGCCGTCCTCAACCCGGAAGCCCTGCAGAAATTTCTCGTCGGCAAGATGAAGGGGATCGGCACTGCGGCCTGCCCGCCCTACCATCTGGCCGTCGTCGTCGGCGGCACGTCGGCCGAGCTCGTCCTCAAAACCGTGAAGCTCGCCTCGGCCCGCTATCTCGACCACCTGCCGACGACGGGAGGGCCGGGAAGCCACGCTTTCCGCGACATCGAACTCGAGGCGAAGCTCCTCGAGGCCTCCCATAAAATCGGGCTGGGGGCCGGTTTCGGAGGCAAGTATTTCTGCCTCGACGTCCGAGTCATCCGCCTACCCCGCCACGGCGCCTCCTGCCCGATCGGGATGGGCGTCAGCTGCAACGCCGACCGGAACATCAAGGCCAAGATCACCCGCGACGGCATCTTCCTTGAAAAGCTCGAGAAGGACCCGGCCAAGTACCTCCCCCAGCCCGCCGCGACCGATATTCCCGCCGTCCCGGTCAACCTCAACCGGCCGATGTCCGAGATCCGGGCAACGCTCAGCAAGCATCCCGTGGCCACCCTGCTCATGCTCAACGGTCCGATCATCGTCGCCCGCGACATCGCCCACGCCAAGCTCAAGGAAAAGGTCGACAGGGGCGAGGACCTCCCGGTCTATTTCAAGGACCACATCATCTATTACGCCGGCCCGGCCAAAACCCCGCCCGGCTATCCTTCCGGGTCCTTCGGCCCGACGACGGCCGGCCGCATGGACGACTACGTGCCCCTTTTCCAGAAGATGGGCGGGTCGCTGGTCATGCTGGCCAAGGGGAACCGTTCCAAGGGTGTGACCGAGTCGTGCAAGACGAACGGCGGCTTCTATCTCGGCTCGATCGGCGGGCCTGCCGCCCGCCTGGCCCGGGATTGCATCACCAGCCAGGCGGTCGTGGCCTACCCCGAGCTCGGGATGGAGGCCATCTTCAAGATCACGGTCAAGGATTTCCCGGCCTTCATCATCGTCGACGACAAGGGGAACGACTTCTTCGAAAAAATCCTGACCTAACGGCTTCCCGTAGAGGCCGCGCCGCGGCCGGACCCGGCGAGCCAGGCCGCAGGACGCCGCCCGTTCTGGCCGTGATGGGGGCCATTCATATCCCCCGGCCCCCTGGGAACCAGTCCCGGCGGTTCCCCCGTCGGCCAACCGACGGGTCCCCCTCCGGCGGGGTCAACGGCGGAGGTACTTGTCGATCTCGGCCGCGGCGATCCGCGCGTCCCCCATGGCCAGGATGACGGTCGCCCCGCCGCGGATGATGTCCCCCCCGGCATAAACACCCGGGATGCTGGTGGCCATCGTCGTCCAGTCGACCTCGACGTTTCCCCACTTGCCCATTTTCAGGCCGGGCGTCGTCTGGGGGATGAGGGGATTCGGGCTCTGACCGATGGCGCAGACGACGAGGTCGACATCGATCGTATATTCGGAGCCCTCGATCGGCACGGGACGGCGTCGGCCCGAGGCGTCCGGCTCGCCCAGCTCCATTTTTTGACATTCCATGGCCCGGACCCGGCCGTATTCGTCGCCAAAGTAACGGATGGGCGTCGTTAGGAGCTGGAACTCGATCCCCTCCTCCTCGGCGTGATGAATCTCCTCGGTCCGGGCGGGCATTTCGGTTCTCGACCGGCGGTAGACGATGACCGCCCTTTCGGCGCCCAGCCGCTTGGCCGTCCGGACCGAATCCATGGCCACATTGCCTCCTCCGATGACGGCGGCTGTTTTGGCTTTCAAGACGGGCGTGTCGTAGGCCGGAAAGGCGTAGGCCCGCATGAGGTTGACCCGGGTCAAGTATTCGTTGGCCGAGTAGACGCCGACGAGGTTCTCGCCGGGGATCTTCATGAAATTGGGCAGCCCCGCCCCCGAGCCGATGAAAAAGGCCTCATAGCCCTCGTTCCTCAGGTCGTCGATGGTCGCGGTCATGCCCACGACGAAGTTCGTCCGGACTTCGACGCCGAGACGCTTGAGGTAGTCGACCTCGGCTTTCAGGATGGCCTTGGGAAGACGGAATTCCGGGATGCCGTAGATGAGCACCCCGCCCGATTCGTGGAGGGCCTCGAAGACGATGACCGAATGGCCCAGCTTGGCCAGGTCCCCGGCCACGGTCAGCCCGGCCGGTCCAGCGCCGATGACGGCCGCCTTCTTTCCCGACGGAGGCGGGAGGGGCGGGATGCCACCGGAACCGCTCAGACGCTCGAAATCCGCCGCGAACCGCTCAAGGTTGCCGATGGCCACGGCGACCCCAGAGGCTTTCTTCATGGTGCAGACTTCTTCGCACTGCGTTTCCTGTGGACAGACGCGGCCGCAGATGGCCGGGAGCGAATTCGTCTCCTTGAGTTTCCAGGCTGCTTCCAGGAAATGGCCGTTCTCGATGAGCTTGACGAAACTCGGGATGTCGATGGCCACCGGGCAGCCCGTGATGCAAAGAGGGTTGGCGCAGTCGAGGCAGCGCCGAGCTTCAGCCTGGGCCATTTCGAGGGTGAGGCCAAGGTTGACCTCGTTGAAGTCGCGGTTGCGTTCCCCGGCCTCGCGTTCCGGCATCTTCTGGCGGGAGAGTTTCATTCGGTCTTTGACAGGGAGGGTCTTGCGCAGGTCCTTCCTCCAATCCTTCTCGAACTCCGTCCTCAGCCGTGCCTTGAATTCGGGCGCCAGCTCTTTTTTATCCTTGTCCTCGGCCATGTTTCGTCGTCCCTCGTTCTAGGGAAGCTCTTTCTCTTCCCAGGCGCAGAGCGATCGGATTTCGTCGTCGAAGTACGATTTCCGCCGCGTGAATAGTTGGTCCCAATCTACCTGGTGAGCGTCGAAGTCCGGCCCGTCGACGCAGGCGAACTTGGTCTTGCCCGCGGCCGTGCAACGGCAGGCGCCGCACATCCCCGTGCCGTCGACCATGATCGGGTTCAGGCTGACGATCGTCTTGATGCCCAGCGGCTTCGTGGCCTGGGCGCTGGCGTACATGAGGTAAGTGCAACCGACGGCAATGACACGGTCCACAGGCCCATCGTGGTGAAGGACGTCTTCGAGGGGCTTGGGGATGAAATCCTTGGACCCCAGGGCGTGGTCGCGCGAAGAGAAGAGGACCTTGTCGCAGACTGAACGATACCGATCTTGCCAATAGAGTAGATAGTGCGCCTTGGCGTCGAGGACCGCGATGACCCGGTTCCCCGCTGTCTTGAGCGCCCGGGCCGTGGGCCAGAGAGCGCCGATGCCGAAACAGCCGGCGGCCAGGACGACCGTCCCGAAGGCGCCGATTTCGGACGGTCGGCCCAGCGGACCGACGAAGACCGGAACCTCGTCTCCGGCACGGAGCGAAGCGAGTTTGCGCGTCGTCGTCCCCACGACCAAGAAAACGGCTGTGACCGATTCCCGCTTGGCGTCCCAGTCGGCGATAGAGAGAGGGATGCGCTCGCCCCTCTCGTCGGGCATGATGATGACGAACTGCCCCGGCCGGCATTTCCGGGCCACCTCGGGCGCGCGGACTTCGATGAGATGGAGGTTGGGCACGAGGCGCGCTTGGGTTAGGATCTTCGGCATCATCGTCCCCTGACGAGCTTCAGGCTCTTGTTGTCCCGGGCCAGGTCTAATCCTTTATAGACGTCGGGACCTGGGAGGAAGGGGCGAGCCTTTTTCTCGCCTACGCCCGATACGGTTGTTATGTCGATGAAGCGGACGGGCTCCCTGGTCTTCTCGGCCAGGAACAGCTCCTCCCCTCGTCCATCCGGCATCGCGACGCTCGCGAATGCGGGGACGGACCTGGCGATGTCTTCCCGTACGTCCGCCGCCGAGCCGTAGCCAAAGCCCGCGGCTCCCACCTTTGCGGCCAGCGCAGCCAGGATCGACCAGCCGGGTCTGGCGTCGCCCTGCGGATCGACGGCCCCCTCCGAAATCTGGATGCGGCCCTCGATGTTGACTAGGGTCGCCTCCGATTCAAAGGACGTTGTTTCGGGAAGCAAGATGTCGGCGATGGCGGCGTTTTCGTCGTTGTAGCTCCCTTGGATGATGACGAATTCCGCCGCGTTCGGTTCGAGTTTAGGAAACGGTCCGGCGAGGTAGAAGGCCCGGATATCCTTCCGGGCGGCCGCTTCGGCCAGCTCTCCAGCAGGGGTGGTTTTCGTGGGGAAAGCGTCGGAGAGGGCGAGCCCGCCGCGGATGTTGGACTCGACGTCGAGAGGAATGAGCCGGCCGCCTGCGAGCAAAGCGAGGTTCCAGAGTGCCGCCAGGTTCTTCCGGCCGTCTGCCGCCGCAAACTCGGGGCCGAAGAAGAACACCGGCGGTTTGCCGGGCATCAGCAACCTGGAGATCTCGTTGAGTTTCTCCTTGGGGATATCGAGGGAGCGGAGGACTTTTGTTATGTCAAGGCTCCGGAGACGCGCCTTGAATCCGTCAAACCCCTCTGCCCTTAGAGAAGGCACATTGCTGATCTTCAGGATGGCGGCAGCCAGCGCCGAGAGGAACGCCTCCTCTTTCCCGGCCGGGAGCGCGAGCTTGATCGTGGCGCGCGTTGCGCTTCTCTGTCCTTCCCTGACAATGCTTAGCAAGACGGCGCCGCTCCGCAGGGCGCGGTGGACTTCGAGACCGACGATGGGCTGAGTTACCGGCAGGTCTTCTCCGAAGAGCACGATCGTCCGCATCAGGCCGATGTCGGAGATTCGGATATTCAGAGGAACCGTCTGTCCCGCGGCCCGGCCGAGCTCTCGTAAGCCGGATGCCGCCGAACAGCGCCAGGGCGCAGCGAAAGTCTGTGCTTTCAAGACTTCATGGGCGAACCGGTGCAGGACGAATAGGTCTTCGCATGAACTTTGTCCTGAAGCCGCGACACCGATTTGCCCGGCGCTATAGCCTTTCAGGCGTTTCGCCGCCTCGTCCAGGGCTTCCTCCCACGGGACTTCCTTGAGGCGGCCGTCGCGCCGAACCATAGGCCGGAGGAGCCGGAGAGGATGGTGCACGACATGCTTTACAAGGAACCGGCCTTTGACACAAGCCTGGCCGCGGTTTGCGGCGCCGTCCGCATCGGGAACGGCGCCGATGACCCGGCCCTGCCGAACTCCGACTTTCAACCTGCAGCCCTGACCGCAGAAAGGGCAGAGCGTCGGCTTTTCGGTTTCGGGCATACGGTCGTAGCGCACGGCGCGTTCCGAGAGGGAACCTGTAGGACAGACATCCACGCAGGCCCCGCAGAAACGGCATGCGGATTCGAACAGACGACGGTCCATCGCTGCGCCGACGACGGTCCTGGAGCCGCGGGAGACGAAGGTCAGCACGGAGGCCCCTCTCACCTCGGAGCAGACCCGGACACAACGTCCGCAGAGGATACAGAGGCTGTTGTCCCGGTCGATGAATGGGTCGTCGCGGCGGACCTCTCCCTCCCGACGGTCGGAGGGAAAGTGGACCCGGTCAAGGCCGATCGCTTCGACGACCCGCTGGAGCTGGCAGCGGCCGTTGGCCGGGCAGAGGACGCAGCCCGTGACCTCGCCCGTCTTGCGGATGGTGGACTTGTGGTCATCGCAGGACAGCTTCTCGGCGCAGATGAGGCAGGCGTTCGGGTGCTCGGCCAGGATGAGCTCGAGGATCTGCCGCCGCAGCGCCACGAGCTCCGGCGTCGCCGTGCGGACCTCGAGCCCTTCCTCGGCGATCGTGCTGCACGCCGGGACGTACCCACGCCGGCCCTTGACCTCGACGAGACAGAGGCGGCAGCCGGTGAACGGCTCGAGGCCGGGATAATCGCAAAGAGACGGGATGTCAATGCCGCTGGCCCTGGCCGTCTCAAGGAGCGTCCGGCCTTCGTTCGCCTTAATTTCCATGCCGTTGATGATGACGCGGATCATTTCATCGCCTCTACGGCTTTCTTGCCGTCTTCGGTTCCGAGTTCGCACCTCAGGCAGCGGCAGGCTTCCAAGCGTGCTTCCGTTTCGCTCAGCCCGAGGTCAACTTCCCTAAAATTCTTGGCCCGGTCCGCGACAGCGAGGTGCGACATCCTAGGCCGCTTGGCTTCGGCCATCTCTTTTTCCGAAAGGATGAGGGGTTGGACGTAGACCGACGGTCGGGTCAGGGCGTGCCTCCGTGCGAGAGGCTGGCTTTCGAGATATTTTTCGATGGCCTCGGCGGCGGCTTTGCCGGCGCCCATGGCTTCGACCATCGTGTTCGGCCCGGTCACGGCATCGCCCCCGGCGAAGATACCGGCCCGGCTCGTCTGGAAGGTCTCGCGGTTGACGTCGATATTCTCCTTGGCCAGCGAGATGCCGTCCCCGGGAGCAAGATACATCGTGTCAGGCCGTTCGCCGATCGCCTGGATGAGCGTGTCTGTCTCGACGATGAAGTTCGAGTCTTTGACCGGCACAGGCCTGCGGCGACCACTAGCGTCCAATTCGCCGAGCGTCATTTGGATGCATTCGACGCCGGCCACGCGGCCGTTCGAGGTCAGGACCCTCACCGGAGCCACCAAGAATTGGATCTCGACGCCTTCGTCGATGGCTGCGTCGACCTCCTCCGGGAACGCCGGCATTTCAGTCTTGGTCCGACGGTAGAGGATGGTCACCTTTTCGCAATTCGGGTCGCGCATGGCGACTCGGGCCGCGTCGATGGCCGAGTTGCCGCCGCCGACTATACAGGCGCGCTTCCCGACGGGAACGGTCTGCCCGAGGTTGATGGCCTTGAGGTAGGTCAGCGATTGCATGACGCCCTCGGCGTCCTCACCGGGGATTCCCATCTTCATCGATTTCCACGAGCCCGTGGCGATAAACACCGCTTTAAATCCGTTTGCGAGCAGGTCGTCGATTGAGAAGTCCCTTCCGAGCGTCCGGCTCGTCTTGACCTCGACGCCGGCTCTGACGATGTTGTCGATGTCCCGGTTGAGTTCCTCATTGGGAAGCCGATGGTCGGGAAGGCCGCCGGCCAGCATGCCTCCCGCGACGGGCAGCGATTCAAAGATCGTCGGACGGAATCCCTTACGGGCGAGGACGTACGCCGCCGTCAGGCCCGCGGGGCCGGCGCCGATGATGGCCACCTTCTCCCTGTTCTGCTCAACGGGCTTGGGATCGAACCGGAGGCCGTTTTTCTCGGCCCAATCCATGACGAAACGCTTCAGCGCCCGGATCGAAATGGGCTCACCGATGATCCCGGCGCGGCAGACTTTTTCGCAGGGGTGATGGCAGACGCGGGCGCAGACCGAGGGCAGTGGATTGTCCTTCGTGATGATGTCGAACGCGTCTGCGTACCGTCCCTGGGCGATATAGGCGATATACGTCGAGGCTTCCTGGTCGATGGGGCAGATGTAATGGCAGGGCGAGGAGACGATCTCCTTGCAGACAAGAGCCGGGCATTTTTTGTCCTTAATATGGGCTTCGTATTCGCTCCGGAAATGGCGAAGCGTAGAAAGAACGGGATTGGGGGCCGTTTGACCGAGCCCGCACAGGGAGCCCTGTTTCACGGTTACGGCCAGCTCTTCGAGCTTTTCGAGGTCGGCTTCGACGGCCTGGCCGCTGGCGATCTTGGCCAGAATTTCGGCCATCTGGCGCGTCCCGATCCGGCAGGGCGCGCATTTCCCGCAGGACTCCTCCTGGGTGAAGCGCAGGAAATAGAGGGCGATGTCCACCATGCAGGTGTCCTCGTCCATCACGATCATGCCACCCGAACCCATTATGGCCCCGGCCTGCGTCAGGCTCTCGTAGTCGACCGGAAGGTCAAGGAGCCCGGTCGGAATACAGCCGCCTGAAGGGCCGCCGATCTGGATCGCCTTGAACTTACGGCCTCCCGGGATTCCGCCCCCGATGCTGAAGACAATATCCCTCAGGCGGATCCCCATCGGTACCTCGACCAGGCCGGTGTTGTTGATTTTGCCGACGAGCGAGAAGATCTTGGTCCCCTTGCTCGTCTCAGTCCCCAGGCTGGAGAACCAGGCCGCGCCACGCCGGATGATGGACGGGACGTTCCCCCAGGTCTCGACGTTATTGATCACGGTGGGCTTTCCCCACAGGCCGTGCTGGGCCGGGTAGGGAGGTCTCTGGCGAGGGAAGGCCCTCTGGCCTTCGATCGAGGCAATGAGGGCCGTCTCTTCGCCGGAGACGAAGGCGCCAGCGCCCCGGACGATCTCGAGGTCGAAATCGAATCCCGAGCCGAGGATGTTCGTCCCCAGCAGTCCGGCGTCTCGCGCCTGTCGGATGGCGATGCCCATACGTTTGACAGCCAGGGGATATTCGTCCCGGATGTAGAGGAAACCCTTCTCCGCCCCGATCGCCTTGGCTCCGATGACCATCCCCTCGATGACAGCATGGGGGTCGGCTTCAAGGACGGACCGGTCCATGAACGCTCCCGGATCCCCCTCATCGCCGTTGCAAATGAGGTACCTAGGGGTTGCCGACTCCCGCCGGCAGATGTCCCATTTCCGTCCCGTAGGAAAACCGGCGCCGCCTCGTCCCCGGAGACCGGATGTGGTGATCTCGGCGAGGATGGTCTCGGGGGTCATGGCCGTCAGCGCCTTGCCCAGAGCCTCATAGCCGTCGTAGGCGATGTATTCTTCGACCTTTTCCGGGTCGATGCGGCCCCGGTTGCGCAGGACGATGAGGCGCTGGTGCTTGAAGAACTCGATGTCCGACATCTTGGGGACCGGTGATTTTTCGGCGGGGGGAACATACATTAGCTTCTGGACGGGACGCCCTTTGAGCAGATGCTCTGACACTAGGAAGGGGACGTCTTCGACGGTCAGGCGCTGGTAGAAGATGCCGTCCGGGCGGACCATCAGAATCGGGCCTCTCTCGCAGAACCCGTTACAGCCCGTGGCTACGATGAGGACCTCGTCCTCAAGCCGCTGCCGCCGGACTTCCTTCTCCAGGGCCTCTCTGAGCGCAAAGGAGCCGCAGGAAACGCACCCCGTCCCGGTGCATACCAGCAGATGCGTTCGATAGGACTTCAAGTGTCTCCCTTAACTCCTCATGTCTTGCCGGACGCCACCGGTCTGTGGGCCGGGGCGTGACTTCTCCGGGGACGACGTTCCGTCGCTTTCTTCCGGCCGATGATCGTCGCCAGCACGGCGTTAGCTTTGACCTCAGTCATTTGGGTGTAATATCGTCCGTCAACGATTGCGAGGGGGGCCAGTGCGCAAGCCCCCAGGCAGTTGACCCGCTCGAGAGTGTACTCGCGGTCGAGCGAGGTCTCCCCGGGATGGATCCCGAGTTTTTGTTCGAAATGTTCAAGGACCGTGGCTGCGCCGCGGACGTGGCAAGCCGTCCCCATACAGACCGTGCAGATATGGCGCCCCCGGGGTTTCAGGCTGAAAGATCTGTAAAAGGTGGCGACGCTGTAGACATGAGCCAAAGGAATGTCCAGATCACGCGCCACCTCATCGAGGATTTCCGGCGAGAGCCACCGGAAGTGATCCTGGATGTCCTGAAGGATGGGGATCAAGGCCCGCTTTTGGCCCTGGTATTTCGCGATAACGCGTCGGACTTTGGCCTGTATCGAAACCGCCTCATCTTTTTTCTTCGGGGATCTGTTTCCCTTCGGGGGCGTTCGGGAGAGTCCCTGTTTCTGCGCCATACGGTTCTATGATTTTTCGCCCGTCAGCGGCACCGCTGCCAGTCGGATTCGCTGAACGTGCGGTCCAGCTCTCTCCACAGGTCTTTCACGTCGCAGGTCATGACGATCAGGTCCTGAGCGCCGCCTTTGATATCCTTGACGAAGTCGGGCAGCAACGTTTCCTC
>JBEKVN010000041.1:0-32446 GCA_049513915.1 Candidatus Aminicenantales bacterium | reverse complement strand
AGTTTTCCGTCTTCCCTGAAGTAGAGGTCGCGGTCGGTGGTGAGCTTACGGGGCGGCCATTCGTCGTAGAGCTGCCAGGAGTTCGCCCCCGTCTCGAACGTGATCGCCTCCCTCACGTCCCAGCCGCGCTTGTCCTTCAGGAAATGGGCGAAGAAGGGCGCCTGGATCTTCTCCCGGAAGTACTTCGACGTATTGGCGCCGAACTTGATCCTGCCCAAGGCGCTCCCATCGCTTCGCATCCAGCCGCCGTGGTTCCAGGGGCCGGCGACGAAAAAATTCACCTTCGCGCGGTCGAGGGGCTCGAGCGTTTCGTAAATCTTCTGCGGCCCGTAGAAATCCTCCTGGTCCCACCACCCGGCCACGGTCAGCGTCGGCACCGTCACCCGGACGAGGTACGGCGCCATGGCCTGCTTTTGCCAGAACCCGTCGTAGTTCGGATGGGCGACGAAATCGTTCCAGCTCGGGATCTTGCCGAGGAGGTATTTCGCGTTTACCGCGGCCAGGGGACCGAGCCGGAGGTACCATTCGTACGTGTCGAAGGTGTCGAAGCGGAACGTCGCGTTTTCCTTGGACGTTTCCATCATCGCGGCATACTCGAAGCCGTAGCTCAAGCGGAAGGCGCCGTTGTGGTGGAAGTCATCCCCAATGTACATATCCGCCGGAGAGGCCTGCGGCGACACGGCCTTCACGGCCGGATGGGGGTCGAACATGGCCATGGCCGTCAGCCAGCCGCCGTAGGAGATGCCCATCAGGCCGGCCCGGCCGTTGTTCCCCGGGACGTTCTTGAGCAGCCAATCGACGGTGTCATAGGCGTCGGTGCTTTCGTCGATCGCCCGGGGGTCCCTCTTGTCGCGCGGCGGCCTCTGCATCAAGAACCGGCCTTCGGATTGGTAGCGGCCGCGGATGTCCTGGATAACGAAAATGTAGCCTTCTTCAACGAGCTCCTTGTAGGGCTCCGACGCGAGGGGGAGTGGAGACGACGGCGCGCCGTAGGGCGTCCGCATCAGGAGAAAGGGCAGCGGCGGCAGGGCGTTCTTCGGGACGAAGATAACCGTGAAGAGTTTCACGCCGTCACGCATGGGGACCATGACCCGGGTCACGGTGAACTCGGGCGCCGGGGAAGGAGTCCGGCCGGCCGGCGCCACCTGGCCGAAGGCCGCGAGCGCGGCCACGAGTGCCAAACTGACTAGAACGGTTTTTGTTTTCGGATAATGACGTTTCATGGCGCACTCCAGGTCAGCGGATGTGAAGGGATGATAGCCTCGGCGGTGCTCCTGAGTCAAATCGCGAGCCCCATGGGCAGACTCCGAGGGTTCCAGTCCAGACCGGAAGAGCGGATCAAGCCTATTTTATCAGCCGGGCGTCCAGGTTGATCTTAACTCCCGTTAGAGCTTGGGAGACCGGGCAGTTGACCTTGGCGTCCTCGGCGGCCGCCCGAAACGCTTCGTCCGAGGCTCCCGGGACATCGGCCTCGGTGTGGAGGGTGATCGTCGTGATCTTGAACCCAGGCCCGACCTTCTCGATCAGGACATCGGCCGTGGTTTCGATCATGCGCGGCGGCATGCCCTTCAGGCCCAGGATTAGGGCCAGGGCCATAGAGAAGCAACCGGCGTGGGCCGCTCCCAGGAGCTCCTCGGGGTTGGTGCCTTTCCCCTCCTCGAAGCGGGAGGAAACGGAATAGGGGCCTTCGAAGAGCCCGCTCCCGACCTTGACGGTCCCCTTCCCGTCTCGAAATCCCCCTTGCCAAACGGCGGAAGCCTTACGGATAGGCATGCTCAAGACCTCCTGTCGATTCTGATTCCGGTACGAAGCTCGATACAAAGTCCCGGGCCCATTATCAACCGCAATAATCGTGCCATCTTCCTCATGGCCATCCCGCCTTGCCGGATGCCCGACGGGACGATGATCGGCCCGCGCTCGTCCTCCCGCCCGGGAATGCGTCCCGCCCGACGAGACGCTTTCGGGCCGGCCGGCCGGAGAAGGAGCCGTATGCCTCCGCGTTTTCTGAGGCGCCTCTCGCGCCCGAATTACCCGCCCCCGTGGCACGAAAATTGCCAATGAAAGGCTGGCAGAGAGCGGCCGTTAGCCGCTCTCCTTTAATCCTCGTTATTTAAGGAGGCAAAGATGAGATTTTGGGGTCTTCTTCTCCTGGTGTCTTTCGTGGTCGCTTTTCCCGCCGTCATCTGGGCGTCCGGCGCTCAGCAGATGTCCGGGCAGGACAAACCGGTGATGGACAAGCAGATGACGGACATGATGATGAAATACGGCATGCCCGGGAAAAACCACGAATTCCTGAAGAAGTACGTCGGGGACTGGGACATCGAGGTCAAGAACTGGGCCGGGCCCGGGGCCGAGCCCATGACGAGCAAGGCCTCCGAGAAATTCCGGCTCATTTTCGATGGGCGCTTCCTCGAGGGCCAATTCGAGGGCACGATGATGGGCCAGGGCTTCCAGGGCCGCCAGATCGTCGGCTATGACCTCTACCAGAACAAGTACGTCTCCTTCTGGATCGACAGCATGAGCACCGCTTTCTTCCTGACCAGCGGGATGCTCAACACCGCTGGCAACGTCATGACCGAGACCGGGACCTGGCCCAACCCGATGACGGGGGGCACCCAGAAGGTCAAGTTCGTGACCACATTCATGCCGGACGGAAAGTACACGTTCGAGATGTTCATGTACACGCCCGACGGCAAGGAATTCAAGTCCATGGAGCTCCGAGGCACGCGGAAGATGTGACCTGGAAAAGACGGGACCAAGGGCCTGTTTTGCCTGACGCGGGAGTGTGCTAAACTCCCCTTGAGGTTGCCGGCAGAATGAACCATCCTCCGTCGGGGTCCGGGTCGCCGCCGAAGAGCATCCGGGCGGCCTTTTTCCTGAATGCGGGATTCACGCTCGTCGAAATCGCCGGCGGGCTCCTGACCAACAGCACGGCCATCCTCGCCGACGCGGTGCATGACCTCGGGGACTCCTTCGCCCTGGCCCAGGCCTGGTATTTCGAGCGGCTGGCCGGGCGGGGAAGGGAAGGCGCGTACACGTACGGATACCGGCGGTTTTCGCTGCTGGGCGGGCTCATCACCACGGTTTTTCTGCTGGCCAGCTCCCTGTTCGTGCTGGCGCGCGCCGTGCCCCGCCTGACCCTACCCGGTCACGCCAACGCCCGGGGCATGGTCGTGCTCGCCGTGGTCGGGGTGGCGGTCAACGCCCTGGCCATGAAACGGTTGGGCAGGGAGACCGGCATCAGCGCCCGGACCGTCGCCCTTCATCTGCTCGAGGACGTCCTGGGCTGGGTCGCGGTCCTCATCGTCGCTGTCGTCCTCCTCTTCAAGGACGTGCCGGTCCTCGACCCCCTGCTGGCCATCCTGATCACGCTCTACGTTCTTGGCCGCGCGGTCCGGAACATCAGGTCCATCGTCCCGATCTTCCTCGAAGCGGCACCGAAGGGCACGGACCTCGACGCCATATCCGCGGGCATCGGGAAAATCGATCACGTCAGGGTCGTCCACCATGTCCATGTCTGGTCCCTCGACGGCGAGCATAACGTTCTCTCGGCCCACCTCGTCGTGGACCGCGACCTCGCGCCCGAGGAATACCGCCGGCTCAAGGACGACGTGCGGCGGGTCGTCGGAGGCTTCGGCATCTCCCATTCGACGGTGGAGATCGAACTCCCGGATGAAGCCTGCCGAATTCCGGGCGACATCACCTGCGGGTGAGCCCACGGACGTAAGTCCGCGGAGCTTCAGGAGACGCGACATGCCGACTCTTATTGAAACGAACGTCACCTTCCGCGACGGAATGAAATTCCTGGGGACCTCCCGGAGCGGCAAAACGGTCGAAATCGATCACGTACCGGGGGACGTCGTCCCCGAGGGTTATTCGCCGCTCGAACTCCTGTTGGCCAGCCTGGCCGGCTGCAGCGGCCAGGTCGTGGTCGGGCTCCTGAAGCGGATGGGGCAGGACGTCCGGGGCCTGGTCGTGCGGGCCAAGGGGTTGAAGAATGACGTCCATCCGACGGTGTTCACCTCCATCGAGCTCGATTTCGAATTCACGGGGGGCCGGATCGACGGGCCTTCCGTCGAAAACGCCTTCGCCCTTTCGGAGGACAGGTTTTGCCCCGTCTGGGTCATGCTCAAGGCGAGCGTTCCCATCACGGCGAAATATCAGATCATCGCGGCTTGAGGTCCACCCCCCACCGACGGTTCCGCCGCGAACGTGCCTTGGGCGCCAAGGCAAAAAAATCTCAGCGCAAGGGGCCGGATAAAACCTCTTGACAGTAATTAGCTAATTAGCTAATAATCTAATTATCATGAACGCCGCCTTCCGGGCCCTGGCCGATCCCACTCGCCGCGAGATCCTCGAGCGCCTCCGGAAAAGGCCGCTCACGTCGGGCGAAATCGCCGGAGCCTTCCCCGCCGCCTGGCCGACCATTTCCCGCCACCTGGCCGTCCTCAAAGAAGCCGGGCTCATCACCGCGGAGCGGCAGGGGCAGCACGTCGTCTATGAGCTCAACACATCCGTCGTCGAGGACGTCATCCAACACCTCCTCGGCTGGATGAAGAAAGGAGGCCCCGGCCGTGCCGCTTGACCGCTCCCGCTCCATCGTCGTCGTCACCACTTACATTCTCTCTTTGGTCGTCTTCTCAGTTTGGCCCGGGAGGACGCCCGCCGGCCCCGGCGGCTGGCTGATGTGTCTGATCGCGGCCTTCGGCCTGCCTACGGCCGCCCTGGCCATGATCCTGATCTTCCGCCGTATGAGCCAGAAGGGCCCCCTCCGGGCGAATATCCAGCGGTTTCAAAGAACGTACGACCTCGTCATCGATGCCGCCGTTCTCTTCGTTGTCGCACTCCACATGACTGTATTATCGTATGTCTTGGCCGGCCGGTTGTGGCTCGGCGTAGTGGTGATCCTCCTGCTCGGGGGGACGATCATTTTTGTGGGCAATCTCTTGCCGAGAATCCGGCCGGGGAGCGTCCTCGGAATCCGCACCCCTTGGACCCTCCGGGACGAGGGTGTCTGGCGGAGGACGCACTGGATCGGCGGATACGTCGTCGTACTGTTCGGCCTGGCCCTGATGGCCGCGGCCGTCTTTTCGTTCCAAAGGACTGGGGCGATGTTCATGGGAGGGACAGCAGCCGCGGTGCTTGGATTGCCCGTCGCATCTTACGTCATCTGGCGCCGTTGCCCGGCCGCGGCCGGGAATGCAGAAAAAGAAAAATCCCTGCCGGACAACCCGGAGGATTAATTTAGTAGGGGAGGTTCAACCATGAATCCTCGAAAAGCGATTGGGCTGGCTCTCTTCCTCGCCGCCGCCTTTGTCCTGACCGCGTCCGCCTCTGAAAAAACCGATTTCTCCGGCGTGTGGGTGGTCAACCTGCAAAAGAGCCAGCTGGCCAACTGGGCGAAGTTCGACGTCACGACCATCGCCATCGAGCACAAGGAGCCGAAATTCCGATTCCAGCGCGTCTCCGTCAAAGCGGGAAAAACCGACGAATCCGGCTATGATCTCACAACGGACGGCGTCGAGAAGGTGAGCAAGGAAGGAGGCATGACCGAGTACAGCCGCCTTTATTGGGACGGCGACACTCTCGTCTATCACGCTCGCATGGTCCTCCCGGACGGCCGGGAGGCCACCGATGTCGTGCGCTACACTCTTCGGGACGGGGGGAAAACCTTCGTGGCCGAGGAAAAATTCCGCGGGCCGGTCGTCAAATACGGCAATCTTTGGGTTGCCGACAGAAAAGCCGAATAGGGCGAGCCCGTCAAGCTTATGGCGTGACCAGGGCCTTGATGACCCCGTCGCGATAGTGGAGGGCGGTGTCGAAGGCCTTCTGCGCCTCTTTGAGCCGGAACGTGTGTGTGGCCATGAAGTCGATCTTGATCCGGCCGTCCTCGATCATCCGCAGGGCCGGGCCGACGCACCGGTTCTGGCGCCGGACGTTCTGGAGCCTGAGTTCGCGCCGCCTCAGGCGGTTGATGTCGAATGAAACGCGTCCCTCGAGCGGGATGCCGACGAGGACGAGTGTCCCGCCGGGCTTGAGAAGCTCGACGGACTGGTCGAGGGCTTCCTGCTGGCCGCAGCATTCGAACGCTATGTCCAGGCCGCCCGGCACTCTTTCCAGGATTTCCTTGACGATATCCGCCTCAAGCGGGTTGCCCGTCCACATGGCGCCCGCCTCCCGGGCCGCGGCCAGGATCCGCGCCTTGACCTTGTCCGTCATGTAGACCGCGGCCGCGCCTTCCCCGAGTGCGACCAGGCCGACGCTCAAGCCAATCGGCCCGGACCCGAGGACGGCGACCGTCCGGTCTCTCAGGTTTCCGGCCAGGTTCACGGCGTGGATGGCGATCGAGAGCGGTTCGGCCAGGGTCGCCTGGGCGAAGGTCATGCGTTCGGAGAGCGGGTAGCAATTCTCCTCGGGCATGACGACGAACTCGGCCAGGGCTCCCGACCGCTCCTTCGGGTGGCCGAGGAACGAGAGGGCCCGGCAGGTGTTCGGCCGCCCCGCCCGGCATTGGTCACAGGAGCCGCAGGAGACGGCCGGCTCGACGGCCACCCGCTCCCCGGGCTTGAGCTGCTTGACGCCGCGGCCCGTTTCCTCGACGACGGCGGCGCACTCGTGGCCCAGGACGACCGGGTAGCGCATGACGGTGTCGCCGACGCGCTCCTCGCTGAAATAGTGGAGGTCACTGCCGCAAATCCCGACCGTCTTGACGCGAAGAAGGACGTCCGTCTTCTCCCGGATCTCCGGCTTGGGCCAGTCGCGGACTTCGATTTTCCCGGGCCCTGTCAAAACGGCGGCCTTCATGATTCCCCTATTATAAGTCATCCGGCTCCGGTTTCGAAAGGCAGGAAAACGGACGTCGGCTTATCTCCGTCCCGGACAGCTCGCGGATCATTTTCAGGGGAAATAGGGTTGGGGGGGATTTGGACTTTCCTGGATTCTATGATAATCATAAACGCTCATGCTTGATGATCCCGTTCGCCGCGACGATTCCAGGCCCCAGCCGGCTTCTTTGTCCCCGATGGTCTCCGACCTGGTCGCCCGATTCACCTCCTTATGGGCGGAGGGCGGACCCGGCCGGCCGCCGCTCGGCCGCGCGTTCACTTCGCGGGAGAGGCGCCCAAGGGAAAAGGCCCTCCCCTCGCCGGTTTCGTCGACGCCCTCCGGTCTGAAACGAAACGTCCGCCCTTATCCGCGGCGGACCGCGAAGGCGTCGAGAAACGCATCTTCGGCGCTTTCGGGCGCTTCGCGAGAGAGGCCCTCGATTGGCAGGACCGGCACCTGGATATCCTCTTCGGCGGCGGCTTCGACGGCGGCGCGGCGGAATTCGTCCGGACGGCGCGAGAGTTCGACCCGGGGCTGAGCTCCGGCGATATCTTCCAGGCCTGCCGGAACGTCTGGGTGGCTAACGGCCTCCAGAGACTCCTTGGCCTGCCCGTGCGGCTGACGCCGGCTATTTTCGCCTACAGCTTGCTCTATCCCTATACCGACAACTATCTCGACGACCCCGAGGCGACGGACGAGGTCAAGCTGGGCTTCAACGGCCGGTTGCGGTCCCGGCTCGAAGGGCGGGATGCGGCGCCCGCCAACGCGCGAGAAAAAACCATTTTCGACCTGGTGTCCAGAATCGAAGGGAACTTCGACCGGGCGAGCCACCCGCAGGTCTATGAAAGCCTGCTCGCGATCCACCAGGCCCAGGCGGGAAGCCTGCGCCTCCTGCGCTCGGACGGGCCGGCGACCGAACTCGATATCGTGGCGATCGCCCTGGAAAAGGGCGGCACGTCGGTCGTCGCCGACGGTTGCCTCGCGGCGGGATATTTATCTCCTTCGCAGGTCGAATTTCTGTTCGGATTCGGGGCCTATCTCCAGCTGATGGACGACTTGGAAGACGTCGCTGAGGACGGGGAGGCGGGGCTCAGAACGGTTTTCTCCCGGGCGGCGGGGCGGCAGCCTCTGGACGCGGTCACCGACCGGACCTTCCGCTTCGGGGCCAGGGTCCTCGAGCGCCTTGATGGCTTTGGCGTGCCCGACGCCGAGCCCCTCCGGGAGCTCGTCCGGTCCAGTCTTATCCAGGGGGTGGTCACGACGGCCGGCCGGTTCCCCAAGCTCTACAGCCGCCCGTACCTGAAATCGCTCGAGGCCCACTCGCCTTTCCGGTTTTCGTTCAACAACAAGCAGCGCCGAAAGCTGCTGCGTCGCCGGGCCGCCCTCGCGCGGCTCTTCGAGTCCCTCTCGTCAGTCTAATTCGGTGACACACAACTAAATCCCGAAATTCCGGCGCCGGCCTTCAGCGCACGGCGATGGCCGAGATCTCGATCTTGGCGTTCATGGCCAGGGCGGAAACCTGGAGGGTGGCCCGGGTCGGGGGATCTTGTGGGAACCATTTCTTGAAAACGGCGTTGAACTCTCCGAACTCCTTGAAATCCGCAATGTGCACCGTCGTGGACACGACATCGGAAAGCGTGAATCCGGCCTTCTTGAGGACGATCTCAATATTCCGGATGATCCGCTCCGCCTGGACGGCGATTGGGCCTTCGACGAACTTGCCGGTTTCGGGGTCGGTGGCCAATGTTCCCGAGACGTAAAGCGTATCGCGGACGAGGACGGCCGTGCTGAAGGGGGTCTTGGGCAGGGCGTCGTTCAATGCGAAGTATTTTTTCCCGGCGGTCTTTTCTTCGCCGATGGCTGTCAAGATTGGGACTGATGCCAGCAGCAAAACCGCAGCGGCAAGCCAAACGGTCATTTTTTTCATCACGCAGCCTCCTCTTTAATGAATTGCCGCGGCCTCGGGGGTTGGGTCCAAAGCAAATGACGGTTCACTCCGCGCCTGGATCGGCCGAAACCATAATTTCGGTAATGAGTTGTGCGTCACCGAATTAGAACGGATTCTCGGTCGGATAGAGCATTCCCGCCGGCCGGTTGAAGGAGAGGTCGTCGACGCCGAGCATCCGCATCGCCGCCCAGAACGTCCTCCCGGCGTGCCGGAACGCCACGGCCGTATGGTGCGGGAAGCGTTTCTCGATGAGGACGTGCCGGTAGAAGCGGCCCATCTCCTTGATGCCGATGACGCCGATCCCGCCGAAACTCTTGGGGTCTATGTCGAGGACTTCGCCCTCTGCCGCGTACGACCGGAGGAGGGTGTCCGCCGTGGACTGGAGCCGGAAGATCGTGACCTCGCCCGTCTTGATCCGCCCCTCGAGCGTGCCGCGCGTGACGTCCGGCTCCTTCCCCGGCTCCATCAGCCGGTGCATGATGAGCTGGTAGCGCATCTCGGGCATCATCATGCACGAGGCCGGCGTGTTGCCGCAGTGGAATCCCATGAAGAGGTCGGTCGCTTTGTAATCGCCGACGGCCTTCTTCGAGGCTTTGATCATGTCGTAGGGCACGGTGTTGTTGATGTCGAGCAGGGTCGCCGGGAGCTCGGTCCCCGCGATGCAGATGTACTCGCTCAGCGCCCCGTAAATGTCGACTTCGCACGAGACGGGCATCCCGCGGGAGGCCATCCGCGCGTTGACGTAGCACGGCACGAAGCCGAAGTAGGATTCGAAGGCTGGCCAGCATTTGTCCGCGAAGACGCCGTACTCGGACGCGCCGAGATTTTTCTCCATGAAATTGAGAAGGGCCACCTCGAACTGGGCCAGCCGGTTCAGGACCTCGGGGAACTTGTTCCCGCCTCCGAGTTCCCGGGCCATGTCCCTGGCCGCCGCCTTGATGCCCGGCGCGTCCTTCGCCTTGAGGAAGATGTCGTAGAGGTCGAGCTCGCTGTTCTCCATGATCTCGACGCCGAGGTCGTAGAGCGGCTTGATGGGCGCGTTGCAGGCCAGGAAGTCCTGGGGCCGGGGCCCGAAGGCGAAGATTTTGAGCTTGCGGAGGCCGAGGATGATCCGCGCCACGGGGACGAATTCGGCCATCATCGCCGCCACTTCCGCCGGCGTCCCCACGGGGTACTCAGGGATGTGGGGCCGGAGCTTCCGCAGGCCCGTGTTGTACGACGCGTTGAGCAGGCCGCAGTAGGCGTCGCCCCGGCCGTTGATGAGGTCCTTCCCCGTTTCCTCGGCCGCCGCGGCGAACATGACCGGCCCGTCGAACTTCTGGGCCAGCATAGTCGTGGGACCCTCGGGGCCGAAATTCCCGAGGTAGATGACGAGGGCGTTGACTCTCTTGGCCCGGGTCTCCTCGAGGGCCGCCAGGACATCTTTTTCGTTCTCGACCGTCGCCTTGATCTCCGTGACGGGGAGCCCGGCCTTGCGGCACTCGGCGACGACCTGGACGCGACGCTTCCTCGACAGCTCGATCGGGAAGCAGTCGCGGCTGACGGCGACCACGCCGAGGCGGACTTTCGGGATGTTTTTCATCGGGGTTCTCCTTTTTTCTGTCCGTAGGTGGCCTGGGGGCCGTGCTTTCTCTGGAAATGTTTTTCCAGGAGGTAGTCTTCCAGGGGCGCCTGCCCCGGGTTGAGGATCATGGTGCCGAACGCGGCCTTGGCGATATGCTCGAGGATGATATTGACGCGGACCGCTTCCCCGGGGGACTGGCCCCAGGCGAACGGCCCGTGACTCGCGACGAGGACGGCCGGTATCACGAGAGGGCTGAGCTCGGCAAAGCGCTCGACGATGACCTTGCCCGTGTTGGCCTCATAGTTCCGGCCGACTTCGGCCTCGGTCATCTGCCGCGTCACGGGAACGGGCCCGTGCAGCAGGTCGGCGTGCGTCGTCCCAAAGCAGGGAATCTCCCGCCGGGCCTGGGCGAACATCGTCGCGTACGGGCTGTGGGTGTGGGCGATCCCGCCGATGTCCGCGAAGGCCGTGTAGAGCTCGATATGGGTCGGCGTGTCGGAGGACGGATTCAGCCCTCCCTCGACGACCCTCCCCTCGAGGTCCACCAGGACGATGTCCTCGGGCTTGAGCTCCTCGTAGGGCACACCGCTCGGCTTGATGGCGATGATCCCCCGCCGGCGGTCGATGCCGCTGACGTTGCCGAAGGTCAGCAGGACAAGTCCGGACCGGGCCAGGTCGAGGTTGGCCCTCCAGACAAGCTCCTTGAGCTCGGTCATCATGGTCAGCCCCCCAATTGACGGTCTTTGATCGCGAGCAGCTCCTTCATGACGGGAAACAGGTTTCCCGTCCACTCCCTCGTGCCGAAGGCGTCGTGGAGCTCCCGGTAGAGCCGGTAGAGATCCACATAGATTTTATGATTTTCCGGGTCCGGTTTGAAAGTCTTTTTCTTGACCCCGGTCATGGCCGCCTGGGCCGCGGCGAACGTGGCGTGGCCGCCGGCCTTCTTCCCGGCGACCACGGCCCCGGCCACGGCCGAGCCCAGGGCGCAGGTCTGGGCGGACCGCGCGACCTTCATCTCGAGCCCGATGACGTCGGCGTAGATCTGCATGACCAGCGGGTTTTTCTCGGCGATTCCGCCGCAGTTGACGATCTCGGTGATGTCCACGCCGAATTCCCGGAAGCGCTTGATGATGGTCAGGGCGCCGAAGGCCGTGGCCTCGATGAGGGCCCGGTAAATCTCTTCCGGCTTCGTGTGGAGAGTCAGGCCGAGAATGAGGCCCGTCAGCCTCTGGTCGACGAGAATGGTCCGGTTGCCGTTATGCCAGTCGAGGCCAAGGAGACCCGACTCGCCCGGCTTGAGGGCGGCCGCCTTCCGCGTCAGCGCCTCGTGGGAGCCCTTCTTCGGTCCGCCCGGCTCGATCTGGTTCACGAACCAGTTGAAGATATCGCCGACGGCGGATTGCCCGGCCTCGAGGCCCAGGTACCCGGGCAGGACCGAGCCGTCGACGATGCCGCACAGCCCGGGGATGTCCGGCAGGTTCCTTTTCGACGGCCAGACGCAGATGTCGCAGGTGCTCGTGCCGATGATCTTGACAAACCGGCACGCGTCTACGCCCGAACCGACGCCCCCGAGATGGGCGTCGAAGGCACCGACGGCCACCGGGAGGCCCGGCCGCAGCCCGAGCTTTTTGGCCCAGTCCTTTGTGAGCGTGCCGGCGGAGACGTCGGAGGTGTAGGTTTTCTTGTAGAGGCGGTCACGCAGCTCGCCGAGCCTCGGGTCGAGCCCGGCCAGAAAATCCCTGGCCGGGAGCCCGCCCCAGGCGTCGCTGAACATCGCCTTGTGTCCGGCGGCGCAGCGGCTTCTCTTCATGGTCAGCGGGTCGGTGATCCCGGTCAGGACGGCCGGGATGTAATCGGCGCATTCGACCCAGGAGAAGGCGGCCGTGGAGACCTTCGGATCCACCCTCAGGCAATGGAGGATCTTGCTCCAAAACCATTCCGAGGAGTAGGTCCCGCCGCACTTGGCCAGATACTCCGGGTGTTCCCCGGCCGCCAAGGCGGTGATTTCGGCGGCCTCGCGATGGCCGGTATGGTCCTTCCAGAGCCAGGCGTGGGCGTTCGGGTTTTTCGCGAACTCCTTGTAGAGAGCCAGGGGCTTTCCGGCCCGGTCCAGGGGAAGGGGAGTCGAACCGGTCGTGTCGACGCCGATGCCGATGATCCTGTCCGGGGCGAATGTCTTGTCCTTTCTTCCGGCCGCGGTGATCGCCTCCGGAACCGTCACCTCGATCCCCTCGATCCAGTCGGCCGGGTTCTGACGGGCCAGGTGCGGGTCCTTGGGGTCGAGGATGACGCCGGCGTCGCCGGTCGGATAGTTGAAAATGGCGGTGCCGACCTCGTCCCCGTTCCGCACGTCGACGATGAGCGTCCGGACCGAGTTCGTCCCGAAGTCGAGGCCTAAGGCGTAATGGGGCTTGTCCTTCTCGATCAAGTTCCGCTCCTTTCCGGATCCGGCGCCGCGCCGGCCGCTTCTCTATTATATTCAGTCCGCCGGGCAGGGCAACCCCGGGGATTCAGAAATGGGGACGGTCCTGGTTTTCCAGCCGATCGGGGAAATGCAGATTAGGGTGAAAAGCGGATAAAAAGCAGGACCGTCCCCATTTCTCCGGTCATTCCCCTCGGCCCTTCATGGCTGCCGGAAACATCTCCACGAGTGGGGATACCGGGGCGGAGAAAAAAATACCTTCGCATTCGCTATTGATATACAATATATCAGCCCTGAGATTATTGAATGCGACTATCCCTCGTCAAGAAAAAATGTCCAGCAACAGGAGGACCCATGAGAACTCGCATGTCCAAAAGAGCCTTCTTATGGACCTTGGTCGCTCTCCTCGCGGCAGGTTCCGCGGCCCTCGCCCAGGAACAGACCGCCGGCGACCTTCTCAAGAACTTCACCTACCGCAACATCGGTCCGTTCAGGGCCGGGTCGTGGGTGACGAGCTTCGCCGTTCCCGAGGCCCCGCTCAGGGAACACCTCTACACGCTTTATGTCGGGTCCCGCAACGGCGGGGTCTTCAAGACGACCAACGGCGGCGTCACCTTCGAGCCCGTCTTCGACGCCCAGCCCAAGCTCTCGATCGGCGATGTGGCCGTGGCCCCTTCGGACGCGAACATCGTCTGGGCCGGCACGGGAGAGGCCTACTGCGCCCGGAGCTCCAACAGCGGCGACGGCGTTTATAAGTCCACGGACGCCGGGAAGACCTGGACGAACATGGGTCTCGGCGATTCGCAGCACATCGCCAGGATCCTCATTCACCCGGCGAATCCCGACATCGTTTACGTGGCCGCCATGGGGCACCTCTTTTCGACAAACTCCGAGCGGGGCGTGTTCAAGACGACCGACGGCGGCCAGACCTGGCAGAAAGTCCTCTTTGTGAGCGATAAGATCGGCGCCGTCGACCTGGCCCTGGTCCGCTCCACTCCTGACACCCTTTACGCGGCGATGTACGACAAGGTCCGCCTGCCCTGGAATTATGAACTCGGCGGTCCGGAAAGCGCGATCCACAAAACGACCGACGGAGGCAAGACCTGGACCCGCCTCGGCGGCGGACTGCCCACGGGCCGCATCGGACGGATCGGCCTGGACGTCTATCAGAAGAATCCCAACGTCCTTTGCGCCGTGGTTGAAAACGGCAACCCCCGGGCGGCCACTCCCCGGGAGGCGGAGCAGGACAAGCGCCGCGGCGGGACTCCGCCAGCCCGGACCGCCGGCAACGAAGTCTATCGCAGCGACGACGCCGGCCAGACGTGGCGGAAGATCAACGCCGGTTCCGAAAGCGCGCTGAACAAGTCCCCGTATGCCTTCAACCAACTCCGGCTCGACCCGGATGATCCGGACACGGTTTATATCACGGGTCAGTCCCTGGCCAGCACCAACGATGGCGGAAAGACATGGAAAGGCCTCAGCTGGCCTCCGGACGGCGTCTTCCAGAAAGCATTCGGCGACTGGCGGACGATGTGGATCGACCCCCAGGACGGCAACCGCCTGATCTTCGGGTCCGACGGCGGGGTCAACGTTTCCTACGACAAGGGCAAGACCTGCATTCATCTCTACAATATTCCGCTCGGCGAGTTCTATGCCGTCGGCGTGGACATGGAGGATCCCTACAACATCTATGGGGGCCTGCAGGACCACGATTCTTGGAAAGGCCCATCGAACGGCTGGACCGGCGAAGTGACCCTCGCCGACTGGGTGACGGTCGGCGGCGGCGACGGCATGTACAACGTCATCGATCCGACCGACAGCCGCTGGGTCTATAACAACCGCGAGATGGGGACCATGTGGCGGTTCGACCAGAAGATCGGCGTCCAGACCGAAATCACGCCGAAGCGGGCGGCCGGTCTCAAGCCCCTGCGATTCAACTGGACGCCGCCCATCGCCCTCTCGCCGCATAACCCGGCCATCCTTTACACCGGGGCCCAGGTCCTTTTCCGTTCGCTCGACCGGGGGGACCACTGGGAGGAGATCAGCCCGGACCTGACGACCGATGACGACGCCAAGGAACACGGGCAAGGCTTCGTTTCCTACTGCACGCTCACGACGATCGCCGAGTCGCCGGTCAAGCCGGGACTCATCTGGGCCGGCGCCGACGACGGCAAGGTCCAGGTCTCGAGGGACGGCGGGGCGAACTGGCTCGACCGGACGGCGAAGCTCACGGCCGCCGGCGCCCCGGAGGATTTCTGGGTCAGCCGGGTCTTCCCCTCGCCCCACGACGCGGGGACGTGTTTCGTGGCCAAGACGGGATGGCGGTTCGACAGGTTCGAGCCCTTCCTCTTCAAAACTACGGACTTCGGAGAAACCTGGACGGCGGTCATGGGCGGCCTGCCTGCGGGGAAGCCGGTCAACGCCGTCATCCAGGACCGGAAAAACCCCAGCCTCCTGTTCGCCGGGACCGAACAGGGCGTCTACGTGACGCTCGACGGCGGAATGAAATGGCTGCCCTTCAAAAACAACATGCCCTGGGTCAAGGTCACGGACCTCGTCATTCATCCGAGAGAGAACGATCTCGTGGTCGGCTCGTACGGCCGCGGCCTGTGGATCACGGACATTTCGCCGTTGCAGGAAATGGGCCCGGAAACGCTGGCCAAGGACATCCATCTCTTCGACATCGAGCCAAGGACGCAGCGGGTCTACGGAGGCATCGGGAATTACCAGCTCCTCGGCGACAGCCACCTCTCGACGCCGAACGAACCCGACGCCATTGCCGTCAACTATTACTTGAAGGCCAAGGCGCCCGGGCCCGTGAAGGTCACGATCGCCGACCCCTACGGTCAAGTCATCGGCGAGCTCACGGGCAAGGGCGAGGCGGGTCTCAACACCGTCCTCTGGTTCATGCGGGCCCGGAGGCCCGGGCAACGGGCCGAAGGTGGGGAGGGGTTTTACGGCGGACGGCTTGTCGACCCGGGCGAATATGTCGTGACGCTCGATACCGGGGGCCGGAAGCTCTCCAAGAAAGCTGTCATCCGCGGGCGCCAGGGCTGGACCGTCGGCCCCGTCCCCGTGGAGATCAAGTAACGAACAGCGCCGACCAACACGTGCCAAGGAGAACGACTTGTGATTAGAGAACATTTCCGATCCGCAACCCGGGCCCTCTCGATGATCCTGTCGACCGTTCTCCTTGGGGCGGTCGCGACATCGAGCGCCGCGGCTCCGGAAAAAAAGGATTACCCCATCACGCCCGTGCCGTTCACAAAAGTCAAGGTCACGGACGCCTTCTGGCTGCCCCGGATCGAAACCAACCGGGCCGTGACCATTCCCTTCCTTTTCCGGAAAAACGATGAAACGGGCCGCCTGGACAACTTTGCCATCGCCGGCGGCCTGATCAAGGGGAAGTACAAGGGCGAGCGCTATAACGACACGGACGTTTACAAGCCCATCGAAGGCGCGTCCTACTCGCTGATGGTCCATCCCGACCCGGAGCTCGATAGGGCGCTCGACGCCATGATCGTCAAGATCGCCGCCGCCCAGGAGCCCGACGGGTATCTTTTCACGGCCAGGACCTGTGATCCCGCCCACCCGCAGCCCGGGATCGGGCCGGAGCGCTGGGTGGAGGAAACGGTCAGCCACGAACTCTACAACGCCGGGCACCTTTACGAAGCGGCCGTGGCCCATTACCTGGCGACGGGGAAGCGCTCCCTCCTCGACGTGGCCATAAAGAACGCCGACCTCGTTGCCTCGGTTTTCGGCCCCGACAAGCGTCATGGGTTCCCGGGCCACCAGGAGATCGAGCTGGCCCTGGTCAAGCTCTATAGGGTGACGGGCAATGAAAAGTACCTCGCCCTGGCCAAGTACTTCCTCGACCAGAGGGGTCACGACGTCACGCTGACCCAATACCCGCCTCGGAGCAGGTTCGCCATATATAACCAGCCGGAGCAGATCCAAGCCCATAAGCCCGTGCTCGAGCAGGACGAGGCCGTGGGACACGCCGTCCGGCTGACCTACATGGCTTCGGGCATGGCGGACATCGCCGCGATCACCGGCGACGCGGCCTACCTTGCCGCCGTCGAGCGGCTCTGGGGGAACGTCGTCGGGAAGAAGATGTACCTTACAGCCGGGGTCGGGTCGCGCCACGACCGGGAGCGGTTCGGCGAGAACTACGAACTCCCCAACCTCACCGGCTACCTCGAGACCTGCGCATCGATCGGGATGGCCTTCTGGAACCAGCGGATGTTCCTCCTCACGGGTGACGCCCGCTACGTCGACGTCATGGAGAGGGCTATGTACAACGGCATTCTGTCCGGCGTCTCGCTCGACGGCAGATCGTTCTTCTACGCCAATCCGCTCGAATCCGACGGCAAGTTTCCGTTCAACCAGGACCAGCTCGGCCGGGCGCCTTTCTTCGGGACGGCCTGTTGTCCGGGCAATATTTCGCGTTTCCTCCCGTCGATGCCGGGGTATGTTTACGCCGCTAAAGGCGACGCCCTCTACATCAACTTGTTCGTCCAGAGCGAAGCGGAGGTTGAAGCCGCGGGCCGGAAGATCACAGTCAAACAGGAAACGCGGTATCCCTGGGACGGGGCGGTCAGGATCGTTATCGAGCCGGAGAAAAAGACGGCCCTTTCCGTTATGGTGCGCATTCCCGCGTGGGCCCGGGGCGAGGTCGCGCCGGGGGGCCTTTACCGATTCGCGGACACGGCGGCCGAAAAGCCGGCGCTCGAAGTCAACGGGAAGGCCGTGGCCGTCGTCCTGGACAAGGGCTTCGCCCGGATCCGGCGGGAATGGAAAAAGGGCGATGTCATCGCGCTCCGCCTCCCGATGCCGGTGCGGCGCGTCGTCGCCGACGAGGCGGTCAAGGACGACGCCGGAAAGGTCGCCCTCGAACGCGGGCCGCTCGTCTACTGCGCCGAATGGCCCGACAACGGGGGCCGCGCGCGCAACCTCGTCCTCCCCGACGGCCGGCCGCTCGCCGCCGAGTTCCGGCCAGACCTTCTCAACGGAGTCGTTGTCATCACAGGGGAGGCCCTGCCTCTGATCAATGGCACGACCGCAGAAGTGATCGCGAAGTCGCGGCCCTTTCTGGCCATCCCGTATTACGCCTGGGCCCACCGCGGTAGCGGCGAAATGGCCGTCTGGCTCCCCTGTAACGGAAAATCAGCGAGGTAAATTGGGGACACAATACTCATTTCCGATTTTCTTCGGCCAGAGGGCCGACAATTGGCGAAGCCAGAGGGAATACAGTATAGTGTCCCGGTAGATGCGACCCCTTTGAGCGAAGAGAAATTCGGAAATTGGTATTGTGTCCCCGAATTCAAGGAGGCTCCCGATGAAAAGACGAATTCCGCTGATGATTACGGCGCTGGCCCTCGCTTTCGCCTTTCCCGCGGCCTGCGCCAAGCAGGCCCCGAAGGCGGATTACCCGGTCAAGCCCGTGGCGTTCACGGACGTCCATCTCAACGATTCGTTCTGGGCGCCGCGCCTCGAAACGAACCGGACCGTGACCATCCCCCACATCATCAAAAAGAACGAGGAGACCAACCGCGTCAAGAACTTCGACCTGGCCAAGGAGGCGCTGACCGGGACGACGGGGCTTCAGTTCTGCACCCGCTTTCCCTTCGACGACTCCGACGTCTATAAGACCATCGAGGCGGCCTCCTACGCCATGGCCACGCGTCCCGACCCCGGGCTCGACAAAGTCGTGGACGGGCTCATCGACAAAATCGCGGGGGCGCAGGAACCGGACGGATACCTCTATACGGTCCGGACGATCGGCGGCCCCCCGCCCGTCGACTGGATGGGCAAAGAGCGCTGGTCGCACCTCTACATGAGCCACGAGCTCTACAACCTCGGGCACCTCTACGAGGCCGCCGTCGCCCATTATCAGGCGACGGGCAAGACGAGCCTCCTGAACATCGCCACCAAGAGCGCCGACCTCGTCGCCCGCGAGTTCGGCCCCGGCAAGCGCACCAATCCTCCGGGCCACGAGGAGATCGAGATCGGTCTCGCCAAGCTCTACCGGGCCACGGGCGAGAAGAAGTACCTCGACCTGGCCAAATTCTTCGTCGACGCCCGCGGCAAGTCCGCCGGGCGCGTCCCTTATCGCGGCGAGTCCGGGGAAATGCTCCTCTACGGGGAGTACTCCCAGGATCAAAAGCCCCTCGTCGAGCAGACGGAGGCTGTCGGCCACGCGGTGCGCGCCGGCTACCTTTACGCGGGGGCGGCCGATGTCTCCGCTTTGACCGGCGATAAGGCCTACGTCGCCGCCCTGGACAAGATCTGGGCGGACGTGGCCGGGACCAAGATTTACTTGACGGGCGGGATCGGCGCGGCCGGCGCCTGGGAAGGCTACGGGCCGCCTTACCGGCTGCCGAACGCCAGCGCCTATGCCGAAACGTGCGCCAACATCGCCACCTTCCTCTGGAACTCCCGCATGTTCCGTCTCGAGGAGGACGCGAAGTACGTCGATGTTATGGAACGCATCCTTTACAACGGCGTTCTGTCCGGGATCTCGCTTTCGGGCGACCTCTTTTTCTACCCGAATCCGCTGGCCTCATACGGCCAGCACCAGCGGGTGCCCTGGTTCAGCTGCGCCTGCTGTCCGCCGAACGTGGCCCGCGTCCTGGCCTCGGTGCCCGGATATGTTTACGCGGCCGACGCCGGCAAGGTCTACGTGAATCTCTTCGCCCAGGGGACGGCCAAGATCACGGCCGGGAAGACGAAGCTCGAGATCGTCCAGACGACCGAATACCCGTGGAAGGGGGACGTCCGGATCGAGGTCAAGCCGGTCAAGCCCGCCGCGCTGACGCTTTATGTCCGGATTCCCGGGTGGGCGCTCGGAAGGCCCATTCCGACCGACCTCTACACGTACACCGACGGGCCCGCCGCGAAGCCCGCCGCCGGGCCGGCCGGGGAGACGGAGGCCGCGACCCAGTTGACGACCGAGCCCCTGATAAGGGACGTCGAAATGCCCACGGTCAAGGTCAACGGCGAGCTCGTGGACCTCGTCCTCCAGAAGGGGTACGTGCTGATCACCCGGACCTGGCAGGCCGGGGACGCCGTCGAGGTCAGCCTGCCCATGCCCGTCCGCCGCGTCGTCGCCAACGCGAAAGTCGAGGCCGACACCGGTCGCGTCGCGGTCGAGCGGGGACCGCTCGTTTACTGCGCCGAGGCCGCCGACAACGACGGGCGCGTGTCGAACTTCGTGCTGCCCGACGGCGCGGCCCTGAGCGCGGAAACCCGGCCGGACCTCCTCAACGGCGTCGTCGTCGTGAAAGGCGAGGCCGAGGCCCTGAACGAGAAAGCCGGGAAAGCGGTCCTCGAAAAGAAAGCCGTCACCCTGATACCGTATTACGCGTGGGCCAATCGAGGCCAGGGGGAGATGGAAGTCTGGATCGCCCGTGAGCCCGGGAAAGCCAGGATCGCGGCCGAGCCGGGCCTCGCGGCCAAAGCGGCCGTGACCGCCTCGGAAGGGGCGAAGGGCCTGAAGGGCGTCAACGACCAGTACAATCCCGAGAGCTCCGACGACGGCGCGGGCTATACGCACTGGTGGCCGAAAAAGGGGATGACCGAGTGGGTCGAGTACGCATTCAAGGAGCCCGTGCGGGTGTCCGAGGCTTCCGTCTATTGGTTCGACGACACGGGCGGCGGGTCGTGCCGTGTGCCCGCTTCGTGGAAGCTCCTTTATCGCGCCGGCGACAAATGGCTGCCCGTGAGCGGCGCCGGGCCCTTCGGCGTGGCCAAGGACGCCTGGAACAGCGTGAGATTCGCCCCCGTCCGGACGACGGCCCTGAGGCTTGAAATCCAGGCCCAGAAGGACTGGTCCGTCGGCGTCCACGAGTGGAAGATTAAATAAGGGCAAGTCTCCTCGATAGCTATTTCGATCGAACGGACAGAGTTCCGTTCAATTTCTACTCAGTGCTCAAAATTCTTGCTGAAGCTCCACAGCCTGAAGTCCGTGGAATCTCGCGAAGGGGGTTGACAGTATGCATAATTGTGCATACAATTTGGCCCTAAAGCCAATCACCTTTGGTTACTGCCTGGCGCGCATCCCCGATCACGGGGGAGCCCGCCGGCAGGGAGGCAGGAGCGATGGCCAATAAAAGTTCTTCTCTCGATGTTGAGCACGTGGGGCGGGGGTCCTCGGCTGGAGCCAAGGTCCGCATTACAATTCGCCTGGACTCCGAGATCATCGATTGGTTCCGTTCCCGGGTCGTGGCGAAGGGAGGGGGCAGCTACCAGTCCATGATCAACAACGCGCTCAGGGACGTTGTCAACCAGGGAGGCGAATCCCTGGAGGCGGTCCTGAGGCGGGTCATCAGGGAAGAGTTGAGGAACTCCGGCGGCGAAGCCGAGCCTCCCGTCATCCCCCGCGGCCGTCTCTAGCCATAAAAGGCCCCCGCCGGCATCGTTGACACGGGCCGCGCGGCCGGTGTAAATTCCCTCCCGTCCACCCCGGCCGGCGACCGCGAGCTTCAGGGGGTAGGGCCGGAGGACCCGCGAAAAAGGAGGCCCGATCATGTCCCGCAAGAACCGTCCGTCTCCAGCCGCCCTGTCCGTTATCCTTGGAATCCTGGGCCTGTGGCTATGCTTCGCCGCCTGCAAGTCCCGGACACCCAAGGCCGCCGGCGAATGGGCCGGGAAAAGCCAGTTCATCGCCAATCCCTCCTTCGAGGACATGGCCGGCGACAACCCTAAAGGCTGGGAACCGCGGGCCTGGCAGCCGGGGGCCGTGTTCAAGGTCGAGCCGGCCGGTCACTCCGGAAGCCGCTCGGCCGCCATTTCTTCCGAGAAGGGCGCCGACGCGTCCTGGGTCACCGTCGTCCCGATCAGGCCATACTCGCGCTACCGGCTCGGCGGCTGGATCAAGACCGAGAACCTCGTCCCCGGCAAGTCCAAGGGGGCCTTGATCAACGTCAACGGGGTCGCGGATTGGCGGACGCCGGCGGTCACAGGGACCAAGGACTGGACGCGGGTCGAGGTCGAATTCGACGCCGGCGCGAACGACGCCCTGGAGGTGACCTGTCTCTTTGGCGGCTGGGGGCAGGCCACGGGCAAGGCCTGGTTCGACGACCTGGAGCTCACCTGGCTTTCCGGCGGGACACTCCCCCCGCCGGCCGTCCGGATCGACGGCGCGAAGACCGCCGCTCCGCTTTCGAAATACGTCTACGGACAGTTCATCGAACACCTCGGCCGCTGCATCTACCAGGGCATCTGGGCCGAAATGCTCGAGGACCGCAAGTTCTATTGGCCCGTGGGGCAGGGCGAGTCTCCGTGGAGGATCATCGGGGACGCGGCCCTGGTCAAGATGGATAAGTCCAAGCCGTTCACGGGCGACCACACGCCCCGTATCTCGCTCAAGGGGAAAACCGCGGGCCTGTCGCAGGAAGCGCTGGCCCTGGTCGAGGGCAAAGAATATATCGGCCGCGCGGTTCTGGCCGGCGACCGGGGCGCGTCGCCCGTCAAGGTCAGCCTCGTCTGGGGGGCGGAACCGGGAAAGAGCCAGACCGTCGTGATCAAGGACATCGGCCGGGAATACAAGACGTTCCCGTTATCGTTCAAGGCCGGCGCCTCGACCGAAGACGCCCGGCTCGAAATCACGTCCTCGGGCCGTGGCTCGCTCAAGGTCGGCACGGTCTCGATCATGCCGACCGACAACATCGAGGGCTTCCGGCCCGAAGTCCTGGCCCTGCTCAAGGAGCTTAACGCCCCGGTTTACCGCTGGCCCGGCGGGAACTTCGTGAGCGGCTACAACTGGCGGGACGGGATCGGCGACCGCGACCGCCGGCCGCCGCGCAAGAATCCGGCCTGGCAGGGGGTCGAACACAACGACGTCGGCATCCACGAGTACATGGCCCTCATGCGGCTCGTCGGCGCGGAACCGTACGTCACGGTCAACAGCGGCCAGGGCGACGTGAAGATGGCGGTCGAAGAGCTGCAGTACGCGAACGGCCCCGCCGATTCGCCCATGGGCAAGCTCCGGGCGGCGAACGGCAACCCCGAGCCCTGGGGCGTCAAATTCTGGTCGGTCGGCAACGAGATGTACGGCAGCTGGCAGCTCGGCCACATGCCGCTAGGCAATTACGTCCGGAAGCACATCCAGTTCGCCGTGGCCATGAAGGCGACCGACCCGTCGATCAAGATCGTGGCCGTGGGCGCCGTGGGGAGATGGGACGAGACCATGCTGGCCGAGGCCTCGAACCACATGGATTTCATCAGCGAGCATTTCTACGTCGGAGAGAAATCCGGGCTCCTCAGCCACGTGAACCAGGTCCCGGTCGAGGTCCGCCGCATCGCCGAGGCCCACAGGAAATACCGGAAGACCATTCCGACCCTGGCGCGCAAGGAAGTGCCCGTCGCGCTCGACGAGTGGAACTATTGGTACGGGCCGGATCTCTACGGCGAGATCGGCGTCCAGTACTTCCTGAAGGACGCGCTCGGGATCGCGGCGGGCTTCAACGAATACGCCCGACAGAGCGACATTTACATCATGGCCAACTACGCCCAGACGGTCAACGTCATCGGCGCCATAAAGACGACGAAAACGGCCGCCGCGTTCGAGACGACAGGTCTCGTTCTCAAGCTCTACCGCAACCACTTCGGGACGATCCCGGTGGCGGTTACGGGGACGGCCGCGCCGCTGGACGTTATGGCCTGCTGGAAAGACGACGCGAAAAAGGTGATGACGGTTTCGATCGTCAACCCGACCAAAACCGAGCAGACGGTCAAGCTCGACTTCGGCCGGCTCGGCCTGCGGAAAACGGCCACGTTGTATCTCATCTCCGGCGCCGACCCGCAGCTTCACAACGAGCCCGGGAAACCGCCGGCCGTCGTCATCCAGGAGAAGAGCGGGACGCCGTTCGGCAAGAAGGTGACCGTGCCCGCGATCAGCGTATCGCTGTATGAGGTGGCGGTTAAGTAAAGAGAAACAGGGTCAAAAGCGACGACTTAAGACGAGCCGCGGGCCCAATTTCTAGCGAATTTTTGTATTATCAATCTGTTATTGAGGTCCGACTCTGATATGGAAACCGGAACGCCACCGGCCGGGGCAGGAAGGACCGGAAGAGCGTAAAAGCTCAGTGCATCAGCTGCCAGAACTCCGCGCGGCACGCCTCATTTTTTCAACAAATGCAGAAAGTCCTCCATGAACCAGAATTCTTTATCCCAACCGCTCCTGCCGGTGAAAGCGATTTTCTGGCCATCCGGTGACCAGTCAAGTTCGAGCGCTTCAGCATCGACGTCCGTCTTCACTTCGACGGGCTCGCCGCCTTCCGCCGAGACGACCCATATCTTGTCCTCGGAGACAAAAGCGATGTTCTTTCCATCCGGCGCCCAGGACAGATCGCTATGGCCGCTGACCTCCTGGACTCGGCAAACCACTCGCGGCGCGCCGCTCTCGAGCGGGATGACGCTTAAAGTGCCCGCCAGAGCGTCTGCGTCCTTGGAAAAGTAGGCCAACGATTTCCCGTCCGGAGACCAGTCAAGATCGGCCCACGCGACCTTGACGGAATCAGTCGTGATTTTTTTGGCCTCTCCGCCTTCCGCCGGAACTCTGAATATCGCCGTGATATCTTTCTTGTCAGCGACGGCTACAGAGTCCAGGTAGGCGATCCACCTTCCGTCCGGTGACCAACATGGAAAATGAGGACGATTTCCGTTTGTGACTTTCTTTGGCTCTCCTCTCTCGACCGGAATCGTCCATATCTGAGCCTCAGCTCCAGCCGTTCCGGCTGAAAACACTACCAATTTTCCATCCGGCGAGACAGCGTTTCCTCCTCCTGGATAGGGTATAAAGAATCCGGAGCTCAGGGCGCCTTTGAGAGAGGGATGAACGCTTAGCTCACCTCCCTCGCTGGGCACGGAAGCCAGTCGGCCGTCCTCCCATCGAAAATAGATCCGCTTCCCATCCGGCGACCACTGGGGATGGTCGGCGAGGCCGTCGAGCGGACTGACCTGGCTGGCTTTTCCGCCGGAGGCAGGGACTGTATAAACATAATCATGAAAGGGGATTTCGAAGAGGAGTCCGATCTTATTGTCCGGCGTCCAGCCCGTCAATCTTTCGCGGGAAAAAAGAGGAAGCTTGATTCGAACCGGTGCTCCGATGGGCTTCCCCTCATCCGACAAGGGGACGATCCAGACCTCCGAAGTCGGTTTCGTCGAAGGGTAATGCCGGAGATAGGCGATCATCTTTCCGTCGGGGGACCAGAGGGAACTTCTGATTAATTCCGGCAGATCGCCGTTGACTTTCACCGGGTCGCCGCCGGCAGCAGGGATCACCCAGAGTTCGTTTCGGGGGAGAGGCGGGTCCTTTTGCATAATTATGGGCGTTAAATATGCGATCTTCGTGCCGTCCGGCGAGTAAGAGGGCACCATTCCTCCATCCTTTGTGAGTTGTTTGATCTCTCCGGTTTCGATGGACGCGGTATAGAGTTGCCCTTTTGTATCAAAAGCGACGGTTTTTCCATCCGGCGACAAACAGAGTTCACGGTTCGTCGCGCCCTGCGTGGTGACCCACTGAGGGATAGCTATCCTCTTTGGTTCCCCGCCCGATGAGGGGATGACATCAATATAGGCCTCCGCCGGATTGAACCTGATGTATCCTCCGCCGACCCGATGAAAAGCTCGGCTGAAAGCGATCCAATGGCCATCGCGGGACCAGGTCAGGCCTTGACCCAGGGTACCTTCTGTTCCTGGCAGTTTGTTCGGTTCCCCGGCAAGGTCGGGATCAACTTTTCCCGGTATCGGGACAGTCCAGATGAAGTCCTGAGAACCGAAGGCGAGCGTTTTCCCGTCCGGAGAAAGACACCCCCCGCTCCATTGAGAGATACGGAATGGAGTCTGTATTTTCCGGAAAACGGGCTTCTGAGGGGCAAGTTCTGCAATCTTCGCGAGCCCGGCTAGTCTTTCCCTGGCCAGGGCCACCTCTTCTTTTTGCCCGGGGTAGTCGGCGATGAGGCGCTGATAGGTTTTCTGTGCTTCCTGGTTGCCCAGCTTTTCGTAGCACAGCCCGATATGGAGGAGAGCCTTTGCGGCGACTTCACGGCTCTCCGGAAACCGCTTCAGGATTTCCTGGTAGATCCCGATGGCCTTCTGCAGGTCCCCGCCCACTTCTTGTTCGTAAAGGCCCGATTTGTAGAGCTGCTCGGCGCTTTGCTGGCCGGCGCCCGAAAGCGCCAAGACCAAGATCGCGGCGATTGCGGCGGACACAATCAATCTTGTTTTCATGGTTCGTGCCTCCTCATGTTTTTTCTCCATGAGGAATGATAGGCGGACGCCGGGTCGTTTGCATGAAGCCTTCGCCCCTCTTCGATGAAGATTCGGTGAACATCCGTCATCCCACGAACTTGTATCCGACGCCCCTTACACCCAAGATATACTCTGGCTTCTGGGGGTCGTCCTCGAACTTTTTTCTGAGAAGCGAGATGTGCTTGTCCACGGTCCGGGCATCGACATAGACGTCTTTGCCCCAGACTCTGTCAAGGACATCGTTCCGACGGACCACGCGCCCTTTGTTCTGAACGAGAAAATGGAGCAGGGCGAACTCGAGCGCGGTCAGGGGGACCGGCTGTCCCCCTTTCCTCGCCTCGTACTTGACGAAATCGAGCTCAATGTCGCCGAAACGATAGAAATCGATGCCCCGGACGAGCTTGCTCGCCCTCCGGAGGAGGGCTTTGACCCGGGCCAGAAGCTCCCGGGAGCTGAACGGCTTGGTCACATAATCATCGGCCCCCAGCTCGAGGCCGAGCACCTTGTCGATCTCCTGACTCTTGGCGGTCAACATCAGGATCGGAGTCATCACCCTGTCCTGGCGCAGCCGCTTGCAGACCTCGAATCCGTCCATCTTCGGCAGCATGATATCGAGGACGATGAGGTCGTAGCAATGCTCTCCGGCCATGGCTAGGCCTTCGAGGCCATTCCTCGCGCACGAAACCTCATACCCTTCAAGCCTGAGGTTGTCCTCGAGCGGCATGAGGATGCTTTCCTCGTCTTCAACAATCAGGATCTTTGTCATCTCAGCCCCCCTCTTTTTGCGCAAGTGGCAGCCGGATCGTAAACACGCTACCCTTCCCGGGTTCGCTTTCGACATGGACTCTTCCCCGGTGGGCTTCGACGATTTCCTTGACCAGCGTCAGCCCGAGGCCGCTACCCTTGGCCGTCCGGGTCAATTCGTCGCCACCCCGGTAGAAACGCTCGAAAACCCGGTCGATGTCTTCCTTTTTGATGCCGACGCCCAAGTCCCGCACAGTGATCGCTAGGGCCTGTTCCTCAAGTATAACGCTCACCAATATTCTTCGCGAATCCCCGGAATACTTGATGGCATTGTCGATCAGGTTGGTTACGGCTTGCGATAGGGCCGTACGGTCTACGGCCAGGAGGGGGAGCGGCCCTTCGACATTCAGCCCGATGTCGAAGCCTTCATGTCGCACCCTCTCTTGAATGGAAGAGACGACCTCGGCCAATAGCGAGGAGATGTCCGTGCTCTCGAACGCGAATTCCGCCCGGCCCTCCTCGATCTTGGCCAGGCTGAGGATGTTGTCCGTGAGCAACGCCAGCCGCTCGCTTTGCTCGAGCAGGACATCGTAATACTTCTGCCGGCGCTCCTCGGAGGGCACCCGGCCCGATTGGAGCATCTCGGCGAGCTGCCGGATCGAGGTCAGGGGGCTCTTGAACTCATGGGAAACCGTCGAGACGAAATCCGATTTCATCCGGGCCAGCTCCAGCTCATGCGAGACGGCACGGATGGTCAGGATCAGCCCGAAGACCAGGATGCCGGCGAGCAGGAGGAACACAAAAGAATAAAGACCCCGTCGCGACAGTAGAAATGTCTTGATGAGGCGGGGCGGTGGCTGATGGAATTCCAGGGTCCAGTCAGGCGTGTTCGAGGCGAAATTTGTCCTGAATGTCACCGGCCCCGAGGCAGGATTTTCCGATGACAGCATGACCCTGCCGTCTCTTCCCTTGACGGACCATAACGTCTCTCCGGATGGGAGGTGATCGCGCAGGGTCGGCCGGAGGATATTCTCGCGGAGCCAGTCGGCATCGATGATAATCCCCCAGGCCTCGTCTGTCGCGTTGTCTGCTCGAGCTGATGGCCTTCGCATCGAGACGAGATACGAGAACCTCCCGAGATCCAAGGCGAGTCTCACAAACGGGCGGCTCGCCTCTTCCGGGCCGCCGGCGGTCTTCGCCTCCAGGGCCGCCGCCGCGCTCTCTTGGAAAACGATCATTCTCTCTGTTCTTTGTCTTTGCTCCGTTTCGGTGGCTCCGAGATTCTGGAATTCAGCTCGGAATGACGTAAGATCGAGTCCGGGCGGTGGGCTTGAAAAGAATTCTTCGATAAGCCCCTTGGCGCGCTGGACGAAAAACTCGAATTCTGCATTTTCCAGGGGCCAATCCCGGTGCACAAGAAATCTGTATAATTCAAGAGACCTCTGCAGGGATTGCGCGGAGTCTCCAAGCTCCTGGTATAATGAGCAGAGTTCCAGGCGGGCCGCGGGCCCGAGCGGTATCCCTTCCGGACTGATAACGCCGCCGTATTTTCGAGCGATACTTTCATAAGTCGCGACGGCTTCAGAAAGACGTGACGATTTTCGCTGGACCCTGGCCACGGCGTTCAGGGTCATCCCTTCGCGGCGAGGATCGTTCGCGTGTTTCAGAGCCTGCCGATAAGCGGCCAGAGCCCTGGGAAAGTCTTTTTGCTGAAATTCTAGCCGCTGGGCAACTCGGAATTCGGAGTCATGGCGGGGATCGGCGGGAGGGGGTGGGCTGACTACCCGAGAGCCGTCCCGGACGTACAATAGCCTTGCGATGGGGACACGGATATCCTGGAAATCCTGCAGATAAAAGAACTGCTCAATCAGTGGGTTTCCGGCCGCCAGTTTTTCAAGGGCGGGAGCCAAGCCTGCTGACGATGTCACGGCGTGATCCGTGACCGTCTTCGAAAGAGCTCCCTCGACAGCCGTTATCGTGTCATCGACCGTCCGGATGACACTATCGGCGATCCGCCGGGTTTCGTCGAGCTTCTCTTTTTCGAGCAGAGCCCGGTCATTCTGAATGCCCCGGAAGGCCAGATATCCCAAGAACAGGCTGGGCAGGACGATCCCCACCCCGAAAAGCAGGACGATTCTGCGGCGCTGATGCATCGGGCCTTTCACCCCACGCCCAATCTGTCTCTTGCCCCTTCCTGATGACTTGTCACTATTCTAGAGCACGATTCCGCCGGTTACAAGAACTTCCGCTCTCATAAGCTTCCTTCAGCCGGAAGCATACCGAAAAGGAATACATGGACAACGAAGCTTTGATGATGATTTTGTGAAGATTGCGTGAAGTCCCGTGAGCATGAATCTGCGAATAGCCTTTTTTTCAACGAACCGCCATTCCTCTTGCCTTCTTGGGGCTTACCATTTATTGTTGTTTGGATCGATGGGACAGAGGAGATTAATGATGGCGGACGATTTCCTTCATACGACATTGGGCAGGAGCGGCCTCGCGGTCCATCGCGTCGGCTTGTCCGCCACGTACCGGCCGGGGCGAGACACCGTCCGCCGCGCCATCGACGAGGGCATCAACTACTTTTTCTGCTTCGGCGTCGACACGCAGATGACGAGGGTCTTGTGGGAAGAGATGAAGAGCCGCCGTGAGAAATTCGTCGTCGCGACCGGCGCCTATAACCTTCTTTTCGGCCACCCGAATATCGAGCGGACCCTCGAAAAACGCCTCCGCCAGCTGGGCACGGACTATATCGACGTCTTCATGTTCCTCGGGGTCACCAAAGAAAAACACTTTCCGCCAGCCCTGATCGAGAGATTTCACCGGCTCAAGGACGGCGGCAAGGTCCGCTTCATCGGCCTCTCGACGCACGCCCGGAAATTCGCTGGGCGGCTGGCCGCGGAAGGCTTGGCTGACATCCTGATGGTCCGCTACAACGCCGCCCACAGGGGCGCGGAACAGGATATCTTCCCGTACCTCGCGGCGCATGACCCCGGAGTCACGAGCTTCACCGCGACCCGCTGGCGGTATCTCATCCGGCGGCCGCCCGAGGCGAAATGGCCGAAGGACGACCCGGTTCCGACTGCCGGACAATGCTACCGTTTTGTCCTGTCCAACCCGGCTGTCCACGTCTGCCTGATGTCCCCCTCGAACCGACGCCAGTTCGAGGAGAATATGAAAGACATCCGGGAGAAGGGGCCGCTCGATCGTGACGAGATGACGTTCATGCGGGCGTTCGGCGACGCCGTCCACCACACCGGGAAAAGGATGTTTGGCCGCGGCTAGAGGAGCCCAACCCATGATCATCGACGGCCACGCTCATTCGGCGGGCGAATTCTACCGGGGTGAGGACATTGTCCGTACGCTGGACGAACTCGGCGTGGACAAGGTCATCCTGTGTCCCGGGCCCGTCAACGAGCCCCGGAAATGGCCCGTCCCGCCCCTGGCCAGGATCTTCCGGAAGCGCGGTCTCGGCCTGCCCGGAAACCGGCTCCTCCGGCTGACGGCCGGCTACGTGGCCAGGCACGCCGACCTCGCCGGGAGCAACGCCTACGTGGCCTCGCTGGCCCGGCGATATCCCCGGAGGATCGCCCAAAATTACTGGGTGGATCCGGGCAGCCCCGGCGATCTGGGCGGGCTCGGGGCGTGTTATGGCGAGTGGAAATTCAACGCCCTCAAGGTCCATCAATGTTTTCAACGGGTCCCGTCCGATTCTCCGGGGATGCACGAGCTGGCCCGCTTTGCCGGTGAACGGAAGCTCCCCGTGTTCATTCACCTCTACGCGAAGCGGGACGCCGCCGGCCTTCTCGCCCTCGCCGCCGCGCATCCGGGGACGATCTTTGTCATCGCCCACCTGCTGGGCCTCGAGGTCTTCGCGGCGGCGGACCGGGCGCGGCTCGACAATGTTTATTTCGACATCTCCCCTCCCAACCTGAATCCCCTGCGTTTGGTCGAGAGGGCCCTCGGGATATTCGGGGCGAAACGGCTTTTGCTGGGCTCCGACACGCCCTACGGAAAAGACAACCTGAGGATGTCGCTAGAGCGGGTGAACGGCCTGCGCATCCCGGCCGCCGAGAAGGCCCTTATCCTCGGCGGGAACGCCGGCCGCCTCTTCTTCGGGGTCGGACCAACCTAACTGGTTGATAAGCGATAAGATTAATGAAAACGGGGCCGTAACTGAAGGCTTAAGTCCGTGTTTTTGGCCTCAGAAACAAAGACTTAAGACCAAAAAAGACCTAAAAAGAGATATTAATTATATTATTATCAACAGGATATTCTGGTCCGACCCCCAAAAAAGCTGGCTACTTGATGGGGAAAACCTGGAAGTTCACATCCTTTTTCAATCCCGTCAGGAGGACTTCGAACGCCGCGTTTTGTTTCTGTTGCTTGAGCTGGGACTCGAGCTGGGTCTTGACCTGCTCCAGGGGCTGGGTCTCTTTCTTACGGTTTTCGATTTTGAGGATATGAAAGCCGTACGTCGTTTCGACGATGCCGCTGATCTGGCCCACAGGGACCGAGAAGGCGGCGTCATCGAACGGTTTGACCATCTTGCCGCGGCCGAAGTCTTCGTACAGGCCGCCCTTGTCCTTGGAGCCCGGGTCTTCGGAATACTGCTTGGCCAGGGCCTCGAAATCCTCGCCCTTCCTGGCCCGGGCCAGGATGTCTTCCATCTTTTTCCGGATGTCCGCTTTTTCGGCCGCGCTCTTCCCCTGGGTCAGCATCAGGATGTGGCGGACCGTGGCCGTCTTGTCCTCCTGGTAGGCCTTCTGGACCTCAGCGTCCGTCACCTTGGCGCTCTCCGCCAAGGCGGTGTCCAGGTACTTGCCTATCGTCAGGTCTTCCCCGATGCCCTTCTTGATATAGTCCAGGGTGATGCCGTAGGTCTGCAGCTGCTTCACGTACTGGGCCTCGCCTCCGGCCCGGGTATATTGGGCCTCCAGGGCCTTGGCCACCTCGTCCGGCGTGACCGCTTTTTTCGCCTTGGCCGCCGCTTCGAGCAGGAGCTTCCGTTCCCCGATCTGGACGCCGGCCCTCTCGACGGCGGTTTTGATCTTCTGGGCGTCCAGATTCTTGACCCCCTGGGCCTGGGTCCCCATGGATTCGAGGAACATCTGGAGGACGTCCCCGGCCGAAATATCGAATTTCTTCGACGTGACCACGAGGGTCACCTTTTCGGGGTCAAGAGTGGGAACGGTGCCGGTCAGGTCTTTCGCCAGTTGGTAAGCCGGGGACCCCGCGGCCAACTTCATCGGGGCCTCCTTTTTGGGCGAGCAGGCGGCGGCGAGCGCCACGGCCAAGGTCAATATCATGACTTTCCTCATCGCTGTCTCCTTCGTGATGGACGAACGTCTACTAAACCACATCCGGGGGGGAAATTCAACAAAGGACATTTGCCGGGGCCGTCCGGCCCTCATTTTTCGAGGCGGATGTCCTCCTGATAGTCGATGGAGATCCTGGCGCCGCCGGGCCGGGGCCTCAGGAGGGCGATGACCTTGAGGTAGGTCTTGTTGCGCCGCTTCCACATCCGGTTGAGCCGTCGGGCGTAATGGGCCACGGCCACGCTGAGCCACTCCCGGGCGAGGAGCTTCCGGAGCGTTTGCTTCAGGGAGTAGAACTTCCTGTGGCAGAAGATCTGGGCCTTTTGCAGGTCGAGGAGGCTGAACCGGGCGGGCTCGAACACGGCGTGGTG
>JBEKVN010000040.1:0-32486 GCA_049513915.1 Candidatus Aminicenantales bacterium | reverse complement strand
CGCGAGCTGGGGCACGGGCTTTCTTCCGCCGGGAACCGAGGAACTCGTCAATAACCCATTCGCGCTGGGCGGGTTCAACACCCGACTCGTCGCGTCGACGTCCATGGGCGAGGAGGTCGGGGCCCGGGGCTCGTTCGGGCCTTCTCTCGCCTATGACGTCGCGCTCTTTTACCTGGATACGGAAAACGATTTCGGCCGATACAGAATCGCCACCCGCCCGCTCGAGACCTTCTACGGCAATGTCGGTTCGACCAACCGCTACGGGGTCGAGACGTCCGTGGCCTGGTTCCCCGTCGAACCCCTGGCCCTGCGGCTGGCCTACACGTATTCCCATTTCAAGTACGAAAACGTCGACACGCTGACCGGGGAAACGCTGACCGGAACTTGGGTCCCCAACATCCCGCAGCACCAGCTCTACGTGGACGCCGAATACCGCATCACCAGCGCCCTGACGGCCGGGGCCGCGCTGGAGTACGTCAGCGCCTGGTATATCGATTCGACGAACAGGATCCTCGGCAACGGCTACGGACGGACCGACCCGTACGCGCTCGTCCACGTCCGGCTCTCCTACAAGTTCGAGTTCGACGGGACGCCCCTCGTGCTCATGCTGTCCGGCCGCAACATCTTCAACGTCCTGTACTACGGGTTCACCGAGCCCGACCCGGACGGCAACTCCTACCAGCCCGCGCCGACGGCGGAATGGTCGCTCGGATTGAGGATCGGCCTCGGACGGAACTGAAGCTCCACGGACTCACGTGTAGAGAAGGTTCTCTTTCCGGCTGAGTCCCTGGTACACCACGTGCCGGATCCAGCGGATGGTGCCCAGCCGCGCCGCGTATTCCATCACCAGGCCGCCCGCCTCCATGGCCGCCTGCTGAATGCGCGAAATTTCGTCCTTGTCTGTCTGATCGAAGAAGTAATCGTACTCGAGGAGGCATCTCTTCCCGCCGTCGATGGGTGTGATGAACCCCAGGGCGTTTTTCAGCCCGTGGCGGCCGGCGATCGTCCCGAACTTCCCGCAGATTTCCCCGATCAGGGCGGATTCGAGGGGCATGTAAATGATATTGACGAAGAACTGTTTTTCGCGGCCCATCCTCGAGCTGAGGATCCTGAACATATTCAGCCAGACGAGGTCCGTCATCTCGGGCCGGGCGTACACCCGCTCGTAAAACGGCCGCAGATCGGGGTCCACGGACTCCACGTGCCCGGCCGGAGAGGGCGCCAGCGCCGCCTCGGCGACGTCGGCGAAGCCCTTGACCTTGAGGTAAGAAAACGGCTCGCCTGTCGAGAATTCCGAAAGAAGATCGAGCCACTTTGCGGATTTGAGCGACCGCAGGCCCAGGGCGAGCGCCCGGAATAGCCGCTGGTCCAAGACCGGGTGCCCCATCGAGGCGACGCTCTGAGCGGCGTACTTGTCCCCGATCACGAGGACGAGATAGGGCATGCCGAGCTTGTTTTCGAAAACGTCTTTCACCTCCCTGGCCGCACGCGTGGTGGGCGCCAGGAACGCGGAGATGTATTCGCCCGCGAGAACGCCGATGGCCAGGCCGATGCGGCGAATGGCGCATTCCCTGGAAAAGTCGATGGCTTTCTCCAGGGAATCAAAAGGCACGAGGAGTCCGGTTTCGTCGTCCGTCATGGGGTGGAGTCTTATGCTCATGGCCGTGCAGATCCCCGGGATGGGCTGGTCGGCTTGCTTGAAGGCGAACAGGTTCGGGGCGCCCTTTTCGCTGAGCAGGTAGGTCGAGCCGGCGGCGTCCACGATCTCGGCGTCGACGAAGTTGTCGGCCGCCGTTCCGTAGGCCGGCATGAAGGTCGAGAAGATCCCGGAACATATGACGTTAGCGCATACCGTGGCCGAGGGTTCGGCGACGTTGACCCGGAATCCCCGCTTGACGGCTTCTCGCTGGAGGTCGAAGGCCGAGACGCCCGGCCCGACGCGGACCGCCCAGTTCTTTTCGTCAAAAACGATGCCCTGCATCCGGTGGAGGTCGATGACGGCGCCCTCGCTCAGGACGAGCCCCGCGTTCTGGGACCCGTTGCCGCGGACCGCCCAAGGGACTTTTCTCTCGCCGAGAAGGCGCAGGAGCGCGGCGACCTCTTCCCGGCTTCCGGGCAGAACGACATAGGCCGGCATCTTGGGCCCCGAGAGCGGGAACGGATCGTGCGAATACGTGACCGCGATGGCCTTGTCGTTCGTCGCCCATTCCTCGCCGACGATGCCCCGGATCTCCTGCAGCACGGGGTCCTCGACGGCCTTTTCGACCACCCCTCCCCTTTTCAGCACGTCGGCGATATAGTCTTTGAGCGCCTCCATGACCCGGGACGGCCTCAGCTCGGTTACAAAATAGCATTGGTAATCGCACTTGTCGCAGAGGGTGCAGCTCTCGGCGATCTCCAGGGCTTTTTCAGTGACGGGTATCCGCCCCTCGGCCAGGGCGGCGTAGAGGGCCATTCGCCCTTCGGGGAAATAGCTCACGTAGTGTTTTTCCTGCCCCGACGCGCAAACGCCGCTTCCCAGGAAATCGATCTTGCACATGGCGTAGTGGCGGCAATTCTTGGCCGTTTTCAAAACATCGTCCACATCATGCCTCCTCTCCGGAGATAAAAATATGATACCACATGAAAAGAATTTTCGCGGTCTTACGGGTGGGGAATTCCGCCGGAGAAATAGCGCCCGTCATCCGGCTTTCTTGACTGCGTGGCCCATATACATCACTGCCGGGCAGCGGCTTTCGGCCATGCGGACCCTCGCGGAGAGGTCACGGTAGGTCCACTCCCCCTTGGCCCTCTTGCGCAGGAATCGGAGGGTTTTGAAAGGGGACGCGCTGGGCATGATCCCCCGGTGTTCTTTCCATTCGAGCTGATGGCGCTCGAGCAGAGCCCGCAGTTCGCGGGGCTTGATGAACATCTCCCAGACATGAAGGTCCGGCGGCATAAAGGCCCACCGTTTCCATTGCTGGGAAATCTTGATGGCCAGGAGCTTGCTTAGCCAGGTGCGGTTGAGCGTGTCGAAGACGAACACGCCGCCCGGTTTGAGGACCCGCGAGATCTCGGAGATCACCTTGGGCAGGTCGTGGACGTGCTCCAAAACGTCGCAACAAAAAACGGCGTCGAAAGAGCGGTCACGGAAGGGGATGCCCTCGCCCGTGCCCGCCGCGTATATGATCTCCAAGCCGGTCGCTCGGGCATGCCCGGCGGCGGCCTCCAGTGAGTTCCCGGAAGGGTCGATGCCCGTCACGGCGAATCCCATGCCGGCGATCTCCTCCGATAGATAGCCGCCGCCGCTCCCGACCTCGAGCGCCAATTTCCCGCGCGGGTCGATCTTGAGCTCGTCGAAGAGGATTCGCCTCGCGTAGCCGACCCGGACGGGATTGAAGGCCACCTTCATCTGGTAGAAATCCGACTCCGGATCCCACCAGCTTCCGCTCCGGGTGGAGTAGATATCGTTGTCGATCCTGTCGTACGCTTTTTGCGACACATTCCGCATAGGATTCACGTTGGCCCTGAGGCTCCCCGCCCGGGGCGGATTCTCACACGGCGCCCCTAAGATATCAACTTCTCCCCGCCGTTATCAAGCCGGAACGGGGGCGACGTAACGGTTTGACTTCCCTCCGGCCGCGGTGCTATCCTTGCGGCACGTATCCGCAAAGGGAAAATAGGAGGGAATCATGAACTGGAAACGCTTTTTCACGGCCAGCCTGGTCGTCTTCGTGGTCGTCCAGGCCATGGAGGTTCTTATCAACGGCGTCTTCATGAAGGCCGCCTACGATTCGCTGAGCAGCCTGTGGCGGCCCGACATGATGTCCAAGATGTGGGTGATGTATGTCATCGGGGTGCTGGTTTCGCTGCTCTTCACCTACATCTTCATTAAGGGACGCGAGGGGAAAGGCATCTCCGAGGGCGTGCGCTTCGGGATCCTCATCTGGCTCTTCGTATCCGTGCCGATGAACCACTCGATGTGGGTGCTGCTACCGATCCCCTACGCCATGATCCTCCGGTGGACGCTGTTCTCCCTTCTGGAGATGCTCATCGCCGGGATTCTGGTGGCCGTGATTTACAAGCCGCTGGCCCCGGCCCCGTCTCGCTAGGGACGGGCGAGGCCAATTTCTTTAAGGAGGGGACAGACATGGATCCCAAGATTGCCGGTCTTTATGAGGAATTCCAGCGGGGCGTCCTGGACCGCAGAGACTTTCTGTCCAAGTTGGCGCGCCTCGCCGGCGGCACGGCCGCCGCGGCCGCGCTGTTGCCGCTTCTCGAAGGCCGCTCGGAAGCGTCCCAGCTCGTTCCGAAGGACGATCCGGGGCTCCGGACGGAGTATATCAAGTACGCCGGCGCGGCAGGCGACATCCGCGCCTACTCGGCCCGGCCGAAGGACGCGAAGAAGAGACCCGGCGTCGTCGTCATTCACGAAAACCGCGGCCTCAACCCCCATATCGAGGACGTGGCCCGGCGCGTGGCCAAGGAAGGATACCTGGCCCTGGCCCCGGACGCCCTCTCGCCGTTCGGGGGAACGCCGCCGAATCCGGACGACGCGCGGCCCCTCTTCCAGAAGCTCGACAACGAAGCCAATATCAAGAATTTTGTGGCCGCGGTCAACTATCTCAAGACCGACCCACAATCCACGGGGAAGGTCGCCTGCATGGGCTTCTGCTGGGGGGGAGGAGTGACCAACCAGGTCGCCGTCCATTCCCCCGATCTCGCGGCCGCGGTCCCCTTCTACGGAATGCAGCCCGAGCCCGAGGACGTCCCGAAAATCAAGGCGGCCATGCTTATCCACTATGCCGGGAACGACGCGAGGATCGACGCCGGAATCCCCGCCTTCGAGGAGGCGCTCAAGAAGGCGTCCATCGATTACCGGATTTTCCTGTACCCGGGCGCCGAACACTCCTTCTTCAACGACACGAATCCGGCCCCGCGCTATAACAAGGAAGCGGCCGAGCTCGCCTGGAAGCGGACGCTCGATTTTTACAGGGAAAAGCTCAAGGGCTGAGTCAGGGAGACTGCCGGCGCCACGCCGCGGCCACGGCGTCGACAAACGGCCGGCAATGTTTGAAGAAACGCCTGTAACCGGCGCAGAGATAGTTCAGCCCCGGCTCGCCGTCCGGCGTCCTGATGAAACGGTTCTTCGGGCATTCGCCGTGGCACATGTCCAGGGATTCGCACTCCCGGCAATAGCCCGGGAGCGAATCGCGTTTGCCTTGCCCGAACGCCTTCTGGGCGGGACCCTCCAAGAGATCGGCTAACGGCGTTTCACCGATATTGCCGATCCGATGGGCCGGGTCGACGAAATGATCGCACGCGTAGAAGTCTCCGTTTCGCTCGACCACGGGAATATCGCCGCATTCGGGGCGGAAAACGCAGAGGGAATGCTCCTGGCCGAACGCCGCCCGGGCCGCTTCCTCGAAAATCTGAACTTTGACCCGGCCGATATCTCCGGCGACCCATTCGTCGAAAACCGCGCACAGGAATTCGCCCCAGGCCGCGGCCGGGACGGTTTCGGCGCTCACTCCCCCGCCGGCGCCCGGCGCCATCTCGACCAACGGAATGAACGTCAGGAAGGACGCTCCGATGTCCTTGAAAAACCGATAGACTTCGAGCGGGCGGGAGACATTCACGTCGCTGACGACGCAGAGGATGTCGGTCGGAACGTGATGCCGCCGCAGGACTTCGTAGCCGCGCATCGTCTGGTCGAAGCTCGGTTTCCCGTCTTTGGATAATCGATAGCGGTCGTGCATGTCGCGCGGTCCGTCCAGGCTGAGGCCCACGGCGAATCCCTCGCACGCGAGAAAACGCCCCCAGTCCTCATCGAGGAGCAGGCCGTTCGTCTGCAGGCCGTTCGCGATCAGGCGGCCGGCCGGGCAGTGTTTCCTTTGGATGGCGGTCACGAGTCGGAAAAAATCCAAGCCCAGGATGGTCGGTTCCCCGCCGTGCCAGGAGAAACGGATGATTTCGTCCGGAGAGGCGGCGATATGCTGGGCGATGTAGTTTTCGAGGAGGCCGTCGGTCATCCGGGACGGCCCGGTCCGGGCCGAGAGCTGCTTATCGACATAATAGCAGTACCGGCACGCCAGGTTGCAGAGGGGGCCGGCCGGTTTGACGAAAACCTGGAATCCCCTGGAAGCCCGGCGCATCGCGCCTCTCTCTCCGGCTCCGGCCATCAGAGCTTGTAGAGCTCGGCCATTGTCTCGTTCGGTTTGTATTTTGTCAGGCACTGCTCGAGAGGGGTGCCGATCAGCCTGATTTTGTCGAGGTCCCCCTGCCCCATCCCCGCCTCGGCCATGGCCGAAAGGTAGTTCACGCGCTTCGGGTCGAATCCCATGATCTTCGTCGCCACCGTGTCGGCGGCGAGCGGGTCGAGGCTGGCCAGCGCCACCCTGGACAGGATGGGCGATCCCCATGCCGGGCCATTGCCCTCCATTCCTTCGTAGCCATCGATGACGGCGAGGTCGGGCCAGACGTCCTGCGAGAGATGGAACATGTTGTAGTGGCAGAGGTCGTTGACCGCGGCGGGGGCCATGTGCATGAAGCCCTTGTCGTTCTGCTTGTAGTCGTTGAGGGGCGCGGCCAGGAGGACGTTCTTGAGCGAAAGGGTCACGAGGACGTAGTTATGGGTCTTCATCCGGGCCAGGGAAATGAGATACGTGTCCTTGTCGAGGAATGACGAGATGATCCGGATCGGATGAGGCTTGTTCTCGGCGCCGAGGCAATACCGGTATTGGAACGTGTCGTGGTTGAGGTCGACGACCTTGACGTTGTATTCCTTCTCGAACCTGTAATAGCCGTAGTTCTTGAAGCCCTCCTCGGTGTTCTGGTTCCCGGACTCGCCGATGATGATCCGGTCCTTGACGTGCGGCGAGAGGAAGTCCAGGACCGCCCGGACGGCGTCGGGGTGCGTGCAACAGAGTTCGCACTTGGAGAGGACGATGTTGGGCTTGAGGAGGATGCGCTTGCCCTGGATGGAGGCCAGGACCTCGTCCTCGATCGACTTGAGGGACTCGAGAACCAGGTCGTACCGGTTATCACCTCGGAACAAGCTGACGGCGGGCTGGGCGGCCGTGTTCCGGTAGAGCTCGCGGGAGAGCGCGCCGGCCGTCTGAATGGAAGATTTCGCAACCGACTGGCCCGTGACGGCTCCGGCGGCCTGTTTTCCTAAAAGCGGGAGCCCCTTGCCGAAGGCGGCCGCGCCCGCAAGGCCAAGCCCCATCCCTTTGAGGAAATCGCGCCTGTTCAGTGGATTGCGATGGGCCATGTTCCTCCCTCCTCGAACGGAGTCGCGCCGTCCATCCCGCGGGCATGATACCGCACCGCATAAAGGGAATCAAATTCCTAATGGTGCTTGGCCTTTTCCGCAGCCTCAGCTTCGGCCTTGGTTTTATGAACGGTGCCAGCCGGGTGGTTGGGGGGAGAATAAACCGTGTACAGTTTTAGTTGCTTGGTTTTGGATGTGTTGATGACGTTATGGAAGGTGCCGGCGGGCACGATGGCGGCCTCATTCTCATGAACCAGGTGCTCTTCCGAACCATTGAGAACGAATTTGGCCTCCCCCTGCTCGAGACGGAAGAATTGGTCGACGTCGGGATGCACTTCGTTCCCGATCTCCTCACCCGGCTGCAGGCACATCACCACGAGCTGGCAGTGTTTGCCGGTGAACAGGACCTGACGAAAATACGCGTTTTTGATGGTTTCCGCTTCAATCGGTCCAAAATAGCCGGTCATGTGTCTTGTCTCCTTTCCATATAAGATTAGGAAAAGACGAATTTTCCGCTTGTTTATTATTATACAACAAGGACGACCATGCTGCCCGGATGTTTCGTTTGCGTGCCGGACGCGGCTTCGTGTTACGGCGGTGCCTCCCGACGTGTGCTAAAATAGCCTGCATGAATGAAGCCCCGGCGATCCGTCTTCATGATCTTGGAAAGATCTACAGGGTCAACGAACGCGAACCCGGCATTCGCGCGGCCCTGGCAAGTCTCGTGCGCCGCCGGAAATCGGAGGTTCGCGCTGTGGACGGCATCACCTTCGACCTCGCCCCGGGAGAAATCGTCGGCTTCCTGGGCCCCAACGGCGCGGGCAAGACGACAACGCTTAAAATGCTTTCGGGGCTGCTGCACCCGACCTCCGGCGAGCTTTCCGTGCTCTCCTACGTTCCGTGGAGGCGGGACAAGGCGTTCCTCCGGCAAATCACGCTCGTCATGGGCCAGCGCAACCAGCTGGTCTGGGACATACCGGCCGCTGATTCATTTGAGCTCAACCGGGCGATCTACCGGATTCCGGCGGCGGACTACAAACGCACGCTCGACGAGCTCGTCGCTCTCCTCGAGCTCCAGCCGCTCCTGAGGAAGCCCGTGCGCAATCTCTCTCTCGGAGAGCGGATGAAGTGCGAGATCGCGGCGGCCCTCCTCCACAGGCCCCAAGTCGTCTTCCTCGACGAGCCGACGATTGGGCTCGACGTGACGATGCAGCGCCGCATCCGGGCCTTCATCGCCGAATACAACCGCCGCACCGGGGCGACGGTCCTGCTGACCAGCCACTACATGGCGGACGTCGAGGCGCTGTGTAGGCGCGTCATCGTTATCCACCACGGGAAACTTCTCTTCGACGGGGAGCTGGCCGACCTCGTGCGGCGGTTTACAGCGCACAAAACGATCGTGGTCCAGCTCAAGGATTGCGCGGTCGACCTTCGCGCCTATGGCGAGGTCGTTTCGTGCGAGGACGGCCGCCTGACGCTGCGCGTCCCCAAGACGGAGACGGCCCGCGTCACGGAGCGGCTCCTGGCGGACTTGCCCGTGATCGACCTGACGGTGGCCGACCCTCCGATCGAGGAAGTCATCGAACAGGTTTTCGCCCAGGAGACGCTGTGAGAGGCCTGGCCAATATCTATGCGCAGGAACTCAAGACCGGTATCGCCTCGATGCTCCAGTACCGGGCCACGCTCTTCATCTATCTCATCGGCAATGTCCTGGAGCCCCTCATCTATCTCGTCGTGTGGTCGACCGTTTCGCGATCGAGCGGCGGAAGCATCGGGGGCTACACCGCGCAGGATTTCGCCGCCTACTATATCGTTCTGATGCTCGTCAACCAGGCGACATTCACCTGGGTGATGTATGAGTTCGATTACCGGATCCGGGAAGGCCAATTCTCGCCGCTGCTTCTCCATCCCGTCCATCCCATTCACGCGGACATAGCGATCAACCTCTCCTCCAAGGTCGTCAGCCTGCCCGTCATGATCGCCGCGGCGGCCGGGCTGACCGCCATCTTCCATCCCGCATTCAAGCTCACCCTGTGGACGGCTGCGGCTTTTGCGCCGGCGGTGGTTCTGGCATTTCTGGTGCGATTCCTCGTGGAATGGACGATCGCCCTGGCCGCCTTCTGGACGACGCGGGTGACGGCCATCAACCAGATCCACTTCATGGCCATGCTCTTTTTTTCCGGGCAGATCGCGCCCCTGGCCGTTCTCCCCGCTCCCCTCCGGGTCGTGGCGACGATCCTGCCGTTCCGCTGGACAGTCGGTTTTCCCGTGGAGCTTGTTCTCGGTCGCCTGACGCCGGGCCAGATTCTCACGGGGTTCGCGGTCCAGGCGGCGTGGCTGCTCGCCGCCCTGGCGATATTGAAGCTGGCCTGGCGCGCCAGCGTGAAGAACTACTCGGCGGTGGGCGGATGAGATTCTTCAAGCTCCTGTGGGTCTTCCTGCGCGTCGGTGTCATGGGCGAGATGGCCTATCCGGCAAACTTCCTCGCTCATCTTCTCGACTCGGCCTTGGAGCTGGGGACCGCGCTCGCGGGGCTGGCCATTGTCTTCGCTCACGCGGCGACCCTGGGCGGATGGCGGTCGGACGAACTCGTGGCTCTCGTCGGGGTCTATTTCCTCGTCGGCGGGGTCATCGGCCTGGTGATCCAGCCCGGCATGGAGCAGTTGACGGAATCGGTGCGCGACGGGACGCTCGATTTTACCCTCACCAAGCCGGAGGACGCGCAGGTCCTCGTGAGCGTCTGGAGAATCGAGATCTGGAAGATGATCGACGTCGGACTGGGGTTCGCCGTGCTGGCCGTCGCCCTGGCGCGTCTGGGCGAGCGGGTGGGCCTCCGGGAGGCCGCCGCCTTCGCCGCAGCCCTCCTCGCGGGCGGCGTCATCGTCTACAGCTTCTGGCTGATCCTGGCCACGACCGCATTCTGGTTTGTGCGCGTTGAAAATATCCTGGTCATCTTCCAGAGCGTGTATGAAGCCGGCCGCTGGCCCGTGAGCATCTATCCGGGCTGGCTGCGTTTCGCTCTCACGTTCCTCGTCCCGGTCGCGTTCGCGATCACGGTGCCGGCCCAGGCGCTCGCCGGACGGGTGACGTGGCAGGTCCTTTTGGGCGCGGCGGCGTTCGCCGCCGCGCTTTTTACGGCCGCCCGGGTCTTTTGGCGTTTGGGGATCCGCCATTACTCCGGCGCTTCATCGTGAAACGGGCAAGATCGGGGGGAAAACGAAATGGCCCGCGTAGGACTCGAACCTATCAACCCCCAAATCGAGCGTTGTTGACGTCGAATCGCGGCTGTGACTATAATCATCTCGTAATGGGGGACGGTGTTTTCGATCCCGAAGGGCGGGTTTTCCCTGTGGCACGAAAAAGGAGACTCCTATCCTTTTTTCTTGTCTCGATCGCCGCGGCCATGGTTTTTTCCGCTGTGCCCGTTGAGTCTCGTGGGACCCCCGCCCGGGCCGTTCAAGGCAGCCCCGCCGATTTGGCCAACATCCTGGAACTCTGTGCGGCCTACTGCGACCGGCTCTCGGGCGCCATCCTGGACTTTGTCTGCCTGGAGCAAATCGAGGAAATGGTCGCGTACTTGGCCGCCAGCGCGAAGGATATCGATAGCGCAGGCTTTCAAGACTCGGGAGACCTGATGGGGATCGCGAAAAGTACGGACCCCGGCCAAGTGATCGCGGCCGTGCGTGTGAAAAAGAGGGTCCGGTCCCATTTCGTCTACGATTATCAACTCATCAAGGACAAACCGGGCCATATCATCGAAACGCGGACGTTGATCAAAGAAAACGGCCGCTCCGTGCTCGAGAAGAACGCCCCTTTGAAGACCCATGTTTTCAGCTATACGTATATCGTTATGGGCCCGGCCACGCTCCTCGGCCGCGACCGGCAGGGTCTTTACGACTTCAAGATCATCAAAGAAACGACGCTCGGCAAAGACCGGGCCGTTATTATCCAGGCGAATCCCAAGCCCGGGTCGCACGGGGATGTCTTATCAGGGAAGATATGGGTCCGGAAAAGCGACGCAGGGGTCCTCAGGATCGAGTGGGTACCCGAATCCATCGGAAATTATAAAGGAACCTTGGATTTGGCGAAGCAGATCGGAGCTAAACCGCTTCTGACCTTGACCACCGAATTCGGTTTTGAGCAGAACGGCGTCCGTTTCCCCAGCCTCTATAGGATCGAGGAAACCTATCTCTTTGAATCGGGGTCCGCCCTGGTCCGCTCGAGGACAGAGGTGAGACAAGGGGACTATAAGTTTTTTAGGGTCGAGACGGAAGCCACGATTCGACAATAGAAGCCCCCGCTGGGCGGCGGCCGGGGCCGGTTGACGGCCGCCGCCGGTTTGATCGCCGTGACGTATCAGGCAGAACGTCCGGATAATAGGGAAAACGAAGAAAATCAGGGGAAGCAGGAAATGACCCGCGTAGGACTCGAACCTACAACCCGCAGATTAAGAGTCTGCTGCTCTACCAATTGAGCTAGCGGGCCAAAAAATCCCCTCTAGTTTAGATGAGTCGGGGCGCCTTGTCAAACCCCTTCCAAAGGCCCGCGGTCCCTCTGGAAGCGCCGCCCTTCCCTACTCCTTGATCCCGGCCAAATTGAGCATGAAGGCGTACTCCATGGCCGTCTGTTTCAGCCGCCGGAAGCGTCCCGAAACTCCCCCGTGCCCGCCTTCCATGTTCGTCCACAGCAGAAGCGGGTTATTGTCGGTCTTCATGGCCCGCAGCCTGGCCACCCACTTGGCCGGCTCAAAGTACTGGACCTGGGAATCCTGCCACCCGGTCGTCACGAGCAGGGCCGGATAGGCCTTGGCTTCGACGTTGTCGTACGGCGAATACGATAACATGTAGTCGTAATATTCCCTGTTCTCGGGATTCCCCCACTCGTCGAACTCGCCGGTCGTCAGCGGAATGCTCTTGTCGAGCATAGTCGTGACGACGTCCACGTAAGGCACTCCGGCGATGACGCCCTTGAAGAGGTCGGGCCGCATGTTGACGACAGCGCCCATGAGCAAGCCGCCGGCACTCGCCCCGTCGGCGAATAGCATTTCCGGGCTGGTAAACTTCTGGGCCACGAGGTAATCGCCGCAGTCGGTGAAGTCGGTGAACGTGTTTTTCTTCTTCAGGAGCTTCCCGTCCTCGTACCACCAGCGGCCCATCTCCTGCCCGCCCCGGATGTGGGCGATGGCGAAGACGAAGCCCCTGTCGAGCAGGCTCAGGCGGGCCGAGCTGAAGTCGGCGTCGGTGCTGGCGCCGTAGGACCCGTAGCCGTAGAGGAGGCACGGATTCTTGCCGTTCTTGACCAGCCCCTTCCTGTAGACGAGGGATATCGGCACCTTGACCCCGTCGCGCGCCGTGGCGTAATGGCGCTCGGCCTGGTAGTTCGCGGCGTTGAACCCCCCCAGCACTTCCTCCTGCTTGAGGAGCTTCTTCTCGCGCGTCTTCATGTTGTAGTCGAAAGTGGACGAGGGCGTCGTCAGCGATGAATATCCGTAGCGGAGCCACTCGGTGTCGGATTCGGGGTTCGCCGAAAGCCAGGCGCTGTAGGCGGCTTCACCAAAGTCCAGGTAGTGCTCGGGGCTCTTGTCCCAGGGCATGATCCGGATCTGGTTAAGGCCGTTTTTTCGCTCCTCGATGACGAGGGCGCCCTTGAAGATATCGAAGCCCTCGAAGAGGACGTCCTCCCGGTGCGGGATCATCTCGACCCAGTTCGCCTTGGCCGTCTTCGCGAGCGGCGTCGTCATCAGGCGAAAGTTCTTGGCGCCGAGGTTTGTCCGGACATAGAACTTGTCCTGGTAATGCTCGACTTCGTATTCGAGGTCGCGCTCCCGGGGCTGGAAGATCTTGAGCTCGGCCTCGGGCTTGTCGGCCGGGATGAACCGGTACTCGGTCGACAGCGTGCTCGAGGAGGCCACGAAGATGTATTTCTTGGACTTGGTCTTGAAGGCATAGGTGTCAAAAGTCTCGTCGGCCTCGTGGAACACGAGCTTGTCGGCGTCCGCGGAGGTCCCCAGGACGTGGCGGAAGATCTTCTGGGGCCGGAGCGTCGTATCGTCGATCTGGGTGTAAAAAACCGTCTTGTTGTCGTTGGCCCAAGCCGCCGAGCCCGTTGTGTTGACGATCGCGTCGGGCAGGACCTCGCCGGTCGCCAGGTTCTTGAAATGGAGCGTGTATTTCCTCCGGCTGACCGTGTCCACGCCGAAGGAGACGAGGGCGTTGTTCGAGCTCACGGAAAAGCCGCCGACGGAATAATAGCCGTAGCCCTTGGCCATCTCGTTGACGTTGAAAACGACCTCCTCCGGGGCCTCGAGGCTCCCCTTCTTCCGGCAATAGACCGGGTAATCTTTGCCTTCTTCGAAGCGCGTATAGTAATAGTAGCCCTCCGAGCGGTACGGGACGGAGAGGTCCGTCTGCTTGATACGGCCGACGATTTCCTGATAGAGCTTCTCCTGGAGCGCCTCGGTCGGCTTCATGACCGCTTCCGTATAGGCGTTCTCGGCCTTGAGGTATTCGAGAACTTTGGGGTTTTCGCGTTCGTTAAGCCAGTAATAATTGTCGATACGCGTGTGACCATGGAGGGTCAGCTGCTTGGGGATGATTTCGGCCTGGGGCGGCTTGAGCCCTCCGGCCGTCTGCCCGGCCTTCGCGCATCCGGCCGACGGCAGGATCAGCGTGACGGCCAGGGCGAACAGAAAGACCGGCAAGAAATAAGACCTGGAAAATCGGCGGGTAGTTTTCATCGCGGGCATGCCCTCCTTGTGGAATATCGGACTAGAGCGGCTACCCTATCACCGGGGTGATTGTCGTGTCAAGACGATTGACCTTTGGCCGCACCCTGTGCTAATAAAGGCCCGCAACGCGATGAAAAATCCTGCGGACCCGGAGGGCGTTTCCGTGACCGACGACGACCCCGTGGAAATCCCGATCGAAGGCGTCCTCGACCTTCATACCTTCAGCCCGGGGGACGTCAAGGACCTGGTCCCCGAATATATAGAGGAATGCCTCCGGCGCGGAATCACGGAGATCCGAATCATTCATGGCAAGGGGACGGGGACACTTAAAGGGATCGTTCAGGGCCTGCTCAAGAAGAACCCCCGCGTGGCGGCATTCGAGGACGCCGGCCCGATGGCCGGCGGGTGGGGGGCGACGCTCGTCCGGCTGCGGAGGGACGAGGACTGACCTGAAGCCCTATCTTTTATAGTGGATGGCGACCCCTTCCGAGGACAAGCCGGCTGGCCGGTCTCCGCGGTCGCTCGAGGCCGTTGCCAGCGGCGGCTCAGTTCGAACTCTATGAAGCGGACGATGGCTGGTGTAAAATCGACGCGGGCAAGGCCAGATGACTAGGGATATCCGCATCCTTTTTGCCACGCGCATTGTGCGCATGTTCTCGTACGGCCTGCTGGCGGTCATCCTGGCGTTGTATCTGGAGCAGGCCGGACTCTCCACGGCCCAAATCGGCCTGCTGCTGACCCTGACCCTGCTCGGCGACGCCCTGATCTCGCTGTGGATCACCACCCGCGCCGACCGGGTCGGGCGCAAACGCATGTTGCTCGTCGGCGCGGCGTTGATGATTTTCGCGGGCATCTTGTTCGCGGCCACCCGCAACTTCTTCCTGCTCCTGCTCGCCGCGACCATCGGCGTCATCAGCCCGAGCGGGAACGAAGTCGGCCCTTTCCTGGCGATCGAGCAGTCCTCCCTGGCGCAAACCCTGCCCGGCGAGAAACGCACGCAGGTTTTTGCCTGGTACCAGCTGGCCGGTTCTCTGGCCACGGCACTGGGAAGCCTCACAGGCGGCGGGCTGGCGCAGCTCCTGCAGAACGGCGGGACGGCGCCGCTCGCCAGTTACCGCGTCCTGGTCCTGATCTATGCCGGGCTGGGAATGGTCCTGGCGGGTTTATTTGGTTTTCTCTCCCGGATCGTGGAAGCGCCGGTCTCCGCAAAGGCGACGGTCAACAGATTGGGGTTGGGGAAATCGAGCCGGATCGTGCTCAAACTCTCGGCGCTCTTTTCGCTGGATGCGTTCGCCGGCGGGTTCGTCGTGCAGGCCATCGTCGCCTACTGGTTCCATCTGCGCTACGGCGTGAACCCGGCCCTTCTTGGCGCGATTTTCTTTGGCGCGAACATTTTTGCCGGCTTCTCGGCACTCTCCGCGGCCTGGATCGCGCGCAAGATCGGCCTGCTCAACACCATGGTGTTCACGCACGTCCCGTCGAATATCCTGCTCATTCTCGTTCCGCTCATGCCCAACCTGCCCCTGGCCATCACCATGCTCCTGCTGCGTTTCAGCATTTCGCAGATGGATGTGCCCACGCGCCAGTCCTACACGCTGTCGGTCGTCTCGCCCGAAGAGCGCTCGGCGGCGGCCGGGGTCACCGGCATCGCCCGGACCCTGGGGGCCTCGCTTGCGCCGGTCTTGTCCGCCCCGCTGATGGGCGTCCAGGCCCTTATCGGCGCTCCGTTCATCATCTCCGGCGCGCTCAAGCTTGTGTATGACTTCGGCTTGTATCGGAGTTTCAAGGCCATCCGGCCGCCGCATGAGCAATAGTCTTATTGTATATGGGCAAAAAGCTCTGAAGCGTTGGTAAATACGGACTCGTCAAAGCCCATCTCTTTGATGAGATAATAATTTTTATCCAAGAGATTCTCCATGAACGCCATTTTGATGATAAACGACAGCCTCGCCCAAAAGGTCTCGCCTCTGTGATAGCAGAACTCCGTGAGGAGAATGGGATAATCGCTTCCAAAGAGAAGTCGCCTCGGGGGAACGCGGTTTATCACCCTTGAAACATATTCTGATCTCGTGGGGATGCAGATGGCTGAGAGGTCAGCGTAGAGATTCCACCCATTGGCATCCGCTTTGTCCATGAGATTCAAGAAAGCTTCGAAATACTGTTCGTAGATAGGCTTATCCAGAGGGCCAAAATAGGGCATGGCGCAATGGGGCATGATCACGATGACCCCCTCGTCGAGAGCTGGGATGAGGAGATCAGGATGATTATATCGTTCGGGATTAGGGGCGGCAGAAGGAACCGCGTATTCTGGGCCCACGTGGCAGAGAAGGGGTAACCTGTGCTGAGCCAATTTTCGATACATCTTCGTGCACTTCTGGTGGGAAGGGTCGATCATCTGGGCTGACGGAATCCATTTGCAGAGCACAGCCCCCTTTCCCAGGCAGTCATCCAGCTCCTGCTCCCAATCATTCCTGTAGGGATGCACGGAAGCACCAAAAAGGACCCTGTTATTTTCATCGGCAAGAGATGCCAAATATTGATTGGGCACGTAAAGATGTGTCCGATCTCTATGGACGCGTCCGAGCTCGTCATAAACCTGATCGAGCGCCAGGAGGACGAATTGGTCCACGCACTTTGATTCGTTGACGGTTTTGAACAGGTGCTTTTTGATGCGGGAAATATCCACTTTTCTGAAGAGTAACTTCGTGAGCAGCAGCATCGCAATATATGCGGGGGACTTGGCAAACTTTTCCGACCAGTAGCATCCGCTGGCCGGGTCATCCGGAGCTCCGAAATGGACGTGGATATCGATGATCGGGTCGCTCAACAGCCCCTCCTAAAGCTCTTCAGCGTTCAAGTTGCTGCAAACCTCGACGGACGCCCCGGAAGGCTTCACGGGCGATGGGGACTGAATTCCCGAACTTACCTGCCGATCAGGATTAAAACTCCGGACGCAATGGCGAGGATCGCCATGATCACGTACAGCCCCTGAAAGTTGAAATGGAGTAATGCGATCAGCCCGGTCACAATGAGCCAGATGCCCAGCAAGACTAGCCCCAGGTTCTTTGTCAGTCTTAGCTCTTTCATGTTGTTACCCTCCTTCACAAAATGATGATATGCCCGGCCGCGGGTCGTAGTCAATAAGCTTCTCACGGCCGCCTATGACCGGATTTCCGTCCCGAGACGAGTTCTTCCTTGCGCGGCCGGCTCAGGGACTTAACAGCGCACTCCCGCGCCAGGGACTGGGGACGGGTGCCGCATTCCTCCTGGTAGACCAGCACGATGGGGCGCCGGGTCCGGGTGTAGCGAGAGGCCGTCCCCTTCTGATGCTCCCGGAGCCGGCGGTCAATATCGGTGGTCACTCCGGTGTAGAAGGACCCGTCGCAGCATTCGAGGACATAGAGGAACCAAACGGCGCCTCCGGCGGTGTTCGGCGCCGGGAGTTCCTCCTTGGCCTCCATCCCCCGGAGCATGCGGCGGTGTCGTGGTTTCATCTCGGGAGAATACTTCCGGCCGTTCGGCGATGTCAAGAATCCTTTTGTTCTATGTCAAGGCAACGTGAATTTTTCCGCTTTTCCCGGGCGAAGGCCATTACCAACGCCACGAACCACGCCGGCTCATCGACGAAGGGCAGCGATTGGGCTCCCCTGGACATCGACTCTTCCCCGCCCTCGGTGTGCTTTCCATGGTGAGGAAGGGAAAGGGGAAGGGGGGGACTTTAGGTCAGCGTCCCCCCCTCTTCCGGAGCTTATTTTTTTGCCGCGTCACCGAACTTCTTGTAGAATTCCTCGATCATCTTTGTTCGTTGAACTTTCGTGTCCAGGTAGATTTGCAAGTTCAGGAGTTCCTGAGTTATAGATTCGGCTACGGTTCCTATGCCGACTTCTGGCGCCGAAGCCGCCTCATCACCCAGCATGTCCCCGACAAATCGCCGAATTTCTCTCTCAACGATGGGCTTCAGGATCTGTTTCGAATCGGGAACGATTATGAGCTTCGTTAAAGCCATTAACCGGGCAAACCGGCTGTAGAAGACATCGTCGATCTCGCCTTGGGTTTTGGCCTTGACCGCCGCTGCCATAATGTTGTTAAGGTTCGATTCCAGGCCGGCATTAGACCCTTTCATGGCCATTTCCCGGAACGCGGTGATGTAGACGTCCAGAACGGCATATCCTCCCTTCCGCTCCGCCGGGGCCCGGTTCTCCGCCGGAGCCAGGCTCGCGGCCAGGAAGATCAGCGTCATCCCCACAAACCATTTCTTTTTCAAGTTAGACCTCCTTGGATTTCTCTATGGCCAAAAGAAGCGCGCGCTCTATGACCTTATCACGGTAAAGAATCCTGACCTTGTCACGAAAGCTCAACGGGGGAGCCGGTTTCTCGGTCAGACCGGGACCGGCCTCGTTTTCTTGGGCCTGCCCCTGGGCCTGGAGCAGGCGGAGGGTCCGCTCGAATGAGCTCGGAGGCCCCGACTGGCGCCCCGGCCCTGCCGCCGCCGAAGTCCCGGGCCCGGAAAGGACCTTTACGCCGGGCGACCATTCAAGCGCCGTCCACAACGCCCGGACATCGTTGACTGTTAGCAAAGGAGACGGCCGTCTCGGCCAGAACATGATAGCGGCAGCCGCGACGGCGGCGACAATCACGAGCGCCATGGGGACGGAATGGGCGGGAATGCCCCGCAGGAAGAACGGGCGCATCCGGGGTTCCTTCTCGGTCTCCGCGATCCGTGCCCTGACTCTGACCTCGAAATTCCCCGTCCGGAAGTCGGCCAGGGCCCTGTCCTGGTCTTCCCGGATGAGTGTCTGGAGTTCGTCTTCCCGAGGGTTTTTCAAATCACTTTCCATGGCCGGCCTCGTTCATGAAATTTGCGACCGCCTTGCGGGCTCGGTTCAGCCGGGACATGACCGTACCGGTCTTGATGCCCAACGTCCGGGCCAGTTCGTCATAGGACAGGCCACCGTATTCCCGGAGGACAAAAACCTCCCGCTGTTTTTTCGGGAGTTGCTCAACGGCATTCTTCAGGATTGCCAATCGTTCACGCACCTCGGCTCCCGCCTCCGGCGTGTCATTCTCAACCACCTCCGACCGGTTCGAATGCCGGTCAAAAAGCTGAGCGACATGCGTCCTTTTCATATGGTCAAGACAGGTATTTCGCGCGATCCGAAAAAGCCACTCCTTGATTGCATAAGGACTATGAACTGTCTTGATATTCCTGTAAGCCTTGAGATAAACGTCCTGAGCGAGGTCTTCGGCGTCCGCGGGATTTCGGGAGAAGCCGAGGCAAATCCTGAAGACATCTTCCTGGAAAGCCATCAGTCCCTCGAAGAGTCGCGACTCATTCTCCGAAAGCACCTGGAATTCTCTTTTCATATGGAAAGACGACCCAGGAGCTAAGTTATTCCATTTTAAGAGTCGGGTTCAACGGGGTCTCAGGAGGGCCCGGCTAACCCGAGCGACGGCCAGCAGACGGGCGGAGAGGGGGATTGTGTTGTAGCGTCTGCTATATCGAGGTAGAATCGGACTAGCATCAGGGAGAGCAGATATGAAAAGAGTTCTCTGCTGTCTTCTCGGAATTAGTCTATTGGCTTCCTGCGGAAGCAAGCAACCCAAGATTGACAGGACAACTGAGAACGGCGTGGAGGTCGTCTTCAACCATATCAAACCCTATCACGTGACAGGTGAGCCAACCGACTTCAGACTTGAGGAAGAGCTGGCCATCGACTTCGGCGGTCCGGAGATCGGCCAATTGGGCATCGCCGACGCCACGAGCTTCGAAGTGGACCAGAAAGGTTACATATACATCTTCTACTCAAATAAAAAGGGCGATAAGATCTTCAAGTTTGGACCGGACGGGAAGTTCCTTAAGTCCTGGGGCACGGACGGTCAGGGTCCCGGCGAGGTGATGTTCATAAGCGCGGCATGCCTCACGGAGCAGGGGCATCTTATCGTTTCCGACCACTCGATCAGGAAGATAATCTGGTATTCGGACGAAGGCGTGTTCGAAAAAGAGGTCAAGTACCCTATCGACGGGCGCTACTATATCATCTATCCAATTGACGAGGAGAGGTTCATCGGCTACGCCAGGGTCGTGACCGATAGGAATTCGGATTATTTTAATTTCATTTATTACCTATTAGATGGCAGTCTCGGGGAACTGAGGAAGCTTGATGTTTATAAGTATCCGAATCCCACAAAAAAGGCCAGGAGAGGGATCAATCACAATTACTTTTTCAGGACCAAAGCATCAGCCAGTGGGCTCTACATCGGAAACGAAGACAGAGGGTATGAGATCCTAAAATTCGACCTTCAGGGGAACCTTCAGGCGAAGATTCGGAAAGAATATGTTCCGGTGAAAGTCCCGGAAGATGTCATAAGAAAGAGGGAAGACCAATACGCCAAGTCAGGGCAACCATACTATTATCCGGAACACTATCTGCCCATCTGTGATTTCTTCCCCGACGAAAACGGCAGGCTCTTCTTGATGACATTCGAAAAAGGAGTCAATCCCGGCGAATACTGGTACGACATCTTCAATAAAGCCGGTTTGTTCATAAGGAGAAAATCGTTCAATATCCTCAGCCCGGGAGAAGATTTCGCTTACGCGGCAATGAAGAGAGGAAGGCTCTATTGTTTTCAAGAAAAAGGGGACGGCTTTAATATTTTTCGAGTATACAGGCTAATATGGGAATAGAAAACCGAGGCGCGCAAGAAGGAACTTACTATTTGATGTTCGCTTCAGTCCTGAAAATGCAGAGCTTATCGTCCTCGCCGGGATCATGGACCGTCGTTAGGAAAATGGGGTTGCTTTTATCGCCGATGAAAACAAAGCGCAGAGCGGATTCCCATTTGGCTTGAGCGTCTGCCCTAAAGGTGCCTACAACGGCCAAGGCGTCCAGATCGATCTCGACGAATTCGATGACAGGCTTTACGTTTTTTGCCACAAGATCATAGTTCTGCAGAAGAAGATAGAGCCTGGTGTCAACGAGCTGGGCGTCCTCGAAGAGATAATAATTGGGAATCATGCGCTCGTTCTTCATCAGATCGAATCCCTCGTCCAGGAACATCCTCCTGTTCTCCTCCGCCTTGGCTTTTTCACTCTTTCCCAGAATGCGAGAGAGCTCCCAATTTCCGGTCTCCTTTCCATTTGGACTAAAACGGAGCACGTTTCCAAATCTCTTGCTGAGGAAATAGACCGATTGTCCGTCCCTTCGGAGGAGGCCGTCGAAAACAATTTGCTCCACCCCGTCCGGAGAAAGGCCTTTATGGATATCGTACCGAATCGGATACAGAGATCTTTTATTTTGAAACGATCTCAGCCACTCGCCCTTCCGCGAATAGACATGGATCAGATCGGGTTTCGCCACATCGTACGTGGCTGTATAGATCTCCTCCCCCGCGAACATCATCGTCCCGGCCCGCGAGAGAAGCGGGAACTTGTTCTTGAAACCCCCGTCCAGGCCGAAGAACGAGATCCCCGATTCGTCTTTCACGGCCAGGATATCGGCTGAGATCGAGATATCCGTAGGAAGCATCAGGTCCCCCGGGCCCTGGCCTGGCCGTCCGATGGCTCGGAGAAACTCCAGCCTATTTCGGCGGAAGCGATATTCAAGCACCCGATGGGTAAAATTATCCGTTATGAAGAATAGATCTTCCTGTAAGGCGATGAATGGAATCGACTTGTAGAAGCCCTCCTCCTTGAAATCTATGACGACATCGGTTCGGACAAGTTTGATCGTCTCCGCACCGATCTGACCCGCCTGGCCCCATAAGATTATTGTAACGAAAAGGCATACCCTCTTTCTCATGGAAATCTTGCTCCTTGGGGCGTCATACCGTGGGATTAACGGCAACCATCTAAACCTGCCCCCCGGTCAATGTATCACCTGCAAATCGATATTTACAACCCCTTGAGCTTACCCCTTGAGTTTTTCTTACCCGGCCCGAAAACGGCCGGCAGAGGCGCGGAGAAAGGGGATTAAGTTGACGGCGCTTGCCAGAGCTAGTTAATGATTTTGAATAGGCGTCCCCAATGGGCCTTGGGGAGAAAGCTCACTATTTTTTTCAACCGGTCGCGGAAGCTCGTTTTCTGCCATGCGTCGCGCTCCGCCTCGTACGAAAAATAGATAATCCAGGGCCTCCCCTTAATATTGGCTAAAGGCACAAAGCCCCAAGACCGACTGTCCAGGCTGTCATCGCGGTTATCCCCCATGACAAAGAGGTGTCCCATCGGGACAATAACCGGCCCGTAGTTATCTCTTATAGCAAGGTCATAATGGTACTGGTCGTCTTTTGCATATGCCTGGCTATCCTTGTGGATTTTGTAGGGTTCGTCGATAGGTTGCTCATTTATATAAAGCTGCTTGGCTCGGATTTCAACCTTGTCCCCTCCCAGGCCGATAACGCGCTTTACAAAGTCCTTAGTTAAATTACTGGGCCACTTGAAGACAATGATATCTTTTCTTTTGATTTGCTTCCGCGGCAGCAGCATGCCCTCAAATGCGGACGAGGGCCGCGCATAAGCCATCTTGTTAACCAAGAGGAAATCTCCAACGAGGAGTTTCGGAATCATCGAGCCCGTAGGAATCTGAAAGGCCTGAACGACGAACGTCATGACAAAGAATACGAAAACTGCCGTCTCAGCAATGAGTTCGAAATACTCCCGGACGACATTCCTGCCCTTTTTCTGCATCTCACGACCAGCTTTTGACATAAAAAGAGCTTCTAATATAACCTGAAAAAAAGAATTCTTCAATGATGATTACAGCTCCGTTACCGGGCTTCCAATCCGCGGCAATTCATTGGCAATCGCAGATCCCGAAACGATTTAGCGACCCTGAAGTCCAGGCATGATTCTCCTGGAAAACAGGACGATAAGCGACACAAGAACAAATAACGTCGGAAGTACAATGGAATAGTATGTCTTCAGCTGAAGCTTTACTGGCCTGACGTCCATTTTCTTGAAGGTCAACCAGAAGGCTATACCAAAGGGACCGAGAAGGACTGCTGCGGAAACCAACTGTGTGATCAACGGGCCATGGCGACCTGTGAAATTGACCCCGAACTTTAGAAGGAGGGAGGCGAAGACAAGCCCTGCCTGGAAAAAGATGATGTACATGAGCCCGACACCGAAAAGGTTGATCACGATAGAGAAAACCCCGATGCTCAGGAATAATGCGCTGAAGAAAAGGACGAGTAAGGCGATCCCGGATTCTGCCTGAAGGCCGCGGCCAATAGCAATAGTCGCCACTCCACCCAAGAATAATAGTAGTCCCAGGCGAGGCAAGACCTTTGCCAGGATGATCTTCCTGCGGGTCAGCGGAAGAGAGAATAGGTACTCGAACGCCCGGTCTTTTCTCTCGGATTGAAAGACTGTCGCTCCGGCATAGACGGCATAGATAACGAGCGTGATAAAGAACCCTGTTTGGATAAGACTGGCGTAGTCGAGACCTGCTTTCGTGAGCAGCTTGTCTCCTATGTAAAGAAAAGGAATGATAAGAAGGGCTACTAGGCTTTCGACGAACCTTTTTAGGGCATCCCGGATTTCTTTTCTAAGCATATTCGCCTCCTATAAAGGCCGAGACGATTTCCGTCAAGTTGAGATCGAATACGTCACCTTCGATTGTCTCTCGGAGACTGTCATTAAACGGGTAGACGAAAAACTCGGAGTGATCAGAGTAGTCAATTCGGGACAGAATGTTCAAAGATGCCGGCCGGTTTTGAGCTACGATCTTTTTCACCTTGGCCTTGAGGTCTTCGATATTTTCATCGACGGTAATCTCGCCGGATTTTAAGAGAATGACTCGTTCGATCAGGTGTTCGATGTCGTGGAAATTCACATTGACCATAACAACCGTCAGGCGGCGCTTGGAGAGGAGATGAACGATCTGCTCAAGGAAGATTCTTCGCAGGTAGGCATCAATCGAGTGGATGATCTCATCGACCAACAGGACCTCGGGCTCCAAGGAAAGAATGAGGCTGAGATGAAGGAGGGTTCTCTGGCCGACCGAAAGCTCCCGGACCTTTTGGCCGTAGCCAATCTTCGTATGTCGGACGAGTGAATCATCAAACGAGGAAAGACCGTAGACAGACTTATGGAATCCGATGGCCTCGGTGACAGTCAAACTTTCATAGAGGCTCAAGGCATCGGAGACGAAGCCGAGCCTTCGCCGGGGATCGGCGCCCAATCTGGCATCGTATCGGATATCGCCCTTATCTGGCCTCAAGACGCCGGCCATAAGCCGCAAAAGTGTGCTCTTGCCTACGCCATTGATGCCGGTGATAAGGCAGACTTGACCTTCGGGAATGCTGAGGTTGAAATCCCTGAAAACCTTCGTTTTCCCATAGCTGAAGGAGAGCCCTCGAATTTCAAGCATTTTTGTGATCCTTTCTCCTTGAGGTTGGGATGAAGACATTCGTCAGCGCGGCGACCTCTAGGAGCATTTGTTCTGAGGAGTAACCAAGCTGCAAGGCTTTGGAAATATAGTCCTGCGTAACCTCCCTGAAAAGTTCATGGTTGCTTTGATTAAATTTAGCTGGGTCGAGCCTGACGTAGTATCCGGCCCCGGGCCGTGAATAGATGAAACCTTCGTTTTCGAGCTGCCCATAGACTTTAATGATCGTGTTGGGATTAACCATGAGCTTAAGGGCCATTTCTCTGAGAGTCGTGAGCTGCTCTCCGTCTTTCAAGCGCCTGGATAGGATAGCCAGCTTGATGGCCTGCTTGATCTGCTCATAGGCCGGGACAGCGGACTTGGCATCGACCCTGATCTGGAGAGGCCCGTCTATTTTGCTCACTGCTATACTTATCTAGTACAGTAGAGCACAATTTGTCAAGCGTTATTTTGCCTTTATCAACATGTGCTGGATGTTCTCGTGCCCACGCGGATTCCGCTGACGCGATGGTCAACGCCGCGCACAACATCAGGCCGAGCGTACGGGAGAAGAAGCTATTTGCCCTTTTCCAAGAACAGCAGGGCCCGGTCCATCACCGGATCCCGGCCCGCCAAGAGGTCTTCGATCGTCGGCGTCACGGGAAGATCGGGAACGATGCCGCGGTCCTTGGGATAGCCGTCGACCGCCATCGTGTAAATGACGAGCGGGATGCGGATTTGGATACGCGTGTTGGGGAGGGTCGCCGTGACCATGAATCCCGACGTGTTGCCGTAGTAACCGGCGCCGCACTCCTCCCCGAAAAACACGGCCTTTTTGTAGTAGTGGAACGCGGACGTCGTCTCCCCCGTCGCAGAGAAGCTGCCCCCGTCGATAAGGATGGCCACCCGCCCGGCGAACCCGGGTTCCTGGGGCATCTGGAGCCCGCGGTTGGGATGGCCGAGGACGTCGAACGAACCGCGCGCGTTCTTTCTGAGCGGTTTGGCCAGCTCTTCGGCATCTTTCACGGATTCGTTCGTGAAGCGGAAGAGGTCGTAACGGTCTTTCTTTGTTTCCAGGGCCGAATAATAAATGAACGGACGGTCCATGATGTGGGCGAAAAGGAGCTTGCCGTATTCGTCGTGCCCGCCGCCGTTGCCCCTCAGGTCGATGATCAGGTTCGGGGTCTTTTTTCCCTCCAGAGAGAGGAACGTCTCCTTCAGGAATTCCGGATATCGCGGGCTCGCCGTGTTCGGATCGTCGCCGAACGCCCGGATCGTCAGAACGGCCGTCGACCCCTTGAAGGACAGCTCGTAGTACGGGCGGCGCTCGGCTGTCGCCGGGTATCTCTCCGGCAGGAGCCGGATGATGTCGCCCGCCGTGATGCCCCGTATCGTGATCTCCTTGCTCTCCCCGCCCTGGAACGGCCGGAAGCGGATCCGGCGGGATTCCCGCGGCCCGAACCGAAGGGCCAGGAGCTGGCCGAAAGCGGCCGGATACTCGAGGCGTCGGAGCCGGCTGGTCCGGATCCCGGCGTCGCTCGGAATGAGCGGGAGGAGCGCCGAGACGACGTCCATGATCGGCGTCCTGTCGATGGCCAGGAGTTCCGCGCCTTCCTTGATGCTCGCGTCCGAGCTCAGGTTCCTGAAGATGTAGGCTTTATCCTTCAGGAAGCGGAGCCCAATGGGAAAGAAGACGGGTTGGGCGTCGAGGTAAGCGGCGGCCGCCGGAGAAAGCATCAGACGCGTGTGCCCGTCCTTGATCTCGGCGACAAGCGGCAGGAGCCTGGAGTAGAAATCGAATTCCGTCAACGGACCGGTCAGTCTGTTCCCGGCGGCATCGAAGCTTTTTTTAAGCGCCTCCGCCGGCGTATAGCGATAGAGCCCGGCGTGTCCTTCCTCCAGCATGTCCCAGAGGATCTTGAAGTCTTCCTTGAGCGCTTCGACCGGATAGGTCTTCGCCGGGTCGAACGCGGCGGGCGCCATCGCGAGAAAAACGGCCATAAGCGAAGCCGCGATCACCGCGGCCGTGCTCGTCCTCATTATCGTTGTCTTGTCCAATTTATTCATTACGCCCCCGTGTCTCTGAATCTCGATTTCCAACGACTCTCTCTGATGGTCTGGAGCAATTCCCATGCCAAGGCGCCAGAAGCGTCCTCCCTGGAGATCGGGCAGCCGACCCGCGGCCTGTAAAATAACCTTACTTAAAACGCAACGGAAGCGAAGGTCCTTGTCGAGGGCTGGCGATAGGAATACAATCACTTTCGGATGGGCGGCGCGGTGAGAGGAGGAAGGCATGTCTGAACAGGGGTAGCGCGATGGAACACGTGGACGTCATCATTGTGGGGGCCGGACAGGCGGGCCGGACCCCCACGGCTTCATGTCACGCGATGAGATCGTCGCCTACTTGGAGGATTACGCCGGCGCATTCGCGGCCCCCGTACGCGAGGGCGCCACGGCTGTGGGGATAGAATCGTCGCCGGATGGCGGCTTCATCGTGCGCACGACGGCCGGAGATTTGAGCAGCCACGCCCTGGTACTTGCCACCGGCGCTTACCAGCGGCCTCACCGGCCGGCGGCAGCCGACACATTGCCCGCCGGCTTGCCCCAGATGAACGTTGACGTCTATCGGAACGAAGGCGCCCTCCCGCCCGGGAAGGTTCTCGTTATTGGCAGCGGCCAGTCGGGCGCGCAAATCAGCGAGGAGTTGCGTGAGGCGGGGCGCGAAGTGGTCCTGGCCTGCGGGAAGGCGGCGTGGGTTCCGCGTCGCCTCGGCGGGCACGACATTGTGTGGTGGCTGGCCCAGGCGGGTTTCTTCGACCAGACGATCGGGACCCTCCCGACGCCGGCCGCGCGCCTCGCCGCCAATCCCATAGCTACCGGTCACGGCGGCGGCCACGACTTGCACCTGCGTATACTCCAGGCGAAGGGGGTCACACTAACCGGTCACTTCTTGGGGGCGGAGGGCGGTCTGGCCCGCTTCGCGCCGGACTTGCCGGAGAGCGCCGCATGGGGAGACCAGCGCTTCCGCGAGTTGATGAGTCTGATCAAGCGGTTCGCGGCTGAACATGGGCTTGACTTGCCGCCGATCGACGAGCCGGGGGCCTTCTCTGCTCACGCGCCCGAATCGCTGGATCTCTCCGAATTCGGCGTCGTCATATTCGCGGGTGGCTTTCGCCCGGACTACCGCTCCTGGCTTCCGTGGCCCGACGCTTTCGATGAGCTCGGCTTCCCGCTCCAACGAGATGGCGTAAGTCCTATCGTCCCCGGGCTGTTCTTCGTGGGCGTTCATTTTCTGCGAACGCGAAAGTCCTCGCTCTTCCTCGGGGTTGGCGAGGATGCCACCATCGTCTCTCGTTACGTCGGCGCGCTCTTCACGAGCAGACGTCCCAAAGCCTGAGCGCCGTAGGGACGGTATCCCCGGCACTAAGCCGGGACTGCATCCTGAACGAAGTAAGAGAGTTAGGAGACGCCCGCCTCCTTCTTCAGGTAAGGCACGCCCTCGGTCAGCCACTTCGGCGCCGGCGCGCCCTTGAGGTAATGGTCGAAGAACTCGAAGAACCGGATGGTCAGGTCCTTTCGGTTCGCCAATCCGCGCAGCCCGTGGCCCTCGTTCGGATAGGCCAGCAGCACGGCCTTCTTGCCGTTGTAGCGCAGGGCGTTGTAGAAAGCGAGCCCGTTGATGAAGCCGACGGTCGGATCGGCCGTCCCGTGCATGATGAGGAACGGCGCGCTCACGTTCGGAACATGGGTGAGGGCCGACTCGAAATAGTACCGGTCGGGCTTGTCCCAGGGCGAGAAGCCCCAACGGCCCTGATCGTAGAGGTAGTAATTGAACGCGGTATCGCCGCTCCCGCCCTGGTAACCGTATCCCCAGCCCCAGGGCATGCTGAAATCGTTGTACAAGTCGACAACGCCGGCCCCCATGCCGACGGCGGCAAACATCTTGGACATCGTCCCGATGAAGGCCGCGCCTTCGCCGCTGTAGCTATGCCCGGAGACGCCTATGCGCTTCGGATCGGCGTAACCCATCTCGATGACCTTGCGGGTGGCCGCCTCGACGCATTCCAGCATGTCGGTGTGCGAGGAGCCGGTGCGGAAATGGATGTCCGGCAGCATGGACAGGTAGCCGTCGCTGACCGCCTGGACCGGCATCCGTCCCATGCTGGGAAGATAGGCCGGGGCGCTGTACATGTGCATGTTCTGCGAGTTCTTCTCGTAGAAGATGACGAGCATGGGCCGCTTTTCGCCCGGCTTGTAATCGTCCGGGATGGCTAGGATGCCCTGCAGCCTCACGCCGTCCCTATTCTTGTAGTCGAAGAGCACGCGATGGCCCCACAGAAAGTCCTTCTGCTGCGGGTTGGCGTCGGAGATCTTCTTGGATTCCCTGAAACTCGGACCGGAGACGCGGAGGTCCGGAAACTCGACGAACGTCTGGCGGGTGAAGAGAAAGCGGTCCGCCTTCATCGCCCGAACCGGGTTGCTGAACGAAGCGTCTTCATAAATCAGCTCCTTCAATTGCCCGCCCGCGAGCTCATAATATCCGGATTTCTTCGTCCATTCGCCGTAGGCGGACAAGGTGACGGGCTTCGTGAGATCGATGGTCCCGCGGGGACCGACCGAACGTGGAAGAGTCGGGTCCGCCGGCACCGGGCGGAGGATGCGGAAGCGGATCTCGCTCTTCGCCCCGACGCCTTGGGTCAGGTTCTTCGGCGCGCTGCCGTCAAAGGGAACGAGCCACAGATCGTAGCGGTTCTGGGCGATAACCGCCTTGCCGTCGCTGGAGTAGCCGGCGATGCCATAGGAGGGCTTCGTCCCCGGGTGGTCGTATTCGAGGTCCACGAAGCTCACCTTGCCGGCGCCGAGGGCCTTCGTCGTCCCCGCTTGGAAGTCGTAGGCCTGGATCTGGTTGTCCTTCCAGAAGAGGAAATGCCGGCCATGGGGGGTGATACCGAACGTGTTCCTGCCGGTCAGTTGGCCCTTGGCGATGAGCGTCCGCTCGCCGGTGGACGTGTTCACACGGTAGATGTCCGCCGTCGGCAGGATCTTCTCGTTGCGGATATAGGCGCGCTCATCGAATCCCACGGCCCACGTGCCGTCCGGAGCGACGTCGAGCTCCCGCATCGTCTCGTCGGCGAGCTTGACGAACCGTTTCGCCGAGACGTCGAAGGCCTGGCGGAACGCAAAGTTGCGGTCCTGTTCGGCGCGGACCATTTGGAGGGATTGGACCCGCTCGTCTCCCGTGTTCCAGACGTCGACGTCGGCCGCCTCGTCCGTCGACTTGCGCGTCGTATCGGGCGCCGGCACTTGCTCCTTGATGCCAAAGAACACCCGTTTGTTATCCTCGCTCCATGCGAGAGGGGCCCGGTCGCTGACGACCCAGCCCTTGGGGAGGCCATCCGCTTTTTCAGGTTCGAGGACAACCGCCAGGGGTGCGCCGGCTCCGTCCTTGAAGGCCGCGGGGATGTCCGGAAAGGCGACGAGGACATTGTTCCTTTCGCGCATTTTCTCGACTTCGGTCCCCTTGAGCACGGCAACGGCCGTGCCGTCCTCGTTCCAGGCGAGCCGGCTGTAGATCTTGGCATCGTTGTCGAGCGGCGTCACGCGCCGATTACGCGTGTCGAAGACGAAGACGCCGTTGCCGTCCTTCACGGCGGCATCCACGGTGAAGGCGAGAAGCTCCCCGCTGCGGTTGAAGGCGAAGTCGCCCACGCTTCCAAGAAGCTGGAAGCTTCCCGTCCGCAGATCCAACAGAATGGCGTCCTGCCCGCGCGGCCCGGAGTCTGCGCTCGCAGACCCGGCGCCTCCGGCCGGCGCTTGCGGCCCGCCACCGCCTCTCCGGCCCGTGGGACCGGCCGTTTCGGCGCCGCGACGGCGGAGGACGAGATGGGTGGACGTCGGGGCGAACGCGAAGGTTCCGATGTCCTGCCAGGAGCGCACCGCTCCGGTTTCCAGATTGCGCAGCTCGACGCGCCGCGGAGGGATGGCCGCCGGCGCCGCCCCCCGGCCGGTCTGGCCCTGACCCTGTTGCGTGCCGGGGACTTCAGTCGGGGCAGGCACGGGCGGTGTCGCCGGAGGCGCGGCCGGCTGCGTCGAGGGTGCTCCGCTGGGGCCGGTCCGGGCGGCGCGCGCGCGTTGGGCGGCTCCCGGATCCACCTGATAGGCGATCCACTTCGAGTCCGAAGAGAAGACCGGATCGGACGCGTCGTTCACCGTCACCTCGACGTTGGTCTCCAGATTCAGCAGGTGCAGGATCGGCTTAGCTTCGGCCGGGATGGTGTTGGTCAGCTGGAGGACGTAGGCGACCCACCTGCCGTCTCCCGAGATCGCCCGGCTGGCGATATCGCGCCATTTGGCGTAATCGTCGACGGTCATGGCCTTCTTGGCGGCGGTTTGCGCCTGCGGCATCGGGTAGGCCGCAGTCATCGTGACCGCCAGGACGAAGGCGAAGACCGGGATCCAGCGGCGAGTGAATACGGTTCTTGCGGTGTTCATGTTCGCTCCTTCTTGAACGTCACATTGGGACGTCATGCTTGATCAGCCGAACAGACTGATTCCATCCACCGCCGTGCGCATCTAAACTTGGGACAATCGACGGATCTTCCGCCGGATCGGGGGATGGACGTTCATCCGGCCATACTAATTTGCGGCGTGTGAAGATGTCAAGTTACGCTCAAATGAAGGAGGAGCTTTATCGCAGGACTTCCCCCATTGGATTCGAAGTCGGATGGCCTTCCGCGATGAATGCCCGGACTCTACTCCACTTTGGAAATGACCGGCTATTTGGCCTTTTCCCGGACGATCTCTTTATAAGACACGACCTGGTATGCGCAAGGCCTGGTAGACTTGTCGAACTCGTCGCGGAAATTCTTTCCTATGGCATCGCAAGCGCCGGTCACCGAATCGACGAACTCTTTTATCAAGACGTATGTTCCCTTCTCAGTCGAAGACCCATCCGTACGCCTGGGAAGTCCCTCATAGACATAGACTTTCCCTCCCCGGAACTGGAATTCCTCGATCTTATCGGTCACATCCACTCTTCGGTAACCCGATTCCCTCTTGTCGAGACTGATCACCTCCGCGTTGCTGACCAGGTACAAAATGGCATTGATCCTGCCTTTCTTTTTTGGATAGATATTCAGCTCCGCAGCCCCTGTAATAGGAACGCGTTCATTGCCGCGTAAAAAGAAGGCGTCGGACCTTTTGATGTCCGCTGACTTCGCTTGAGGATCGTTCCACGGACGAACGCATGTCCATGCCCTCTCATAACCCGTCAGATGGATCTGATTGATCGGACCCTGGTATTTATGCCCGAGCGTCTGCTCCATGCTCGTCAAAGAGATCAGGGAGCCGTAAGCGACTATTCCCGCCAAACCCTCGGGAATTTCCATCGTGCTTTTTCTTTTCGCGCCAAAAACGGATGTGCAAGAAAGAAACAGCACAGATAAGCAAAGTGATAAGCCCAAGATTGATTTGGTCGAAGAAATCTCTTCTCCGGTCATGGCAATTCCCCCTTCTTGCCCTATTCCTCTCCCCAATGCGATTCAAAGATTAGCACCGATATGTAGACGTGTCAATCGATGTGGCAGGCCACTCCCCGGCGCCACCCGTATGGACACGGCGTGGACAAAGCCGCTGAAAACGGCTCAGTTTTAGTGACTCAGGCTAAAAAGACGGGAAAGCTAAATCGTTGAAAAGCAGAGAAGAACGCGGCGTGCCTGAGAGGATTCGAACCTCCGACCTTTGGATCCGGAGTCCCCTTCCCTACACTCTTGGACATATGGGGAAAACTCGATTTCCAGGGGGAAATGTCTAGTTTTCCTTTATGCACCATTAGTTATTGTTCGTCGTCAGGCGCTTTCGGACTCGCGTGCTGATTTCTTTAGCTACGGATTCCGTTTCTCGTGATAATTTAGCTGACGCCGTTTGGCAAGGCTTCAAGCATGGCCATCCGGTTCAACTCCCTCCGCATCTTCATGGTCTCTGTGCGGACCTTTTCCCTCTTTTTTAGGATGACGCGGTCTCTTCCGTAATACTTGTCCGCGGGGGTCACGTTGTCGATGGCCTCGTGATACCGCTGGTGATTGTAATATTCCACCCACTCCCGGATCCTTTCGGTCAGCTCGGCGGGGGCATAGTAATTGTC